>JAJZPR010000043.1 GCA_021847835.1 Pseudomonadota bacterium
GCAAAAGGCAAAAGGCAAAAGGCAAAAGGCAAAAGGCAAAAGGCAAAAGGCAAAAGGCAAAAGGCAAAAGGCAAAAGGCAAAAGGCAAAAGGCAAAAGGCAAAAGGCAAAAGGCAAAACATCCTGGCTGCCCTCGGTTTTCATTTTTGCTTTTTGCCTTTTGATTTTTGATTTGCTTTTCGACTATGGGCTATCAAACACTGGCTGCCGTAGACCTCGGCTCCAATAGTTTCAAGCTGCAAGTGGCGCGCGTGCAGGGCGAGCAGCTCTATCTGCTCGACGGCCTCAAGGAGACGGTACGGCTGGCGGCGGGCCTCGACAGGAACAAGTGCCTGGATGCCGACTCGCAGCAGCGCGCGCTCGACTGCCTCAGGCGTTTCAGCGAGCGTCTGCGCGACCTGCCTGAGGAGGCGGTGCGCTGCGTCGGCACCAGCGCGCTGCGCGTGGCCAAGAACGCCGGCCAGTTTCTGGAACAGGCCGAAGCCGCGCTGGGGTTTCCCATCGAAATCATCGCCGGCCGCGAAGAGGCGCGGCTCATCTATCTTGGCGTGACGCACAGCCTGCCGCCCTCGTCCGGCCGGCGTCTGGTGATCGACATCGGCGGCGGCTCCACCGAATGCATTATCGGCAGCGGAACCCGGCAGAAAAGCCGCGAGAGCCTGCAGATGGGCTGCGTCAATTTCTCGCTGCGCTTCTTTCCCGGCGGCAGGATCGGGAAATCCGCCATGAAGGAGGCCGAACTGGAAGCGCGCCTGATCACGCAGGGCATCGAAGCCGACTTCGGCACGGATAACTGGGACGAGGCCGTGGGCTCCTCGGGCAGCATACGCGCCATCGCCGACCTCATCGAGTCAAGCGGCTGGGGCAGCGGCATCACCCTGGAGGGCATGCTGCAATTGCGCGAGGCCCTGCTCAAGGCGGGCCATGTCGACAGGCTGGAGTTGCCGGGCTTGCGCGCTGATCGCCGCCCCGTGCTGGCCGGCGGCCTTGCCATTCTGTCGGGACTGTTCGCCGAGCTTGGCATCGAACGCATGAGCCCCGCTGCCGGCGCATTGCGCGAAGGCATCCTATACGATCTGCTGGGGCGCATGTCCGAACACGACATGCGCGAGGAAACCGTGGCCGAATTCATGCGCCGCTATCACGTCGACGCGAAGCAGGCCGCACGGGTGGAGGCGCTGGCGCTGCGCCTGTTCGAGGGGGTGGCGCCGGCCGACAAGGGCGAACGGGAGGAGGTGCGCCGCTTTCTGTCCTGGGCCGCGCGCCTGCACGAAATCGGCATTTCCATCGCCCATTCCAGCTATCACAAGCACGGCGCCTACATCCTGCAAAACGCCGACATGCCCGGGTTTTCCAAAACCGACCAGGAGCGGCTTGCCCTGCTGGTGCGCGCCCAGCGCGGCGCGGTGGCCAAGGTGCCGCAGTTCATGGCAGGCGGCGAGCTTTCCGATATCGACCGCACCCTGATATGGCTGCTGCGCCAGGCCGTGATCCTGTGCCGCAACCGTGCAGAGCCCGACCTGCCCGAGGTGCTGCCCGAAGCGACATCCAAGGGCTATCGCCTGCGCCTTCCGCAAGCCTGGCTGGATGAGAACTCGCTGACCCGGCGCGCGCTGGAGGAAGAGGCGGCCCACTGGGGCGACGTCGGAGTGCGCCTGCAGTATGCGTGATCAGGCGGGCGATTCGGCCGTCTGGGCAACGGTATCCGCCTGGCCGGAAACCTGCAAATGGCCAATGAACTGCTCGGTCGCTGCGCGCCAGGAAAACCTCTCGGCGTGGGCACGCGCGGCGGCTCGGTCGATGTTCAGCGCGGCGAGGCAGGCTTCGCGCAGATCTTCGTGCATGACGCCGGCGTTCGAGTTGCCCAGCACGTCGATGGGACCGGTGACGGGGTAGGCGGCCACGGGCAGCCCGCAGGCCATGGCTTCCAGCAGCACCAGGCCGAAGGTGTCGGTCTTGCTGGGAAAGACGAAGACGTCCGCCGATGCGTACACCTCGGCCAGTTCCTGCTGGTTCAGCACGCCGAGATAATTCACCTTGGGATATTTGGCGCGCAGCCCGGCCAGGGCGGGGCCGTCCCCCGCCACCCACTTTGAGCCGGGCAGGTCGAGTTCCAGGAAGGCCTCGATGTTCTTCTCCACCGCGACGCGGCCGACGTAGAGAAAGATCGGCGGTTCGGTGTTGAGCCGGTTGGCCTTTTGCATGCGGAACACGTCCAGATCGACGCCACGCGACCACAGTACTACGTTGTCGAAGCCCCAGGCTTCGAGGTCGGACTTCACTTTCTGCGTGGGCGCCATGACGGCACGCGAGGGCTTGTGGAACCAGCGCAGGAAGCGGTAGGTCCAGGATAGCGGCACCGCGAAGCGCGCCTCCACGTATTCGGGGAAGCGCGTGTGGTAGGCGGTGGTGAAGGGGATGTCGTTCTTGATGGCGTAGCGGCGCGCAGCCAGACCGAGCGGGCCTTCGGTGGCAATGTGCAGGGCATTGGGTGCGTATTCGCGAATGCGCTTTTCCACGCCCCTGCCCGGCAGCATGGACAGCCGGATGTCGGGATAGGTCGGGCAGGGCAGGGTGCGGAATTCGAGCGGCGACAGGATATCGACCTCGTGGCCCATCTTCTCCATTTCGCGACTGGTGGTGGAGAGCGTGCGCACCACGCCGTTGACCTGTGGACGCCAGGCATCGGTGACGATCATGACTTTCATGCTGTTCCTTTTCTGTACTTTAAGAACCTTTTAACCACGGGGAGCACGGTGGACACGGGGAAACCAAAAGACGACAGAAGAATTACCCTGTTCATCTTTCCCACCAGAAATGCACGCTTTATTTTGATTTGTTTTTCCCCGTGCTCCCCGCGTCCCCCGTGGTTAATGGTTTCATGCGACTTTGGATGCGCGTTTCTTCTGCGCAGGCGCGTCCAGGCACTGGGTCCAGTAGACGATCTCGAGCTTGCCGTCGAAGGTTTCCGCCAGCGCCGACAGGCTTTCCACCCAGTCGCCGTCGTTGCAGTACACGAGGCCGTCGATGTCGCGGATTTCGGCCTTGTGGATGTGGCCGCACACCACGCCGTCGCACTGCCGCCTTTTGGCTTCTTCCGTCATCACCTTTTCAAAGGCTGTGATGAAGCTGACCGCGTTCTTGACCTTGTGCTTGAGGTATTGCGACAGCGACCAGTAGGAGTAGCCGAAGTGCGAGCGTGCCCAGTTGAACCAGCGGTTCAGCACCAGGGTCATGGTGTAGAGCGAGTCGCCGACATAGGCCAGCCAGCGCGCATGCTGCATGACGCCGTCGAACAGGTCGCCGTGCGTGACCAGCAGTCTTTTCCCGTCCGCGGTGACATGGATGATTTCGTCCGCAACCTCGATTTCGCCGAAAGACAGGCCGGCGAACTGGCGCGCCATTTCGTCGTGGTTGCCCGGCACGTATACCACGCGCGTGCCCTTGCGCGCCTTGCGCAGGATCTTCTGCACCACGTCATTGTGCGCCTGCGGCCAGTACCAGCCCTTGCGCAACTGCCAGCCGTCGATGACGTCGCCGACGAGATAGAGCGTGTCCGATTCGTTGTGCTTCAGGAAATCCAGCAGGTAGTGCGCCTGGCAGCCGGGCGTGCCGAGGTGGACGTCGGAGATCCACAGCGTGCGGTAGCGGCGGGTTTTTTCTGGCGGCGGGTCGCCTGAGGGATCATGGGGAGAAATGCGGGAGGGAGCGTTTCCCGGTCCCGTAAAGCTTGAGACCATCGGTGCATCGGGGGAGCGCAGCAGGCCCATGACACGATTGAGCATGTGTGCATGAAGCCACATCCGTGTGACACGGCTGTGACTGCAATATGAAGCTTATTTTTCCATGTGCAGCGCCAGCAGCGCCGTCTGTGCACAGTAGGCTTTGGCGCGTTTCCTGTGCAGCCGGCGGAAGCTGCCGTCCGCCTGCATTTCCCAGGCCTGCCGGTTGTCGCGCAGGTAGGGCCTGAGGCCTTCCTGGATCACGCGCTTTTTCAGCTTGGGGTCGAGCACCGGGAAACAGGTTTCGATGCGGCGGAAGAAGTTGCGGTCCATCCAGTCGGCGCTGGAAAGATAGACGAGTTCCTCGCCGAGGTTTTTGAAATAGAAGATGCGCGAGTGTTCCAGAAAGCGGCCGACCACCGAGCGCACGCGGATGTTTTCCGACAGTCCCGGCACGCCGGGGCGCAGCGCGCACACGCCGCGGATGATGAGATCGATTTTGACCCCGGCCTGCGAGGCCGCGTACAGGGCGGCGATCACTTTCGGCTCCAGCAGCGCGTTCATTTTTGCGATGATCGCGGCCGGCCGGCCGGCCCTGGCGGCGATGGTCTCGCGTTCGATGGCTGCGATGATTTCCGGATGGAGGGTGAAGGGCGACTGCAAAAGCGCATGCAGCTTGCCGGCGCGGCCCAGGCCGGTGAGCTGGGTGAAGATCTGGTTGACGTCGGCGGTAATGGTTTCGTTCGCCGTCAGCAGGCCGAAGTCGGTGTACATGCGCGCCGTGCGCGCGTGGTAGTTGCCGGTGCCCAGGTGCGCGTAGCGGCGCAGGCCGCCCTCCTCGCGGCGGATGACCAGCGCGAGCTTGGCGTGGGTCTTGTGCCCGACCACGCCGTACACCACGTGCGCGCCGGCTTCCTCCAACTGCGCCGCCCAGTTGATGTTGGCCTCCTCGTCGAAGCGCGCCAGCAGTTCAACCACCACCGTGACTTCCTTGCCGCTTTGCGCCGCGCTGATCAGCGCGTTCATGAGTTGCGAGTCGGTGCCGGTGCGGTACACGGTCTGGCGGATGGCGACCACCTGCGGGTCGCCGGCGGCCTGGTCGATGAAATCGATCACCGGCTGGAAGGATTCGAAAGGATGGTGCAGCAGCAGATCGTCCTTGGCGATCACCTCGAACATGCTGGCCGCCTTGCCGATGCGCGCCGGCAGGCGGGGCGTGAAGGGCGGAAACTTGAGATCGGGCCGTTCCACCCAGTCCGGCACCTGCATCAGCCGCACCAGGTTGACCGGGCCGTGCACCTGGTAGAGGTCGCTGCGGTCGAGTTCGAACTGGGCAAGCAAAAAATCCGCCATGGTATCGGAACAGTTGTCGGCGACTTCCAGCCGCACCGCGGCGCCGAAGTGGCGATGCGGCAGTTCGCCCTGCAGGGCCTGGCGCAGGTTCTTGGTTTCCTCGTCGTCCACGAACAGGTCGGAATTGCGCGTGACGCGGAACTGGTAGCAGCCCTCCACCGTCATGCCCGAGAACAGCTCGCCCACGTGCGCGTGCAGGATCGAGGACAGGAACACGAAGCCGTATTCGCAACCGGCGATGTCTTCCGGCAGGCGGATGACGCGCGGCAGCGAGCGCGGCGCCTGCACCACGGCCGCGCCCGAGTTGCGCCCGAAGGCGTCCTTGCCTTTCAGTTCCACGGCGAAGTTCAGGCTCTTGTTGAGCACGCGCGGGAAAGGGTGCGCAGGGTCCAATCCAATCGGCGTCAGCACCGGCATCAGCTCGCGGAAGAAATACTCGCGTATCCAGGCGGCCTGTTCCTCGTTCCACTGGGTGCGGCGGATGAAGCGAATGCCATGCTCGCCCAGCGCGGGCAGGGTGGTCTGGTTGAGCAGTTGGTACTGTTTCGCCACCAGCGCGTGCGCCACGCGCTGCACCTCGGCGTAGGCCTGCCTGGGCGTGAGTCCGTCGGGCGAGGGCGTCGCAATGCCGGCCTTGATCTGCTCCTTCAGGCCCGCCACGCGCACCTCGAAGAACTCGTCCATATTGCTCGACACGATGCACAGAAAGCGCAGGCGTTCGAGCAGGGGCGTGTCTTCGTCCTCGGCCTGGGCCAGCACGCGGCGCTGGAATTCGAGGATGCCGAGCTCGCGGTTGATGAGTTGCTCCGGCAGGGGCGGATTCATTTTCTGTAATAAGCTATGGGGCAGATTGTTATTATGCTTGAGCCAATGCTAGCAAAAGCGCACAACCTCATCTATCGCATGCCATGCAGGCCATTTCCGGCGAAACCGAACTGAAGCTCTGGCTGCGCCCGCAGGATGCCGCCGCTTTTGCCGCGCTCCCGCGGCTCAAGCGCGCGCGTGCGCAGCGGCAACGGCTGCACACGCTCTATTTCGACACGCCCGGCTTCGCGCTTGCCGGGCATGGCATCGCGCTGCGCGTCAGAAAGATCGGCCGGCGCTGGGTGCAGACGCTCAAGACCGAAGGCGAGAAGCGCGGCGGCCTGTCGCAAAGGCTGGAGCTGGAAACCGGCGTCGCCGGGCCGGCGCCGGATTTCTTGCGCCTGCCGGTGGAAGCGGCGAATCGGCTGGTGCGCAAAAAGTGGCGCGCGGTCCTGGCGCCGCTATATGAAACCCGTTTTGAGCGAACCGCCTGGAACCTGCGCGCGCCCGACGGCAGCCGGGTGGAAGTCGCGCTCGACAGGGGGGAAATCCTCGCCGGCAAAAAGTCCGAACCCCTGTGCGAAGTCGAACTGGAACTCAAATCCGGCTCGGTGGATGCCCTGTACGCGCTGGCGCAGACCTTCGCGCAGCAGATCATGCTGATTCCCTTCGACGTCAGCAAGGCGGAACGCGGCACGCGGCTCGCAAGCGGCGAGCCGCACAGGCCAGCGGGCGCGACGCTGCCCGGACTCGACGGCGACATGCCGGTGTGTGCCGCCTTCGCACGCATCGCACGCGCCTGCCTGGCCCAGTTGCAGGCCAATCTCCCCGGCCTGTTGACGGAGCAGGATCCGGAATACCTGCATCAGGCGCGGGTCGCGCTCAGGCGTCTGCGTTCTGCCGCCGGCCTGTTCAAAAAGGACTGCCCGCCGCCCGCCCCGGAAATGGCGCGCATCGCGGATCTGGGCCGGGCGCTGGGCGAGGCGCGGGACTGGGATGTGTTCGTGCTGGAGACCTTGCCGCGCTTTGCCGCGCGGCTGCCGGCCGCGCAAATGACGCTGCTGGCCCGGCGCGCGCGGGCCGCGCGTGCGAGCGCGCGCGCCACGGCGCTGGACATGGTGCTCAGGCCCCAGACCGGCGCGGACCTGCTGGCCATGCACCGCTGGCTGAATGCGCTGGAAACCATGCAGGACGAGCCCGCGCTGAGGCGCTTTGCAAGGAAGAAGCTCGCCGGCCTGCATCGGCGGGTACTTGCCGCCTCGAGCGGCTTTGCGGAACAATCCCCCGAGCAGCGCCATGCGCTGCGCATCCGGGTGAAGCGGTTGCGCTATGCGCTGGACTATCTGGGCGGCCTGTTCGGCGGGCGTGGCAAGTTCGCCGCCGGTTTTGCGGCCCTGCAGGATGAACTGGGCGAACTGAACGATGCCGGTACGGCCTTGCGCTTTCTCGGCCGGCTGAACCGGGACGGCCGCGTGAACGGGATTGCCGCGCAGTTCGAGCGGGAACTGGATGAGCGCATGCGTAACCGGATTGCCGAAACCGGCAAAACCTTGCAAGGATTTTCCCGCCTGCGGCCTCTCTGGTTGTGAGCGGCAACCCCTGAGGAGCGAAATTGTGGAATTGATTCTGTGGCGGCATGCCGAAGCCGAGGACGGCATCGATGACCTGGCACGGCAGCTTACGCCCAAGGGCCGCAAGCAGGCGGCGAAAATGGCCGCATGGCTGAATACGCGGCTGCCGGACGAATGCAGGGTGCTGTCCAGTCCGGCGGCGCGCGCCTTGCAGACCGCCGAGGCGCTGAACCGGAAAATCGAAACCGTGTCCCGGCTGGCACCCGGCGCCGGCGTGCAAACCATCCTCAAGGCCGCCACCTGGCCGGGCAGCAATGAGACTTGCGTGCTGATCGCCGGTCATCAGCCGGATCTGGGTGAGGTGGCGGCGCATCTGATGGGCGCGCGCGGGTCGCTTTCGATCAGGAAGGGCGGGGTGTGGTGGTTTTCCAGCCGCGATCGTGCACCTGGCAACGAGGTGGCGTTGCGCGCGGTGATCGCGCCGGATTTGCTGTGACGCGTCTATAATCGGCGCATAAGCGCGGCGCGCCCGAGCGTGGCATACGGGCCGCCGTCACTACTGGAGGATGCCCAAGCAAACCACGCGATGGCCGACGGACTGACCTATACCGGATTGCGCGATGCCTACGCCGCGGCCAGCCCCGCAAGAAGGCTGGTATGGGGAGGACTCATTCTGCTTTTGCTGGTCTTGCCGGCGGTGCTCTTGTGGAAAGGCGCACAGACGCCGGGCGAATACCGCGTGCTCTTTGCCGGACTGTCCGACCGCGACGGCGGAGAGGTGGTCGAGGCGCTGGAAAGACTGCACATCCCCTATCGCCTGTCCGAGGCAGACGGTTCGGTCGAGGTGCCGTCCCGTGATCTGCATGCCGCGCGCTACAAGCTGGCCGCCCAGGGCCTGCCCAGGGGCGACAAGGCTCTTGCGCGCGGGACGACAGGGCCGCGTTTCGGCCTTTCCCCCTACCAGGAACGACTGGGCCACCAGCGCGGGCTGGAAGCGGAACTCGCGCATTCGCTGGAAAGCGTCGAAGGGGTCGAATCCGCGCGCGTGCACCTCGCGCTGCCCCGGCAGTCGTCGTTTTTGCGCGAGCGGATTCCACCCGCGGCTTCGGTGCTGGTCAAGCTCAGGCGGGGCGCCGCGTTCGGCGATGAAAAAGTGGAGGCCCTGCGTCAGATCGTGGCCGGCGGCGTGCCCGGCATGAGTCCCGGCCAGATCAGCATCGTCGACCAGAGCGGCGCGCTGCTTGCCGCCGGGATGACCGCTTCCCAGCGCGATCTCAGCCCGGACCAACTGGAATACGCGCGCCGCCTGGAAAGCGATCTGGCGGGCAGGATCGAGCGCGTGCTCGCGCCGGTGCTCGGCGGCACCGCGTTCAGGGTGCAGGTCACCGCCGGCATCGATTTCGGCGAAAACGAGGAAACCAGCGATGCTTCACGCCGCAGCCTGCGGCAGGTTTCGACGCTGATCGTGGTGGACGAGCACGGCGGCAATGAACTGGCCGAGCCGGACAGGCTGGCGGCATTGGCGCGGCAGGCCATCGGCTTCGACGGCGAGCGCGGCGACAGTCTCCAGGTAATCATGCTGCCGTTTCCGGTGGCGGAAACGCCCGTCGCCGCACCCCAGCCGGAACCGCCGCGCAAAACTTCCCTTCCCGCCCAAGCGCAGTCGCCTCGGCTGCCCCGCCTGGATGACGTGCTGCTGCCCGTCTATGCCGGCCTTGCGCTTGCCCTGCTGCTGGCGCTGCTGATATCCGTGCGTTTACGTCGGCGCAGGCGCAGGGCGGAAGAGGAGGCCCAGGCCGCGCAGCCGCCCGCCGAAGCGTTCGAGGCGCGCCTCGACAGCCTGCGCCAAAGCGTGCTGGCCGATCCAAGAGTCGCCGCCAGCGTGGTGAAACTGTGGATGCAGCAGCCATGAACCGCGCGGGCCTGGAAAAATCCGCAGCCCTGCTGCTGGCGCTGGGCGAGGACGCCGCAGCCCAGGTATTCCGCTATCTGTCGCCCTACGAGGTCGGCGAACTGGGGCGCGTCATGCGCGAGCTGGGTGCGCTGCCGCGCGAACGCGTGGAGGCCGCCATCGATGGATACGAGGCGGAGGCCGCGTGCCAGACCGGCATCGGCGCGGATGCCGACCGTTTCCTCGATGCCGCGCTGACCCGCGCGCTGGGCGACGATCGGGGCCGCATGCTGTTGTCGCGCATTGCCGGCGCGGGCAGCGGCATCCGGCAACTGGCTTTCAGGGAGCCGGCCGAGGTGGCGGCGCTGCTGAAGGACGAGCATCCGCAACTGGCCGCCGCCGTGCTCGCGCAACTCGACCGCGCGCATGCCGCCGCCACCCTGGAATGGCTGCCCGAAGCGCTGCGCCAGGAAGCCGTGCAGCGGCTGGCCGAATGGCAGGGCGCGCCGCTCGACGCCATGCGCGAGATGGAGGAATGGCTCGCCCGCCAGCTGCAGGGAGAGGAGCCGGAACGGACAGGCGCGAGCCTCGCCGCCGACCTGCTGGCGCGCCTGTCGCCGGCCGCGCGCGAAGAAGTCGAATCCGGCCTGGCGCGGCATTCGCCGCAGTTGCTGGGACAGTTGAAGGCACAGCAGCTCGGGCTGGGCGATCTCGCGCGGCTGTCGGGCGAGTCGCGCACCCGCTTCTTCAAGGCGGTGCCCGGCCACACGCTGCTGCTGGCACTGAAGGGCGCCGATCCGGATCTGGTGGAAGATCTGTTCGCGCGCATGCCGGAAGCGGCGGCACGCCGGCTCAGGGATGACCTCGAAGCGCTGGGCGCGGCAAAAGTGGCCGACATCGAAGCCGCCCAGGCGGAAACGCTCGGACTGCTGCGAAACATGGCTGCCGCCGGCGAACTGGAGCTGGCGCAACCGCAACCCGATGAAGCGACACTCGAATCATGAGCGAAGACATCCCTGACACGCGCAGCGCGTTCGAGCGCTGGGAAGGCCTGGAGGCCGTGGCCGCGCCCGACCGCGAGGCCGAGGCGCAGGAGCGCATCCGGCTGGCCCGCGAGGAGGCCCGCAGGCAGGGCTACGAGGCGGGGCTCGAACAGGGGCGCGGCGAGATGGAACAGGAGACGCAGCGCCTGCGCCAGCTGGCGGAAAGCCTGGACGGGGCGCTGGATACGCTCGATTTCCGCCTTGCCGACGAGGTGCTGAACCTGGCGCTGGACGTGGCGCGGCAGGTGATCGTCGGCGAACTTTCCGCGCGCCCCGAGCGCATCCTCGACGTGGTCAGGCTGGCCTTGCGGCAGATGGCGGAAACCACGCGCGAGGCGCGGCTGCTGCTGAATCCGGAGGATGCGCAACTGGTGCGCCCCATCCTCAACGAACAGCTCGACAAGAGCCGCCTGCGCATCGTCGAGGATGCGCGCATCGTGCGCGGCGGCTGCCTCATCGAAACCCCGCAAGGCGATCTCGATGCCACCTTGCAGACGCGCTGGCACCAGGTGATCGCGGTGCTGGGCTCCAGCAAGAAGTGGCTCGAGTAAATGGACCGTACCGTGCGCTTTCGCGAATACCTGGCCGACTGCCGGCGTGCGGTGGGCTTCGCCCAGCCGTGGGCGGAAAGCGGCCGTCTCACGCGCGTGGCGGGCCTGGTCATGGAGGCGGTGGGCCTGCGCCTGCCCATCGGCAGCCAGTGCCTGGTGCACGTGCCCGGCGGCCTCAGCGTGGATGCCGAGGTGGTGGGCTTTTCCGGCGAACGCCTCCTGCTCATGCCGTCCACCGACGTGTACGGCGTGATGCCGGGCGCGCGCGTGACGCCGGAAAATCCTCTGGCGGCCCAGCCGCCGCGCCTGGGCCGGCGCTATATGCCCAAGCGCCGGGCGCAGGACCGCGTGCGCCAGGTCGCCGTCGGTCCTCAGCTGCTGGGGCGGGTGCTGGACGGCGCCGGGCGGCCGCTGGACAGCCGCGCGCCGCTGGCCGCCGAGGACCGCGCCCCCCTGTACGCGCGCCCGCTCAACCCGCTGGGGCGCGCGCCGATCCGCGAACCGCTCGACGTGGGCGTGCGCACCATCAATGCGCTGTTTACAGTGGGCCGTGGCCAGCGCCTCGGACTGTTCGCCGGCAGCGGCGTGGGCAAGAGCATACTGCTGGGCATGATGGCGCGCTATACCGACGCCGACGTGGTGGTGGTGGGCCTGATCGGCGAGCGCGGGCGGGAGGTGAAGGACTTCATCGAGAACAACCTCGGCGACGAGGGCATGGCGCGCGCCGTGGTGGTGGCGGCGCCGTCCGATTCGCCGCCGCTGATGCGGCTGAACGGCGCGGCCTACGCCATGGCCATCGCGGAATACTTCCGCGACCAGGGCAAACACGTGCTGCTCATCATGGATTCGCTCACGCGCTATGCCATGGCGCAGCGCGAGGTGGCGCTGGCGATCGGCGAGCCGCCCGCGACCAAGGGCTATCCGCCCTCGGTCTTTTCCAGGCTGCCGCAGCTGTGCGAGCGCGCCGGCAATGCCAGAAGCGGCGGCGGTTCGATCACCGCCTTCTTCACCGTGTTCATGGAGCAGGACGACCAGCAGGATCCCATCGCCGATGCGGCGCGTTCGATTCTCGACGGGCATATCGTGCTCACGCGCGACCTCGCCGACGCTGGGCTGTATCCGGCCATCGACATCGAGTCCTCCATCAGCCGCACCCTGCCGGACCTGACCAGGCCCGAGGACATGGAGCGCATCCGCCACTTCAAATACCTGTATTCGCGCTACCGCCGCAGCCGCGACCTCGTTGCCGTGGGCGCCTACGTTCCTGGAGCGGATCCGGTGCTGGACGAAGCGATGAAGCTGCAGCCGGTGATGCAGTCCTTCATGTTGCAGGACATGGACCAGCGCGTCACCATGGCCGAAGCCAGTGCCGAGCTGGCCAGGGTGTTGCCATGACAGCCTTTCCCCTTCAGCCCGCGTTGGACCTTGCCGAACGCAGGGCGGAGGCGAAGTCGCGCTTGGTCAAGCTGGCTTACGTGGCCTGGCTGAATGCGCGCACGCATCAGGTCAGGCTGGAGCAGCGCCGCCATCTTTATACGGACGCGCTCAACATGAAAATGCGCCAGGGCTGCTCAGCAGCCGTGGCGCAGGCAGCCAGTGCGGCGCTGCGGCGCTGGCAGGCCGACATGAAGGCTGCTGCGCGCGACCTGGAAAGCGCCCGTTGCGAATGGCGGTTCACGCTGGATGCCTGGCAGGTCGAGAAAAAACGGGCGCTGGCCCTGCAGTTCCTGGCGCGTCGGCATGCGCTTGAACAGCGCAGGCTGGAAGAAAAGCGCGAGCAGCGCCTGCATGACGAGCTTTCCACCCGCAACGCCTATGCGCGCGGCTTCAATGAGCAGGGTGACGCGGTTTCACCTTGTTCTCCGTAAGCTCGAACGATGCGGCTGCCAGCGCTTGATCCTCGGGAACGAGCCTATCTGCAGGCGCTGTCGCCAAACAGCGCGGTGCGCTCGTTCGCGTCCCGTTTGCGGCAGCGGCTGCTTGCCAGCCTGGGCGTGCCGGCCGAGGTCAGCGAAGCGCAGGGCGGCGGAGCGCAGGTCGGGACGGCCGGCGAGGAACCCATGATCGCGATCGAGCCGGGACTGGCCGCGGCGTGGCTGGCCCTGCGCCTGGGCGGCAGGCCCGGAACGCATGAACGGGCGCTCAAGGACGCCAGCCTGTCCGATCCTTTGCGCGCCCTGGTTGGCCGCGCGCTGGCTGAAGCCGTGATCAATTCCGGCGAAGCGGTGTGGCCGCAGTCCATGCGCCTGCATGTGGCCTTGGGCGGCCGGCAGGGGATCATCGAAATTTTCTGGAACGGCGCACAGGCCATGGGCTGGGCGCGCCGGGTCGTCAGGGAGAAGGCATGAAGAGAATCGCGACGGGAATCATATTGACGGCAAGCCCATCGGCCTGGGCGGCCGGCAATGCCGCGGGCGTGGCCGGCATGCTGCTGTCGCTGCTCTTGATACTGGGCCTGTTCGTGCTGGCGGCCTGGCTCGTCAAGCGCTACCTGCCGCAGGTCGGCAAGTCCGGCCCGGTCAGGCTCGTCGGCGCCACCATGGTGGGGCCGCGCGAGCGCGTCGTGGTGGTGGAGGTGGAGGACACCTGGCTGGTGCTGGGCGTGGGCGGCGGCCAGGTGCGCACGCTGCACACCCTGCCCAGGCCGGGAGGCAAGGCATGAACCTGAAAAAAGCAGTGAGCCACAGAGGACACAGAGCAAATCCCATTTTGAAGCGCCGTGGCCATCACCCGGCAGTTGAGTATCGACAACAGCGCAGGGTTTTATTTTCCCTCTGTGACCTCTGTGTCCTCTGTGGCTTGAAGTGGGGTTTCTGACATGAAGCATCTGATGGCCTTCCTGGCTGCGACTGTTTTTTTTGTCAGCATCGACGCCCTGGCCGCAGGACAGGGTTTCGCCCTGTTCCAGACCGCGCCCGCGCCGGGCGGGCAGACCTATTCGATTCCCGCCGACAGCCTGCCCTATGTGCTGCTGCTGCCTTTCCTGCCGGCGCTGCTGCTGAGTGTTTCCGCCTTCACGCGCGTGGCGGTGGTGTTCTTCCTGCTGCGCCAGGGCCTGGGCAACCAGTACGCGCCGCCCAACCTGGTGCTGATCGGGCTGGCCATGCTGCTGACTTATTTCATCATGTATCCGGTCGTGCAGAAAATCCAGGCCGAGGCCTTCGAGCCCTACGGCAAGGGCCAGCTTGCCGCCGAGTCCGCGCGCGAGAAGGCGGGCGATGCGCTGAAGGGCTTCATGCTGCGGCAGACGCGCGCCGACGACCTGGCCATCTTCATGCCGGAAGGCGCCGAGGTCGATCTGAAAAAACCCGAGGCCGTGCCTTTCCACGCGCTGGCGCCGGCCTTCGTCACCAGCGAACTGAAGACCGCGTTCCAGATCGGCTTCATGGTCATCCTGCCCTTTCTCGTCATCGACCTGGTGGTGGCCAGCGTGCTCACCGGCATGGGCATGGTCATGGTGCCGCCGCAGATGGTGGCGTTGCCGCTGAAACTCTTGTTGTTCGTGATGGCCGACGGCTGGCATCTGCTGGTGGGTTCGCTGGTGGCGAGCTTCTGATGGACGGTCTGCTTTCGCAAACCCTGTGGTTCGCGTTCTGGATCGCGCTGCCCATGCTGGGCGCGCTGCTGGCAACCGCGCTGCTGATGAGCGTGTTCCAGGCCGTCACCCAGATCCTCGAACCCACGCTGTCCTTCGTGCCCAAGCTGCTCGTGCTCACCCTGGTGCTGGCGCTGCTCGGCGCGTGGATGGGGGGCAGCCTGGTCGAGTTCGCGCGCGAGGTGCTGGGCGGGTTTCCCGGCCTGATCGAATAGCATGGATCTGGTGCTGTACCAGCCGTTGCTGCAAACCTGGCTGTTCGTGTTCGCGCACCTGCTGGGCTGGGCCGCGGTCGATCCGCTCGTGGGCAGGCTGCCCTGGAGCCTGCGCCTGTTCGTGGCCGGCGCGCTGGCGTGGGTGTGGGTGCCCGGGCTGGGCGCGGCAGAGCTTGAGCCGGCCTCGACCGCCGGCCTGATTGCACTGGCGCTGTCCTTTCTGACCGGTGCCCTCCTGGGTTTTGCCGCGCGGATTCTGGTGGCGGTGGCGGAGGTCGCGCTGCCCATGGTCGGGCTGACCGCCAGCCTGGGGCTGACCCAGGTCGCGCCCGCGCAGAAGGGGGGGCTCGATCCGGTGCTGCAAGGCCTGGCCTGGTGGCTGGCGCTGCTGGCCTTCTTCTCCGCCAACGGCCATCTGCTGGTGGTGCAGGCCATCGATGCGAGCTTTGCCGCCGTGCCCGCAACCGCCTTGCCTGCTGCCGCCTCGGCGCGGGAGCTGGCCGAGGCGGGCGGCACGCTGCTGGCGGCTGCGCTGCAGCTGGGCCTGCCCCTGCTGGTGCTGGTGCTGCTGGCGCATTTCGCCTTCGCCGTCATGAGTCGCACGCTGCCCGGCGTGGACAGCTTTTCCGTGGGCCTGACGGTGGGGGCGCTCGCTTTGCTGGGCGGGCTGGCGCTGGCCGTGCCCCTGCTGGTATCCGGCCTCGGTGGCCTGTTTCTGCGCGTATTGCCCCAGCTTGTCCCATGAATGGTTTAGAATTGCCCTTTTATTTTCAGCCTCGATATCAATGATCAAGGGCAGTCTGGTGGCGATCGTCACCCCCATGCATGAAGACGGCAGCCTGGACTTTCCAGGCCTGCGCAAGTTGCTCGACTGGCATGTCGAGGAGGGCACCGACGGCATCGTGGTGGTCGGCACCACGGGCGAGTCGCCCACAGTGGACTACGACGAGCACTGCGAACTCATCCGCGTGACCGTGGAGCAGATCGCCGGGCGCATCCCGGTGATCGCCGGCACTGGCGGCAATTCCACGCGCGAGGCCATCGAACTCACGCATTGCGCCAAGGCCGCCGGCGCCGACGCCGTGCTGTCGGTGGTGCCCTATTACAACAAGCCCACGCAGGAAGGCCTGTACCGCCATTTCAAGGCCATCGCCGAAGGCGTGGACATCCCGGTCATCCTCTACAACGTGCCCGGCCGCACCGTGGCCGACCTCGCCAACGATACCGTGCTGCGTCTGGCGGAAATTCCCAACATCGTCGGCATCAAGGACGCCACCGGCAACATGGAACGCGGCACCGACCTCATGCGCCGCGCGCCCGCCGACTTCGCGCTTTACAGCGGCGACGACGCCAGCGGCCTGGCCTTCCTGCTGCTGGGCGGGCACGGCGTGATTTCGGTGACCACTAACGTCGCGCCCAGGCTGATGCACGAGATGTGCGAAGCGGCCTTCGCGGGGAACCTGCAGCGCGCCCGCGAGATCAACCTGCAATTGTTCGGCCTGCATACCAAGCTGTTCGTGGAAGCCAATCCCATTCCGGTGAAGTGGGCGCTGGCCGAAATGGGCAAAATCGAGCATGGCCTGCGGCTGCCCCTGTCTCCGCTGTCTGCGGTCCACCATGAAACCTTGCGCGGCGTGATGAAGCAGGCCGGCGTTCTGTGAGGATGAAGATGCGTTTGAACATGCGTTTGATGGTTCCCGTGACGATCGCCGCGCTGGCCTTGGGCGGCTGCGAAATGCTGGAACCGAAGAAGATCGATTACAAGTCGGCCGGCAAGGCCCCCTCGCTGGAAGTGCCGCCCGACCTTACCGCACCTACCGGCGACAACCGCTACAGCATCCCCGACGCCGGCGCTTCCGGCGCGGCGACCTATTCCGCCTATTCCAAGGAGCGCAAGGAAAGGCCCGCAGCCGATGCCACCTTGCTGCCCGAGCAGGAAAAGGCGCGCATCGAACGCGCCGGCAGCCAGCGCTGGCTGGTGGTATCGGCCGCGCCGGAGCAGGTGTGGCCGGTCATCAAGGACTTCTGGCAGGAACTCGGCTTCATCGTCAACCTGGAGTCCAAGGAAACCGGCGTGATGGAGACCGACTGGGCGGAAAACCGCGCCAATATCCCTCAGGACTTCATCCGCCGCTCGATCGGCAAGGTGATCGAGGGCCTGTATTCCACGCCCGAGCGCGACAAGTTCCGCACCCGCATCGAGAAAGGCGCGAACGGCACCGAGATCTACGTCAGCCACCGCGGCATGTACGAGGTGTATGCCACCGAGGGCAAGGACAAGACCGTATGGCAGCCGCGCCCGGCCGATCCCGAACTGGAGGCCGAGATGCTGCGCCGCCTGATGCTGCGCTTCGGCGTGGAAGAGAAGCGTGCCGAAACCCTGCTCGCCAGGCAGCAGGCGCCGGAGATGGCGCGTATCGCCGGCGGCGAGCTGGAAATGGACGAGGCCTTCGACCGCGCCTGGCGCCGCGTCGGCCTGGCGCTCGACCGCATCGGTTTTGCCGTCGAGGACCGCGATCGTTCCAAGGGCACTTATTACGTGCGCTACATCGACCCGCAGATCGACAACGAGAGCAAGCGCGACGAGGGGTTGTTCGCCAAGTTCGCCTTCTGGAAGGGCAAGAAGGAGCAGACCTCGCCGCAGTTGCAGATCAGGGTGGTGGAGCAGGGCGACAAGACGCGTGTCATGGTTGCCGGCAGCGACGGCAAGCCGGTGGACTCCAATACGCACAAGCGGATCGTCAATCTGCTGTACAAGGAACTGAAATGATTCATTCGCAGGCAAGCCTGCTCCTACAAAAACAAAGCCTTGTAGGAGCACCCTTGGGTGCGATCGAATCAACCGGCATTTCGTCAGGCGAATAGGCTGCCCATGCGGTTTGCCAGTCTCGGCAGCGGCTCCGAAGGCAACGGGCTGGTCGTCGAAGCGGGTTCGACGCGGGTGTTGATGGATTGCGGGTTTTCGCTGACGGAAACCCGCGCGCGCCTGGAACGCCTGGGCCTGGCGCCGGAAGATCTGGACGCGGTAGTCGTGACCCACGAGCACAGCGACCACATCGGCGGCGTGGCCAGGCTGGCGGCGAAGTACGAGTTGCCGGTGTGGTGCACGCACGGCACCTGGATCAACTGGCGCATGCAGAGCGACGCGCTGCCCTGGGTGGAAATGATCGATCCGCATCGGTCGTTTTCGGTGGGTGAACTGGAGATACAACCCATCGCGGTCCCGCACGATGCGCGCGAGCCGGTGCAGTTCGTGTTCCGCTCGGGCTCGCGCATGCTGGGCGTGCTGACCGATGCCGGGCACGTCACGCCGCACATCGCCGCCAGCCTGGGCGGGATGCAGGCGCTGGTGCTGGAATGCAATCACGATGCCGACATGCTCGCGAACGGGCCCTATCCGCCCGGCCTGAAGAAACGCGTGGGCGGACGCTACGGGCACCTGGAGAACCGGCAGGCGGCGGAGCTGCTGAGGCAGATGGACGTATCCGCGTTGCGCCACGTGATTGCGGCACATCTTTCGCAGAAGAACAATACTCCGGCACTGGCGAGAAAGGCATTGGCCGAGGCGCTCGGCTGCGAAGCGGAATGGATAGAAGTGGCCTGCCAGGACGGCGGGTTTGACTGGCGGGTCATCGACTAGCCCGCCCCTTAGGAGAATATGGCTTTTACCGACCTGGGGCTGCGCCCCGAAATACTCAATGCCCTGACCGACCTTGGCTACAAGGAGCCGTCGCCGATCCAGGCCGCCGTGATTCCCGTGGCGCTGGCCGGCCACGACGTGCTCGCCGCCGCGCAAACCGGAACCGGCAAGACCGCCGGCTTCGCGCTGCCCATGATCGAGAAGCTCGCGCCCCTGGCCAGCACCAGCACCTCGCCCGCGCGCCATCCCATCCGCGCGCTCATCCTCGCGCCCACGCGCGAGCTGGCGATCCAGGTCGAGGAAAGCATTAAGGCCTACACCAAATATCTGCCGCTCAGATCGCTGTGCGTGTACGGCGGCGTCAACATCGACACCCAGATCCCGGCGCTGAAAACCGGCGTCGAAATCCTCGTCGCCACGCCCGGTCGCCTGCTCGACCACGTGCAGAACAGGACGCTGTCGCTGTCGCAGGTGTCCATGCTGGTGCTGGACGAGGCCGACCGCATGCTGGACATGGGCTTCATGCCCGATCTCAAGCGCATCATCGGCCTGCTGCCGCAACAGCGCCAGAACCTGATGTTCTCGGCCACCTTCCCGCAGGAAATCGAGACGCTCGCGCGCACCATCCTGAACAATCCCCAGCGCATCGAAGTCGCGCGCCGCAACGCCACCGCGGAAAACGTCACCCAGGTGTTGCACCCCGTGCACCACGAGAAGAAGCGCGCGCTGCTGATCCATCTCATCCGCAACCGCAAGCTCAACCAGGTGCTGGTGTTTACCGGCACCAAGCTGGGCGCCAACCGGCTCGCGAACGAACTGAACAAGTCCGGCATCCACGCCGCCGCCATCCACGGCGACAAGACCCAGGGCGAGCGCATCAAGGCGCTGGACGCCTTCAAGGCAGGCGAGGTCGGCGTGCTGGTGGCGACCGACGTCGCCGCGCGCGGCCTGGACATTTCCGCGCTGCCCTACGTGGTCAACTACGACCTGCCGCACAATGCGGAAGACTACGTGCACCGCATCGGCCGCACCGGCCGCGCCGGCGCATCCGGCGAGGCGATTTCACTGATGACAGAGGACGAGGCGCGCTACCTCAAGGACATCGAGAAGCTCATCGGCAAGACCATCGACCAGGTGCTGGTGCCGGGCTACTCCCCGGGCGCCGCGCAGGTGCCGGACTACCGTCCCCCCGCCGCACCGGCGCCTGTCATCTCGCGCCCGGTGCCCGTGAGTTCTCCCTCGCCGTCCAAGCGCCCGGCCAAGCAGGTGGCGGCATTGTTCCGCATGCCACCGCCGACGCAGGAATAAATTCAGAAAGCTTTGACTTCGAGCCCCAGAGGCGCGAAGAAAGGCGAGGTGCAAGATGCAAGTTGCAAGAGCGGCGCTACGCGCCTTCAAGAAAGAACCTTGTAACTTGAATCTTGAAACTTGCACCTGGTTTTCTCGTGGCTGATTGCCTTTTCCCATGACGGAACTCATCGTTCTCCTGCTGCTCGGCGCGGCGATCTGGTTCGTGTTCGACAGCCTCAAGGCGCGCGAAACCGCTTATGCCGCCGCGCGCCGTGCGTGCGAGGAAGCCGAGGTGCAGTTTCTCGACGACACCGTGAGCCAGTCGAGCCTGCGCCTGGCCCGCGATGTCGATGGGCGGGCGGTCTTCGAACGCCATTTCCGCTTCGAATTCAGCACCACCGGAGACGACCGCCAGCAGGGCAGGGTGAGGCTATTGGGCAGCCGGGTGCAGGACGTCAACCTTGCACGGCTGTGGCTGGTTGAGTGAAGGCAGTCTTTAGTTATCAGTCGTCAGTTATCGGTTTTCAATTCGGTGGTTTCGCCTTTACTGAAAACTGACGACTGATAACTAAACATAGCGTCTTAAATGATGCCGCATAATCTGCGCAGCACTGAATTGGATTGTCGCCAGCGGTCGAAGCATTGCTCGACTGCGGCGAGCAATTCGTCCAAGGTGGCGAAGAAGCGGTTGTGC
>JAJZPR010000074.1 GCA_021847835.1 Pseudomonadota bacterium
ATTTCCTCAATAAAGCGGGCGGCTACCAGTGATCAGACTGGCTGAGGTTGGGGACTAATCAAGTGGCATTTTGGTTATCTTCGCCGAACCGGCCACCAAGCCTTTGATCCCCGCGATTTGCACCGCATCGCATTTCCCATATGTGCAGCCGTTACTGCTTTCGGAAGCTTTCACCCACGGAAGAAGTCTTGTAAGCCAATAAACGCAGGGCGTTTACCACGACAATGATGGTTGAACCTTCATGTATCAACACTGCCAGGCCGATCCCCGCCCAACCAAACAGGGTGGAGGGAATCAGCAGCGCCACCACGCCCAGCGACACCCACAGGTTCTGGCGAATGATGCGTCTCGATGCGCGGCTCAAAGCCACGGCAAAGGGCAGCTTGGAAAGATCGTCGGCCATCAGCGCCACATCGGCGGTTTCCAGCGCCACATCCGTCCCCGCGCCGCCCATAGCGACCCCCACCGTGGCGCGCGCCATGGCCGGGGCGTCGTTGACCCCGTCGCCGACCATGGCCACCTGGCCGTAGCGTTGCCCGAGTTCTTCCATCGCTTTGACCTTGTCTTCCGGCAACAGCCCCGCTTTCACTTCGTCCAGACCGACCGCGTCGGCGATGGCGCGGCCCACGCGGTCGTTGTCGCCGGTGAGCATGATGGTCTTGCGGATGCCGATCCGGTGCAGGCGCGAGAGCACGTCGCGCACGCCTTCGCGCGGCGTGTCGGCCAGGGCGAGGACGCCGAGGAAGCGGCCGTCGGCCTGGATCAGCATGGTGGTCTTGCCTTCCGCCTCCAGGCGCTCGGCGTGCTGCCGGACCGCCTCGGGGATGGCTGCGCCCTCGAACAGCCTGGCATTGCCGATGGCGATCTTCTTCCCGTCGAATTGGGCGCGCAGGCCCTTGCCGGTCACGGCTTCGACCTCTCCGGCCTCGTTCCAATCCAAACCGCGCCGCTTCGCTTCCGCCACCACGGCCTGGGCCAGGGGATGGGCGCTGCGGCTTTCCGCGGCGGCGGCGATCCCGAGCAGCTCGTCCTCGCTGCCACTGACGGTGACCACGTCGGTCACCTGGGGTTTGCCCACGGTCAGCGTGCCGGTCTTGTCGAAGGCGATGGCGTTGAGCGTGCCGAGGTTTTCCAGGTGGGCGCCGCCCTTGATCAGCACACCGCCGCGCGCCGCGCGGGCGATGCCCGAGAGCACCGCCGACGGCGTGGCGATGGCGAGCGCGCAGGGCGAGGCCGCCACCAGCACCGCCATGGCGCGGTAGAAGGATTCGGCGAAAGGAAAGCCGAACAGCGGCGGCAGCACGATGAGCAGCGCGGCGCCCATCAGCACCACGGGCACGAAGATGCGCTCGAAGCGGTCGGTGAATCTCTGGGTGGGGGATTTTTGCGTCTGCGCCTCGGCCACCATCTCCACCATGCGCGCCAGCGTGCTCTCCCGCGACAGTTTGGTGACCTCGACGACCAGCGCGCCTTCGCCGTTGACCGTGCCGGCGAACACCTTGTCGCCCGGCTGCTTGTCCACCGGCATGGATTCGCCGGTGACCGGAGCCTGGTCCACCGCCGAGTTGCCGGATGCAACTTGGCCGTCGGCGGGGATGCGCTGGCCGGGCTTGACGATCGCCCGGTCGCCGCGCTGCAAGTCTTCGACCCGCACCTCGATCTCCGTGCCATCGCGCTGCACGACGGCGGTCCTGGGCGCCAGTTCCGCCAGCGCCTCGATGGCACGGCGGGCGCGGTCCATGGCCATGTGCTCCAATGCATGACCGAGACTGAACAGGAACAGCAGCAGCGCGCCTTCTTCCCAGGCGCCGAGCGCGGCGGCCCCGGCCGCCGCAACGATCATCAGGATGTCGATGTCGAAGCTGCGGCTCTTCACGCTCTGCCAGGCATCGCGCAGGGTATAGAAACCGCCCGCCGCATAGGCGCCGAGCAACAAGCCGAGCGAAAGACCGCGCGGCCATCCGGCGAGCCCCATGAGCCAGCCCGCCAGCAACAACAAGCCAGCAACGCCGCTGAAGATCAGCTCGCGATGCTCGGCGAACCATCCGGCCTCGCGGCCTTCCTCCAGCACGCCATAGCCCAGCGCCTCGATGCGCCGGACGATCGCCTGGCGCGCGATTTTTTCGCTGTCGTATTCCAGCCGCAGGCGTTCCGCGGCATAGCTCACCGAAGCCTCCAGCACGCCGTCGGTGCGTTGCAGGGCGTGCTCGATCACCGTGGCGCAGGTGGCGCAGTCCATGCCGTCGATGCGCAGGCTTTCATGGTGGAAGCGATTGGCGATTTTCGCCCCAGCCGCCTGCGCCAGCTCGCGCACCCGGCTCACGCTGAACCGCTGCGGGTCGTAGTGCAAACACAGGCGGGCACTGCCATCTTCGCGGACCAGGTGTACCTTTTCCAGGCCTTCGGCCTGCAGCAATTCGGTCAGCCGCTCCACGCAAGCGTCGCGCTCATCCGGGATGTCCGGCAAGATCAGGGACAAGTCCAGCTTTAGTTTTTCGGCCATGATGCGGCTCCTCAAGAATCCAATGACTGCAGCGGGGTATGCGCTGCGTTACTGCTGGGGTTTGCCGCACTGGCTGCAAAACTTGGTGCCCGCCGGCAGTTCCGCGCCGCAGCCGGAACATTTGCCGGCCGACAGGGAAGCGCCGCATTGCTGGCAAAAGCGCGCATCGCTCGCATTGGCGCTGCCGCATTTAGGACACGGGTTGCCAGGATTGCCGCCACCTGGGCCAGCACCCTGGGGATAACCCGGATTACCGCCGTAGCCGCCATGGTGACCGCCTTGGTAGCCCCCATGATGTCCGCCGAATTTACCGCCCATCAAATTATCTAACACCCGACCAAACAGTCCCATGATTTACTCCTTTGCAATTGTTTTAACGATGACAAAAACTGACGACACCTGCTTACTGGAGATGGTCTTGGTTGTCATAATTTTTGCTAAGCCGCTTCCAGCCGGGTAAGTGGTGAAGCGCGAGGGTTACAAAAATCAGCCCCCCAGTGAGGATCGCCAACACATACATCCCGAAAGCGCTGGCCATGCCCACCGCCGCTGTCGCCCAGAGCGTTGCGGCGGTCGTCAATCCCGCAATTCCGCCTTGGCCCTGAAAAATGACCCCCGCTCCGATAAAACCCATGCCGGTGACCACTTGGGCTGCGATACGGCCAGCATCATTGACCGTGTGAAAAGATATCAAGCTGAAAGCGCAAGCACCTATAGAAATCGCCATGTAAGTTCGAATGCCCGCATCGCTGGCATGGCGTTCTCTTTCCCAACCGATCAAGCCACCTATCAGCGCAGCAAGCACCATGCGCGAGGCATAAAGAAATTCAGTTTCAATATCCATTTTTTCACTTATCTCCTAGCGTTGCGCCCCACCCTGCCCGAATGTTGCACAGCCAAGGTACGCGCGCTGCCTATGCCAACATCGGCAAGCAACGAGTCGAAACCACATACCGTTACAGTGCTTCGGCAACCGTTACGTCTTTGCCGGCGAGGGCGCAGACTCGGCAGTAAAGTCTTCCTCATCTTCGTCTC
>JAJZPR010000044.1 GCA_021847835.1 Pseudomonadota bacterium
CCTCGCCCCCGTAGCTCAGTGGATAGAGCATCCCCCTCCTAAGGGGAGGGTCACACGTTCGATTCGTGTCGGGGGCGCCATTCAAAAGTGTCCGCAATGGCGGTCGCCATGCCATTGCCGGCCTGCGCTCACGCTCCCGAGTGTGCATGTCTTTTCACGGCACCGCGCCGGTTTCATTTCTGCGGGCGGGATGGTTGGCATGCCTGAGGCCATGCTCTATAGTGGCATTCAATGGCCAGCCCGGCCAGCCGCCGATATTTCACCAGACCGGCCAGAATAATTAATGACTGGGGGGCGCATGAATATTCCGGTTCGTGGCAGCATGCGTACGATTCTGCCGGCCTTCCTGAGCCCGCGCAGACCGCCGGCGGCGCTGTCTTCCCGCTTCGCGCCACGGAGGCCGGCCAGCGGTTTGGCGCGGCATGCGCAAATCGGTTCGCGAATTGCCCTGCCTTCGCCACGCCGTTCGGTGAAGCCGCCGTGCTGAGCGGACAGGCGCGCCACGCGGCGGAGCAAGGAGACATGCCGCGAAGCGACGCCGCGCGACGGGCCGTCATCGGCGCAAACACCCTCTGTGCCATCGTTTCCGTAATCGGCGTGTCGGTCGTGATCGGCTGGCTGTTCGATTTTCCTGCCCTCAGGAACATCTACCCCGGCTGGGTGAGCATGAAATTCTCCACAGCCTTCTCTTTCATGCTGGCCGGAACAATGGTCTATTGCGTCGGCCGCATCGCGCGCGGCGACCGGGCCTGGGCCCAGGTGCTGCTGCCGGTGCTGGTGCTCATGATCCTGCTGCCGATGGCGGCGCTGTTGACCGCCAACGTCCTGGGCATAGACATTGCCGTGGCGGACATGATCGTTCAGGAGGGCGACAGTGCGGTGAAAACGGTGAGCCCGGGCCGCCCCTCCTTCATGACCATGGTCAGTTTCATCCTGATCGCGCAGGTCGGGCTGGTGGCGATGTTCGTGCCGCAAGGCAAGCCGACCTTGTGGCGCCTTGCCGGCACGGCGCTGCTCGTGATCGGCGTCATTGCGCTGCTCGGCTATCTGCTCGATGCGCCGGCGCTTTATTACTACCGCGCAAACTTCAGCACCGCCATGGCTGCGCACACGGCAATGCTGTTCATCCTGCTGGGCGCGTCGCTGTGGCTGACCGCGCAGGAGGCAGACAAGGCAGGCCCATGAAAATCGGCACCCGCCTCGTCCTGCTGTTTGTCGGCATTACCCTGATCTCCACGGCATTCGTCGCCATGCTGGGCGTACACAGTGCGCGCCTGGCATTGCGCCAGTCGATAGGCGGGAATTATCAGAACCTTGCCAGCGAAGGCGCCGGCAATATTGAAGTCCTGATGCACGAACGCATACTCGAAACCGAACATCTGGCCAAGCGGCAGTCTGTGCTGGCCGCGCTGCGCCGGGCGAATCACGCCTATGAGGGGCAAAGCGATGCGGCAATCGCCGAACGCATCCAGGCAATCGATGCGGAATGGATCGCCAGCAGGGCGCAAAGCGCCGCCGCCGGGCGGGTTCTGGGAAGCGCGCTGTCCGACATACTGCGCGAATGGATGCAGGCGGCACCCCACCGCTATGGCGAGATCTTCGTCACCGACCGGCACGGGGCGGTGGTGGGCGCAACCGGCAGGCTCTCCGATTATCAGCAGGCGGATGAACAATGGTGGCAGGAGTCCTTCGCCAGTGGCCGCGGCGAGGTGTTTCTGGATGACCGCGGCCACG
The DNA here is from genome assembly GCA_021847835.1 of Pseudomonadota bacterium. Taxonomy (GTDB): domain Bacteria; phylum Pseudomonadota; class Gammaproteobacteria; order Burkholderiales; family Thiobacillaceae; genus UBA6918. The sequence continues at coordinate 1,735 of JAJZPR010000044.1, forward strand.
ACGAAACCGCCAACGCCATGGTCGTCGGCGTGGCGGCGCCGGTGCGCGATGGCGACCGCGTCATCGGCATCATCAAGACCCATTACACGCTCGACGCGCTGCTTGCGTTGCCGCTGACCGACAGATTGCCGGAGGGGACGCGCACATTTCTGGCGCGCGCCAATGGCCGCATCATTGCATATGTCGGCAAGAGCGGCGCGCCTGTGCTCAGGGCGCCTGAAAAGGCGGCCATGCGCGCAAAGCTTGCCGGCTGGTCGGAAGCCGAAGGCGATGCCGGCTGGCGGCTGCGGGCCTATGCGCCAGTGCCGCTCCGCCTGCATTCGCGCGTGGCAATGGCGGGCGCGCAGGAGGGCATTTCCGGCGAGCGCTGGGAGCAGACCGCCTGGTATGTATTCCTTGACGTGCCCAGCAGGGTGGCCTTCGCGCCATTGGCGGCGCTGCAGAAAATGACCACGGTGACTGCGCTCGTCGCCCTGCTCATCGCCGGCCTGGTTGCGGTTGCCACGGCACGTTCGATTTCGCGCCCGCTTCGTGCGCTGCGCGACGGGGCCGAGAAAATCGCCGGCGGCGATCTGGGGCTGCGGCTGGCGGTCGAATCCGGCGACGAAGTTGGTGAGCTCGCCGCCGCATTCAACAGGATGGCGGAGTCGCTGCAGACGCAGGTGACCGCGCTCAGCGACAGCGAGCAGCGCCTGCGCCTGATGACGAGCAACATCAGGGATTACGCCATTTTCATGCTCGACCCCCGCGGTCATGTGGTGACCTGGAACGCGGGTGCGCGGCGGCTCAAGGGCTACGAGGACAAGGACATCATCGGCCAGCAGTTCTCGCGCTTTTACCCGCCGGAGGACCTTGCCATCGGCAAGCCCGCGGCCCTGCTCGGCAAGGCGGCGGCCGAGGGCCGGGCCGAGGATACAGGCTGGCGGGTGCGCAAGGACGGCTCCCGCTTTTTTGCGAATGTGATCATCAACGCGATTCACAACGAAAACGGCGAGCAGGTCGGATTTGTCAATATCACGCGCGACATCACCGCGCACAAACAGGCGGAAGAGGCCCTGCAGAAACTGAACGAAGAGCTGGAGCGGCGGGTGGCGGAGCGTACCGCGCAGCTTGCCGCCTCCAACCGCGAGTTGGAGCGCTTCGCCTACGTGGCCTCGCACGACCTGCAGGAACCCCTGCGCACGGTGGCGAGCTACCTGCAGCTGGTGGAGCGGCGTTACAAGGACAGACTGGACGACAACGGCCGCGAATTCATCGATTTTGCCGTGGACGGCGCGACCCGCATGCAGGGCATGATCCGCGATCTGCTCGACTACTCGCGTGTGCAGACCCAGGGACGGCCCTTTGCACCGGTGGATATCAACGGTGTGCTGGACGAAGTGATTGGCGACCTCAGGCTGGCGATCGGGGAAAACGCGGCCAAGGTGACACATGATACGCTGCCGGTGGTGACGGGAGATGAAAGCCAGTTGCGCCGGCTGCTGCAGAATCTTGTCGGGAACGCCATCAAATACCGCGGTGAAGCGGCGCCGCGCATCCATGTCGCGGCCAGCCGCATCGAGGGCGCCGGCATCGGGCTTCCCGACGGCGCGCCGCCGCGGGGCTGGCTGTTGTCGGTGCAGGACAACGGCATCGGCATCGAGGCGAAATATTACGAGAAGATATTTCAGCTGTTCCATCGCCTGCACGGGCGCGAGAGCTATCCCGGCACCGGCCTCGGCCTGGCCCTGTGCAAGCGCATCGTCGAGCGCCACGGCGGCGCCATCTGGGTGGAGTCCGTCCCCGGCGAGGGATCGACGTTTTACGTTGCATTGCCGGATGAGTTCCCGCGGCAGGGGGCGGCATGAGTTCGCGGGCGCGCACGCGTTCGCAGAATCGTTTTGATTTGCATTTCCCTCCAAACCATATTACAAACATCGCCATGGGCATGAAAGCTCGATGAGGGGGCCATGAAACTGCTGCTGATCGAGGACAATGCCGCCGACGCCCGCTGGGTGCGCGAAGCGCTGGCCGATGTCGGCGGCGGCATCGAACTGCTGCACGCTGGCAGCCTGGCAGAAGCATTGTCCGCGCTGCGCGCCGACGGCTGCGATGCCATTCTGCTCGATCTGGGCTTGCCGGACAGCGAAAGCCATGAACACGCGCTCGCGCTCGTGCTGGAAGCCGCGGGAGGCGCGCCGGTCGTGGTGATGACCGGACTGGATGACGACACCGTCGGCGACCGGGCGGTGCAGGCGGGCGCCCAGGCCTATCTGGTCAAGGGCCAGTTCGACGGCGCCTTTCTCGTGCGCACCCTGCGCCATGCCGCCGAGCGTCAGCGCCTGCTGACCCGGCTTGGCCGCGAGGGCATCCTGCTCGAGCAGGCCCAGACAGCCCTGCAGGAAGCCAACAGCATGCTTGCCGTGCGCGTGCGCGAACGCACCGCTGAACTGCAGCAGGTCAATCGCACATTGAGCGTATTGAGCGAGTGCAGCCGCACCCTGTTGCGCGCGCGGAACGAACAGATGCTGCTCGATGAAATCTGCCGCGTAGTGGTGGAAGACGGCGGCTATCTCCTGGCGTGGGCGGGCTATGCCCAGCACGACGCGGGCAAGACGGTATGCATGATGTCCGGCGCGGGCGAAATCGGCAGATGCCGGGTGCCCGCGCCCTTCACCTGGGCGGATGATGGATCGGCGTCCGATCCGTTCGGTGCGGCAATCCGCACTGGCCGCATCTCGCTGGAGCGCGATATGGGCAGCGGCAGCGGAAAGCCCTCCTCGCCGTGGCGCAAGGCGGCGCGGGAAGGCGGGGTTCAGGCTGCCATCGCCTTGCCGCTGAGGGTGGAGGGCCGGGTCATCGGCGTGCTCGCCATCTGTTCGGAGTCTCCCGGCGCCTTCGAGGAAAAGGAGCTGGAACTGCTGAAGGAACTCGCGGCCGACCTTTCCTTTGGTGTCGAAACCCTGCGCGTCCGCGAGGCAAGGCGCGAAGCGGAGGCCCGCTCCCGCCTGCTCTCCAGCGCGATGGAGCAGACTGCCGACCTGGTCACCATCACCGATAGCGAGGGCCTGATCCAGTACGTCAACGCCGCGTTCGAGCGTGTGACCGGCTACTCTCAGGGCGAGGTGCTGCACAAGAAGCCCGCCATCCTCAAATCCGGCATCCAGCCCGCCGAGTTTTACGAACGCCTGTGGCGCACCGTCAAATCCGGCCAGCCTTTCCGCGGTACCTTCATCAACCGCCGCAAGAACGGGAACCTGTACTACGAGCAGAAGACCATCACCCCCATTCTGGACGAGAAGGGGCGGATCACCCACTTCCTCTCCACAGGCAAGGATATTACCGATCAGATCGAGATCGAGGACCGTCTGCGCCACCTGACCCACTATGATCCGATCACCGACCTGCCGAACCGCGGCATGTTCCTGGACCGCCTGGGACAGCTGCAGGAAAGGGCGGAAAGCCACGGCCAGGTTGCTGCGGTGCTGGTCGTCAACCTGGACCGCTTCAAGGTCATCAACGACAGCCTTGGCCACGCGGTCGGCGACCAGCTGCTGCGCTCAAGCGGCCGGCGCCTCATCGAGGCGGTTCGCCCGGGCGATACCGTCGCGCGCCTGGAGGCGGACAGCTTTGCCATCCTGCTCGACGACATCAACACCGTGGATGATGTCACGCCCCTGACGGAAAGGCTGCAAGCCAGCTTCGATACGCCATTCAAGGTTAACGACGAGGAGGTCTTCGTGAGCGTGAGCGTGGGCGTCAGCGTATGGCCGGGCGACGGCGACGCGCCCGACATCCTGCTGCAGAATGCAGAAACGGCCATGAACCGGGCCAAGCAGCGCGGACGCAGCCGTTGCGAATACTATGAATCCGCCATGAACGCGCATGCCGCCACGCGCATCGCCTTTGAAACCGAACTGCGCCGCGCGCTGGACCGGCAGGAATTCGTGCTGCATTACCAGCCCAAGGTGGACCTGAAAACCGAGCGCATCGTCGGCGTCGAGGCGCTGGTGCGCTGGCAGCATCCCGAGCGCGGACTGGTGTCGCCAAGCGAGTTCATTCCCGTGCTGGAGGAAACCGGGCTCATCGTGCCGCTTGGCCGCTGGGTGATGGAGACGGCCTGTACCCAGCACCACGCCTGGGCAGCGCTGGGGAACGCGTCGCTGCCCATAGCGGTCAACCTGTCGATGCAGCAGTTTGCCCAGGGCGACCTGGTCGGGCTCGTGCGCGAGATCCTGGCAAGCTCCCGCTGTTTGCCGCGCAACTCCTGGCTGGAACTCGAAATCACCGAAAGCGCCGTCATGCAGGACATGGCGCACACGGCCGCGATCTTGCGGCAGCTCAAGGAGCAGGGCATCCGCATCGCGATCGACGATTTCGGCACCGGCTATTCCTCGCTGAGCTACCTGACGCGCCTGTCTATCGACGTGCTCAAGATCGACCGTTCCTTCATTGCGCCGTTGCCGCAGAGCCGGCAGGACGGCGAGGTCGTGCGCGCAATTATCGCGCTGGCGCGCAGCCTTGGCCTCGAAGCCGTGGCCGAGGGCGTGGAAACCGCGGAGCAGCTGGCCTTCCTGCTTGAACAGGGCTGCACCAGCGCCCAGGGGTACTACTTTGCCAGCCCGATGCCTCCCGAGCGGATTCTGCCACTGCTGTCGCGGCTCGACCTGTCGGCCGACCGTGCCCTGCAAGGCTGATTGGGGGCGCACAAGGGGAAAAACAGCCCGGCGCGGCGGTTTGCATGCCTCCCAATGGCGCGGCCGGCCTGTGTTCTTGGTATATAAATCAAAGCATTAATAACGCCAAAGAGGAAACCATGCCATCACGCGGGGCAGTCCTGGGCCGGGCGGGCAGGGATGGCAGAAGGGTGCGAAATGAGCGAAACCGCTGAACGGCCGGAGGCGGACTTGCCTGAGGGGGCGCCCTTGCGCGTGCTGCATCTGGAGGACAGCTCCTCGGACGCGTTGCTCGTGGCCGAAGAACTGCGCGATGCCGGCCTGCATTGCGAGCTGCGGCGCGTGGAGGACGAAGCCGGCTTCCGCCGGGAACTGGCGCAAGCTCCCCCCGGACTGATCCTGGCCGATTACTCGCTGCCCGGTTTCGACGGCCTGACGGCGCACGCCATTGCGCGCGAGCAATGTCCCGATACTCCCTTCATTTTCTGCACCGGCGCGCTGGGCGAGGAGCGCGCCATCGAGGCGCTCAACAGCGGCGCGGCAGATTATGTGCTGAAAAGCAATCTCAGGCGCCTGGGGCCTGCCATCAGGCGCGCCCTGCGCGAGGAGGGCGAGCGCAGGGCGCTCAGACAGGCCGAGGAAGCCTTGCGCGAGAGCGAAGCCAGCCTGGCCGAGGCGCAGCACATCGCCCGCATCGGGAGCTGGAAGCTCGACCTGCAGCGAAACATGCTCAAATGGTCGGACGAAGTCTGTCGCATATTCGAAGTCGAACCAGGAGTGCATGCTGCCACGTTCGAGGATTTTCTCGGCATGGTGCATCCCGAAGACCGGCAACCTGTGCGGCAGGCCTACGACGCCCATCTGAACAGGCAGCAGCCTTACGATGTCACGCACCGCCTGCTGCTGGCCGAGGGGCGGATAAAAGTGGTGCACGAGCGCTGCGAGACGGTCTACGCAAACGGCTGCCCGCTGTATTCGCTCGGCACGGTGCAGGACGTCACCGAGCGCAGGCAGGCAGAAGAGGCGCTCGAGCACGAAATGCACCTGGCCTTCCTGCGGGCGGACGTCAACGAGGCGCTGGTCGCGGATACGGAGCCCGGCGCAATACTGCGGCGCTGCCTGGCCGCCATCTCGCGCTACGTGGGCGCGGGTTGTGCTTGCATCTGGCTGCCGGACAGCAGTTCCGGCGTGCTGGAGTTGCACGTCTTCGAAGGGACATGCGCGGCGTGCCTGCCGGAAGGTGTAAGGCAGGTCAAGATCGGCGAATTCGGCATCGGCCGGGTGGCGCAGACGCGCCAGGCCGTGCTGGAAAAATCCGTTCCGGGCAGCCTGCTGCATTGCGTAGGCATGGAATGCGGCAACCGTGTGGACAGCTTTGCCGGCTATCCGCTCGTCATCGGCGAGGAACTGCAGGGCGTGCTGGGCATGTATCTGCCGGAGGCCTTGGCGGAAGATGCGCTGGAAGCCATACAGGCGGTGTCCGCGGGCGTCGCCAACGCGCTGGCGCGCTGCAAGGCGGAAGAAGAACTGCGCGCGCTCAACGCCGAGCTGGAAGAAAGAGTCGCCGAGCGTACCCTGCAGATGGAGGCGGCAGGGCGCGAGCTGGTGCACAAGAACCTGCAGCTCATGGCCGCCAGCCAGCTCAAATCGGAGTTCCTCGCCAACATGTCGCACGAACTGCGCACGCCGCTCAACGCCATCATCGGATTTTCCGAGGTGCTGCGCGACGGCCTGGCAGGAGAACTGAGCGCCGAGCAGAAGGAATATGTTGCCGACATTTTCGCGGCGGGGTCGCATCTGCTCGATCTGATCAACGACATCCTCGACCTTTCCAAGATCGAGTCCGGCATGATGCAGATCGACGCCGAGCCGATCGAGGTCGGTACGCTGTTGCACGACGCGCTGACCGTCATCCGCGAGAAGGCCGCGCGCCACGGCATCAGGCTGGCGCTGGAACTTGCGCCAAAACTGCCCGACATCGAGGCCGACCCGCGCAAGCTCAGGCAGATCCTGTTCAACCTGCTTTCCAATGCCGTCAAGTTCACGCCCGACGGCGGACAGGTGACCCTGGGTGCGCGGCGCGTAGAGCGCGCGGAAATGCGCCTGCCTGAAGACCGGCCGGGCAGGCTTTTCCCGCTGCCCGAAGGCGGCGGGAACGAATTTCTGGAGCTATGGGTGGCGGATACCGGCATCGGCATTCCGGAGGAGCGTCTGGAACAGCTGTTCCAGCCCTTCGTGCAGGTGGATGCGTCGGCCGCGCGCCGGCACGGCGGCACCGGGCTGGGACTGGCCATGATACGCCGCCTGGCGGAACTGCATGGCGGCACGGTGGGGGTATCCAGCCGCCCGCAGGGCGGGTCGTGTTTCTTTGTGTGGATACCCTGCAGGCCCATGGGCAGGACGACTGCCCGGCTGCTCTCTGCGGCCGTGCGCGCAAGCGGCCCGCCGTTGGCCCTGGTGGTGGAAAACGACGACCGGGTGGCCGAGACCCTCGCCGGCCAGTTGCGCAGGGAAGGTTATGAAACCATCCGCGCGGCCACGGCCGAAGAAGCGCTGGTGCGGGCGGAGAAACAGCGGCCTGCGTTGATCACGCTCGACATGTTCCTGCCCAACGCGGACGGCTGGCAGTTCATCGACTGGCTCAAGGCCAATCCGGAACTGGCCGATATTCCGCTCGTCATCGTGTCCGTGACGGAGGATTTGCAGCGCGGACTGGCCCTGGGGGCGACGCGCGTGCTGCAAAAATCCTTTGCCCGCGATGAGCTTGCCCATGCCCTCGCTGGCCTCATGCAGACTGACGCCGGCGCGGAACGGAAAACCGCACTGCTGGCGGCCGAAGATGCGGACGCGACGCAGTTCGAGGAAGCCGGCCTGAATGTGCTGCGCGCCGGCAGCGGCCCCGAGGCGCTCGCTGCCGTGCGCCGCAGGCTGCCGGACCTGATCGTGCTCGATCTGTCGCAGTCCGGGATGAACGGATTCGAAGTGGCGCAGGCGCTCGGGCAGCACCCGCCAACCGCCGCCATTCCGCTGCTGGTGCTGACGCAACGCATGCCGTCGCCCGGCGAACGCCTGCAGATCAACGGCAGGCTGCTGGCGGTGCTGGAAAAGACGGAATTCTCAGGCGAAGGCTTCGTTGCCGAAGTGCGCCGGGCGCTGGGCGGATCGCATGCGATGCAGAAATGGGAGTGATATGGCCTGCATTCTGATCGTCGAGGACAATCCCGTGAACATGAAAATCGTGGCGCGCGTGCTGGAGTATGCAGGCCACGAGGTGCTGAAGGCCGCAGAGGCGGTGGAGGGCCTGCGCCTCGCGCGCGCGCGGCGGCCGGACCTGGTGCTGATGGACATCATGCTGCCCGGCATGGATGGCGTGGCCGCCCTCAAGGAGCTGCGCGCCGACGCCGCCACCGCAAGACTCAAGGTTGCCGCCCTCACGGCCTATGCCATGAAGGGAGACCGCGAGCGCCTGCTTGAAGCCGGGTTCGACGGCTATTTCCCCAAGCCCATACGCCACCGGGAGTTCATCGCCAGTGTCGCGGCCATGCTGGGCGGCGGCGATTCGCCGCACGGATCGCAACAGGGACGCGAAGACGATGGCTGAGATGCCCGGCATGCGTGGCCGCGTCTGGAAAGCCTTCTGGGGGGTGCTGGGGGCGGTTTTCCTGACCGAGCTTGCGGTGATGTACGTCCTGCATTGGCTGCGGCTGGGTTTTCCCTGGTGGCAGGTGGCGCTGATCGATACGGCGATTCTTTCGCTCACGGTTTCGGGCACGGTTTACTGGGCGGTTGCCCGGCCGCATGGGGAGACGGCGCCGGCACCCGATTCCCGGCCCTTCAGGCAGCAGGGCGGGCGCGAGGCGGCCATTGCCGGACTCTACCCCGTGAAGACCTTCGGGCGGCTGGTGCTGGCGATTTTCGTCATCAACACCGCAGTGCTGGGCCTGCTTGAAATGCGCGCGCCCGTGGCGGGTGAACACGGATGGGGCGAGGCGTTGTCGCACGGCGTGTTCGCCACCCTGCCCATCGCCGGCGCGGTGTGGTGGCTGGTGGTGGGCCCGCTCAGGCGCGCGGTGCGCCGCCTGGAGCATGCGGCCGGCAAGTCTGCCCGCGTGGCGCGGCGCCTGCGCGAGAGCGAGGAGCACTACCGCATTCTGTTCGAAAGTTCATGGGACGCGATCATGACGCTGGAGCCGCCTTCCTGGAAATTCACTTCCGCCAACCAGGCGACGCTCGACATGTTCGGCGCCGAGAGCGAAGCCGGGTTTACCAGGCTCGGTCCCTGGGAGGTGTCGCCGCCGGTGCAGCCGGACGGCCGCCCCTCTTCCGAAAAGGCGGCGGAAATGATCGGCATCGCCATGCGCGAAGGCGCGCATTATTTCGACTGGACGCACAAACGGCTGAACGGCGACAGTTTTCCGACCACGGTGCTGCTGACCCGTGTCGAACGGCGGGGGCGGACGTTTCTTCAGGCCACGGTGCGCGACGTCTCGGCGGAGGTCGCGGCGCGCGAGGCGCTGGATCGGGCCAATGCCGAACTGGCGGTGAAAAACCGCCAGCTGGAGGCGGCCAACCGCTCCAAGGCGGAATTCCTTGCCGCGGTCTCGCACGAGATGCGTACCCCGCTCAATGTCATCCTCGGCTTCGCGGATGCGCTGGAGGCCGGCGATGCCGGCAGGCTGGGCGCGCAGCAGACCGAATACCTGCGCGAGATACGGGGTGCGGGCGAAGAGCTCCTGCAGGTCGTCAATGCCATCCTGGACATGTCCTCGCTCGATGCCGAGAAGCCGGCCGACGCGCACGAGCTTGCCGAGGTGGAAGGGCTGCTGCGCGATGCGGTGGAGGCGCAGCGCGAGAGCGCACGGCGGCGCGGCATTGAAATCGTCGTCGAGGCGGAGGCGGACCCGGCGCGCACGGTGTGCAATCCGCGCGCGCTGCGCAAGGCGCTGAACCAACTGCTGTCCAATGCCGTCAAGTTCAATCGCGATCAGGGCCGCGTGACGGTGAGCCTGCGCCACGGCGCGGATGGCGCGATCGAGATCGCCGTCGCGGACAACGGCATCGGCATCGCCGCGCAGGACATGCCGCGCCTGTTCCAGCCCTTCGTGCAGCTGGATGCATCCCACGCGCGGCGCTATGGCGGCATCGGCATCGGGCTCGCGCTGGTGCGCCGGCTGGGCGAGGCCTGCGGCGGCAGCGTGAGCGCCGAGAGCGAGCCCGGCAAGGGCAGCGTCTTCACGCTGCGCCTTCCTGTAGAGGCGGCTGGCAGCGAAACGGCGGCCGGGAATCAGTCTGCGGCAGTGCGGTAACTGCGCGAATCGTTGCAACCATGGCCGCATGGCGCGGTAAACCCATGCTTATAACAAGGTTTTTGCGGAGGGCAAAAAGAGTATATTGGCCAAATTGCTGTGCTGGAAAAAAGACAATTGAAGCATCCGCTTCAGGTTGGGCCCCAAGGCAAAGTAGACAAGAGGCAGGAAGTGGGCGAACGGATGGAATTACTGCTGGTCGAGGACAATCCGGCAGATGTGAGGCTCATGCGGGAGGCGCTCAGGGAAAGCGGCGTGGGCGACAGCCTGCGCATCGCCGCGGACGGCGTGGAAGCCATGGCCTACTTGCGGCACGAAGGACGCCATGCCGATGCGCCACTCCCGCACCTCATCCTGCTCGACCTCAACCTGCCGCGCAAGAGTGGCTACGAAGTGCTGGCAGAGATCAAGAACGATCCGTCGCTCAAGCTCATTCCCGTCGTCATCCTGACGACCTCGGCCTCGCCGGAGGACATCCGCCGCTCGTACGAGCTGCATGCCAACTGCTACATCACCAAGCCAGTGGACCTCGACCGCTTCATCGGTGCCGTCAAAACGCTCGGCGACCTCTGGCTGAACGTGGCCCGGCTGCCGGGCAGATTCATCGACAACAGGGCTTGACGCCTTCCCGTATGCTGGTGGCCTGCGCCGCGCGGGCGGCTTCAGCGCTCACTCCAGGCATCCCGGTAAAAGAACACGAAGCGTCCGTCATCGATGTCGACCATCAGGCTCGCCCCGTGACTCAGGGCGTAGTCGACGTAGCCGGGCGTGGCGGATGCCTGGTGGCACTCGCTCGCATGCTGCGGCGCTTCGAAATCGCGGTCGCGGTCATACCAGGATAGCAGCATGGGCGTTTCCAGCCTGGCTGCCGCTTCATTTTGTGCGATCTGCATGGCCTGCCGGTAGTCCGGCAGACGCGGCCGCGGCTGCATGCGCAGCGTGGTCAGTCCGGAAAGATCCGGCTTCGCCGGAAGCGGGCAGGCCGGTTCGCTCACGGATGCATCAGTGACGCACGCGCGGCTGGCTGAAATGGCAATGCGGCGCGTCGCCGAACAGATCCCACAGGTACTTGGTTTCCACATGCACCAGGCGTTCGTGGTCGCCGGCTTCCAGGTAGATGTCCGGCTCGGCCATCAGCGCGTCGTCCCAAACCATCTCCACGCCCCAAGCCTGCGGCAGGCCGGGAATCACGCCGGGGTCGCAGCCGGGGAACAGTTCGCTGACGCTTGTTTCGTCGGCCAGGCTGAATTCCTGATCCTGCTCCATCCCCAGCCTGCCGAGATGGACTTCCTGGTCGGCGGGAATCATCGCCACCATCACGCACTCGTGACCCTGCAACAATACGCCCTTGGCCAGGCGGCCGGACGCCACGTGGGCGGAACGTGCGGTGGCGAGGCTGGTCTGCGTATGCGGGTGGGCCACGATGTCGAACGGAATCATGTGCTCATCGAGGAAACGCTCGATACGGTGCAGCGCATTCATGATTGCCTCCTTGTTCATGGGTAAAAGGGGTGTAATCCCACTATAGTTCAGACTGCCGCCGCAGAAAGGACATTTCATGATTCGTCCGGTAAAAAAACTGATCCGCGCCACCGAGGTGACCGAAGGCGCAGGCGTCACGGTGCGCCGCACCATCGGCACCCCGGCGCTGAGGAGCCTCGATCCCTTCCTCATGTTCGACCATTTCGGCAGCAGCGATCCGGACGAGTACATCGCCGGCTTCCCGCCGCACCCGCACCGCGGCTTCGTCACCTTCACCTACATGCTGGACGGCCACATGGAGCACCAGGACAGCATGGGCAACCGCGGCGACTTGCGCGCGGGCGGGGCGCAATGGATGAAGGCCGCGAGCGGCGTGATCCATTCCGAAATGCCCAGGCAGGGCGACGGCCTCATGCGCGGCTTCCAACTGTGGATCAACCTGCCGGCGGCCGAGAAAATGGCCGACCCGGCCTACCAGGAGTTCTCGCCGCAGGCGATTCCGGAAGTGCGGCAAGGCCCGGTTCGCGTGCGCCTGCTGGCTGGCAAATACGGCGGCCGCTGCGGCGTGGTCGACGATCCCCACAGCGACATGCATTACCTCGATATCGCGCTGGAGCCGGGCGCCGAATTCGCGCTGCCGCTGGCCGGCAACTATGCGGCCTTCGTCTATGTGTACGAGGGCAGCGCCGCCGCGGGCGGCAGCGAGCTGCCCCCGCACAGCCTGGCGGTGCTGGGCGAGGGCGATGAAATCCGCGTCGGCGCCGGCCCGGGCGGCGCCCGCTTCGTCTGCGTGGCGGGCTGTCCCATAGGCGAGGAAGTGGTGCAGTACGGTCCCTTCGTCATGAACACGCGCGAGGAAATCGAGCAGGCCATCCGCGAGTACCAGAGCGGGCAACTGGTGAAGAAGAAGGCCGCGATGACGGGAAAATAGTTATCAGTCGTCAGTTTCAATGCCCGTTGTTTCGATTCAGTTGATAACTGAAAACTGATTGCCGAGAACTTGCTAGATCAATTTCCCCAGCACGTAGCCGATCACGATGCCGATGATCAGCGCGATGGTGAGCCCGCGGTAGGTGAGCACGTCCTTCGAATAGCCGCGGCGGATGGCGACGAAGGCGACCAGGTAGCCGACGGCATTGAGCAGCCAGATGAAGCCGATCGACAGCACCTTCACGATCAGCGGGCCGATGATCGGCACCAGCGCAATGACGCCCACCAGCCAGGCAAAGGCGTTGGACAGGACGCCGATCACCACCACGCTGCCGGCGATCACCCGGCGGTCCACGTTGAAATGCAGCCCCAGCCACGCCAGCGCGGCGATGCCCAGCCACAGCGGCAGCATGATTTTCCAGTTGCGCCACCAGGGCGCTACCGGGCAGGCTTCCCCTTGGGGAATTTCGGGGTTTTCGAGCGGGTGCGCGGGGTGCGCGTGCGGATCGGCTTGCGGCATGATGGTTTGCTGCCAGGGCGGCCGCGCTGCGGTCTATTTCGCTCTTGAGCGAAACCTGATGGTTTCGCCGGCCACCATGAAGGCGCCCATGCCGCGATGGTGCAGGGTGCGCGGATTCTTCACCTGGGGGTCGATCCAGGCCTTGACCACTTCCAGCACGAAGAAATTGTATTTGTTGACCATGCGGCTGTCGGCAATCCGGCATTCAAGGTTGGCATAGCATTCCGCGATGAGCGGCGCCTTTACCAGCGAGGCAGGCGCGGGCGTGAGGCCAAAGGCCTCGAACTTGTCGACTTTTTCCCCCGACGTGTTGCCGCATTTCACCACCTGCGCGGCCAGCTCCAGCGTGGGGATGTTGATCACGCATTCGCGCGTCTTGCGCAGGATGTCGAAGCTGTAGTTGCGCCCGCTGATCACGCAGCCCACCAGCGGCGGCTCGAACTCCATCATGGTGTGCCACGACTGGGTCATGATGTTCGCTCCCTTCCTGCCGGCGACGCTGATCAGCACCACCGGCCCCGGTTCCAGCAGGCCATAGACCCTGGAAAGGGGGAGGGAGCGTTTTGCCATGTACCCTTACTTCAGATTGCTGGACGAAAACAGCAGCACCTTGTCGGAGGCGAAGGTCACGCTGACGGAACGCTGCTCGTCGCCCCAGGTGCAGCTGCGCAGGCCCATCAGGTCGTCGCACTTGTCGGGCTGGCCGATGAGCTGGGTGACTTCGTCATAGCTCATGCCGGGCTCGATCTTGTTGTAGTTCTCCAGCGTCAGCTTGCTGCATCCCAGCAGCGCCAGCAACAGGCCCATGGCCATAATGTTTTTTGCATTCATGCGGACTCCTTGGCTTGCGGCGGGAATTCGCTCCCGCCGGTCGAGTTTTGGTTTGGGGCAGGGCCTGCCTTGCGACAGGCATGCCATATTAACCCAAGGCCGGCATGGAACAGCGGATGTGCAAACCGCCCCGCTGGTCTGTCGGCCTGTGACATAATCGGCCGGTACTTTCCGGGGATGAGGGATGACCGATTCCGCAAAACCTGTCCAGGCCTCCTTCTTCGTCCTGATCGCACTGACCGGCGGGCTCGCCATTCTGAGTTCGACCATGTCCAAGACCCCGGTGCTGCCGCTGTTTGCCCAGTCGCTCGGCGCAAGCCCCGCGGAAATCGGCTGGATCGTCATCGCCTCCACCCTTCCCGGCATCCTGGTCAGTTTCCCCGCCGGCGCGCTGTCGGATTTTCTCGGCCACCGCCGCGTGCTGCTCGCCTCGCTGTTCGTTTTTGCCACTGCGCCGTTCCTGTACCTGTTCGTGGACACTGCCTGGCAGTTGATGGCGGTGCGTTTTTATCACGGCTTCGCCACCGCCATTTTCGGCACCGTCGCCAGCGCGGCCATCGCCGGGCGTTACACGGCGGATCGCGCGGCGCGGCTGTCCGCCTATTCCTCGGTCACCATCGTCGGCCGTTCCATTGCGCCGTTTCTCGGCGGCGCGCTGATCTCGATGGCGAGTTTCGGCGCGGTGTACCTCGCCTGCGCCGTGAGCGGCGTGCTCGCCCTGGGCGCCGGCATGCTGCTGCGCGATGCCGCGCCAAGGGCGAAACGGAAACTGGAGCTGCCGCATTTCCGCAAAAGCCTGGCCACGGTGTTGCAGGACCGCGGCATCATGCTGGTAAGCCTGGTGGAAGCGGCGCAGTACCTGGTGTTCGGCGCGGTCGAAGCCTTCCTGGCGCTGTTCGCCGCCTCGCTCGGCATACCCGCCTGGCAGATCGGCGTCATCCTCGGCGTGCAACTGGTCGGCATCGTGTTCATGAAGCCGCTCATGGGCAGGGTGTCCGACAGAGTGGGGCGCAAGCAGGTCATCGTTCCCGGACTGCTGGTCGGTGCCGTCAGCATTGCGCTGCTGCCTGTCCTGCCAAGCTTCATCGGCCTGTCGGCGTTGAGCCTGATCTTCGGCTTGGGTTTCGCCACGGTGACTTCGTCCACCGCCGCGCTGGTCGCCGACCTCACGCAGGACGGCCGCTACGGTTCCTCGATGGGCGTGCTGCGCACCGTCATGGATGTCGGCCAGTCCATCGGCCCGGTGCTCACCGGCTGGATGGTGGCCGCCGCCGGCTACGGCAATGCCTTCATGCTGCTGGCGGCGATACTCGCGGGCGCGGCGCTGCTGATTGGCGCGGGGCTCAGGGCGGGCGGCCCGGCGTAGCGTCAGAAGCTGCGCAGGTAGCGCAGGCCGGTGTGTTCGAGGCCTTCGTTCTCGCCCGGTATCACCCATTTGTGCGACATGTGGTCGGCGAACAGCGTAAGCGCCGAGCGTTCGTTCAGGCGGTAGCCGAGTTCCAGGCCGAAGCGCGGCATCACGCGCACGCCGTAACCGCAATTGCTGTTTCTTGCGCAAGGGCCGGGATTCTTGTGCAGCGGGCCGTCATGCAGGGCCGCGCTGACGAAGCCGTCGAGGAACCAGTGCGCACGCTGATGCAGCGGGAAAGTCAGGCCGGCATAGGCCATGCTCGTGTCGCCGTTGAAATTCGGCGTGACGCCGAAATGCGGGCGCGGCGAACCGAAGATGCCAAGCGGCGCGAGCTGCATTTCCAGGTTGAGGTTGATGCCGTGTTCATGATGATCGCTGGCCGGCCCCTGGTCATGGCCGAGCACGCCGATCGCCATGACGGGCGCATCCTCCGGAACGGCGGCCACGGCTGGAAGCGGGGCGCTCGTCAGGCCGCCCAGGGCAAGGCTGATCAGGCATGCGCGCATCAGCGGCGCAGAGGATCCGGAAACTGCGCCGGCATTCCTGCAGGCGCGCAGAAAAGGGTGCAGGTCGGTCAACATTCTTTCCTCATTTTCTTGGGGAACATGCTGTTCCGACAAAGCGAATCCTGCAAGGTTCAGGCAGTCCGCCTCCCTGGCTTTGTCATCAGGGCCGTCTTGCCGGCGGCAAGCGCGCCAGTCCCGCTACCGTGTCGCCGGCTTGCACGCCATTTTTCCGGAACCAGCCCAGATTCATTTCCAGGGCGAAGCGTGCGGGCCCTGCGGAGCAATGGCGATCAAGGCTGCCGGGCTGCATGTCTTCGATGTTGAGGATGCGCCCGTGCTCGTCGATGAAGGCCACGGACAGCGGGATGAGCGTGTTTTTCATCCACATGCAGCGCGTCCTGCTGTCGGCATGCGCGAAGACCATGCCCCCGTGTTCAGGCAGCGTCTTGCGGTGCATCAGGCCCTTTGCGCGCGCGGCCGGCGTGTCGGCGACTTCCGCCGCTATGCGATGCGTGCCGATGACAAGTTCGGCTGGCGCGGCGGGGGCCTGTGCGTGAGCGGCGACAGACAGGCTGGCAAACAGCATCAACAGCAGGTGCGCGGGAGGCAGCATGGCGTGGGTTTGCGGCAGTCGGGAGCTTGGCGAATCCTAGCACGCTGCCGCAGGCCGGGCCGGAGCACACCGAAGAACGGTCGCCGGCGCTGGCGGCGAGTTGAGCGACTGCCCGGCGCCGGTCGTTTCCTGTCACCTTTTCCAGACAGAAAAAACCCTTTGCCGACAATGAGTTGCCTATGGATCAGAGAGGGCTGTCGCCGCCAGGAGACAGGCTGGCGCCGGCGGGGGTTACTTGAATTTTGTTTAACTGTTTGAAAAATAAGGTTTTCTGTGATCTGGCATGAGGTATGCATATAACTGGTTGGCTTGCGAGATAAAAGCCGAACTCAACCAAACGAATTAAGGAGTATCGCAATGAAGCAAGATATCCAACAAATCCGTACCAAGCTGATGACCATGATCGTGGCCGGCATCACCGGCGCCGGCTTTGCCGCTGCGGCCTCGGCTGCGGGCGTGGGGGTGGGTGTCAACGCCGATGTCGGCGCGGGTGCCCAGATTTCGGCGCCCGCCAGCGCCGAGGCCGGCGGCTCTGCGGATGCGAACATGAGCGCTTCCGGCAGCACCAACAGCAATGCCCAGTGGAAAAGCGATTCCGCCCAGGGCACGGACCGCGCCGACAGCCGCATGAGCGCCACCGGTTCCGCCAAGAAGAAGACCGGTATCAACTTGAACACGAACACGAACACGAACATGAACACGGAAACCGAAGCCAGTGGCAGCGCTGGCGCGGCCATCAAGGGCAAGAGCTCGACTCGCTAAATTGCCTTTGGCGCCCGGCGCCGCAAGGCGCCAGGGCGCGGGATTGGAGCTGGCCGGTTCCGGCCCGGACGATCCGAGCGGAACCGGCTTTTTTCCAGGCGGGGCACGGCCGCCGCCGTAATTGGGGAGAGACCGACATGAACAAGAAATCATTCATCGGCCGCTGCAAATCCTGCGGCAGAAAGTCCGAACACGACATTCCAGGCAGTAACGAATCCGTCGACCTTAACCGCAGGGCCATGCTGCGCGGAACGCTGGCGGCCGGGTGCGGCCTGCTGATTCCAGCCGCGCTGCTGGGTTGCGAATCCGGGAAAGAGCCCAAGGCTGGCGCGGCCGCAAACGACGGCGCGGCCCCGGTGGGCGAAGCGGCCCCGCTCGGCCTGCCCGAGCCGGCGCAGGGTGCGGAGCCTGCGGTTTCCGAAAAGGCCTCGCTGGCGACCGCGCGATACCAGGCACAGGCGAAGGGCGAGAAGAATTGCGCCAACTGCCTGCATTTCATTGCCGAATCGAACACCTGCCAACGTGTCGAAGGCGATGTCAGCCCGGAAGGGTGGTGTACCCTGTGGACCAAGAGCGGCATGAATGGCGGCTATCGGCAGGGCCGCAAGCCCATGACCATGCTCGCTTGAAGTTTGCCATCCCTGTGCTAGGTTGTTTCCGGAAAAGCCTTTTTTCTGTCCTCGACGCTGCTGCAGCGGCTGGCCCGCTGCAGCAGGCATCGCGTCGGCCAAACCGCGGCGGACACAAGCTGGAGAATGAAATGCAGAGAACCCCCCATGCGCCGCTGCTTGCTGCATTGCTGCTGGCCGGCTGCGTCGCGGTGCCCGCAGAGCACGAACACGATCATGGTCACGAAGTGGTGGTGGCGCCGGCGCTGCCGGTGATCGTGGAATTCGACGCGGAGCCCTACTACTACTATCACCATGGTTTCTAAACACAGCGTCATATGTAATGCCGCACTGATGAGCTATACTCATGCCAGTTCCCCGCGCCGGAGGTGCCATCATGAGAAAGCTGGAAATTGCCGACCCTGAAGTCATGCGAATCGCCATCCA
>JAJZPR010000075.1 GCA_021847835.1 Pseudomonadota bacterium
CCATCTTGTCCAGCGGCTTGTGCGTGGCACACACCAGGCGCACTGAGACATGCACGTTCTTTTCGCTGCCGATGCGGCGCACCTGTCCGTCCTGCAGCACGCGCAACAGCTTGGCCTGGACGTTGAGTGGCATATCGCCGATTTCATCGAGGAACAGGATGCCGCCGTCGGCCTGTTCGAAGACGCCGATGTGACGCTTGCCCGCGCCCGTGAAGGCCCCGGATTCATGGCCAAAAAGCTCCGACTCGAGAAGGCCCTCGCTGATGGCTGCGCAGTTGATCGCCACCAGCGGCGGGATTGCCCTGCCGATGCGGTCCTGGCTCATGCGGGCATGGATGTGCTGGGCGACGATTTCCTTGCCCGTGCCGGATTCTCCGTGGATCAGGATGGGCAAATCGAGGGTGGCGATGCGCTCGATCAACTGCTCCAGCGCGCGGGAAGCCGGCGAGACGCCGAACCAGGCGTCGTGGGGCGCGGCGCAAAGTGGCAGCCATTCGCCGATGCGCTGCATCAGGACATCGACATCGAAGGGTTTCTGAATGTAGTCCCAAGCGCCTTCGCGCACCAGGCGCACCGCCTGGGCGATCGAGCCGTAGCCGGTCATGAAAACGACCGGCGGACAGCACCCGCCGTAGCGCTGCATCATGGTGGCAAGCAGGGTCTCGCCATCGCCATCGGGCAGGCGAATGTCGCTCAGCACCAGCGGATAGAGCCGCTCGTCCAATGCGGCGCGCGCCTGGGCGAGATCGCGAACCCAATGGCTGCGGTAATTCTCCAGTTGCAATCGCTGCAGCAGGGATTCGCCCATGATGGGGTCGTCCTCCACCAGCAAAATGGGTTGATCGCGCACGACAGTCTCCTTGGGCCTTTGTTCACGGCTCTGATGGCCGCGTGCGTGAAATGTAATCCCGCCCGCATCAGGCGCGTAGGGGGATTTCGATCAGTGCCGTGGTCCAGCCCGCCTCATGCGAAAGCGTCAGGCTGCCGCCGATGTCCGACAGCAGGCGGCGGCTTTCCCAAAGACCGAAACCGGAGGCCATCGGCATGCGCGATGGGGCGAGACTCGACAACACGGCGGCCGGTGGCGCGAGGCCCTGGTTGCGCACGGCGATGCGCAGCAGCCCCGGGTTCGAGCCATCGGCCTTGAAACCCAGGACGGAGCCCGGCGATGCGGCGTGACAGGCATTGAGCAGAATGTTCAGGGTGGCCTGGCGAACCGGGCCGGCAGCCACGGGGATGCGCACGGGAATGTCGAGCCGGGTCTGCAGTTCGATCCCGCGCTCATGCCGGCAAGGGCCGATCAGCTCGACCAGATCCTGAAAATCCTGCCGGGCCAGATCGCGTTCGGCCGGCCGGGTCTGCGCCAGCAGTGCCTGCGCGATGGTGCGCAGTTGTTCCAGGCCGCGGTCGAGCAGTTCCAGCGTCTGGCGCGTGGTGCCGTCGTAGGTGCCGAAACGCTCGGCTGTCCTCACCGCATTGATCATGCCGCCGAGCGGGTTGTTGATTTCATGCGCCGTGGCCGCCGCCAGACTGCCGACCGCGGCAAGTTTTTCGGCCTGCCGCGCCTGATCGACCTGTTCCAGCAGCCGGACGAACGCGCCGGCCAGGGCGCCGACCTCGTCGGGCCGGCGAGCAAGCGCGGCGCCCACACGCTGCGCCTGCTCGCCATCCTGGGTCATGGAGCGGCGCAGTTGCCCCAGGGGGTGGAGCATGCGCCGGCTCAGGCCCCAGATGACCGGCACGAACACGACGACGGCCAGCGCGGTGATGCCGGCGATCCACCACAGCATGGACAGCAGGCGTGAGCGATACAAGGCGTCGCTCACGGCATAGACCAAGGTGCCCACGCCGGGGCCGGAGCCGCCGTGCAGCGCCCCGACATAGATGCGCCAATGGCCGCTTTGAATGGGCGGGGACAGGCCGGGACGCCCGCGCCGTGTCGCGCGGTCGGAAGGGGACAGCCTCAGTGTTCCCGGACTCCACAGAGGCGCCCAGTCCGGTGGCCGCGCAGTGGGAAAAGCGCGGGGGTCGGAGCTTGCGAACACCCGCCCCCCCGGCCCCAGCACCACCGCGAGCGCCTGGTTGTGTTGCCGCCCCGCATCCGCGCCCGTCACCGAGGTCAGGGCCTCGTAGACGCCCCAGACATTGTCCTGCTGGATCAGCGTCGGCAGGCTCTTGTTCCACGACGACATGGCCTGGAAGGCGCCGGCGTCGACGTCTTCGATCAGGTAACGCTGGGTAAGCAAACCCAAGCCGGCGGCCATCAGCAGGGCCGTCAACACCACCAGGGTCGCCGCGGCGAGCGGCAGCCGGAGCAAGAGGGAATTGCCCAGGCCCGGGCGCGCCGTCCTCATGCCGTTTCGTAAATCTTGTTCAGCGGGATGGGAGCGTGCGTTCCATCCAGAATCTCGACCAACTCCTGGATGCCAGAAAACCAGCTTTCCTGCGGCAGGAGAAAGTTTTTCAAATCCAGACTCTCCAGCAATCGCCGCCCTTCCCGGCTGTCTTGCGCACTGAGCAGCGCCTGCTGCAGGTGCAGATGCAGGCCTTGATCGAGGTTCTTGCGCGTGACGATGGGAGGGAAACCGTACCGCGTCGATTTGGCGACGATGCGGGTTTTGAGCGCCGACGGCGACCGCTTCTGATGCAGGATTTCCCAGATATAGCCATCGACCGTTCCCGAATCGGCCAGCCCGCTGCCAACCGCCTCGACGACTTTATGCAGCGAGTAGGTGTAGAAGGTTCCTCTGAAAAAACGCTGCGGCGTCTGGCTCATCGCGCGCAGGGCGACGACCGGGACCAGGTAACCGGAATTGGATAGCGGGTCGTCGAAGGCAAAAACATCGCCTTTGAGGTCGGCAAGCGCGTGGGCTTGGGTTCGCCCGGCGGAAGTGATCAGATAGCTTTGATACCAAGGCTGCCCGTGCCAGCCGGGCTGTGCGCACAGCCGCACGAAACCCTTGGCCACCACATACGGAAAGCCGCAGATCCATGCGGCCTCCATTTCATCGGAGCGCAAGGCTTCGAGCGCTTCCTGATAGCTGGATTTCTGGATGATCTGCACCGGCATGCCGAGCCTGGACTGCAAGAAGTCCTGCCAGAGGTGTATCGCCCCGTCGTGCAGGAAGACGTCTGTCACGCCGAAGCGAAACGGCGGCTTGCCACTACGCACAGGACTTTCCCCGAATGCGTTGGACAGGGCGCCGCAGGCCGCGGCGGCGAGAAGGATTCGGCGGTGCATGGTGGCGTCCTCTTAGTTACGAAAACGAAACGCTCTCGATCTGGCGCGTTACCCAGCGGTAACGCCATTGGCGGCGTGCGCCGTCGCAGTGATACGCAAGTGCTTGATTCGACACGATCACGGCGCTCGGATCGAAGCTGGCACGCTCATTGCACAAGCATTAGGCGATTGAGCGTTTCACAACAACCCCGAGGAGGCATCATGACCGAAAAAGTATCGCGTCGCATTTTTCTCAAAGTGGCCGGAACCAGCGTAGCAGGCATGGGTGCGGCTGTGAGCCCGGTCGGCCC
>JAJZPR010000076.1 GCA_021847835.1 Pseudomonadota bacterium
GTGCGGCCAGACCGGGCCGCACGCAATCACCCAACAGGAGAATCCGCATGAAAGAAATCAAGGCTTATATCCACAACCACCGCATCGCCGACGTGATTCGCGCCCTGAAGGAGTCAGGACTGTGTAACACGGACGGCACGCCCGGCTGCCGTAATCTTGCCGTTATCCCGGTAAAAATCCTGCTCAAGGCGGTGGACGCCAGCGAACAACACTACTCCGTCGAACTGGCCCAACCGGTCATCAACGAATCCAGACTGGAACTCATCTGCGAGGACGAGCAGGCAAACGAACTGGTGGACATCATCGAGCGCGCCGCCCGAACTGGCCAAGCCGAGGCGGGCTGGATTTACGTGAGCGACATCATCCAGGCAATTCCGGTTGCAGGACGGCCATGACATCCATAGGTATCGGCGGAGTCAAAAACCAACTGCAATACTGCGCAAAGCAACCTGAAAGGTACCAACTTCATCATTGACAGGATAAGCCCGTAGTAATTACAATGTCGGCCATGCGACGGTTTCTCGTGATCCTTATGCTGTGCCTGCTTCCGCTCCAGATTTCCTGGGCAGCGGTTGCTGAGTATTGCGGGCACGAGCAGGACAAAGTCGCGCAGCACTTCGGCCATCACGATGATGAGCACAAGGCATTTTCCGCAAAACCCGACCCAGACAAGCAGCCCGATAAATTCAATCTCGGGCACGATCACTGCCATATGTCTGGCTTCTTGGGCTTTTTGAACGAGGCTTATTTTCAGGCCTCCGCTCCTCCCACACAGTCCTCGTTGCGATGCGACGCAGCGACCTATTCTTCCTGCGCTCTGGACAGGCCCGAACGTCCCAAGTGGCTCGCTCTCGCCTAACACGGCGGGATGGATGTCACTCCTCAAGCTAGCACGCACTTTTTAGCCTGCGCGGTTCCGTTTCGCCGGATTCATTCTTTCATTTTTGGAGAATTCGATGCGAAGACGTCTATTGCCGCTTGGGTTGGCGGCGCTGTTTTTTAACCCATCTTTTGCACAAACTATCGATGCCGGAGGTAATGGCGCTTATGAAGCGAGTGGTGTCCGCGCTCCGCGTGCCGCCGAACCGGCAGCCCCGCTCACCCTGAAGGCTGCACTGGAGTTAGCACTTGGCGCCAACCCTGATCTGTCGGCGACGGGGCGTGAGCTGGAGGCGGTTGAAGCCACCATCACTCAGGCGCAAGTCCGGCCCAACCCGCAAATCTCGACCTTAATCGAGGACACGCAGAGGTCGACGCGTACCACCACACTTCAACTGAACCAGCCTATCGAGCTCGGTGGCAAACGCGCCGCCCGCATCGAAGCCGCCGAGCGCGGACGCAATGCCGCCTCAGCCGAACTTGATGCCAAGCGGGCTGAAATTCGGGCCGCTGTGATGACAGCATTTTTTGACGTGCTGGCAGCGCAAGAGCGCCTGCGGCTCGCCCAGTCGTCGGTCATGCTCGCCCAGCGCGCAACTCTCGCTGCCTCACGGCGAGTGACCGCAGGCAAAGTCTCACCGGTGGAAGAAACCAAGGCGCGTGTGGCCGAGGCCGGGGTGCGGGTGGAATTCACCCAAGCCACCAGCGAGTTGGCCACCGCACGCAAGCGCCTTGCTGCCACCTGGGGCAACCCGTCGCCCCGGTTCGAGCGCGCGGAGGGCCAGGTTGAAACCCTGCCTACACTGCCGACGCTGGCGGATCTGACCACACGACTCGCCCATGCGCCCAGTCTCTTACGGGCCGGGCTCGAAGTCGAACGCCGCCAGGCCATGGCTCAAGTAGAGCGCAGCCGCCGCATCCCCGATGTGACCGTCAGCCTGGGTGCGAAGCGCTCCGAAGAGCTTGGACGCAATCAGGCAATTCTCGGCCTGTCGATCCCGATTCCGGTGTTCGACCGCAACCAGGGCAATCTGCTGGAAGCGCTGCGCCGGACCGACAAAGCGCGGGACGAATTAACCGCCACCGAGATACGTCTGGGCGGCGAACTGGCGCAGGCCCATGAGCGCCTGAATGCGGCGCGACAGGAGGTCGATTCGCTGCAAAAGGACATCCTGCCTGGCGCGCAAAGCGCCTACGACGCCGCAACTAAAGGCTTCGATCTGGGCAAATTCAGCTTCCTCGAAGTGCTGGATGCTCAGCGCACCCTGTTTCAAGCCAAATCCCAATATTTGCGCGCGTTGTCCGAAGGTCATCGGGCCGCCGCCCAGATCGAACGCGTGCTCGGCGATGCGTCATCCGTAACGCCCGCCGCCAAGCCGTAGGAGCCAAACATGAAAATCACTATGAACAAGAAACAAACCCTCGCTGTCGCAGCGATTGTCGCTGTCGGCGTTCTGCTGGGCGGTCTCATCCTCGGCACCAACAGGTCCGCGCCGGAAGGCGACAGCCACGCGGAAACAAAAGGCCATGCCGATGCCGAGCATCACGGCGGCAAAGGCGGCGACAAGCATGACGATGCCGAGGGCCATGCGGACGCGGAACACCACGAAGCGGCTCCGGCCAAGGGTTCCCACGGCGGCAAGCTATTCGTCAAGGGCGACTTCGGGCTGGAAATCCTGCTCGCGGAAGAAGGGGGCGAACCGCGCTTCCAAGTCTATCTGTTCAACAAGGCTAAGGCGTTGCCGCCAAACGCCGCCCAGGTGTCGGTGATGCTGACTCGTCCGGACGGCGAAAAGCAGAACATCGGCTTTGCGCCGGAAAAGGATTTCCTGAAGAGTGTCCAGCCCATCGAGGAACCGCACGTATTCGAGGCAACCGTGCTTGCCCGGAACGGCAATCAGTCGTTCCAGTTCGCTTTTCTTGGCGAGGAAGGAAAGATCGAGTTGACCGATGCGCAGATCAAGGAGGCGGGCGTGACGATCCAGGCCGCTGGCGCCGCCCGTATCAAAAGCGCGATGACGCTGCCGGGCGAAATCCGTTTCAATGAGGACAGAACGGCACATGTCGTCCCCCGCCTTGCCGGCGTGGTCGAAGGTATCTCCGCCAACCTCGGGCAGTTGGTCAAGAAAGGCCAGGTGCTGGCGGTGATCGCGAGCACGGGGTTATCGGAGCAACGCAGCGAGTTGCTCGCCGCCCAGAAACGTCTGGCGCTGGCCAGGACGACGTTCGAACGCGAGAAGAAGCTCTGGGAAGAGAAAATCTCGGCGGAGCAGGACTACCTGCAAGCCCAGCAGGCGATGCGCGAGGCGGAAATCGCCGTGCACAACGCTCAGCAGAAATTGATGGCGCTCGGCGCAAGTCCAGGCGTATCGGGTAGCTCCGGTGCGCTCAACCGCTACGAGATTCGCGCGCCGTTCGACGGCATGGTGGTCGAAAAGCATATCGCCCTGGGCGAAGCGGTCAAGGAAGATGCGAGCATCTTCACTATTTCCGATTTGTCGACCGTGTGGGCCGAGATCATCGTGCCGGCGAAGGATCTCAATGTCATCCGGGTCGGCGAGAAGGTCACGATCAGGGCCACGGCGTT
>JAJZPR010000045.1 GCA_021847835.1 Pseudomonadota bacterium
GTGATGGCACTACCATCACCCTCACTTCCTGCTGCGCCACCTTGCAGTTGCCTGTTCCGGTGATGGCACTACCATCACCCTCACTTCCTGCTGCGCCACCTTGCAGTTGCCTGTTCCGGTGATGGCACTACCATCACCCTCACTTCCTGCTGCGCCACCTTGCAGTTGCCTGTTCCGGTGATGGCACTACCATCACCCTCACTTCCTGCTGCGCCACCTTGCAGTTGCCTGTTCCGGTGATGGCAGTGCCATCACCCACACTTCCTGTGGTCGTGGTTCTGGTCATTTCTTTCCCCAAATGCTCTGGCGCAGTTCGGTCAGCTTGATCCGAGCTGAGTCGCGGTTTGTCGCAACCGGTGTTTGTGGCTCAACGGTCAGGCGCTTTCGCTGTTCCAGTATTTCCTGCCGGCGCTTTCGATCTGCTGCAACACGATGGGCATACTCCGGCTCAAATGTTCCTGCCTGTTGCCGGGTTTTCAGGGTTCGCAGATAGCCGATCGCGTTCTTGACGTGGCCGTCCTGCATCTGGCCTGCCAGCTCGTCGAGGATGATTTGAGGATTGGGGCTGCCGTGCAGAATCTGCCGTGCGGTCTGTTTCTCGCCGGGAAGCAGCTTGTCCGGATAAATCAGGTTTTCCAGATCAGCAGTTGCTGGCGCAGTCCGGATGGTTTTGGGGAAATCGAATACATCCACCCCCTCCAGGCTGTTATGGAGGGGGTGGTATGGAGTATTTATTTCCTTATTAGAGTGAGTTGCCGTTTCCGCAGAACTTGTTTCGCGAAAACGTGAACTGTTGACTTGCGGTTCCGGCAACTCTTGTTTTACGGTTCCGGCAACTCTTGTTACGCGTTTTGAGCAACTCTTGTTTGTCGGATTCCGACAATCTAGTTTGTTGGATTCCGACAAACTGTGGAATTCATTGGCTTCCAGGCAGATTTTGGCCGGCAGCGTTTTTAACATAATCCGGGACAACAACTGGGATTGCATACGGCTTTCCCGCACCTCTTCCATCATGCCGGACTCGATCAGTTTGGCTCGGGCATTCATCAACATGCGACGGCCAAAATGGAGATGGATCAGTGATTGGCTGGTTGGGCTGCTGAACCAGCCTGCCTCGTCAACTTCGTTCCGGGATAATGTCTGCCGCAGCCGATTGAACAGGCTGGACATATAGAGACCCGCCAAAGCGCTGTCCGCCGCCCACGCGAACGGAGCGTAGAACATCACCGGTTTACCGAGCAGCGTTTTCAGTACCCGGTCTTCCCATGACCAGGGACGGTAGGTGGTATTGGCATACTGGCACAGCCTCAAAGCCAGACGGTCAAGATCGACCCTGAACCAGAGTTTTGCAGGCATGCCACGCCTTGATTCCTGCAAGATGCCGTCTTTTAAAAGCACTTTGCGAGACGTTTCTATCTCCCGGACGCTCAGTCCGGCGACCTGCTTCCATTCCTTCGAGGTCTTCCAGAACCACCCTCCGCGGTTGGGCTGCTTGTCCAGGACCACACGGGTCATAAACATTGCGTGTCCAAGCATCAGGGCGGCTTTGGGAGAACCCGTCAATTCGGCGAGGGAGGGGTAATACGCCACGTAGCGGTTACCAAGCGCCGACAGGAGGTCTTTCACCCCCTGGGCCAGGTTTTCGTTGACCTGACTCGATTTGGCAGCTATGGCGTATGCGTGGGGCATCATCTGGTCCTAGATGACCTGCCCCCACTTGGCTTCTGCCTGATCCGATAGCAGCTCAAGAATGCGATCAATTCGAATCTTGAACCAAAGCTCGGCCGGCAAGCCCGCCCGCCGTTCAATCAGAACATCCAGCTCCCGCAGGATGCGGCGAGCCGTTTGCTGCTCGAAGCGGGTCAGTCCCGTTTCAGCCTTCCATTCATCCCCGGTCTTCCTAAACCAGCCTTCCGCGTCTCTCGGAAGACGGTCTGTCGTATAGATCGCATATGACAGGAACAGTGCTGCCACAGCGCTGCCTGTCAGACTCACATAGGCACGCTGGAATACGATTGGCTCATCGAATATGTCCA
The DNA here is from genome assembly GCA_021847835.1 of Pseudomonadota bacterium. Classification (GTDB taxonomy): domain Bacteria; phylum Pseudomonadota; class Gammaproteobacteria; order Burkholderiales; family Thiobacillaceae; genus UBA6918. The sequence continues at coordinate 2,037 of JAJZPR010000045.1, forward strand.
GCAACATTGCTGGGCTGATCGTGTTGTAGACGGCCTGATCGTCTGTCGATGGATTCATTGGCAGACAGTCCGGAGGCGTGACACGGCTTTTATTTCTGGCCATGGTGCTTCCTTTGGGGTTCGTTGAACTCATTGACAGTGGCGTACAGCGCGTCGAGGGAATAGCTGCTGAAGAACCCATGCAGAAGCATGATTTTTTCGCGCAGAGTGGTGATCTCGGGGTATTCCTCACCCATCCCAAACCAGCATTGATGAATCAGATCGCGGATGCTTTCATCTGGTAGCGCGATACGGCCAATTTTGCGGTCATTCTTGAGGAGCTTGCGGTAGGTCTGGATGACACGCGGGTCGGTCGACGGGAACAGTTGGTTCAGCATCGACTGGCTGGCGCCGTTCTGGATGCAATACACCAGATGCTCGGTTTCCTGCTTGCGCCGAAACAGGGTTTCGATTCCGAGTTCGAAACCGCCCTCATCGATCGAGAAATGGATGTCGGGATGGCCTGATGAGGCCAGATGCAGAATTTCATTGATAGCGAGACCTCGCAACCGATCCATGGACCTCGGACAAGCGCCCTTTTCCAGCAGGACGGCAAGGTCGCCACGCTCAAGCTGCTCGATCAAGTGCATAAGCAGCGCGGCTCTCAGCGTATTGTCGGTGACGCGAACCATCATCATGATCGAGCCCCCCCACGAATGACCGAGAGCAACTCAAGGCACACGCCCGCAATAGGGTTGTCCGGGTTCAGTAGCCATGGAATCGGCAGAAACTCACCTTGGCCACCAATGTTGTGCTGGATGGCGAGTTCCAAACCCCCCAGCGTTTCCTGGCTACCTTCTTCCAGGATCAAGGTGCGCCACTCATTGGGGTCGTCAAGGCCAGACCGGCACACGTCCGGTTCGAACTGTCCGCTTGCCATCGCAAGCACCCACCAGGCAGCCTGGCGGCTTTGCGCGTTCTCTTTCAAATCAAGTGGGCCATCCTTGGGAAATCCCATGCAATACCCCATGGGCATGCCAGGTGAAGGCTCATAGCAGGAGCCGAGGCCGGCGGAGACAAGCACTTGCTGAATCAAGGTCATCAACCGGTCCGGCTCTACACTCTCAGCTGGGATCGGGGGGAAACTGACTGTGGAATGGGAAGCCGTTGAACTCACTCTTTGGCTGCGTTCACCGTGTTCTGTTGCGGCCTGCTTAGTGAGAGTGGTACTCCCGGGCAATCGTGGCGCAAGGGCAATGGGCTGTGACGATTTCCCCTGTTCCTGGCCGACAGACTCTGGTGTGGATTGAGTCTGGATGCCTACAACAGAAGGATCGACCGGACGCGGGGGCTTGCATATACGCTGCAAGCCTTCCAGGGTCATATCGGGGAAGCGCTCCATGGCGGTGAGCATCTTGCCGATGTCCCGCTCGTTCAATTCCAGCCGGGCAGACATGCTGGCTTCGCATCGACCAAGAAATAGGTCTGCGCTAAATACATGGGCATCTTCCGAAACCATGCCGGCTATGGTCTTTGCGGTTGGCGTGACCACCTCGGCATAGAAAGCGCTTTCCTCGATATCGTGATGATTGGCCAGCTTCAACAACAGGTTCAGGCGGGGCTGGATGGTTCGCACGGATAAGCCGGAAAGCCACGGGCCGACATCGGCAATCTTTTCGACTGCGAACCGGTACATGCTGAGTGTTCGCAGATCAGTCTGGAGGCCGAATTTCTTGATTTCGGCTTCAAACTCCCGGTGTGAGAGTGTTTTACCGCTCTCCTCTTCCATCTGCCGCTTGATTTCCAGCGTCCCGTTGGCACGATCCCAGAAGGTCATATCGTTGCGCTGGGTGTTTTCGGCCATGTGGGCAAGCAGAACGGATGCTTCACCGCGCCAGGCTTTGATGATGACGCGGGTTTCGCGGAGCTTTGGATCCCCTGTTTCCTCCCACAACTCACGGATGGCCTGCAGGCGGGTGTTTCCACCCGCGTACAGGATGTAATGGGTTTCTCCCGGCCGCTTGGTGACAGTCAAGGGTTGAAGGATTCCATTGACCCGGATGCTCTCCTTCAGCTCAGCGTAGGCTTCGTTGTTCGCCTTGCGGGGATTTCGCTCATAGAAATGAACGGCGGTTACTGGAAGACTTGCCCACGAGTCATCCACTTCAGTGTCGTGCTTGAGGTCGCTCCCGCTGTTTGGCGCCGGCACGTTCAGGCTGTTGGACACTTCCAGCTTCAGGCGCTCCCGTACCGTCCGTTTTTCCGAATCGGACTTTGGGGTAAACCCATGCTTGGCAGCCAAGTCCACCATCTTGATTGAACTCGGAATGTTCATGAGTGGGGGCTTTTTCTTGCCGCCCGCCATCATGCTTCCGCTCCGTTACGGCCTAGGTCCTGTGCTGCCTCCGATCCGGCGTAATGCCCTGCGAGGCTCGGCACCAACTCCCAGAGGAGAGCGTGCATGGTTTCATAGGCAGATGGCATCGTGCCCTTGCGCGACGGCTCGTGCCGGTGCGCGGGGATGCAAAGGGTGGCTGATTCCTTGTAGGACTTGGCGTCAGGAACTACCGTATCGAGGACCGTGACCCGTCCGCCAAGCTTGATGAAGTCCTGTCTGATCGACTCCGCGATGATTCTCGCGTCGGCAGTCCGGTCCTGCATCGAAATGACTGCCTTGACCGGCCCTACCCTGTATTTCGAGTTTGGGGACGGCTCAAGCCGCGCCAGCAATTCCATCGTTCCAGTTTTGAACTCACGTGCTGACAGAATTTCCGGTTTGATTGGAGAAATGATCTGTGTGGCGGCGAGTGCGGCGGTGTCCTGCAGTGGCCCTACGGTTCCCTGCGTGTCGATTAAGACGCAGTCGTAATAGTCTTCGGATACAGAGGGGGAATTCAGGGCATTGCCAAGTCGCTCGCCACGATCAATCCGATGCAGGAGCCAGGTTTGGAGACTGCCATCTGGATCGTCCGACCGGATTACATCGAGCCCATCGATTACCGTCTGAGAGATGCAATCCTCAGTGACATACCCGGTGGTGATGACTTTTGTGAGCCCAAACGGAGCTTCGCGCTTAATACGGTAATATTTTGATAGCGCGGGCTGCACATCGGCGTCGACAAGCAGGACTCTCAGCCCCATGTCCGCCATGAGTGCACCTAGATTTGCTGCTAGTGTGGTCTTACCGACCCCGCCCTTCGTACTCAGTACAGTGAACTTGATCATATCCCTCCCCAGGTTTAACGAGGGACATGGACATAACCAGTCTGGATGCTGCGATCCCGCAGCAGTCTTGAGTTACGCGTTTCTCCAAAGGGGAGTATATCAGGATTTGCTAATATACATTATGCGAAGTAGTATGCTCGGGGTTGAGTAATCCTTAAGCCAGAATGCCGGCAGTTTAGGAACGCGCGAACGGATAGTCGAACACTGCTTCGGCCGGCTTGCTCCTGCCGGCACGTTTGATCGTCACCCAGATCCTGAAAGGCCCCGGGCCCGGCAACGTGACATAAGCGCCATAGGTGGCCGTGTTGTTGATCAGCATGGGCTCGGCTTTGCGATGCGATGGCGTCATGCCGATGCCGGCGCCGCCGATCTTCACCTGCGCGTCGCTTACACGCTTGCCGTTTGCAACGTCGAACAGCGCGACCACGACATGGTAGCGGTTCGTTCCCGCAGGCGCGCCGCCGTGCATCTCTCGCTCGATGTGGCCTTTGGGATGGCCAAGCAGTATTTCTGCGGGCAGCACGCCTATATAAACCGAGAGGCCATCCGCGATCTTATGCTGACTGACGTCGTCAGCATGCGATACCCATGACGACAATGCCAACAGCAATGCGAGCGTCATGGAGATCAGGCGAGCCAGATCTCTTGTGTTCATGTCAAACCTCCTTTTTCCTTGACGGCAGTCCAGAACGTGATGAGGCCGGCGCGTTGACCGCGTAACTTAATCTGCTTGAAACCGGCTTCCCGCACATGGCTCGGCACGCGCCCGTGCAGGTTGTCGGCCACGGATGGCATCATCAGCGCCGGCCACAGCACGAGCCACCACAGCGGGTTGGCGGGACGCGCGAAATCGGCGATGACGAGACGCCCGTCCGGCTTCAATACCCGATATGCCTCGACCAGCCCCTGGCGCTTGGTGGCGGGCGGCAGGTGGTGCAGCATAAGGCTGGACAGCACCACGTCGAAGCTTGCGTCGGCGAACGGCAATGCCTCCATCGCCGCCACCTCGAATTTCGTGTCGTAGCCCTCATGCAGCGCGGTTTCGCGCGCGACCTCGATCATCCTCTCCGCAGGGTCGATGCCCACCGCTGCACCGCCTTGGCCCGCGGCCTCGCGCGCCATGCGCGTGAGCACGCCGGTGCCGCAGCCCACGTCCAGGATCCGCTCCCCTGCCCGGATTGCAGCGTAGTTCAGGGTCTGTGCGCGAAAGCCGCGCCCCAACCCCACTGCCGGGCAATAGATGTCATAGAAAGGCGCCGCCCAGTTCATGGTCATGCCGTTCGTGGGCGCGCTGGGCTCGGCAGGCCGAGGCCGGGTGATATAGAGGCCCCACAGCATCAGCGCGGGACAGACGAGCAACAAGGCGGACAACAGCGCCGTCCACCACGACAGCCCCCAGAGCATCAGCACGCCGGTCGCAAACAGTATCGCCAGCCACGGGCACAGCCAGCCCCAGCGGTTCATGACTTTCTCTTTGCGCATGCCCTGTGCCCCACAGCAGAAAACACGGTCTCGCACGCCAGGGGCTATTGCGCGCCCCCTTCTCGCAGCGCCTCGATAATCCGGCTTTCTATCTTGCGCCCGATCTCCCTGGCTTTCGGGTGTGGATCCTTGGCCAGCAGATAGCTTGGCCGGATGGTGATAATAGTCACCACGCCAGGCTTGTTTTTCATGGTGTAGGCCGTGAGTTTGAAGGGGCACAGGATGGACCAGTCCATGTTGATGTTGAACACTTCCTGGTTGAACACCAGCGAGCAGAAATGGACGGAAGTGGCGTCCTTGAACCCGATGGTGTTCCATTTATCCGCGCCGAAAACCTGCTTGTTGTTTTCCAGCCCCTTGGCGAGATTTTCCTCGCCGGTGATAAGGAACTGCCTGGCCTCCAGGCTATCCTTCAGGTTGGCCAGCACCGGCGCGAACTCGCCCTTGACCTGATACTTCCAAAATGCGGGGTTCTCCGCCGCGCGTAACGTCAGCGGGAAAAGCGCGGCCAGAATCGTGAGCACCGCCGCCGTCCGAATCGTAATCGCATTCATGTTCGTCTCCTCCAAAAGATTGTTGAACAAACCATGCCCCCTCACTCGCGCCGTGAGTGCTCCCAACTCCCTTTCTCAACCATAGACGACAATCCATCCCCTGACCATGTATGGGTCAAACCCTTTCGCCCTGTGGCGCGGCCATTACCGGCGACCGTGCTGGTGCGAGCCGCACCACCGCCGCGAGCCAGGGACAAAGCCGGGACCCGCGGTTCATCATGCCTGTCCCTCCTTCAGTTTCACGCGCTTCAGCAGCGCCGAATTCACGATCACCGACAGCGAACTCAAGGCCATCGCTGCAGCCGCTATGATCGGATTGAGGAAGCCTAGGGCCGCCACCGGGATACCGATGCTGTTGTAGATGAAGGCCCAGAACAGGTTCTGCTTGATCTTGCGCATGGTGGCGCGCGACAGGCGGATCGACGCGACCACGTCGCGCACGTCGTCCTTGATCAGGACGATGCCGCCGGTCTCCTTGGCGACGTCGGAGCCCGAGCCGATGGCGATGCCGATGTCGGCCACCGCAAGTGCCGGCGCGTCGTTGACGCCGTCGCCCACCATGGCGACCGCATGGCCCTTTTGCTGCAGATCTTGAATGATGCGCGCCTTGTCGCCCGGCAGCACTTCCGCGATCACTTGCGTGATACCGAGTTGCGCGGCGATGGCGTGCGCGGTGCGCTGATTGTCGCCGGTCAGCAGAACCACCTCGATGCCTTCTTGCTGCAGTGCGGACACCGCCTCCTGCGCCTCCGGTTTCAAGGTGTCGGCGACGGCGATGATGCCGGACAGTGCGCCGTCCCAGCCGACCAGCATGGCGGTCTTGCCTTCGGTTTCCAGCCGGGTCATGGCGACTTCGGCCGCAGCCACATCAATGTTCTCGCGCGCGTACAGGCGGCGGTTGCCGAGCAGCGCGGCCCTGTCATCGACGCGGCCGCGAATGCCGTGACCGGGAATGGCCTCGAAGCCCTCCACCTGCGGCAGCACGAGTTCGCGCTGCTGCGCGGCGCGCACGATCGCTTCGCCCAAGGGGTGCTCGGAACCGGCCTCGACTGCGGCGGCGAGGCGCAGGATGTCTTCCTCCGTCGCCGCGCCGAGCGCAACGATATCGGTGACGTTGGGCTCGCCCCGGGTGAGCGTGCCGGTCTTGTCGAATACCACGGTGGTCAGCTTTTCCGCGCGCTCCAGCACTTCGGCGCCGCGGATCAGGATGCCGGCTTCGGCCCCTTTGCCCACGCCCACCATCAGCGCCGCCGGGGTGGCGATGCCCAGCGCACACGGGCAGGCGATGATGAGCACGGCGATGAAGGCGAGCAGTCCCTGCGGGAAGTTGCCGGCCGCCCACCAGCCGAAAAAGGCCAGGAAAGCGACCGCCACCACCGCCGGGACGAAATACGCGGTCACCTTGTCGGCGAGGCGCTGCACGGCTGCGGTGCTTGCCTGCGCGTCCTCCACCATTTTGATGATCTGGGCCAATGCCGTCTCGGCCCCGACGCGCGTCGCCTTGAAGCGAAACAGGCCGGTGCGGTTGAGCGTGCCGCCGATCACCGCGCTGCCCGCTGACTTTTCCACCGGCATGGACTCGCCGGTGAGCATCGACTCGTCCACCGAGGAGTTGCCTTCCAGCACCTGCCCGTCGGTGGGAATTTTCTCGCCCGGCCGCACCACCAGGGTCTCGCCCACCATCACCGACTCGGCGGGCACCTCCATCTCGGCGCCATCGCGGATGACTCGGGCGGTCGCCGGCTTAAGGTCCAGCAGTTTTCTCACCGCCGCCGAGGAGCGTTTCTTGATGATCTCCTCCATGTATTTGCCCAGCAGCACGAAGGCGATGATGACGGCGGAGACTTCGAAATACACTGCGCGCTCTTCCACTTTCACCGGCAGCACCTCGGGAAAGAACACCACCGCCACGCTATAGAAATAGGCGACCGAGGTGCCCATCGCGATCAGGAAATCCATGTTGATGCGGCGGCTGCGGACGGCCTGCCAGGCGCCCTTGTAGAAGCTCCAGCCACCGATGAACTGCACCGGCGTCACCAGCAGGAACAGCCACATGCCCCAGGTGAACCACGGCAATTGCGGAATCGGCGCCCAGGTGACGATGGTGGCGCCGGTGGCAAGCGCAAGGAACGCGCCGGCACGCAGGATGGCCAGCACCAGCACCCCGGTGAGCGCGATCATGACGCGCGTCTTCATTGACTTGAGTTCCTGCTCGGGCGACTCGAACGTGCGCTGGCAGCCCACGCTGCAGAAATAATAGGCGCGGCCGGCGCGCTCCGATTTCAGGGCGGTGGCCTTGTCCACCAGCATGCCGCAGATGGGATCCTTGGCCATGGCCTTGCCGGCTCTTCCCGGCGGCGCGGATGCGGCCATTGTTTCGCCGTGGGCATGGGCATGCGCGGTGGCGGCCGGATTGGATGCGCCGACGAACTGCGGGGGGTTGGCCTGGAATTGGCCGAGGCAGCGGGCGGAGCAAAAGTAGTATGTCTGGCCGGCGTGGCTGGCGCTACCCGCCGCACTTTTTTCGTCCACCGTCATGCCGCACACCGGGTCGGTCGCCATCTCAGCCTCCTTGATTTTCCAGCCCTGTCGCGAAGACGAAAACAAACTCGCTGCCGTGGCTTTCGGCGTATGCGAGCCAGCCAGGCTTGTCGTCAGTGCATTCTTGAACTACCGGGTATCCCACGTCGTTTTTTCCGTCGAACCAGGCGACCAGCATCGCATCCCTGGCCACCTTCTTGGCGAGAATATCGACGAGGGCATGGGTGGTGGCGTAATTCAGGGCTACCCCCTGAACGCCGACTTCGATCTCCCTAGAATTTCTATGCAGGTCCTGGGCCAATGGGAAACCGGCGCGGACGGTTTTCATGCTGTTCTCCTGTTCAAACCTTCGCCTGTTTTCAGCCTGTCACCATCGCGACAGGCGCCATCCCGCACTTCATCGCCTCCATTTGCGCAAGGTTTTTTCCTTGGCGTTGAAGGCTTCGACCGCGTGTGGATCGAACTGCGTGTCGGCTACGTGCAGAATCTGCACGTAGCCGCATCGCAGGACTATCTCTTACTTGCGGCAAGGCTGATCGGTTGTCATCACATCCAACGTGCAGGTCACCAAGGACAACCGTGCCACGAGTGGCCGTGCGGTTGACCCTGAACAGTCGAAATGTTCCTCACTGCGGGGCTCCGCCGGGCCCCGATTACTTCTTCTTGGGCGCATCGCCGGGCATCATCTCGTCCATCTGCTTGCGCATCTGATCCATGCGCTTCTGGGTGTCGGCGTCCATCATCATGTCCTTGACCATCATGACCGACATGTCGTCCATCATGGTCGCCATTTTGCGCATGCGCTCGCTCATCTGTTTTTGTTGCGCCGCGCTCATGGTGCCCTTGGACATTTCCCCGGACATGCCCATCATCTGGTCGGCCATGTCGTGCGACATCGTGGACATTTGCTGCGCCCCGGGACACTGCCCGGTTTTCTTGGCATCCATCATGCCCGGCCCCATTTGGGCGTTGGCCGGCAATGCCAGCGCGAAAACACCGGCTGCAAGCACGGAGGACAACAACGCGGATAAAGTGACATGCTGTTTCATGACTCTTCCTTTCAGTTTTAGAAAATGACCAACCTTACGCTCCCAGCGGGAGACACTTGGCGGGATCCCAAAAGCGCAATCATCGAACTTTCGGGGTCACCACCAACCACTTCGCCGGCGCATCCGATTCTTAGGATCGCTACGGCAGCACCGCCATCTGGTGCCCCTCGCCCGCCGGCAGCTTGATGGTGCCGGTGAGTTTCAGGCTTTTCTGGTCCACCACCCAGATCAGCGGGTCACTGCGGCTGGACACATACACTTTGCCGGTACCGCGGATGGTGTTCAGATGATACGGCGCGGGCGACAGCGCGAGGCTGCGCTGTGCGCCGCTGCGCGGATCGAGCGCCACCAGCTTGTTGTCGCTGACGCTGCTGACGAACAGCGTCTGGCCGTCGTCGCCGAGATCGAGGCCGTGCAGGTTCGCGCCGATCTTGTGGACACCGACGACCTTGCCACTCTCCGTCGACACCGCCGAGACCGTGCCGGCGCGCGGGTTGAGCGTGTACAGCGTTTTTTCGTCGGCCGACAACACCACGTGCTCGGGCGCCGGCCCGCCTTCCAGCGTGCGCGTCACGCGCCACGTGGCGAGATCGAGCTCGCTCACCGTGCCCTTGCCGCTGTTGCTCACATAGGCGCGCTTGCCGTCGCGCGTGATGGCAGTGTAGTTCGGCACCGGCCCGGTCTCGATGGTCTTGATCACCTGGTTGGACTGCAGGTCCGCGACGCTAATGCCGCCGCGGGTCGGGTGGGTGGAAATCACGTAGCGGCCATCTGGCATGATCGCCTGATGGTGGGTCCAGCCGGACACCGGGATAGTGAGCATCACGTGGCCGTGGCCGGGATGCACCAGGAACAGCTTGCTGTTCGGCGCGCCCGGCGGACTGCCTGCCGGCAGCGGCGTCTCCAGCATGCTGCCGGCGACGAGATACTCGCCGTCCGGCGTCGCCACCAGACCGTGCGGGTTGTCCACGCCCGCATAGCTGGCGGTGATGCGGCCGCTCGCCGCGTCGACTGCGATCACCCGGTTGCCGCTGCCGAGTGCAATGTAGACCGTGGGCGCCGCAATGGCGCTCGCCGCGCTGAAGAACAACGCGGCGGCCATGGCCCCTGTAATGGCAAATGCTGCTTTCATGTCATCGTTCCCCATTCGTTGTCTTCACCAAACCGGCCTGCGCCTGTGCGGCACCTCAACCGCCGACTTGCCGGTCAGGCACTCGATCAGGGCGGCAATCGCCAGAATGAGCATGATCCGGAACAGGATGTTCATTCAGCCGAATTCCATGCGCTGACCGCTCATGCCGTCGTGCCGCGTCGCGCTCCATTTTGCGGTGCCCACGCCCGCTAGGCCGGCTACGCGCGCACGCGCATGTTCACCATCATGTCGTTGTCCTCGTGTTCCAGGTTGTGGCAGTGGAATACGTAGACCTGGTCGCCGCCGAAGTCGTGGGAGAAATCCACGGCCAGCCGCACGGTTTCGCCCGGCCACACCAGCACCGTGTCCTTCCAGCCGAGATCGCCCGCGGCGCGGCCGTTGCCGTAGCGGCCCAGGGCGCGCACCTGCGCCGGGCTGTTGCGGCGCGCGAGCACCTGAAACTGGAACCCGTGCATGTGCATGGGATGGGCCATGCTGTGCCGGTCGTTTCGGATCTCCCAGATTTCCGTACTGTTGCGCCGCACCTCGATGGGGTAGGCATCCTCGCGGTAGGTTTCGCCGTTGATGAACCAGCGCATGGGCCCCATCTCCAGCCGCACGGGGCGCACCTTGGCCTTGGCGGTGGCGATGGGCCGGATGTTCGACAGGCGCGCCGGCAGCCGGTGCCGCTCGGACACGCGACGGGCGACCTTCAGTTTCAGGATGTCGAAAGCCTCACCACTGGCCAGCCGCGAGACATTCATCCGCCGCATCATGCCGCCCATCATGCCCCCGCCTTCCAGGGGATCGAACGCCAGGCTGCGCAAACGAAGCTCGTCGCCCACCGCCAGCCCGCTCGCATCGAGCAGGACGTCGAGGCGCTCGCCCGGAGACAGAAAGGCTTCTGTCACCGGATAGGGCTTGTCCAGCAGCCCGCCATCGGTGCCGATGACATGATAGGGAAGCTTGCGCCCGTCCTTGACGAAAGCGAGTTTGTAGATGCGCGCGTTCGATCCGTTCAGCAGCCGGAAGCGGTAGATGCGCGTGCCGATCTCGGTGAAGGCCGACGGCGTCAGGTTGGCGAGAATCACGTCGCCCAGATAGCCCATCATGCCTTCCATGGGGTTGGGTTTGTAAAGGAACTCGCCCTTGTCGTTGAAGCGCTTGTCCTGGATCACCAGCGGCAGATCGGTCACGCCGAGTTCGAGGTTCAGCGCCTGGCGCAACGCCAGATCGTCGTCGTCCTCGACGATGAAGAAGCTCGCCAGCCCCTTGTAGGCCTGCTCGGCGGTGAGGTGATGGGCATGCGTGTGGTACCAGTAGGTGCCGCCGCGGTTCATGACCTTGTACGCATAGTGGTACTCGGCGCCCGCATCGATGGTGTTCCGGGGATGGCCGTCCATTTTCCCGGGGAGATGCAGGCCGTGCCAGTGGAGGATGGTGGGCTGACTGAGGCTGTTGGCGAGCGTCACCTTGAGTTCCTGCCCGCTGCGCACCCGGAGAATGGGGTTCTGGTAGTCCTTGCCCTGATGGCTGGCGCGATACCACAGGAAGGGCGTGGCCCCTCCCCCCGCCAGCGGCAGCCTGCCGTGTTCGGCGACGAGCTTCAGTGGGCCCTCGGGCTCCAGCACGCCGAACGGGCCGCTCGCGCCGGGAATGAACAGGGGAAAGCCGGGCTCGGCGGCGTGGGCGGAATTTCTGAAAAAAGCGTTCGCCCCGATTGCGGTCAGCGGCACGGCTGCGGCGAGACTCAGAAATTTTCTTCGGTTCATGCTCATTGCGTAATTCTCCTCAGGTGATACCAGGTTCACACAATAGTTTTCTCGCGACACCTTTCCGGATGTGCGCCGGGAAAAACTCCGGCCAGCCGCACTGCGCGGCTAGCGTTCCAGATCGCGCCGCTTCTTTTCGTACTCCTCGCGGTCGATCTCGCCGCGTGCATAGCGCTCGTCGAGGATGTGCCGGGTATCGCCCCCCTGTTTCCCGGAGGAAGCAAGCAGCCATTTCACCAGCGCGATGATGCCCGCGATGACGAGTACCCACCACAAGATCATGAAACCGCCGCCGTATCCCCAGCCCCATTCGCCCATCATTGCCTTTCTCCTGTCCGGTCTTACGTTAGGGGCGAATCGGAAACTGCATGAATCCGACGCGCCTGCGCTTCAGTCATGCCGGCCCCACCCCTTACGGAGCGGCCACCTCGAGTTGGGTTATGGTGAAGACGCCGTTCACCCTTTCCGCCAGAAACCTGATGCGGTCGCCCGGCTTCACCCGGTCCAGCATCGCAGCCTCCTTGACCCGGAATGCCATGGTCATGGGCGGCATGTCGAGGTTCTCCAGCGGGCCGTGCTTGATGGTGAGCTTGCCCCCGGCCTTGTCCACCTTGCGGACCTCGCCTTCGGACAATTTGGCTTCGGCCGCCGCGATCCTCAGCTTTTCGGCAGGGCCGCTTCCCGTAGGGGCGCCGGGCGCGCCCACGGCGGGGATCGCGCCTGCCAGCGCGAAAAAGGCCAGCATGGTCTGGAACGATTTCATCATATGCATGCTCCGTTTCATGTCAGTGACGGGAAAAAACGCGGGTGCCGCCGTCCCGGCGCACCAGCAGGGTGTCGTAGGAGGCCGGCTTGAGCGAGGGCATGCCCGGCGAACCGGGCGGCATGCCGGGAACCGCAATGCCCAGCGCATCCGGCTTTTCCCTGAGCAGCCTGGCGACATCCGCCGCGGGCACATGCCCTTCGATCAGATAGTCGCCCATTTTTGCCGTGTGGCACGCGCCCAGGCGTTCCGGCATGCCGAACTGCCGGCGCATTGCGGGAACGTCGTTCACGTTGTGCGTCCTTACCGTGAAGCCGCTGCGTTGCATGTGGTCCACCCATTTCTCGCAGCAACCGCACAGGGGATGCTTGTAGACTTCCACCACGGCAGGCGCCTCGGCGCGGGCCAGGTGCGGCAGCAGCAAGGCCAGCGCGGGTAAGGCGTAGCGAAGTATGCGCATTGCGTTTTCTCCATTCGTTTCGTCAAGGCCATGATGCCCGCCAGGCCGCTTGCGGACAAGCAGGCCACTTTGATTTTATCTTGGCCCAGGCATTCCCACCGCAAGCTGACATCAAGCTTACAAATTTGTAATCTTGTCCAGCTTGCGGCCATCGGGAAGACAATTCGGGAAGACAATAAGGTCTGGCCAAAGGCAAGCACGGAGTGGAACCGCATGAAGATTCTCGTTATCGAAGACGAACCGAAAACCGGCAGCTATCTCAGACAGGGCCTTACCGAGGCCGGTTTCGTCGTCGACCTGGTGCGCGACGGCCTGGATGGCCTGCACATGGCCCTGAACGAATCCTACGACCTGATGATTCTCGACGTCATGCTGCCCTCGCTCGACGGCTGGCGCGTGCTGGGCGGCCTGCGCGAGGCGGGCAAGGACATGCCGGTACTGATGCTCACCGCCCGCGACCGCGTGGAGGACCGCGTCAAGGGCCTGGAACTCGGGGCGGACGACTACCTGATCAAGCCGTTTGCCTTTGCCGAGTTGCTTGCCCGCGTGCGCACCCTGTTGCGGCGCGGCGTCATGTCCAAGGAACCCGACATGCTGCGCGCCGCCGACCTGGAGCTTAACCTGCTGCGCCGGCGCGTCACCCGCGGCGGCAGGAAAATCGCCCTCACCGCCAAGGAATTCGCCCTGCTGGAATTGCTGCTGCGGCGCCAGGGCGAGGTGCTGCCCCGCTCGCTCATCGCCTCCCAGGTCTGGGACATGAATTTCGACAGCGACACCAACGTGGTCGAAGTCGCCGTGCGGCGGCTGCGCGCCAAGATCGATGACGATTTCGAGCTCAAGCTGATCCATACCGTGCGCGGCATGGGCTATGTGCTCGAAGCCCCGGGACAATAATGCGGCGGCAGCCTTCCCTCACCCAGCGCCTGACCCTGCTGTTCGCGGCAGTGTCGGCCCTGATCATGATCTGCGTCGGCGGTTTCGTCGGCTGGGCCATGGACGACCATTTCAGGGACATCGACGCGAGTGAGCTCAACGGCAAACGGGATCTGATCGCCCACGCCATCGGCGAAACCCGCGATGCCGCGGCGCTCGCCACCCTCCCGCAGCGGCTGGACGATGCCCTGATCGGCCATCACGCGCTTTCCGTCAAGGTGGCCACGGCCGATGGAAAAACGCTTTTCGCCAAGGGGGCGGCGCGTTTTCCGCCGACGATGCTGGCCAACTCCTTGAACGACGCAAGGATCACGCGCGCCGTGCTGCAAACCTGGCAAGACGCCAGCGGAAATTTCCGCGGCGCCGTCGTGAACATGCCTTCCGCCATTTCCGGCGGCATGCCGTTCCGCGTGGCACTGGCGATAGACATCAGCGATCATAAGGTTTTCACCCATTCGATCCGGCGCACGATCTGGCTCGCCGTCGGCGTCGGCATCGCGCTTACCGTGATGCTGGCCTGGTTCATGGCATACCGGGGCCTTGCGCCGCTGCGGGATATCACCAGCCTTGCAAAAAACATGTCTGCCCGGCGTCTGGATGCGCGGCTGCCGACCGAGTCCGTGCCTGTGGAATTGAGCGATCTTGCCCACTCCTTCAACGACATGCTGTCGCGGCTGGAGGATTCCTTCAGGCGGCTGTCCGATTTTTCCTCGGATATCGCGCACGAGCTGCGCACGCCCATCAGCAACCTCATGACCCAGACCCAGGTCGCCCTCGCGAAGGCGCGCAGTTCAGAGGAATACAAGGAAATCCTCTATTCGAATCTCGAGGAATACCAGCGGTTGGCGGCGATGATCGCGGACATGCTGTTTCTGGCGAAAGCCGACAACGGGCTCATCGTTCCCTCACGCGAGCCGGTCGATCTGGCCGCGGAGATCGGAAATCTGTTTACGTACTACGAGCTTCTTGCGGAAGAGCGGGGCGTCACGCTGGCAGTCCAAGGCAAAGGCAGCGTGACCGGAGACCGCCTCATGCTGCGCCGCGCGCTCTCCAACCTGCTGTCCAACGCGATCCGCCATACTCCGCGGGGAGGCGTGGTTTCCGTCAAAATCGCCGGCGCCGGCGACGGATTCATTTCGGTGTCGGTGGAAAATCCGGGCGAGCCCATTCCGGCGGAACATCTGCCGCGCATCTTCGACCGTTTCTATCGCATCGACCCCTCGCGCCAGCGCACCAGCGAAGGCGCGGGACTTGGACTTGCCATCACCCGGTCGATCATACGCGCTCACGGCGGGCAGATTTCCGTTTCCTCGGGCAATGTCACTCGATTTGAACTCAGCCTGCCCGCTCAGCCTGCCTGATTGAAACCGCGCCCGTCATTCATCATCGCTGCGCCAGGCGCGCGCTGCTTCCCGGCGCTGGGCATCGGTCAGCAGGGCCTCGGCTTTTTGCTGGAAATCAATGGCCGATTCGGACAATTGGCGCTGCAGGTCGAATAGCCTCTGGTGGGCGCTGCGAATGGCATTCCAGTCGCGTTTTTCAGAGGCATACAGGCTGTTCAGGCGGGCCTGCGTTTCCGGAATCTGCCGCATGGCGGCGCGATTGCGTTCCGCCCATTCGTTCTGCAGCTTTCCGATTTTTTCGGATTGCTCCGGCGTCAGATCGGGGACCGACCAGAGCGCCAGGGGATGGCCCGGCATGGCGTAGTACCCCATCCCAGGCATCATTCCGCCTTGGGGCCCCATCATTCCGTAAGCCGGGCCCATGCCCCATTCGTCGTCGAAATCGGATTGCCGCCCCCCCATCCATCCAGGCGCCATGCCATGCCAGCCGCGATCGCGGTACGCGGGCCCGTATCCCCCCCAGCCCTCAGCCCTGCCCCACCCGGGCCCATGGGCCATGCCGAAAGGGGCCCAGGAGAATGCGAAATACCCCGTGACGACAACCAGGGCGAGCCAAAGCGCGATCCACAATCCGGCCTTCCGATTCATGCTTTTTCCTTTGTCTACTGGGCTAGGTCCTGTTTTCTCTTGCGGTATTCCTGTTCGTCGATTTCTCCCCGCGCATAGCGTTCCTTGAGGATGTCGAGAGCCTTGCCGCCGCCACCGCTGCCGACACCGGGCGAAGCGAGCATCCATTTGACCAATGCAACGATGCCGACGATGATCAGCGCCCACCACAGGATCATGAAAATGCCGCCGAAACCGAACCCTTCCATGCCGTAACCGCCCATCATTGCCATCCCCTTGTGGAGTATCCGAGAATCTCCATGGTAGTTCAGACAGTCATTTGCACAAGCTGATAAACAGCATCAAGTTTTCCCTGATGGACATGGAAAAGCTTTAGGGAACCTCTGATCAATTCCAGAACTATACGACAATAGCGAGAGTAGTCACGGGAGGAATTTTCATGCGCCAAAGATCACTGGAAGCGAGCGGATTCGAGCGGTATCGCAAGAAGACGCGCAA
>JAJZPR010000046.1 GCA_021847835.1 Pseudomonadota bacterium
CGTTTGCAGCACACCACCATGCCCCTGGGAGCTTCAAGCGCCGTTGCACAACGTAGCGATGAGCGCTTTCAATCTCTCCCGACCCAATGGGAAGGCCTCGCGCCAACGCACTTTGGTAGTTGAGCTGATCTTGCCGATGGTTCAAATATCGGTAGCACTGTCGCACCGGCGCGTCGCTATCGTCAATGTCGGCTTTTTCAAGATGCGGCTGTAGGGCTTGCAACACTTTGTCGGCCTGCTGCGTTTTGAGCCGCTCCTTTTGCTCGTCCATCCATGCCGCTCGTGCCGGCGCTTCGCCCGCGATGAGCGCAGCGGCAGCGCCCAAGTATTCGCACACATGGTAAAAATCAAGCAAGTAGCTGCCTTGCGCACCAAACTGCTCTTCTACTTGGCCGGCTATCCATGGGGCTCCATCGCCTACCGCATGGACAGGGGTGTTCCGGCCAAAGCCCGCCTGGGTGGCACACGCCAGGAGTTGTTGCCCGGCGGTGTCCACGTCGCCTTGCAAGGTGCCGCCATAGGTCAGCGTCTTGCTCCCCTGGGGGCGCGCCAAACAAATTTTGGCCTCTTTCCACTGCAATTTCTTGCCCTTGCGTTGGTCTTGTCTCGTGGTGTCTGGCTCTACGATGGGCACCATCCCGCCGTCCATTTCAACGATGACCACGGTGCTGCCGCCGCTCTGGATCGGCCAGTTCTGGCTTGTGTGCTGGGTGGCCTCGAATATCTGCTGGGCGTGTCCCTCCGTGATGTGCCGAATGGTGCTTTCGCCGAGGACAATGCCGTAGTGTTCGACGAGTTTGTCCATGACCTGGGCGAAGGGCAGATCCGAGCCAAAGTCGGTGACAGCGCGTTGTAACGGGCGTGAGCAGCCTCGGTGGCTGACTTGTGCGCTTTGCGCAAATGGACGGATGCGTTTGCTCGCCTTTCGGTATTGGGGCTCCATCACGCCTATGTCGCCAAAGGTGGTGTGCCAGCAGAGTTTTTTTTACCCTCGCTCCATACGCCAGCGTCTTGCCGGGTTTCTTGCGAGGTCTTGTCTACTTGGCGATTTGCCCATGCTTGCAGCGCAACTTGGCCGGTGCGGCGCATCTCCTCTATGACGCGCATTTCCGCCGCATCCGCCTGCTTCAGTTCCCCCGCCTCGTCCTCCACTGCCAGCAACAGGGATTCCATTCGGCTTCGCAGTTCAGGGTGGGCACACAACCTTCTTACCAATTCCGCGTCGCTCATTAACGAATCAGCCATGTTGCCGCTCCTTTGTCGGGTGAATTCGCCAAGTTTAACTCCACATCAGTTTGAATCGCACCCTTGCTCAAGCGGCTCGATGAACACTACCCGCCCGAGGCGATCATCCGCGTGGTGCTGGACAATCATTCGGCACACATTTCGAAAGAGACCATGGCCTATCTTGCAACCAGACCGGGGCGCTTCGAATATGTTCATACGCCCAAGCATGGCTCATGGCTCAACCTGATCGAGTGCGCCTTCTCCAAGATGTCCAGAACCTTCCTGCGCCACATCCGGGCAGGCTCCGTTGACGAGCTGAAGACACGCATCCTGAGGGGCATCGACGAGATCAACGCTTCACCCGTCGTGTTCCGCTGGAACAAGTTCGATCTCGGGGTGGTTTAATGTGTAAGTATATTAACGGAACGAACTACTAGTTTGAAGCCTGCCGGCTCAACCACCGCGCGGGTCTGTTCCGGCGACATGCGCAGTTCGGTACTCGGCCCTCGCGGCTTACCCAAAACGGTGGTCTCTTCGCGTGGCCTGGGATACCAGTTGACGATGGCGAAACGCCCGTTAGGCTTTAAGGCGGCGGTGATCTCCCGGGCCAACGCCGTCTTGTCCGGTACTCCGTGGAAGGTGTTGGCAATCAGAACGTAGTCGACAGGAGCTGGGATCAACCGCGACAACTCCATCGCATCACCGAGCTGCCAGGCGCAATTCGTCGTCTCTTCGCAGGCCGCCTTGGCCTGTTCCAGCATCGCGGGATCGAGATCAAGGCCGATGACATGCCCAAACCCTGCTTGGCGGGCAATGGCGATGGTGAAGTAGCCGTAGCCGCAACCCAAATCGACAACTGTCATGCCGGGGTCGATGCCCAAGGCCCGAATGACGCCGTCAGGGTCGGGCCACAAGGTTTGCCACCAATCCTGGTCGGGCATCGCCGTGGCGGGGACCAATCGGTCTTGAAGTGTCATTAGATAATTCCTTTGCCGTTATTCGAGATCTTTTTTCATCTGCTGATATTCCTCGCGGCTGATTTCCCCGCGGGCGTAGCGCCGGTCGAGAAGTTCGCGCGCGCTTTCTTCTCTTCTTCCGCGCGTTTCATGGCCGCCGCACATGGGCCAGCCGCCGCCTCCTACTCCTCGGAAGAGGAAGATCAGCATCACAACGAGAAAGATCAGTGGAAATATCCACATCCACGGAAACCCCCACGGTCCATAGTTCCACATCATTACGTTACCTCCTTGGTTTTCGCCGCCACTGAATGGCGCCCCGCCGGTCGGCCACCTTGATTCACCTCGCTTGTGGCAGGGGCGGGGTGCGCGTCCAGCCAGCGCTTCAGGTCGTGCAGGATATGTAGCAGTTCAGCATCGGCGAGGCAGTAATAAATGAATGCGCCACGACGCTCGGCGCGAACGAATCCCGCCTCACGCAACACGCGCAAGTGGAAGGAGACGTTGGTCTGCCCCAACCCCGTTGCATTAATGATGTCCGTCACCGGACGGCATTCGAGTCCCAAACCGCAAAGGATGCGAAGGCGGTTCGGCTCCCCCAGCACTTTGAGGGCCGGAATAATCGTCTCTTGATCGCGTTCAGGAAATTTCATGTTTTAATATTAGTCACTACACATATAAATATCAACACATATTTACATATGGCCGGAACGGCAGCCCTTGCGTCTGTTTGTCCTACCGCGATGACTGAAGCTCATCCATGGGTAGCGAACGATTAAAGGCCATCCCCCTTGCGCTACACCACGACATCGTGTTAACATTTTCGAAAATGTCTAAATGAGGTCGTGCATGAACCCTTCAAAAGTGATCGTAAGCCCGGTATGTGAGATCACCTGCTTCGAGCAGGAGAAGGTCGCCCGGATCAAGGCGGAATTAGCCAAGGAAGAAGAGCATCTGCCACGCCTGGCGGAGCTATACAAGCTGCTCGGCAATACGACGCGCCTGAAGATACTCCTGGCGCTCGCCCAAGGCGAACTGTGCGTGTGCGACGTGGCGCACGTCTTGGAACTCACGGTGGCCGCCACCTCCCATCAACTGAAGCTCTTGCGTGACCAAGGCTGGCTCGCCATGCGCAACGACGGGAAGATGGTCTATTACCGGCTCAGGAGCGAAGACCTGCTCAAGGCCCTCAAGGGTGACCTCCGCCTCCTGGAGGAGCGGATTGCATGACCGCCAGCCGGGGAACGTTTCCGGCAAGCGCGGCGCCGGCGGAAAACACCCTCACGCTCCAGGTTGAGGGCCTCTGCTGCACGGAGTGCGCGATGTCCGTGGAACAGGCGCTCACGCGCCGCGCGGGCGTCGAGGGGGTCAAGATCCTGTCCGCCGCGGAAAAAGTCGAGGTGCGCTACGACGAGCGCAAGGTGCACCCGGAGGAACTCGCGAAATCCATCGCCGCCCTGGGTTATAAGGTGCGGCCTGCCGAGGTCTTTCCCGCCCGCTCTCCGGGCGAACGGCCCGTATTTTCCGTGGAGGTGATCCGGTTCGCCTTTGTGGCCCTGGTGGCGGCTATCGCGCTGCTTGAGATCGGTGGCGAAACCCTCGGCTGGCTTGACGCCGCCAGGGAAAGAATCCCCCTCCCTGTCCTGTTGGCCGCCATCCTCATCGGCGGCTTCCCGATCTTCAGGCGCGCGGTGTTGGGCGCGCTCAATCGACAAATCAATGTCGACACGATGATGTCGGTCGGGATTCTCAGCGCCGCCGCCATCGGGCAGTACACGTCCTCCATGCTGATCGTGTTCTTCATGGGCATCGCGCATTTCCTCGAGGAGTTCACCACAACCAAGTCGCGCAGGGCAATCCAGGAACTCATCAGGCTCGCCCCGAGAACGGCGAGGATCAAGCTCGACGGCCGCGAGATCGAGGTCGCGACTGACACGCTCAAGCCCGGCGACGTCGTCGCCATCCGCCCGGGCGAACAGATCCCCGCCGACGGCACCGTGGCCGCGGGAACGAGTTCGGTCAACCAGTCCTCGATCACCGGCGAGAGCATGCCGGTGGACAAGCAGGCGGGCGACCCGGTGTTCGCCGCCACGTTCAACGACGCCGGTTACCTGGAAGTGCGAGTGAGCCGCGTCGGCGCGGACACCACCTTCGGCAAGATCGTCAAACTCGTCGAAGAAGCCGAAGCGGTCAAGGCGCCGGTGCAGAAGTTCGCCGACCGTTTCACCACCTGGTTCCTCCCCACCGCTATCGGCGTGGCGGTTCTCACCTATCTGATTTCCGGCCAGCTCACCTATGCCATCGCGGTGCTGGTCGCCGCCTGCCCTTGCGCCGTGGGCCTCGCCACGCCGCTTTCGGTCATCGCCAGCGTGGGCAGCGGCGCGAAGCGCGGGCTTCTCGTCAAAGGCGGACTCTATCTGGAGACGCTCGCGCGCGTGGACTGCGTCGTCATGGACAAGACCGGCACTGTCACCTTCGGAAAGCCGCGCGTGACCGATGTGGTGGCCTTGAACAACTTGACGGACAGCGAACTCCTAAGCTACGCGGCTTCGCTGGAGAAGCACTCCGAGCATCCCATCGCATCGGCGATTCTCGCCCACGCCGCCGCGCGGCAGATCGCGGTGCCCGAACCCGAGCGGTTCGAATACCTGGTTGGACGAGGTCTGCGCGGCATCGTGGCGGGCAGGGCCGTCTTGCTCGGAAACGCGAAATTCCTCGCCGAGCAGGGCATCCCACCTGCACCCTCTCTGCTCGCGACCACCGATACGTTAGGCCAGGACGGCAAGAGCGCGCTTCTGCTCGCGATCGACGGCGTGGCGGAAGGTGTCATTGCGGTCGCCGATGTAATCCGCGACGAGGTGCCCGCGGCGATCGAAACATTGAAGACGATGGGCGTGCGCCGGCTGGTCCTCCTTACCGGCGACAACGAGCGCGTCGCCGCCGCGATCGCGTCTCGACTCGGCATCGACGAGTACCAGGCGAACCAGCTGCCGCAGGACAAGATCGCCCTCGTGCGGGACTTGCAGCGATCCGGACACGTGGTCGCGATGATCGGCGACGGCGTGAACGACGCGCCGGCACTTGCCCAGGCGGACGTGGGGATCGCCATGGGCGTGGTGGGCAGCGACGTGGCCCTGGAGGCCGCGCACGTCGCCCTCATGCGCGACGACTGGAGCCAGGTGCCGGCTGCGCTGGGGGTGGGCCGCCGCACCTACCGGGTGATCCGCCAGAACATCGTCCTCGGCATCGCGTGGGACATCGTGACCATGGGGCTCGCCTCCGTCGGCGTGCTGACGCCCGTCATGGCCGCGGCGACCGAAGCCTTGCCGGACGTGCTGGTGTCCTTCAATTCCGCAAGACTGCTCAAGGCGCCGAGGGCCTCGGGCTTCGGCTTCGCCGGGATAGGCGGCTCGGATAGAGCGCCCGCGGCACGAAACGGACATTCAACAATTGCATGACCGGAGGGCCGGTCGATCAAAGGAGAAGCCATCATGGCAAAGACACACACAGGCAAACGTTCCGACCCAAGCGTGACTTCCGCACCGGCGAAGCGAAACCGGCTATGGGCAATCGGGATGGTCAGCGCGGCGGTCATCGGCACCGGCTTGGCGGCCGACGGATCGCTCTTCGGCGGCCTGCCGGACATGCTCGGAGCCAATCAGCGGGCGCTGCCCGCCGGGGCGCTTCAGGTGGAGGACGTAATGGCCGACCCGAAAGGCTACCGGGGGACGATCCTGGTGCGGGGCGTCATGGCCGTGGCGCCGCCCGATCAGCCCGGCATGTTCGCCATGATCGACTCGCGCGAAGCGCGCGTGTGCCGGGATCTTCACTGCGCGAAGAACTATCTGCCCGTCAAGACCAGCGGCTTTCCGCCCAAGCCCTGGGACGAGCTGAACGTGCGGGGCAAGATCGTCAAGGGCGAACGCTTCGACTACCTCGACGCCGAGCGCGTCGAAAATCTCGGTTCAATCAGGAAATGAGACGGCGATGAACCTTTTCAAACTGGTTTGGCGCAATCTGCTGCGCCGCAAAGGGCGTTTCGTGTTCACCCTCGGTGGTGTGGCGATCGGGATGGCGGCCTTCGTCAGTCTGCTGACCATCGGCCAGGGGCTCGACCGCGAGATCAAGAAACAGGCGCAAGGCCTGGGCGCGAACCTCGTGGTCACCCCGAAAGGCTGGTGCGCCTACGAGCAGATTTCCGTGCTCACCGGGGAGCAGCTCCCCGAAGCGATCCCCATGTCCGAGCTCGACAAGATTCGCGCCGTGCCGGGGGTGAAGGCGGCGGTTCCCTATCTCAACGAGAAGACCGCCTTTCGCAATCGTCCGGTGCCTCTGATCGGCATCCTGCCCGCCGAGATGCGGGCGCTGCAGAAATGGGAGCTTGCCGCAGGACGCTACTTCGACCATCCGGCCGAACCGGCGGTGGTGGTGGGCGCCGCCATCGCCAAACAGTTCCAGCTCAAGCCGGGCGACACCTTCACGGTGCGCGGACAACCCCTGCCCGTCATCGGCGTGCTGCGCGAGGCCGGCAACAAGGACGACGTCGCGAGTTTCGCGCCGCTGCCGGTGGTGCAGAAGCTCTACGAGGTCGAGGGCAAGGTGTCTTTCGCGGCCGTTCAGGTCGACGACCTGCAACAGGTCGATGCGGTGAGCCTGCGCATCCAGGAGAAGGCCAACGTCGCCGTGGTGACCGACAAGCAGCTCCTGTCCTCGATCCTTTCCATCGTCGGCACGGTGAGCGGCGCGATGCAAGCCGTGGCCGCAGTGGGTGTGCTGGCCGCGGCGTTCGGCATCGTCAACACCTTGCTGACCGCCGTGTACGAACGTCGGCGCGAGATCGGGATCATGCAGGCCGTTGGCGGCACGCGCCGCACACTGTTCGGCGCATTCCTGTTGGAATCCGGGCTGTATGGCCTGATCGGCGGCATGCTGGGACTGCTGATCGGGATGCTCGGCGCCTACGTATTAGGGCCATACCTGACCGACAACGCCTTCACGGCGTCCTTGCGCCAGTCGCCCGTGCCCAGCCTCGATGCCTCGACCATCCTGTTGACCTTCGGCTTGTCGATTGGCCTTGCGCTGGTGGCCGGGCTGTATCCGGCCTATCGCGCGGCAAAACTTACCCCGGTGGAGGCCATGCGTTATGCCTGAGACAATGATTCGTATCGAAAACGTGACCAAGGTCTACGGCTCCGGCGAAGCCGCCGCCGCGGCGCTGTCGGGAATCAGCCTCGACGTGAAGCGTGGTTCCTGGCTGGCCGTCATGGGCCCCTCGGGCCACGGCAAGAGCACGCTGCTGCAGATCATGGGCGGGCTCGACCGGCCCACGAGCGGCCAGGTTCATCTGGACGGCGCCGAACTCACCCGCCTCGGCCCGGCTGAACTCGCGCATACCCGCGCCCGGTCAATCGGTTTCGTCTTCCAGTCCTTCAATCTGTTGTCGCATCTGACGGCGCTGGAGAACATCGAGCTTGCCCTCTGGTTCGGCGGCAAGGGGCGCGACGACGCTCATGCCCGCGCGATGTCGCTGCTTGACTCGGTGGGATTGAAGGAGAAGGCGCAGATGCTCCCGGGCACCCTCTCCGGCGGCCAGCAGCAGCGGGTGGCGGTGGCGCGGGCGCTGGCCAACGACCCCGAAATCCTGCTGATGGACGAGCCCACGGGCAATCTCGACTCGGCTTCCGAAGCCGACCTGTTGAATCTGCTCAAGCGCCTCCACGAGCAGGGCCGCACCATCGTCATGGTCACCCACAACCCGGCCGTGGCCGGCCACGCGCAGCGCCTGGTGCGCGTCAAGGACGGGCGCATCGAGGAGGACCGCGGCAATGGCGCCTAAGCGGAACCTGCTGCTCGCGTTGGCGGCGATTGCGGTGTTGGGCGCGGCCATCGCTTCCTATGCGTTCGCGCAACGTCCGGCCGCGCCCGACGCCACGTTCACGACGCTCGACGGTCGTCAGCTCCGGCTGGCGGACTTGCGTGGCAAGACAGTGATGGTGATGTTCTGGGCCACGAGCTGCCCCATTTGCAAAGGCGAAATGCCCGATCTCGTCGAGACCTACCGCACGTACCAGCCCCGCGGTTTCGAACTGATCGCCGTGGCAATGGCATACGACTCCCCGGAGCAGGTGAAGAACTTTGCGAAAAGCGGTGGGCTGCCGTTCCCTGTCGTCCTGGACACGGGCGGAGAACTCGCTCGCGCATTCGACGATACCAAGGTGGTTCCCACCATCTTTCTCATCGACGGCAGCGGAAAGTTCGTTTCGCGGACGCTGGGGGCGATCGATTTCGCCAAACTGCGCCAGTATCTCGATGCGTCGCTTGGCGCCTGACTCGAACAAGGGAAGGAAGCAACATGATCAAGCTGAAACACGCCGCGCTCGCGGCGATCCAAATCCTCGCGCTTCAGGCGGGTGTCGCGTCGGCCGCCGAAGAGCCGCTTCCGCCTGACCAAGCGTTCAAGCTCAAAGTCTCCCTCCGGAGCCCCAACACCGTCATCGCGGAATTCACGCCGGCAAAGGGCCATTATCTGTACAAGAACAAGACCTTCTTTGCCCTGAAAAACTCGGGCGGCGTGCTCATCAGGGAAGTTCGGCTGCCGCCCGGTGAGGTCAAGAACGATCCGTTCTTCGGCACGATGGAGACCTACAAGAAGCCTATCCAGGTCGAGATCATCCTGGACCGCACGCCGAAAGCAAAACGCCTTACGCTGCTCGCCAACTACCAGGGATGCAACGAAAAGATCGGGGTCTGCTACCCGCCGCAACAGAAGTCTTTCGAGTTGAGCTTGCCATAGCATTCGTTTTCGGCTGTGTTTGCCCGTCAATTTTGTTTTGAACTGTATGCATACATACATTACCATGCATGTATGCATACAGTTCAGGTTAAACCACAGGAAATATTCCAGGCGCTCGCTGACCCGACCCGGTTCCGGATCGTTCGACTCCTGGCCGAAACCGGTGAGGAGGCGTGTCTGCGGAACGAAGCTTCAGAACAGCGGGCGCAGCGACAGCGGAAGCGTTGAATTGAAGCCAAGCTGGAAAAACACGCTCTACACCTCGCTGGTCGTCCTAGGCGTCATCGCTGGCTACCTGACTTATTACCAAGTGGCGGGCAGCCGCGCGTTGCCCGAGGGTCTCATCCTGGCGAACGGCCGGATCGAAGGCGACCATGTCACGGTGGCGAGCAAGTTCGCCGGGCGCATAGTGGAACTGAGGGTACGCGAAGGCGACTCGGTGCAGGCGGGCCAGATCCTGGCCTCGCTGGAAGATGCGCAGGTCAAAGCACGGGTCGAGCAGGCGAGCGCAGCGATCGCGGTGCTGGACGCACAGATCAAGGCAGCGGAAGCGACACTCGCCACGCTGAAAAAGGAGCTGCCGCTGGCGATCGCCAGCGCGCAAGCTGAAGTGTCCCGTGCCGGTGCGGCGGTCTGGAAAGCGGAGGCTGGCAAACTTCAAGCGCGCCGGGAGGCGGAGCGAATGCACGATTTGCTCGCGCTGGGCTTCCTGAGTTCACAGCGCGCCGAGCAGGCCGACCTCGCCCTGACGGCGGCGTCTGCCGAGTACGCAGCCGCGCGGGAGGCTGCGCTCCAGACCGAAAAACAGCTCGCGCAGGCGAAGCTCGGTGTGGACCGGATCAAGGCCAGGGAGTTGGAGCTGGCGGCGCTGCGGCAGCAGCGTGAACAAGCCAAGGCAAGCCTGGCCGAGGCGGAAAGCGTGCTGGCCGATCTCACGATCAAGGCGCCGTCGGCCGGAACTATCGTCACGCGCATCCGCCAGGCGGGCGACGTGGTCGGCGCCGGGAGCCCGCTGCTCGATCTGGTCGATCTCGACGTGCTCTATCTCAAGGTATACGTACCCGAAATCCAGATCGGCAAGTTGCGCCTCAATCTGCCGGCACGCATTTACACCGACGCATTCCCCGACACCCCCTTCGACGCCACGACGAGATACATCGCCTCGCGCGCGGAATTCACGCCCAAGGAAGTCCAAACGCCGGATGAGCGCGTCAAGCTCACCTACGCCGTCAAGCTGTACCTGGAGAAGAACCCGGACCACAAGCTCACGCCCGGCCTGCCCGCCGACGCAGTGATCCGCTGGAAGGAGGGTGTCCCGTGGGTCAAGCCGAACTGGTAGGTGCCGGACGCCGGGAGGACAACGGGTTCGCCCCTGCGACAAGCGAGATCGCGGATGGCACGAACGTCGTCCGCGTCCGCGAATTGGACAAACGCTACGGCAAAACCGTCGCGGTCGAAGGGGTTCATCTCTCCATCGGCTGCGGCGAAATATTCGGCCTGATCGGCCCGGACGGCTGCGGCAAGAGCAGCGTCATGAAGGCCGTCGCCGGCGTGCTGAGCTACGAGCGGGGGAAAGTCGAGGTGTTCGGCCTCCGCGTCGACTCGGAGGCGGAAGCCGAGCGCATCAAGCACCGGCTTGGCTTCATGCCGCAGGGCCTGGGCCTCAATCTCTACCCCGATCTCTCGGTGGAAGAGAACGTGGACTTTTTCGCGCGCCTGCGTCTTGTGCCGGAGAGGGAGCTTGCGCTACGCAAGCGGCGACTGCTCGGCATCACCCGGCTGGAAAGGTTTCGCGACCGGCCGATGAAAAACCTGTCGGGCGGCATGAAGCAGAAGCTGGGGCTCGTGTGCACGCTGATTCATGAGCCCGAGCTGCTGATCCTCGACGAGCCGACCACCGGAGTGGACCCGGTGTCGCGGCGCGACTTCTGGGCAATCCTGTCGGCGCTGGTCGCGGAAAGGAAGACGACCGTCATCGTATCCACCGCGTACATGGACGAGGCGAGCCGGTTTCATCGCATGGCGCTGATGTATGCCGGCCGGATCATCGCCCAGGGATCTCCGGAGGATATCCGCTCGCTCGTGCCCGGCAGCCAGGTGCTGGTCTGGGCGAGAACACAGCAGGATGCACTCGCCAGACTCAGGGTCGGGTTCAACCAGGTGGAGACGCTCGGCCCATCGTTGTGCGTCTATGCGGACGGGCTGACGCCGGAGGCCGCTGCGACTGAGGTTCGGCAAACGCTCGACGGCATCGAAGTGGACCGGATCGAGGCGGGCGAGCCGGACATGGAGGATGTGTTCATCGCGCTGCTGCGGCTGCGCGGGGGTGTGTCGAACGTCGAGCGTCCCGTCTTGCCTGGAAGCGCTGTTGCGGTTCCACGTGGCGAGACGGCGGTTGCCATCGAGGCGCGTTCGCTAACGCGCGACTTTGGCCGGTTCCGAGCCGTGGACCGCGCGAGCTTCCGGGTCTCCCAAGGCGAGATATTCGGCCTGTTGGGCGCGAACGGCGCCGGCAAGACGACGCTGATCAAGATGCTCACGGGCCTGCTGCGTCCCACGGACGGCAACGGCCGCGTGGCGGGCGAGGACATGCGGGCGGCCGGATGGCGCATCAAGGAGCGCATCGGTTACATGTCGCAGGCCTTCTCTCTCTACACGGATCTTACCGTGGCCGAGAACATCGGTCTGTATGCCGGCATTTACGGCCTCGTTGCCCGCGAGAAGCGCGCGCGCACAGAGTGGGTGCTCGAGATGGCGCAGCTCGCGGGCTATGAGACGATTCTCACCGGCCGACTTCCGATGGGCCTGCGGCAAAGGCTGGCGCTGGGCTGCGCGCTTGTGCACCGGCCGCAGGTGCTGTTTCTCGACGAGCCGACCTCCGGGGTCGATCCGCTGGGGCGGCGCCAGTTCTGGGACATCTTGTTTGGCCTGTCTCGCGCGGAAGGTGTGGCGATCCTCGTCACGACACACTACATGAGCGAGGCGGAGCACTGCGACCGTCTTGCGCTGATGTATGCGGGCCGGATTGTCGCCGACGCGCCGCCCGAAGCGCTCAAGCGCGAGGTGGAGGCTAAGGCCGGCGCGGTGCTGGCCGTAAGCTGTGCCGCGCCTGCCGCAGCCATGGCGCTGTTGAGCGCCGCGGGCTTTGGAGGACTGTCGCTGCATGGCCAGCGCGTGCACCTGTTTTCCCCCTCGCCCGAGCATGACCGGCTGCGGATCGCGGCGCTTCTTGCCGGCGCGGAATTTGGCGCAGTCGAAGTGTCGCCGCGCCCGACCAGCATGGAAGACGTGTTCATTTACCGCGTGTCCGAGCTCGACCGCAGCGAGGCGCAGGCATGAACGCAAGGCGCGTCGCTGCGGTCGCCCACAAGGAATGGCGCGAGGTGCTGCGCGACAGGCTGTTTTTCGTCCTCGCCTTCGCGGTCCCGGCGATCTTCATGGTGTTGTTCGGCTACGGTCTGACGCTCGACGTGGAGAATGTCCCCTTCGCGGTGCTGGACTATGACCGATCGAGCGCCGGCCGCGATTATGCATACCGTTTCATCGGTTCACGCTACTTTGACTTCCGCGGCTATGCCCAGGACGAGCGGGAGATAGAGCGGCTGCTCAAGGACAACCGCATCCGCGCCGCCATCGTCATTCCCGAGCACTTCGGCCGCAACCTCGCCGCCAGCCGCAGCGCCGGCGTTCAGATCCTGCTCGATGGCACGATTCCCTCGCGTGCCCAAACGACGAAAGGCTATGTCGCGGCCGTCACTGCGGCGGCCAACACCGATCTGATGGCCGAGCATGCTGCCCGGCAGGGCGGGCTTAGCCTGGATCAGGCGAGGGCCCGCATTGCACCGGTCGGCATCGAGGTGCGTTACCTGTATAACCAGGCCGTACACAGCATCTGGTCGCTGGCGCCCAAGCTCATCATCGTGACCCTGCTGTTCGTGCCGCCCATCCTGACCGCCGTGGGAGTCGTGCGCGAGAAGGAGACGGGCTCCATCTACAACATCTATGCCTCCACGGTGACCCGCGCGGAGTTCCTGTGCGGCAAGCTCGCTCCCTACGTCGCCATCTCGGTGGCCAACATGGTCGTCCTGTGGACGATGGCGGTGTGGCTGTTCGGCGCGCCGTTCAAAGGCAACCCTGCCTTCTTCTTTCTCGCCTCGACAGTGTTCGTCGTCTGCGCCACCGCGATCGGGCTGCTGGTCTCGCTTCTCGTGCGCACCCAGATCGCGGCCATCTTCGTCACCGCGGTCCTGACGATGATGCCGGCGCTTGACTACTCCGGCTTTCTCATCCCCATACACTCGATGGACGCGGGCGGCCAAGCGATCGCCCGCTCCCTGCCCTTCATGTACGCCACCGAGATCATGGAGGGAAGTTTTCTCAAGGGGCTCGGCTTCACCGAGCTGTGGCCCGAGTTGCTGGTGTTGACGGTCTATACCGCCGCCTTGCTCGTGCTCGCCTATATTCTGTTCAGGAAGCGGCCTTCGGCATGAGCGAACGCATGCATGCCGTAAGGATCTGGTGGCGCAGGCTGGGCGTCTTGACCTGGAAGGAGTTCATCCAGCTTCTGCGCGACCCCGTGCTGCTGCTCCTCGCAGCCTATCTTTTTACCGTCAACATCTACATGCAGGGCTCGACGCTGAGCATGCAGCTCAAGGCCGCGCCCCTGCTCGTTCATGACGCGGATCACAGCGCCGCCTCGCGGGAGATCATTTACCGCTTCCGCGAACCCTATTTCCGCTTTGCCGGGGAGCTTGACGATCCGCGGGAAGGCATGCGGCGCCTGGACGAGGGCCTCGCACTGGCGGTGCTCGACATCCCGCCCGGTTTTGAGGAAGCGCTCCAGGCTGGCAGGCCCGCGAGGCTCCAGCTTCAGGTCGATGCCACCCCCACGACGCAGGCATTCCTCGCCGCAAGCTATGCCGCACGCATCGTCGGCGAGTTCGGACGCGAGGCGGCGCTCGTGCGCGCGGGCCAGGCGAGCGGCGGCGAAGCGTCGTTGCCATTCATCCGCGAGGAACCGCGAGCCTGGTTCAACCCCAACCAGGAAGACCGATGGTTTTTCCCCATCTCGGAACTGCTGGAGGCGATCACCATCATGTCCATCTTGCTGCCGGGAGCCGCCATGGTGCGGGAGAAACAGCGCGGCACGGTCGAGCAACTGTTGGTCGCGCCGCTGTCGCCCTTCCAGATCATGTTTCCCAAGGTGATCGCGATGACAGCGGTGATCCTCGCCGGCGTGACGTTCTCCCTGTTCGCGGTCGCCGCGCCGATATTCGACGTGCCCATGCGGGGCAGCCTGCTCTTGTTCTATGGCGTCACCGCGCTTTACGTGTTCACCAACGCGGGACTGGGGCTGTTCGCGGCGACCATCGCCCGCAACGTCGCCCAGATGGGCTTGCTCGCGATACTGATGGTAGTGCCCCTCATCCTGATTTCCGGAACCTGGACGCCGCCCGAGGCGATGCCGGCCTGGATGAGGCTCGCCACCTACGTGTCGCCAATGCGCCACTACATCGATGTGAGCTACGGCATCCTGTTCAAAGGCGCGGGACTGGACCTGCTCTGGGATTCGGTGACGGCGATCATGGTTCTGGGCGGGGCGGTGTTCGGGTTCGGAGTATGGCGTTTCCGGCGCCAATTCGATTAATGCCCTCGCGGTCGATGTCAAAAGCACGGCTTGCGTAATTTATTAGTTGCGTTATTATGCAACTATGCATTCAATCAATGTAAAACCACAGGAAATCTTCCAAGCCCTCGCCGACCCGACCCGGATCCGAATCGTTCGGCTTCTGGCCGCAACCGGTGAGGAGGCGTGCCTGTGCGAGCTAGTGGACAGCTTGCTGGAGCCGCAGTACAAGCTGTCGCGCCACGTCAAGGCCCTGCGTCAGGCGGGCTTGTTGTCTGCGGAAAAAGACGGGCGCTGGGTCTATCACCGCCTCGTTCGCGACGTGCGTTACCTGGAATTGGCCTACGACATGCTGCGTGCCCTGCCTGATAGCGATGGAGTCTTCGCTCAGGACTTGCACAACTTCCAACAGCGAATGTGCCTGCGGGAAGGCGGCCGTTGCCGCGTCGGCATCCAGACGCCGTCGCTCTCGGCCGCGGAGGGCGAGTGATGGGCTGCACCTGCACTGCCGACGCCCCGATGGCCATGCCGCGACCCTGGCGCAACGCCAAGGTCGTCACCTCCGCCTGCTCCGGCCTGTTGCTCCTGGTCGGTTTCGTCGGGGGGTACATCGGCTTGCGTGCCGAGTTCCAAACCATTCTCTACGTCACAGCCGTGCTCGTCGGCGGCTACTATTTCGGCCGTGAGGCGCTGGAGGAACTGGTCAAGGAACGGGAGATCGGCATCGAGCTACTCATGTCTACCGCCGCCATCGTCGCCGGAGTCATGGGGCAATGGCCGGAAGCCGCGACGCTGGTCTTTCTTTATTCCATTTCAGAGGCGGCGGAAGGCTACACTGCCGAACGCGCACGGCACGCAATTCGCGCCCTCATGGACCTCGCCCCCAAGACCGCCCTGGTGCGGCGAGGCGATCAAGAAACGCGCATCCCGGTCGAGCAGATCCGGGTGGGTGACATCTTCATCGTCTTGCCCGGCGAATCGCTCGCCACCGACGGCGAGGTGATCGACGGCCATTCCAGCGTGAACCAGGCCCCGGTGACCGGCGAATCCGTGCCGGTGGAGAAGCTGCCGGGCAGCCAGGTCTTCGCCGCCACCATCAACGGCGAAGGCGCGCTGACGGTGCGCGCGACCAAGGCGTTCGCGGACAACACCCTGTCCCGCATCATCCATCTGGTGGAAGCGGCGCAGGCGAGCAAGGGACGCAGCCAACGCTTCATCGAGCGCTTCGGCAGGCGTTACAGCCCTGCTGTCTTGGGCATAGGCATCCTCATCGGGTTGCTACCGCCCCTGTTCGGCTTGCCCTGGGAGGACTGGGTCACCCGCGCCACCGTGTTCATCGTCGCGGCGGCACCTTGCGCCCTGGTGATCTCCATCCCGATCACGCTGGTGGCCGCCATCGGCACCGCGGGCCGCAATGGCCTCCTGATCAAGGGCGGCGTGCATCTGGAGAACCTTGCCAAGGTTCGCGTGGTGGCGCTGGACAAGACCGGCACGCTCACCCTGGGGCGACCGCAGGTCACGGATGTCGTCGCGTTGGACGGGCGTAGCGAGCACGAAGTGCTGGCGGCGGCCACGGCCCTCGAACTGCGCTCTCAGCACCCCCTGGCCCAGGCCGTGCTGGAGCGGGCGCGAAGCGATGGGATTTCCGCCGGCCCGGCTGCGGATTTTCAGTCACTCACCGGCGCCGGCGCCAAAGGATCGGTCGACGGCGTCGAGCATTTCATCGGCAATCCCCGCCTCTTTGGCGACCTCGCCGTGCCGCTGGGCGCCGTGATGCCGCACGTCGAAGCCTTGCAGCGCGAGGGCAAGACCGTGGTGCTGGTCGGCACCGCCCAGGCCATCCATGGGTTGATCGCGATCGCCGATCCGCTGCGGCCCGAGGCAGCCCAGGCAATAGCCGAACTCAAGCGCGTCGGCATCGAACGGGTGGTCATGCTGACCGGCGACAATCCGCTGGCGGCGGAGGCGATCGCGCGGCAGGTGGGCGTCGACGAGGTGTTCGCCGAGCTGTCCCCGGAGGACAAGACGCGCAAGGTGGCAGAACTGGAGGCCCGCTACGGCAAGGTGGTGATGGTCGGCGACGGCGTGAACGATGCGCCCGCCTTGGCCGCGGCCCACGTCGGCGTCGCCATGGGCGCGGCCGGGACGGATGTCGCCCTAGAGACGGCGGACGTGGCGCTCATGAGCGACAACCTGGCGCGCCTGCCTTATCTCATCAAGTTTAGTCAGCGCACGTGGGGCGTCATCCAGCAAAACCTCGCGCTTTCCGCCATCGTTATCGGGACCCTGATCGTGGGCGCGGTGGGCGGATATTTCACGCTACCCATCGCGGTGCTGGCCCACGAGGTCAGCGAGTTCGTGGTGATCGCGAGCGGCTTGCGCATGTTGCGGGCCTGACGCGCTTTATTTTCGTTTAACGAAAGGAATCAAAAATGACCAAGTATGGCTTCGGAAAAACCGTCGACATGTCGTTCGACGATGCGATTGTGCACGTGACCCAAGCGCTTCAGGACGAGGGCTTCGGCATACTCGCCGACATCGACGTCGCGGGCGCGATGAAGAAAAAGCTCGACCAGGACATGCCGCCCTACCGGATTCTCGGCGCCTGCAATCCGCCGCTCGCGCATCGGGCCCTGACGGCGGAACCGTCCATCGGCTTGCTCCTGCCCTGCAACGTGGTCGTGCGTCAGGACGAAGCCGGTGCGGTTCACGTGGAGTTCATGGACCCGAACGCGGTGCTGGAACTGGTGAATAAACCCGAGATCACTGCGTTGGCGAGCGAGGTCAGGCAGCGGCTGGAGCGGGTGTCCGTCGCGCTAGGCGGGTCTGAAGAAGCACCCAGCGCGCAAGCCGACGAGACCATGGCGAAGGTGAAGGTGGATACGCAGCAGATGCAAGCGAGCATGGAAAAGATCCATCAGGCCCAGGATCCCCAGGAACAGCAACGGCTTATACGGGAACACATGCAGCAAATGCGCGAGACCATGCGCTCGATGGGTGGCGAGATGCACGGCAAATGCATGTGCTGCGGCCATTAAAGGCGGAGGTCACCATGGACATCAAACTGCTTACCACCCGTACCTGCCACTGCAGCAACATCGAGCAGGAGTTGCAGGATCTGGGACTTAACATACGAGTGTTGCTACGCCGAAGAACATCCGGAACTCGTGGAGCGTTTCCGAATTCGTCATTGTCCCGTGCTGATTATTGATGAGGCGCGCGTCATCCCCGTGGATGGCCTGATGGAGGGACAGATCAGGGCCTTGCTGAGCCTGGATTAGCGATGCATGCAAACTGTAGTTAAAGACATAAGAAATTGTTAAAGAGTAATCGCCAAAAACAGCAGTCATTTTTTACAGTAACTTCAAGGAAAAAATCATGAAAAATTCAATTTTATTCGCCGCACTCGCCACGGTCGCGCTATCCGCACCTCTTGCATTTGCCGATGACGCGCACCACCCGAAGCAGGATAAAAAAGCCGCGCCAGCCAGATCAGGCAAGACTGCGGGTACCGCAGACAAACAAACCGATATGCAAATGGGCCAGATGCAGGAGCAGATGAAAAAAATGCAGGCACAGATGGAAGAAATCCGCAAAACCACGGACCCCGAGGAACGCCAGAA
>JAJZPR010000047.1 GCA_021847835.1 Pseudomonadota bacterium
CGCCGCCATTGAAGAAAAAGGTCACGTGCGGGTATTTCTCGGTCTCCGCGATGCGCAACTGATGCAGCCCGAGATTGGCGATGTATTCGCCGAAGCCGTTGCGGATGCGATCCGGCGGGAAGGCCACCAGCACGTCGAACTCGTCGCTGTAGCCGGTGAGCGTGCAGTAGGCGGAAAGTTTCGGCGTCACTTCGCGTTCGAACTCGTTGAAGTCCGGCTCGATGAAGGGGCGCGACAGCTGGCGCGCGCGGTCGGAGCGGAAGTTCATGAAGATGATGGCGTCGCCGTCCTTCATAGAGACGGGTTTCTCGCCCGCCGGCACGATGGCAGTGGCCTTCACGAACTCGTCGGTCTCGCCGCGCGCGTAGGCCATTTCCAGCCCGGCTTGCGCGGAGGCCGCGGCGTATTCGGCCTTGCCCCGGGTCAGCAGATCGTAGGCCGATTTCACGCGCTGCCAGCGGCGGTCGCGGTCCATGGCGAAATAGCGGCCGATAATGCTGGCGATCCTGCCCCTGCCCACTTCGGCGATTTTTTCCTGCATGCGCGCGATGTTGAGCTCGGCACTTTTGGGCGGGGTGTCGCGCCCGTCCAGGAAAGCGTGGATGTAGATCTCCTCCAGGCCTTCGTCAGCCGCCATTTGCAGCATGGAATGGATATGGCGTTCGTGGCTGTGCACGCCGCCGTCCGACAGCAGCCCCAGGATATGCAGCGCGCCATTGTTGTCCCTGGCGGACTTGATGGTGGCCTTCAGCATGGGGTTGTCGAAAAACGCGCCGGACTCGATGGCATGGTCGACCCGGGTGTACTCCTGATACACCACGCGGCCGGCACCGATATTCAGATGCCCCACTTCGGAATTGCCCATCTGGCCCTTCGGCAAACCGACTTCGCCTTCGGAGGCGTGGATCAGCGTATGCGGGTAACGATTCCAGAAATTGTCCCAGTTGGGCTTGTCGGCCTGTGCAATGGCGTTGTGCGCGCTTTCGGAGCGGCAGCCGAAGCCGTCAAGAATGATCAGCAGTACCGGGTTTACTTTCATCAAGAAAACAGTTCACAAATAAATTTTTTTCGATTAAGGTTAATCAATATATACCGATATACCTTAAAAGCCTGTTTCAGCGGATTTTTATGCTTTGCGCATGGAATCCACTACAAACAGGCTCTTTAAACAAGCTCTTTCTAGACTGATTCTAAATTTTACACGAGGCAAGACCATGGCGCGAGCGCAGGAAACCGACGAAGTGGCACTGTTGGAAAAGGAAGAACATATCGAACAGGCCTCGCGCGCCATGAAAGCCATGTCCCACCCCCTGCGCCTGAAAATCCTTTGCATACTGGGCGACAAGGAAATCAGCGTGCAGGACATCGTCGACAGCGTCGGCACCTCGCAAAGCAACATCTCCCAGCATCTGGCCATTTTGCGCGACAAGGGCGTGCTGAAAACCCGCAAGGACGCCAACCGCGTCTACTACCGCGTGGGCGACACCCGCACCCTCAAGCTGATCGGCATGATGCGCGACGTGTTTTGCGGCTTCGCCAAGTAATCTGCCGCAAACACATGCGCAAAGCCCGGCATGGCCGGGCTTTTTGCTTGGAGCAGCGCCCGGCGCACTCTGGCCTTGATTTATTCTGAAGCGAAGCTAAAGATTTGAAAAATAAAGTCTATTAGATTATTCTAATGGACTATTCAGGAGATTCCGTCATGCGTTTTCTTGTCCTGCCCGTCTTGCTAGCGACTTGCCTGCCCGCCTGGGCGGAGCTGCCGTTTGCCACCGCCAAGGTCGCCTACCAGAACATCGGCAAATCCTATTCGACCGAGGCCACCGTCGAAGCCGTGCGCCAGTCCACCGTGTCGGCCCAGGTTGCCGGCCGCATCACCGCAGTCAATTTCGACGTGGGCGACCATGTCAAGGCCGGCCAGGTCATCGTGCGCATCGATCCTGCCGAGCTTTCCCAGGCCGTGGCCGGCAGCCGCGCCCAGGTCGCCCAGGCCGAGGCGCAACTGGCCAACGCCAAGGCCAACTACGAGCGCCAGTTGCAGCTGTTCCGGCAGAAATTCATTTCCCAGGCCGCGCTCGACCGCGCCACGGCCGAATACCGTGCCGCCCAGGCCGCCGCCCAGGCCGCGAAAGCCGGTGCCGGCCAGACCTCGGCAGTGCGCTCCTACACCACCCTCACCGCGCCGTTTTCCGGCGTGGTGATGGCGCGCCACGTGGAAGTCGGCGAAATGGCCACGCCCGGCAAGCCGCTGATGACCGGTTTCGATCCCACCGACCTGCGTGTGGTCGCCAATATCCCGCAATACAAGCTGGCCGAGATCCAGAAATCCGCCAAGGCCTCGGTGGAAATCCCCTCGCTCAACAAATGGATCGAAGCCAAGGGCATCACCGTGCTGCCTTCCGCCGACGCCGCCACGCATTCGGTCAAGGTGCGCATCGATCTGCCGGAGGGCGTGAATAGCGGCGTCATTCCGGGCATCTACGCGCGCGCCTATTTCGCCACCGGCGAAACGCGCAAACTGGTCATCCCCAATTCCGCCGTGCTGCGCCGCTCGGAAATCACCGGCGTCTATGTGCTTGACGCCAGGAATCGCGTGAGCCTGCGCCAGGTGCGCCTGGGCGAACCCGCCCCAACGGGCGAGGTTGAGGTGCTGGCCGGCCTCAACCCCGGCGACACCATCGCGCTCGATCCGGTCAAGGCCGGCATCTACGCCAAAAGCAAAGCCAACAAATAACAAGCCACCGGAATGGGCGCAAACATGGGTATTTCAGGCCGCATCGCCAAATTCTTCCTGCACTCGCAACTGACGCCGCTGATCGCGCTGATGGCGGCCCTGCTCGGCGTGTTCGCCATTGCCGTGACGCCGCGCGAGGAAGAGCCGCAGATCAACGTCACCATGGCCAACGTGTTCATCCCCTTCCCCGGCGCGTCGGCCAGGGACGTCGAGCAGCTGGTGGCCATCCCCGCCGAACAGGTGCTGTCGCAGATTTCCGGCATCGAGCACATTTATTCCGTTTCCAAGCCCGGCATGGCCATCCTCACCGTGCAGTACGAAGTGGGCGAGGACCGCACCCAGGCCCTGGTGCGGCTGTACGACACCATCCAGGCCAACCGCGACTGGGTGTCGCCCAACCTGGGCGTGGGCGAGCCCATCATCAAGCCCACCGGCATCGACGACGTGCCCATCGTCACGCTGACGCTGTGGACGCAGGATGAAACG
This sequence comes from Pseudomonadota bacterium, assembly GCA_021847835.1. Classification (GTDB taxonomy): domain Bacteria; phylum Pseudomonadota; class Gammaproteobacteria; order Burkholderiales; family Thiobacillaceae; genus UBA6918. The sequence continues at coordinate 3,221 of JAJZPR010000047.1, forward strand.
CGCGGCGCTTACGAACTGCAGCAGATCGCGCACGCGGCCGAAGTCGAGATCAAGCGCATCGCCGGCACGCGCGAGGTCTACACCATCGGCGGCCCGGACAACGTGGTGCGCGTCATCATGGATCCCGAGCGCATGGCGGCCTTCCGCATTTCCGCCCAGGACATCCGCGACGCGCTGCAGGTTTCCAACGCTTCGCAGCCCGCCGGCACGCTGACTTCCGACAACCAGGAAATACTGGTGCAGACCGGCACCTTCCTCACCGGCCCGGCCGACGTCAGGCAACTGGTGACGGGGGTGTTCAACGGCCGCCCGGTGTTCCTGAGCGACATCGCCAACGTCACCGCCGGCCCCGACCAGCCGTCCAATTACGTTTGGTTCGGCGCAGGCCAGGGCGGCAAGCATGCCAAGCTCGCCGGCCAGACCTTTCCTGCGGTGACGCTGGCGGTTTCCAAGAAACCCGGCGAAAACGCAGTCGATATCGCCAACAGGGTCATCGAGCGCATGGAGTCGCTCAAGGGCGCCATCATCCCCGAAGGCATCGAGGTCAGCGTGACGCGCAATTACGGCGCCACCGCCGACGACAAGGCCAAGAAACTGATCCAGAAGCTGATTTTTGCCACCGCCTCGGTGGTGCTGCTGGTGCTGTGGGCGCTGGGCAAGCGCGAGGCGCTCATCGTCGGCACGGCCGTGCTGCTGACCCTGGCCGCCACCCTGTTCGCCTCCTGGGCCTGGGGCTTCACGCTCAACCGCGTGTCGCTGTTCGCGCTGATTTTCTCCATCGGCATCCTGGTCGACGACGCCATCGTGGTGGTGGAAAACATTCATCGCCGCACCGCGCTGGACTCCGACGGCATGGACGCCATCATCCCGCGCGCGGTGGATGAAGTGGGCAGCCCCACCATCCTCGCCACCCTCACGGTGATCGCGGCGCTGCTGCCGATGGCCTTCGTCACCGGCCTGATGGGCCCGTACATGAGCCCGATCCCGATCAACGCCTCGATCGGCATGCTGATCTCGCTCGCCATCGCCTTCATCGTCACGCCCTGGCTCGCATTCAGGCTGCTGAAAGGCACGCATCATCACGCAGAGGGCGGCGACAAGCTGGTCGGCCTGTTCCGCAAGCGGCTCACCCCCTTCCTCGGCGGCGAGACCGGCAAGGCCATGCGCAGGAAACTCTGGATCGGCATCGGCACCGCCATCCTGATTTCGGTGTCGCTCGCCGTGGTCAAGCTGGTCATCCTGAAAATGCTGCCCTTCGACAACAAGTCGGAATTCCAGGTGGTGGTGGACATGCCGGTGGGCACGCCGCTGGAGAAGACCGCGCAGGTGTTGCAGGAAATGGGCCAGGCACTCGATGGAGTCGAAGAGGTCGCCGACTACCAGACCTATGCCGGCACCGCCGCGCCCATCAACTTCAACGGCCTGGTGCGCCAGTACTACCTGCGCAGCGGCGCGGAAGTGGGCGACATCCAGGTCAATCTGGTGGACAAGCACGCGCGCGACCGCAAAAGCCACGACATCGCCCAGGCCGTGCGCCCGGCGCTGGAAGAAGTCGCGAAGCGGCACGGCGCCGACGTGAAGGTGGTGGAAGTGCCGCCCGGCCCGCCGGTGATGTCGCCCATCGTCGCCGAGGTCTACGGCCCGGACTACGAGGCGCAGATGCAGGTCGCCAAGGAAGTGCGCAAGGTGTTCGAGAAGAGCGAGGGCATCGTCGCCATCGACGACAGCGTGGAGGACGACGCCCGGCGTTTCGTGCTGCGCGTCTTGCAGAACAAGGCGGCGCTTGCCGGCATTTCGCAGAAGGACATCGCCGCGGTGATGAAGATGGGCCTGACGGGCGAGGACGTCACGCCCATCCACGGCGGCACGTCCAAATACGAGATTCCCGTGCGCATCACGCTCGCGCCCGAGCGCCAGAACAGCCTCAACGAACTCCTCAAGCTCAACGTGCGCGGCACCGGCGGCAACCTCGTGCCCCTGTCCGAACTGGTCGAGGTGGTGCCGAGCGAGCGCGAAAAGACCATCTACCACAAGGACCTGCTGCCGGTGGTGTTCGTGGTGGGCGACATGGGCGGCGAACTGGATTCGCCGCTGTACGGCCTGTTCGGCATGCGCGGCGAACTTTCCGGGCGCGAGTTGAAAGAGGGTGGAACGCTGGGTGAATACTTCATCAGCCAGCCCGCCGACCCCTACGCCGGCTTCAGCATCAAGTGGGACGGCGAATGGCAGGTCACCTACGAGACCTTCCGCGACATGGGTATCGCCTACGCCGTCGGCCTCATCCTGATTTACCTCCTGGTAGTGGCGCAGTTCGGTTCCTATCTCACGCCGCTCATCATCATGGCGCCGATCCCGCTCACCATCATCGGCGTCATGCCCGGCCATGCGCTGCTGGGCGCGCAGTTCACCGCCACCTCGATGATCGGCATGATCGCGCTGGCCGGCATCATCGTGCGCAACTCCATCCTGCTGGTGGATTTCATCAATCAGCAGGTTCGTGACGGCATGGATTTCCAGGAGGCCGTGATCCTGGCCGGCGCCACCCGCGCCAAGCCCATCGTGCTGACCGGCGTGGCCGCCATGATGGGCGCCTTCTTCATCCTCGACGACCCGATCTTTTCGGGCCTCGCGGTGTCGCTGATTTTCGGCATTTTCGTATCCACCCTGCTCACCCTGGTGGTGATTCCCGTGCTGTACTACGCCGCGAATTTCCGCAAATTCGCCCAAACCTGAAGGAGATTTGAATGACCGTCGAACGCATCGTCCGCATCGTTGCGGGTTTCTTCATCCTGCTGTCCCTGATGCTCGCCCACTTCAGCGGTACCGCAGACCTGGGCCAGCTTTCCTGGCTGTGGTTCACCGCCTTCGTCGGCGTCAACCTGTTCCAGTCCGGCTTCACCCGTTTCTGCCCGCTCGAAGCCATCCTGAAAAAGGCCGGCGTCAGGGAAGCCTCCTGCAACTGAGCGAAGCCGGCTGATTGAAAGCCCCGGGGGCTGATAAAATGCCCCCTGTTTTTCATTTCGTTTTGCCCCTCATGGATTTCTTACAAGACAACCTCCTGCTCGTCATCGCCGCCGTGGCCAGCGGCGCCATGCTGCTGTGGTCCTTCTTCGGCAGCCGCGTTTCCGGAATCAACCAGATCAACACCCTGGAAGCCACCCGCCTGATGAACGAAGAAGCGCTGCTGCTCGACGTGCGCGAAGACAACGAATGGGCGGTGGGACACATCCCCAACGCCAGGCACATCCGGCTTGGCCAGTTGTCCGAGCAGCTCGCGCAACTGGAAAAGTTCAAGGACAAGCCCATCGTGGTCTACTGCCGCTCCGGCCACCGCTCCGCGCGCGCCTGCGCGCTGCTGAAGAAGTCCGGCTTCGCCAACCCCAACAACCTTGCCGGCGGCATCATGGCCTGGGAACAGGCCAACCTGCCCATCACCCGCAAGTAACGAGTAGAGCAAACCCATGCAAAAAGTCACCATGTACTGCACCGCCGTCTGCCCCTACTGCGTGGCCGCCGAGCGCCTGCTCCAGTCCAGGGGCGTGGAAACCATCGACAAGATCCGCATCGACGAGCGGCCCGAGTTGCGCGAAGACATGATGAGCCGCACCGGCCGCCGCACCGTTCCGCAGATCTACATCGGCGACACCCATGTCGGCGGCTTCGACGACCTGTCCGCGCTGGACAAGGCCGGCGGGTTGATGCCGCTGCTGAACGCTGCCTGACTTGAGTTAGGCGCATCCGTCCGCATCTCCAAGGCAGTATCGTTTTGGAGATGCCTTATGGAACTCGTCTGTCCCGACTGCGGTGCAGTCAACCGCGTGCCGGATGAGCGGCTCGCCGACCATCCCAAGTGCGGCAAATGCGGCGGCCTCGTGTTGCCGGGCAAACCGGTCGAGCTTGGCAGCGCAAGCTTCAGCAAATTCGTCAGCCGCTCGGGGCTGCCGGTGGTGGTGGATTTCTGGGCGCCCTGGTGCGGCCCCTGCAAGATATTCGCGCCCGTCTTCAGCCAGGTGGCTGGCGAACTCAACACCCGCTACCGCTTTGCCAAGGTCAACACGGAGGCCGAGCAGGGGCTGGCTGCGCAATTCGGCATCCGCAGCATCCCCACCCTGGCCATTTTCAAGGATGGGCGCGAAGTGACGCGCATCTCCGGTGCGCTCGATGCGGCCAGCCTGAAGCGCTGGCTGCAGCAGAACGTTTGACTCTGGAAAAGCACTTGACCACGGGAAGCACAGGGGACACGGGGAAAGGCGAAATAAATAAAGCGGACCCGATTTTGCCTGCCGGTGTTCCGCTTTGCATTTCACTTTTATGATTTGTCTTCCCGGTGCTCCCGTGGTTAATCGGGTTTGCCCTTCGGGCGGGTAAAATACCGCCTGTTTCCAATTTCCAAGCATGGAGCGCCGACATGGCCGAAGAACAGCAAGCCCCCCAGGTGGTTTTCCACATCGAAAAGATCTACGTCAAGGATCTGTCCGTGGAAGTGCCGAATGCGCCAGACATCTTCCTGGAGCGGGATGCGCCGCAGGTCAGCGTCGAGCTCGGCACGCAAGGGAAGGCCATCGCCGAGGACGTCTACGAAAGCACGATCAAGGTGACGGTCACCGCCAAGCTGGGCGAGAAAACGGTGTATCTGGTCGAATGCGAGCAGGCGGGAATCTTCCGCATTTCCGGCCTGCCGCAGGAACAGCTGTCCATGGCGCTGGGCATCGGCTGTCCCAATGTCATTTTCCCCTACGCGCGCGAAACCGTCTCCGACGTCATCCTGCGCGCCGGCTTCCCGCCGCTGCTGCTGGCCCCGGTCAATTTCGAGGGCGAGTACCTGATGCGCCAGCAGCAGGCCGCGGCGCAGGCCCAGGAAACCGCGCACTGATGAGACGGCTTGGCGCGGGCCTCTTGCTGGCGCTGGCTGCGCCCGCCTGGGCGCTGGATTTCGCCTCCACCCAGCGCGCCGCCATCCTGTACGACGCGCCTTCGCCTGCCGCGGACAAGATCGCCGTGATCAGCGCCGGCTATCCGCTGGAAAAGCTGGTCACGGTGGCAGGCTGGACCAAGGTCAGGGATGAGGCCGGCAAGCTTGCCTGGATCGAAGAATCCGCCCTCGGCGACAAACGTACCCTGCTGGTAAAGGTTCCGGTCGCGCAGGCACTGGAGCGCCCAGACGATAACGCGCCGGTGAGCTTCCGCGCCGCCCAGGGGGTGATCCTGGAGCTGCTGCCCGAGCAGGCGAACGGCTGGGCCAAGGTGCGGCATGCCGGCGGCCAGCAGGGCTACGTGCGGTTGCGCGACGTCTGGGGCCTATGAGCGAACGCATGAACATCGCCGTGCTGGGCGCGGGCGCCTGGGGCAGCGCCTTGGCCGTGCATTTTGCCGCGTGCCACGAGGTCACGCTGTGGACGCGCAGCGAAACGCACGCGCAAGCCATGGCCGGCAAGCGCGAGAACGCGCGCTACCTGCCCGGCATCGGTTTTCCCGCCGCGCTGCGCGTCACCCACAAGCTCGACGAGGCGATCCGGCACGCCGATCTGCTGCTGCTCGCGGTGCCCAGCGGCGCCTTGCGCGGCTTGCTCAACCAGCTGGCGGAAAACCGGCTCGACCGCCCGCTGATCTGGGTCTGCAAAGGCTTCGAGGAAGGCACCGGCAAGCTGCCGCACGAAATCGTCGGCGAAACGCTGCCCGATGTCCCGAGCGGCGTGCTGTCCGGCCCCAGTTTCGCCATCGAGGTCGCCAAGGGCCTGCCCACCGCCATGACCCTGGCCTCGCACCACGCCCTCATCACCGGCGACATCGCCCAGCGCCTGCACGGCGGCACGCTGCGCATCTATACGTCTGAGGATGTGGTGGGTATCGAACTGGGCGGCGCGGTCAAGAACGTCATCGCCATCGCCGCCGGCATTTCCGACGGCCTCGGCTTCGGCCACAACGCGCGCGCCGCGCTGATCACCCGCAGCCTGGCCGAGATCACCCGCCTGGGCCTGGCGCTGGGCGGGCACATGGAAACCTTCATGGGGCTTTCGGGCATGGGCGACCTCATCCTCACCTGCACCGGCGACCTTTCGCGCAACCGCCAGGTGGGCCTGCGCCTCGCCAAGGGCGAATCGTTGCAGGACATCATCGCCAGCCTCGGCCACGTCGCCGAGGGCGTCACCACCGCGCCGGAAGTCCTGCGCCTGGCCGGGCGCCACGGCGTCGACATGCCGATCACGCGCGCGGTGAACCGCGTGCTGTATGAGCACGTCCCCCCGCGCCAGGCGGTGGAAGAACTGCTGCACCGCCACCAGAAAGCCGAAGACCCGCGCCAGTGATGGATTCCGTCGTGGAGCAGCTTGCCGAAAAGGGCTGGTGCGTCCTGCCCGGCTTCCTGCCCCCCGATCTGGCGCAGCAACTGGCCGTGGAGGCGCAGACGCTGTACCAGTCCGGCCAGCTGCGCCACGCCGCCACCGGCCAGGGCGAGAAGCGCGAAGTGCGCGCCGGCCTGCGCGACGATGCCATCGCCTGGCTGGACGAAACCCCATCCAGCGCGGCGCAGCGGGAATACCTCGCGCGCATGGAAGCGTTGCGGCTGGCCGCCAACCGCGAACTGCAACTGGGCCTGTTCGACCTGGAGACGCACTTCGCCCGCTACCCGGCCGGCGCGCGCTACCGCAAGCATCTCGACGTCTTCCGGCACGACAGCCGCCGCACGCTGTCGGTGGTCTGCTATCTGAATGAAAACTGGCAGGAAAGCGACGGCGGACAACTGCGGCTTTATCTCGACGAGGCCGACGACAGCCCCCATGTCGACATCCTGCCGCAAGGCGGCACCCTGGCCTGCTTCCTCAGCGCCCGCTTTCCGCACGAAGTCCTGCCCGCAGGGAGAAGCCGGCTCAGCCTGACCGGCTGGTTCAGGCGCCGCGATTGAACTTTTTCCCCAGCCACCGGTCTTTCATCGGTCTATAATTGACCGAGGGTATGGGGACACAGTCATTTCTCGCGCTCCTCACCTGGCGCGGCTACAAACAAAACAAACAAGTTCGGCTTTTCATGCTTTGTTTTGTCTGTCAGGCCAAACGAAAGTAATGCTTGAATGTTCAACAAAACAGAGAGGATTGCCATGAATACCCGATTCCTGCGTATCACCAGCCGTATCAGCCTCGCATTCATGTTGTGCTTCACCATCCCCATGCAGACGGCGCAGGCCGGCATGGTCGGCACCGGCCAGATCGCGGCCCAGGCCAGCCCCGATCAGCGCGCACGCGCCATCGGCTTCTTCGAGCGCGAGGACGTGCGCAAGACCCTGGAAAGCTACGGCGTAAGCCCGGCGGATGCAAAGGCGCGCGTGGCCGCCATGACCGATGCCGAAATCGCCAGCCTGAACGAGAAAATCGATGAAATGCCGGCAGGCGGCGACAGCATACTTGGCGTTCTGTTCGCGATTTTCATCATCCTGCTGATCACCGACATTCTCGGCCTCACCAAGATCTTCCCCTTCACCCGCTCGGTTCGCTGAATCCGTGCGCTTCCGGCAATACGCCCGCCTCTGTGCGGGCGTATTGTTGTTGCTGAGCCTGCTGGGCTGCGCCGGCACGCCCCAGGTCGCGGCCGTCCGGCAGAATCCGGGGGCATTGCCGCCGCGCGCCGAATTGTCGAGCGTGCCCTTCTTCCCCCAGGAAACCCACCAGTGCGGGCCGGCCTCGCTGGCGATGGCGGCCAATTTCGCGGGCATAAGCGTAAGCGCCGAGACGCTGACGGCGCAAACCTATCTGCCCGAACGCGAAGGCAGCCTGCAGGCCGAAATGATGGCGGCAACGCGCCGCCAGGGCCTGGTCGCCTACCCGCTGGCGCCTTCGCTGCGCGACCTCTTCGCCGAAGTCGCCGCCGGCACCCCGGTCATCGTGCTGCAGAATCTGGCCCTGCCCGCCTTCCCGCGATGGCACTACGCCGTCGTCATCGGCTACGACCTCGAACGCGAGGAAGTCCTGCTGCGCTCGGGCCTGGAGCGGCGGCAGATATTGCCTTTCAGGACCTTCGAGCACACCTGGGCGCGCAGCGGCCATTGGGCGATGCTGGCGATGCCGCCGGGACGGCTGCCGGCGACGGCGGACGAAACACGCTATGTGGCCGCGGCGCTGGCGCTTGAGCAAACAGGCCAGACCTGGAACGCGCACGCAGCGTATCAAACCGCCCTCCTGCGCTGGCCGGCAAACCTCACCGCACGCATGGGCCTGGGCAACACCGCCCATGCGATAGGCGACATGAAGCTGGCGGAAGCCGCGTTCCGCCAGGCGGCGGCAGACCACCCGAACGAATGGGCGCCGCTCAACAATCTGGCGCAGACCCTGGCGGACCAGAAGCGCTACGCGGAGGCGCTCGCCGCGGCGAAACAGGCTGTCGCCCTGGCCGGGCAGGAAAACACGGCCGCGCTGGAAACCCTGCGCGAAATCCAGGGCCAGCCGACACGCCGCTGACCGGCCGCTGCGCCCGCCGTCACACCCCCCGAAGCAGAAAACCGTTCTGCCGCCAGGCCTCGTACGCCGCCACGCTCACCGCGTTGGACAGGTTGAGGCTGCGGCAGCCCGGCTGCATGGGCAGTTTCAGGCGATGCGCAGCGTCGAACTCGTCGAGGATGTGGCCAGGCAGACCGCGGCTTTCGGGACCGAACAGCAGCACGCCGCCAGGCCGGAAGCGCGCCTCAGCATAGAAATGGCTTGCCTTGGTGGTGAAGGCATACCAGTTGCTGCCCGGCAGCGCCGCGCGCACCGCCTGCCAGTTCTCGTGCACCGTCAGGTCGGCCAGCTCGTGATAATCGAGCCCGGAGCGGCGCACGGATTTTTCATCGAGTTGAAATCCCAGCGGTTTGACCAGATGCAAACGGCTGCCGGTATTGGCGGCGAGGCGGATGATATTGCCGGTATTGCCGGGGATTTCCGGCTCAAAAAGAACGATATGAAACATGCGCTAGAGTTAGAATATCCGCCACATCGACACACAAGAACAAGGCGCAAACGCGCGCTGCATGCGCGAAGTTAAAACATGGTACCCCATTTGACCACCGCCCTCACCGGCCCGCTGCTGGAGCTGGAAAAGCGCATCATGGACGCGCAGCCGACCATCGAGTACTGGTTCCGCCAGCAGTGGCAGGAGCACGCGGCGCCGTTCTATACCTCGGTGGATTTGCGCAATGCCGGCTTCAAGCTGGCGCCGGTCGACACCAACCTGTTTCCCGGCGGTTTCAACAACCTCAATCCCGACTTCATGGCGCTGTGCGTGCATGCCGCCATGGGCGCGGTGGAGCGTATCTGCCGCAACGCGCTGAACCTGCTGCTGATCCCGGAAAGCCACACCCGCAACACCTTCTACCTGCAGAACGTCGCGGTGCTGGCCAACATCCTGCGCCAGGCCGGCCTGATCGTGCGCATCGGCACGCTGATCCCGGAGATCACCGAGCCCACCACCCTGGATCTGCCGGGCGGCGGCAAACTGACCCTGGAGCCGGTAGTACGCCATGGCAGGCGCGTCGGGCTCAAGGATTTCGATCCCTGCGCGGTGCTGCTCAACAACGACCTTTCCGGCGGCGTCCCGGACATCCTCAGGGACATCGAGCAGACCATCATGCCGCCGCTGCATGCCGGCTGGGCCACGCGCCGCAAGTCGCAGCACTTCACCGCCTACCAGAATCTGGCGCGCGAGTTCTCCGACCTGATCGGCATCGATCCCTGGCTGATCGACCCCATCTTCGCGCGCTGCGGCAAGATCGACTTCGCCGCGCGCCAGGGCGAGGAATGCCTGGCGGCGAAAGTCGCCGACCTGCTCGACGACATCCGCGACAAATACCGCCAGTACGGCATCGGCGACGAGCCCTTCGTCATCGTCAAGGCCGACGCCGGCACCTACGGCATGGGCATCATGACCGTGAAAAGCCCGGACGACGTGAAGGACCTCAACCGCAAGACGCGCAACAAGATGTCCACCATCAAGGAAGGCGCGCCGGTCACCGAGGTGCTGCTCCAGGAAGGCGTCTACACCTTCGAGAGCATCAACGGCGCGGTGGCCGAGCCGGTGGTGTACATGATCGACCATTTCGTGGTGGGCGGCTTCTACCGCGTGCACACCGGGCGCGGCAAGGACGAGAACCTCAACTCCCCCGGCATGCATTTCGTGCCGCTCGCCTTCGACTCGGCCTGCCAGCTGCCCGACCGCGGGCTCAATCCGGATGCCAGCCCCAACCGTTTCTACGCCTACGGCGTCATCGCGCGCCTGGCCATGCTCGCCGCCAGCGTCGAACTGCAAACCATCCTGAACGAGCAGATGTGACATGGGCCTGCTCTTCATCATCGATCCGCCGGCATCCCTCAAGGAATACAAGGACTCCTCCATCGCCATGATGCGCGCGGCCGGGAAGCGCGGCCACGACGTCTGGATCTGCCAGCCGCACGACCTGCACTTGTGGGAAGGCCGCGTAGTGGCCTTCGCCACGCGCATCGCGCTCAAGCCGGGGCCGGCCTGGTTCGGGGAAACCGAGGCGCGCGTGCGCCTGCTCACGGACTTTTCCGCCGTGCTGATGCGCAAGGATCCGCCGGTCGACCAGGACTACCTCGCCGCCACCCACCTCCTGGGCCTGGCCGAGGAACATGGCGCGCGCGTGTTCAACCGCCCGGCCGCCTTGCGCGACTGGAATGAAAAGCTGTCCATTTTCCGCTTTCCCCAGTTCATCGCGCCCACTCTGGTCAGCGCCCGCGCCGAGCTGATCGACGGCTTCCTCGCCGAGCAGGGCGACATCGTGGTCAAGCCGCTGCACGCCATGGGCGGCCAGGGCGTGTTCCGCCTGACGCCTTCCGACCCCAACCGCAACGCCATCGTGGAAACGCTTACCGCACATGGTCGCCACGCCATCATGGCGCAGCGCTACCTGCCGGAAATCGGCGCGGGCGACAAGCGCATCCTGCTGATCGACGGCGAGCCCGTGCCTTATGCGCTGGCGCGCATCCCTCTCCCCGGCGAGACCCGCGGCAACCTCGCCGCGGGCGGCAGTGCGCGCGCCCAGCCGCTGTCCGAGCGCGACGAGGAAATCGCCCGCACCGTCGGCCGCGTGGTACGCGAAGCCGGCCTGTTCCTGGTCGGTCTGGACGTGATCGGCGACTGCCTCACCGAGGTCAACGTCACCAGCCCGACCTGCTTCGTCGAGATCGCCGAGCAGACCGGCTTCGACGTGGCGGATACGTTTGTCGCCGCATTGGAAACCGCGCTTGCTTAAAGAAACCCTTGTTCACGGAGAGGCAAGGGGGTACGGGAGGAAAAGCTTTTCCCCCTTGCCTGCATGAACCTCCCTGTCAAATACCTTTTGGGTTTATTGCTGTTGCCGCTGTTGCTGGCTGCATGCGGCAAAAGCGAGGATGTCTTCCGCCAGGAAAGCTTCGTCTTCGGCACGCGCGTGGAAGTCAGCATCCACGTCGAGGACGCCGCCAAGGCCGAAACCGCCATGCGGGCGGTTTTGAGGCGCTTCGACGAGCTGCACCGCAAGCTGCACGCGTGGCAACCCTCCGAACTGGAGCGGCTGAATGCCGCCTTCGCCGCCGGCGCCAGGACCGCCATAGACCCCGAGCTTGCCGCCATCCTTGAGGATGCCCGCGAACATTCCCTGCAAAGCGGCGAACTGTTCAACCCCGCCATCGGCAATCTCATCCGCCTGTGGGGCTTCCATGCCGACCTGCCGCAGACCGCCGTGCCCGACGGCGAAAAAATCGCGGCGGCGGTCAGGGCCGCACCTTCGATGCGCGACGTGCACGTCGAAAACGGCATGGCCTGGAGCGACAACCCGGCCGTGCGCATCGATCTGGGCGGCTACGCCAAGGGCTACGCGCTCGACGAGGCGGCGGCAATATTGAAGCGACATGGCGTCCGCAACGCCCTCGTCAACATCGGCGGCAACGTCCTGGCCCTGGGCACGCGCGGCGAGCAGCCGTGGAAAGTCGGCATCCAGCATCCGAGGAAATCCGGTGTCATCGCCACCCTGGAACTCGGGGACGGCGAGGCCATCGGCACCTCGGGCGACTACCAGCGATATTTCGAGGCCGGCGGCAGGCGCTACTGCCACCTCATCGACCCGCGCACCGGCGGGCCCGCCGGCGGCATGCAGTCGGTGACCGTGCTCGTATCCGGGGACCGCGCCGGCACGCGCTCCGACGTGCTGAGCAAGCCCCTGTTCATCGGCGGGCCGCAGGCGCTGGCGGAGGCCGTGGCGCAGGCGGGGCTCGATCACGTGCTGGCCGTTTCGGCGGACGGCAGCGTCCTGGTCACGCAGGCCCTGCCAAAGCGCCTGCACTGGAGCGAGCCCCGGCAGGCCTTTACGACGCTAAAAACGGTAAGATAAGCCTGATTCAGGAAATTTTTTGCGATTGAATTCATCATGATTGGCGTATTGCTCGTAACCCATGGCCCGCTCGGTGAAAACCTCATCGATGCCGCCGTGCACGTGCTCGGCTCCAAGCCGCAGTTGCTGGAGGCGCTCGACGTCTCGTCGCGTGCCGAACCGAAAGACATCGAAGACACGATCACCCTGCGCATGCAGGCGCTCGACAAGGGCGACGGCGTGCTGGTGCTCACCGACATCTACGGCGCCACCCCCAGCAACTGCATGTGCCGCGCGCTCGCGCCGGGGCATGCCGCCGGCGTTTCCGGCGTCAACCTGCCCATGCTGCTGAAAATGCTGAACTACCGCGACCTGCCGCTCGACCAGCTTGCCGACAAGGCGGCGAAAGGCGGCCAGGAAGGCATTTCCATCATCTCCCAGGACATGTGCAATGCCGCAACAGGACATTGAAATCACCAACAAGCTCGGCCTGCACGCACGCGCCTCGGCCAAGCTCACCCAGCTCGCCTCCCAGTTCAAGAGCGAGGTGCACCTCATGCGCAACGGCCGCCGCGTCAACGCCAAGAGCATCATGGGCGTGATGATGCTGGCCGCCGCCAGGGGCACGACCGTCACGCTGGAGACCTCCGGCCCGGACGAAGGCGAGGCGCTGTCCGCGATCAGCGCGCTGTTTGCGGACAAGTTCGGCGAAAGCGAATAAGGATGGTCCGGGCATGAGCTTCACGCTGCACGGCATCGGCGCCTCCGCCGGCATCGCCATCGGCCGCGCCCACCTGGCCACGCCCTCGCGCGTGGAGGTGGCGCACTACGTGCTGCCGGAAAACCTGATCGATTCCGAACTCGACCGCTTCCAGAAAGCGGTCGAGCAGACGCGCGAGGAACTGCGCGCGCTGCGCGCGCAGATCCCCCCGCACGCGCCGGCCGAACTGCCGGCCTTCCTCGACATGCACCTGCTCATCCTCGACGACAACATGATCGACGAGGAGCCCAAGCGCCTGATCCGCGAGCAACGCTGCAACGCCGAATGGGCGCTGACCCAGCAGATGGAAGCGCTGGTGGCGCGCTTCAACGAAATCGAGGATGCCTATCTGCGCTCGCGCCAGGAAGACGTCGTGCAGGTGGTACAGCGCGTGCTCAAGACGCTGGTCGGCCATCCTGGCACGGCCGTGCCGGAGACCACCGCCGAAGAGTGCGTGCTGGTGGCGCACGAGCTGACGCCGGCGGACATGATCCTGTTCAAGAACACCAAGTTCGCCGCCTTCATCACCGACCTGGGCGGCGCCACGTCGCACACCGCCATTCTCGCGCGCAGTCTCGGCATTCCCTCGGTGATGGCGCTGCACCAGGCGCGCAACCTCATCCGCGATCACGAGTGGATCATCGTCGACGGGCGCGAGGGCGTGGTCGTCGTCGACCCCGACGAAAAGGTGCTGGCGGAATACCGCGCCAAGCAGGCCAAGTGGCGGCAGGAAACCGAAAAGCTCCGCAGAATAACAACCAGCCGCGCCGTCACCATGGACGGCGTGATCATCGAACTCTTCGCCAACATCGAACTGCAGCAGGACATGCCCGCGGTCAAGGAAGTGGGTGCACAGGGCATCGGCCTGTTCCGCAGCGAATTCCTGTTCCTCAACCGCGACGACCTGCCTTCCGAGGACGAGCAGTTCGAGACCTACCGCAACGTGGTCGAGAACATGGACGGCAAGCCCGTCACCATCCGCACCCTCGACCTCGGCGCAGACAAGCAGGCGCCCTGGGGCCATACCGTGGCCGACAATCCCGCGCTGGGCCTGCGCGCCATCCGCCTGTGCCTGGCCGAGCCCAAGCTGTTCGAGGCCCAGCTGCGCGCCATCCTGCGCGCATCGGCCCACGGCAAGGCCCGCGTCCTCATCCCCATGCTGGGCAGCTTCACCGAACTGCGCGCCACCCTGCAGATGATCGAAAATCTCAAGCAGGAACTGCGTGAGCGCAAGATCAAGTTCGACGAAAACATCCAGATCGGCGGCATGGTCGAAGTGCCGGCCGCCGCCCTCCTCGCCGAGCAGTTCGCCAGGCACCTCGACTTCCTGTCCATCGGCACCAACGACCTCATCCAGTACACCCTCGCCATCGACCGCGCCGACGACGCCGTGGCCCACCTGTATGACCCCCTGCACCCGGCAGTACTCACCCTCATCCAGCACACCATCCAGAGCGGCAACAAGGCCGGCAAGCCGGTTGCAGTGTGCGGCGAAATGGCGGGCGACCCCAGGCTCACCCGCCTGCTGCTGGGCCTGGGCCTGCGCCATTTCTCCATGCAGCCCGCCAGCATCCTCGCCGTCAAGCAGCAGGTCATGCGCAGCAGCATCAGCGAAGTCACCGACCTTGCCAGGCGCATGGTAAAGAACATCGACCCCGACAAGACGGCCAGCCTGCTCGACAAGCTGAATGCCTAAAGGGCAAATCAAAAGGCAAAAGTCAAAAAGCAAAATTCAAAAATGAAAATTGAAGGCAGCCAGGATGCTTTGCCTTTTGCCTTTTGCCTTTTGCCTTTTGCCTTTTGCCTTTTGCCTTTTGCCTTTTGCCTTTTGCCTTTTGCCTTTTGCCTTTTGCCT
>JAJZPR010000012.1 GCA_021847835.1 Pseudomonadota bacterium
TCTTGCATCTCAAGCGGTGGCGGGGGATCGCCACCCGCTATGCGAAAAACCTGTCATCCTTTGTTGCTGCCGTACAAATTCGCTGCCTTACCCTTTGGCTGGCTATCTCATGACGACACTATCTAGTGGTTAATGACAAACATGGAATACCTCGATTTACCCGCCTACAAATCCGCCTCCGGCATGGTCAAGCTGCCGGGTTCGAAAAGCATTTCCAACCGTGTGCTGCTGCTGTCGGCGCTGTCCTCTGGCACGACCGAAATCAAGGAACTGCTGGATTCCGATGACACCCAGGTCATGCTCGAATCGATCTCGCGCCTGGGCGTGAAGTGGCAACGTCATGAAGGCACCGACAACTACCGCGTCGAAGGTGTCGGCGGCGCTTTCCCGCTCAAGGAGGCCGAGCTGTTCCTCGGAAATGCCGGCACGGCCTTCCGTTCGCTCACCGCGGCTTGTGCACTGTCGGGTGGAGACTACGTTTTGCGCGGCGTGGCGCGCATGCACGAGCGCCCGATCGGCGACCTGGTGGACGGCCTGCGGCAACTGGGTGCGCGCATCGATTATCTGGACAACACAGGCTTTCCGCCCTTGCACATCCACCCTGCACAGCCGGGCGACACGCCGGAAGTGAGCGTGAAAGGCAATGTTTCCAGCCAGTTTCTCACCGGCTTGCTGATGGCAGCACCCCTGCTGGGCCGCAGCGTGACGATCAAAGTGGATGGCGAACTGATTTCCAGGCCCTATATCAAGATCACCCTGGGGCTGATGGCGAAGTTCGGCATCAAGGTCGAGCAGCAGGGCTGGGAGCGCTTCATCGTGCCTGCCGCCATCTACAAGAGCCCGGGCGAGATCGAGGTCGAGGGCGATGCCTCCTCGGCCTCCTATTTCCTTGCAGCCGGCGCGCTCGGCCACGGCCCGGTGCGGGTGCAGGGCGTGGGGCGCAATGCGCTGCAGGGCGACGTGCAGTTCGCCGCCGCCCTGGCCAGAATGGGCGCGGAAATCGGCATGGGGCCGAACTGGATCGAGGCGCAGTTGCCGTGCAGCGAGAAGATCCGCGCCATCGACATGGACTGCAACCACATCCCCGACGCCGCCATGACGCTCGCCGTGCTGGCGCTTTTCGCCGACGGCCCGTCCACCCTGCGCAACATCGGCTCCTGGCGCGTGAAGGAAACCGACCGCATCGCCGCCATGGCCACCGAGTTGAGGAAGTTCGGCGCCGAGGTCGAGGAGGGGGCCGATTATCTCAAAATCACCCCGCCTCACGCCTCACGCCTCACGCCTAACGTGGCGGTAGACACTTACGACGACCACCGCATGGCCATGTGTTTCTCGCTGGTGACCGTGGGCGGCGTGCCGGTGCGCATCAACGACCCCAGGTGCGTGAACAAGACCTTCCCGGAATATTTCAACGTCCTGGCCACCATCACCGGCCAGCCGGCGGCATGCAAGCTGGTATGAACCTGAATCCAAACTCAAGCCACAGAGATCACAGAGGGCTCTGCGTGAAGGAATTTTCCTCTGTGTCCTCTGTGCCTGGTTTTTGATTATGACTATCCCCGTCATTGCCATCGACGGTCCCTCCGCCTCGGGCAAGGGCACCATAGCCGAGAAGGTTGCCGAAAGGCTGGGCTTCCATGTGCTCGATTCCGGCGCGCTCTACCGGCTGACGGCGCTTCACGCCATGCGACAGGGCGTTTCACTGACCGACGAGGCTGCCGTGGCCGCCCTGGCGGCCAGCCTCCCGGCCGAATTCCGCCAGGGCCAGGTCTGGCTGGCGGGCGAGAACGTCAGCCAGGCGATCCGCGCCGAGGAAGTGGGCGAAGGCGCTTCGAAAGTGGCGGCGCTGCCGGCCGTGCGTGAAGCCCTGCTGGCGCGCCAGCGGGCCTATGCAAAAGCGCCCGGCCTGGTGGCCGACGGCCGCGACATGGGCACCGTCGTCTTCCCCGAGGCGCAAACCAAGGTTTTTCTCACCGCCAGCCCGGAAGCGAGGGCGGAAAGGCGCTATAAACAGTTGATCGAAAAGGGAAACTCTGCTAACCTAGCCGACTTGGTCCGCGATATGCGGGCACGGGACGAGCGCGACACCCGGCGTGCCGTGGCACCTTTGAAACCGGCACCGGACGCGCTGGTGCTGGATTCCACCCGATTGAACATCGAGCAGGTGGTGGAAGCGGTGCTGGAACGACATCGCGCCTGCCCGGATTTGCAGTAATCGAACGAGCGCCAGCCTTGAACCGGCTGGCATGTGTGCAACCAACCCACTCGCAAGAGTGACCCGAAGGTCTTTTTACAATGTCTGCTACCCAAACCTCCGCCTCCAACGAAAGCTTTGCCGCCCTGTTCGAGGAATCCCTCAATCGCCAGGAAATGCGCCAGGGCGAAGTCATCACCGCCGAAGTGGTGAGCGTCGATGACAATTTCGTTGTGGTCAATGCCGGCCTCAAATCCGAAAGCCTGATTCCCACCGAGGAATTCAAGAACGACCGCGGAGAAATCGAAGTCAAGGCCGGCGATTTCGTGCAGGTCGCCATCGAATCCCTGGAAGACGGTTTCGGTTCCACCAAGCTGTCGCGCGACCGCGCCAAGCGCCTCGCCGCCTGGCTGGACCTGGAAGCCGCCATGAACGAGGGCCGCATCGTGTCCGGCCTGGTTGCCGGCAAGGTCAAGGGCGGCCTCACCGTGCTGATGAACGGCCTGCGCGCCTTCCTGCCCGGCTCGCTCGTGGACATGCGTCCGGTCAAGGACACCACGCCTTACGAAAACAAGGAACTGGAATTCAAGGTCATCAAGCTCGACCGCAAGCGCAATAACGTGGTGGTTTCGCGCCGCGCCGTGCTTGAAGAGACCATGGGCGCCGACCGCGAAGCCCTGTTGTCAAACCTGAAGGAAGGCGCCATCGTCAAGGGCGTGGTCAAGAACATCACCGACTATGGCGCGTTCGTCGATCTGGGCGGCATCGACGGTCTGCTGCACATCACCGACATGGCCTGGCGCCGCGTCAAGCACCCCTCGGAAGTGGTGCAGGTCGGCCAGGAAATCGAAGCCAAGATCCTCAAGTTCGACCAGGAGAAGAACCGCGTTTCCCTCGGCATCAAGCAGCTGGGCGACGATCCCTGGGTCGGCATTGCCCGCCGCTACCCGCAGGGCACCCGCATGTTCGGCAAGGTGGCCAACCTGACCGACTACGGTGCGTTCGTCGAGATCGAACCCGGCATCGAAGGCCTGGTGCATGTGTCCGAAATGGACTGGACCAACAAGAACGTCAGCCCCGGCAAGATCGTGCAGCTGGGCGACGAGGTCGAAGTCATGGTGCTCGACATCGACGAGGACAAGCGTCGCATCTCCCTGGGCATGAAGCAGTGCAAGGCCAACCCCTGGGAAGAGTTCTCCATGAACCACAAGAAGGGCGACAAGGTCTCCGGCGCCATCAAGTCGATCACCGACTTCGGCGTGTTCATCGGCCTGCCCGGCGGCATCGACGGCTTGGTGCACCTCTCGGACCTGTCCTGGAGCCTGTCCGGCGAGGAAGCCGTGCGCAATTTCCGCAAGGGCCAGGACGTGGAGGCCGTGGTGCTGGCCATCGACACCGAGCGCGAGCGCATTTCCCTGGGCATCAAGCAGCTGGAAGGCGACCCGTTCAACTCTTACGTCGGCAGCCATGAAAAGGGCAGCCTCGTGAAGGGCACCGTCAAGTCGCTGGATGCCAAGGGCGCCGTGATTTCGCTGGAAGGCGAGATGGATGGCTACCTGCGCGCTTCCGAAGTGTCGCGCGACCGCGTGGAAGACATGCGCACCCACTTCAAGGAAGGCGACGAAGTCGAGGCCATGATCATCAACGTGGACCGCAAGAATCGCGTGATCAACCTTTCCATCAAGGCCAAGGATGTAGCCGAGCAGGATGCGGCGATGAAGAAATTCAGCGCCGAGTCCGCCGCGGCCGCCAGTGGCGCCACCAACCTGGGCGCGCTGCTCAAGGCCAAGATGGACAACAAGAACGCCGACCAGCAATAAGCTGGTCGGAAATTAAACCTAGGTCAGCAATAAAAACGAACCTTGAGCGGCATGACCAAGTCCGAACTCATCGCACGGCTGGCCGTCCGACATCCGCAGTTCCAGGGAACGGACGCCGAGCTGGCAGTGAAGACCATACTCGATGCCATGATCAAGACCCTGGCATCGGGCGGCCGCATCGAGATACGCGGATTCGGCAGTTTCTGCCTGAACTATCGACCCGCCCGGACGGGGAGAAATCCAAAGTCCGGCGAGAGGGTGGAAGTGCCGGCCAAGTACGTGCCGCACTTCAAGGCAGGCAAGGAGCTTCGGGAGAAGGTCGACTATCATCAATCCTGATGGGTCGTGCACGCAAAAAACGGCGCATCGGTGCGCCGTTTTTCTTTTCCCTCCAGAGTACAATGGTGCCCAAAGCATAGATTCAATACATCATGGGATATCTCGGCTGGGTTGTCAAAAGCTTCATCTTTCTTGTTGTGCTGGGCTTCGCCTTGCAGAACAGTCAGCCGGTCACAGTGCATTATTTTTTCGGCTACGCATGGGAAGCTCCTCTGGTGGCCCTGTTGCTGGCGGCTTTCGTGCTGGGCGCGTTTCTCGGCCTGCTGGCCCTGCTGCCCACGCTGTTCCGGTTGCGCCGCGAGCGCGCAAGATTGCGCCGGGAACTGGACGGCATGATCGACGCCAATACCATCGTGGAACCGTCCGCAGACTGAGCGCAAATGGAATTTGAATTCTGGTGGCTGTTGGCTTTCCCGCTGTTCTTTGCGCTCGGCTGGCTGGCAGCGCGCATCGACATCAAGCAGGTCGTCACCGAATCGCGCAGCGTGCCCAACTCGTATTTCCGCGGCCTCAACTTCCTCTTGAACGAGCAGCCCGACAAGGCACTGGACGCCTTCCTGGAAGTGGTCAAGATCGATCCCGAGACCATCGATCTGCATTTCACCCTTGGGGCGCTGTTCCGCCGGCGCGGCGAGCTCGACCGCGCCATCCGCATGCACGAGAACCTGCTTGAGCGCGAATCCCTGGCGGAGGAGGATCGGCTCAAGGCGCTGGTCGAACTGGGCCAGGATTATCTGAAGGCCGGCCTGCTCGACCGCGCCGAGGAAGTGTTCACGCGTCTGCTGGAAACCTCCTTCGCCGGTCGCGCGCGCCGCTACCTGCTGGAAATCCATGTGCAGGAAAAGGACTGGCACAAGGCCATCCAGGCTGCGCGCGACATGGACAGTCAATCCGCACGTCCGATGAATGCCGAGATCGCGCATTTTCATTGCGAACTGGCCGCGCTGGACATGGTCAAGAGCGATCATGCCGCTGCGCAGTTGCACTTGGACGAGGCGCTGTCCATCAACCGTCAATGCGCGCGCGCCAACATCATGCTGGGCGATTTGCTGGCGGAACGGGGCGAGCGCGAAGCGGCGCTGGCAACCTGGAAGCTGATCGAGGCGCAGAGTCCCGCGCACATGGTGCTGGTGGTGGACCGCATGATCGAGAATTTCAGGCAGCTCGGGTGCCTGGAAGAAGGGCTGGACTGGCTCAAGGGCTTGCTCACGCGCCAGCCTTCGCTGGACATGTTCAACACCCTGTATCACGCCGTCATGGAGGCACAAGGCGCAGAAGCGGCCTATCAGCTGGCGCGCGACGAACTCAGGCGCAATCCCAGCCTGCATGCACTGGAACGGCTGGCAGAGGCCGAATTGATTACCGCGCCGGAAAACCGTCGCGAGGTGATCCAGAACGCCAAGAGCCTGATCCAACGACATGTGCAGCGTCTGACGCGTTATCACTGCGCGAGCTGCGGTTTCAAGGCCAGCCAGTTCTTCTGGCGCTGCCCAGCCTGCGGGCGCTGGGATGGCTTCGATCCGGCGAGGCATGAGGAGTGATGAATAGTGAGGAGTGAGGCGTGAGGAGTAAGGGGCCAAGGGTCGTCGTTGCGCTGGACTATCCGGACGCACGGCCGGCGCTGGAGCTGGCCGCGAGGCTGGATCCGGCAGCCTGTCGCCTGAAGGTGGGCAAGGAGCTGTTCACCGCCGCCGGCCCGCAACTGGTGCGCGAACTGGTCGGCAAGGGCTTCGGCGTGTTTCTCGACCTCAAGTTCCACGACATTCCCAACACCGTCGCGGCGGCCTGCCGTGCGGCAGCCGAGCTCGGCGTGTGGATGCTGAACGTGCATGCCAGCGGCGGCCGCAGGATGATGCAGGCCGCGCGCGAGGCCGTGGACAAATCCACGCACAAGCCGCTTTTGATCGGCGTGACGGTGCTGACCAGCATGGACGAAACGGCCTTGCGCGAAACCGGTGTGGAACGAAGCCCGCGCGAACAGGTCTTGCATCTGGCCGGACTTGCGCAACAAAGCGGCCTTGATGGTGTGGTATGTTCGGCGCAGGAAGCGGCGGAGCTGCGCGCCAGGTTCGGCCCGGGCTTTGTCCTGGTCACGCCGGGCATCCGGCCGGCAGGGGCGGATGCCGGCGACCAGTCGCGCATCATGACGCCGGCCAATGCGATTCGCGCCGGCAGCGACTACCTGGTGATCGGCCGGCCCATCACGCAGGCGGCCGACCCGCTGTCCGCCTTGCAAGGAATCAATCAGGAATTGGAGAAGGAACTGACATGAAAATCACCGTCATCGGCACGGGCTATGTGGGCCTGGTGACCGGGACCTGCCTTGCGGAAATGGGCAACAGCGTGCTGTGCCTGGATGTCGACCCGCGCAAGATCGAGATCCTCAAGGCAGGCGGCATTCCGATTTACGAGCCCGGCCTGGAAGACATGGTGAAGCGCAACGTGGCGGCGGGGCGGCTGCATTTCACCACCGACATCGAAGAGAGCGTGGCCTTCGGCACCATCCAGTTCATCGCGGTGGGCACGCCGCCCGACGAGGACGGCTCGGCCGACCTGCAGTACGTGGTGGCCGCCGCGCGCAACATCGGCAGGCACATGCAGGATTACAAGCTGGTGGTGGACAAGTCCACCGTGCCGGTGGGCACGGCCGACAAGGTGCGCGCCGCGCTTGCAGAGGAATTACAGAAAAGGGGCAAGGACATTCCCTTCAGCGTCGCTTCCAACCCCGAGTTCCTGAAGGAAGGCGCGGCGGTGGAGGATTTCATGAAGCCGGACCGCATCGTGGTCGGCACCGACGACGAGCGCGCCACCCATCTGCTGCGCGAACTGTATGCGCCCTTCCAGCGCAACCACGAGCGCATCATCGTCATGGACATCCGCTCGGCGGAACTGACCAAGTACGCCGCCAACGCCATGCTGGCCACGCGCATTTCCTTCATGAACGAACTGGCGGTGCTGGCGGAAAAGCTGGGCGCAGACATCGAGCACGTGCGCCAGGGCATCGGTTCCGATCCGCGCATCGGCTATCACTTCCTGTACGCCGGATGCGGCTACGGCGGCTCCTGCTTTCCCAAGGACGTGCAGGCGCTGCGCCGCACCGCGCAGGAGAGCGGGATATCGCTCAGGGTGCTGGATGCGGTCGAGGAAGCCAACGATGCACAGAAGCAGCTGCTGTTGAACAAGCTCACCGCCCGCCTGGGCAATGATCTCAAGGGCCGCCGCTTCGCCTTGTGGGGCCTGGCCTTCAAGCCCAATACCGATGACATGCGCGAGGCGCCTTCGCGCGTGCTGATGGAGGCCCTGTGGGCGAGGGGCGCGCACGTCGCTGCGCACGATCCGGCTGCGATGGAGGAAACCCGCCGCATCTACGGCGAGCATCCGCAGCTGGCCCTGGTCGAAGAGCCCATGGCTGCGCTGGACGATGCCGATGCGCTGCTGATCGTGACCGAGTGGAAGGTGTTCCGCAGCCCCGATTTCGGCGACATCAAGTCGCGCCTGAAACAACCGCTGATTTTCGATGGCCGCAATCTTTACGAGCCGGCATTCGTGCGCGAGCATGGCATCGAATATTTCCCCATCGGCAGGCAGTAAGCCTCCATAAAGAGATTGCGGAATGAGCTGGAGGCACATCGAGGACTTCGTCGGCAATACCCCGCTGGTGGCGCTGAAGCGCATGCCGGGCGAGACAAGCAACACCATCCTGCTCAAGCTGGAAGGCAACAACCCGGCCGGTTCGGTGAAGGACCGCCCCGCGCTGTACATGATCAGGCGCGCCGAGATGCGCGGCGAAATCAGGCCCGGCGACACCCTGATCGAGGCGACCAGCGGCAACACCGGCATCGCGCTCGCCATGGCCGCGGCCATGATGGGCTACAGGATGATCCTGGTCATGCCCGAGCATCTGTCCATCGAGCGCCGCCAGAGCATGGCCGCCTACGGCGCGCAGATCGTGCTGACGCCCAAGGAGGGCGGCATGGAGAAGGCGCGCGACATGGCCGACGAGATGGTGCGCGCGGGCCGGGGCATCATGCTCGACCAGTTTTCCAACCCGGACAACCCGCTCGCGCACTACGAGGGCACTGCGCCGGAGATCTGGCGCGACACCGAAGGGAAGATCACCCACTTCGTGTCCAGCATGGGCACCACCGGCACCATCATGGGCTGCTCGCGTTACTTCAGGGAAATGAACCCGGCCATCCGCATCGTCGGCGTGCAGCCCGAAGAAGGGGCGCAGATACCCGGCATCCGCAAATGGCAGCCTGAATACCTGCCCAGGATCTGCGACTTCGGCATGATCGACCGCATGATCTACGTGAGCCAGCAGGCGGCCGAGGAAACCACGAGACGGCTGGCGCGCGAGGAAGGCATCTTCGCCGGCATCTCTTCCGGCGGCGCGCTGTACGCTGCGCTGCAGCTGTCCAAGGAAGTCGAGAACGCCGTCATCGTCTCCATCGTCTGCGACCGCGGCGACCGTTATCTTTCTACTGGACTATTTCCAGCTTAATGGCCAAGGCCAAGACCCAATACACCTGCACCGAATGCGGCGGCAGTTCGCCCAAGTGGCAGGGGCAGTGCCCCGCCTGCGGCGCCTGGAACACGCTGGTGGAAACCGTGGTCGAGAAGGCCGCAGCCAGCCGCTTCCAGTCGCTCGCCTCGACGAGCGAGGTGAAATCGCTGGCCGAGGTCGAGGCGGTCGAGGACGAGCGCATTCCCACCGGCATCAATGAGCTCGACCGCGTGCTGGGCGGTGGCATCGTCAGGGGCGGCGTGGTGCTGATCGGCGGCGATCCCGGCATCGGCAAGTCCACGCTCTTGCTGCAGGCGCTGGCACACCTCTCCAGCCAGCTGTCCACGCTGTATGTGAGCGGCGAGGAATCCTCGCGCCAGGTGGCGTTGCGCGCCAAGCGCCTCAACCTCAAGGCGGACAACCTGCCGCTGCTGACTGAAATCCAGCTGGAGAAAATCCTCGCCGTGCTGGAGGAGCGCAAGCCCCAGATCGCAGTGATCGATTCGATCCAGACCGTCTATTCCGAGGCCCTGCAGTCGGCGCCGGGTTCGGTGGCGCAGGTGCGCGAATGCGCGGCGCAGCTCACGCGCTATGCCAAGCGCAGCTCTACCGCTCTGTTCCTGGTCGGCCACGTCACCAAGGAGGGGGCGCTCGCCGGGCCGCGCGTGCTGGAGCACATGGTCGACACCGTGCTGTATTTCGAGGGCGACACCGGTTCGAGTTTCCGCCTGGTGCGCGCGTTCAAGAACCGCTTCGGCGCGGTCAACGAGCTGGGCGTGTTCGCCATGACCGAGACCGGCTTGAAGAACGTCACCAACCCCTCGGCACTTTTTCTCTCGCGCCATGGCCAGCCGGTGCCGGGCGCCTGCGTGGTGGTGACGCAGGAAGGCAGCCGGCCCTTGCTGGTGGAAATCCAGGCCCTGGTGGACTCCGCCTACGGCGGCAATCCGCGCAGGCTATCGGTCGGCCTGGAGAGCAACCGCCTCGCCATGCTGCTCGCGGTTTTGCACCGCCATGCCGGCGTGGCCTGTTTCGACCAGGACGTGTTCATCAACGCCGTGGGCGGCGTGAAGATCGCCGAACCGGCTGCCGACTTGGCGGTGCTGGCGGCGATCGTGTCCTCAATGAAGAGCAGGCCGGTGCGCGACAAGCTGGTGATCTTCGGCGAAGTCGGCCTGGCCGGCGAAATCCGCCCCGTGCAGCGCGGGCAGGAACGTTTGAAGGAAGCCGCCAAGCTCGGGTTCACCCACGCCATCATTCCGGCGGCGAACCAGCCCAAGAACAAGATCGCCGGCATCGAGGTGATCCCCGTCAACCGCGTGGACGAGGCGCTCGGCCAGCTGTTCTGAAAGGCAAGCGATCCTGGTTGCCTCCGATTTTTATTTTTGAATTTTGAGTTTTGATTTGCTTTTCCCCGTGTTCCCCGTGGTTAAACAGGTTTTTCCCCGGCGCACTCGATGATCTGCCCGCGCACCTCGCGGCTGTCGGGGCCCATCAGCCACAGGTACCAGGGCATCAGGTCGGCCGTTTGCGGCAGGGTGTCGGGGTCTTCGGCCGGGTGGGTCTTGCGCCGCAAGGGCGAATTGACCAGGCCTGGGATCAGGGTGTTCACGCGGATATGCGGGGTCTGTTCGAGTTCTTCGCTCAGGATCGTGGTCAGCGCATGCAGTCCCGATTTGGAAACCGCATAGCCGCCCCAGTAGGCGGCGGGTTTGTTGCCGTGGGTTTCGCCGGTGAAGATCACCGAAGCGTCCGGCGCGGATTTCAAGAGCGGCAGGCAGGCGCGGGTCAACGCGAAGGGCGCGGCCAGGTTCACCTTCAGCAGCGTGTTCCATTGTTCCAAGGTTTGCAGGTGCAGCGGCGTCAGGCTGAAGAAGGCCGCGGCGCTGTGCAGGATGCCGTCCAGGCGCTTCAGGTGATAGGAAATGGTGCCGGCCAGGCGTTCGAAGCCGTCGTCGTCGGCAGCGGCGAGGTCGAAGGGGAACATCGCGGGTTCCGCGCCGCCCGCGGCGACGATCTCGTCGTATACGGCTTCGAGTTTCTTGTCGTTGCGGCCGAGCAGGGCGATCGTGGCGCCATGTTTCGCGTAGGCCAGCGCGGCCTCGCGGCCGAGGCCGGCGCCGGCGCCGGTCACCAGGATGACGCGGTCTTTCAGGGCGTCGGGAGCGGATTGGGTGGGTATGGTCATGATGTGGCAAGCAGGGTTTGTGCGCATTGTACGCCGCTGCGTACTGCGCCTTCCAGGGTGGCGGGATAAGGGCCGTCGACGTAGTCGCCGGCGAGGAACAGGCCTGCGCAGGGCGTTTTGACAGCCGGCCTGAACATGTTCGGCACGCAGGCGAAGGTGGCGCGCTTTTCCGTGACGCGCCTGATGAGACGCGGCGGCGGCAGCGGGCCGAAGGACTGCTGCATGCGCGCATCGATTTCCCTGAGCCAGCGTGCATCATCCCATTCCAGATGCGGGCCGGAGGCAGAGGCTACGACCGAGATGGTGTTCGTCAGGCCCAGGCTGGCCTGCATGTCGAAAATGAACAGCGGCACCGGTTCCACCCAGCCGATCAGGGGCGCGGGGAATTTCGGCAGGACGGGATACTCCGCGTACACGGTGAGAATGGGCTGGTAGCTGTATTTGTCGAGCTCGCACACCAGTGTCCGGCAATCATTCAGCGGCCTCAGCA
Organism: Pseudomonadota bacterium; assembly: GCA_021847835.1. Lineage (GTDB taxonomy): Bacteria > Pseudomonadota > Gammaproteobacteria > Burkholderiales > Thiobacillaceae > UBA6918. Next base: position 11,539 of record JAJZPR010000012.1, read on the forward strand.
AGTCGATGGCATGCGCGGGCGCGGTGGCGACGATGATGCGGTCGTGCAAGGCTTCGCCGCCGTCCCATAGCGCTTTCCATTGCGCACCGCTGCGCTGCAGGGCGGTGATGCGGGTGCGTGTCCTGACCGCGCCGCCGTCTTTCTCCAGCCAGGCGGCGGCAGGTTCGGGGAACAGGGCGGAGAGGTCGCGCGCGGGAATCAGGAAGTCGCTGTCGGCCGCCTTGCCGGTCAGCGCATCCTTCAGAACACGCGCGAACACGCGGAACGAGGCCTGCTCGACGGGTGTATTCAGTGCGGCCACGCAGATCGGTTCCCACAGATAGCGGCGTACCTTTTCGGGCTGTCCGGCGAGCGCTTCGGCCACGGTAATGTCGGCCGTGGGCATGAAATCGATTTTTTTCAGCGCCTGAATGAAGCGAATGGCAGAGAATTTTTCCGACAGGACGAGGCCGCGCGCGAACAGCAAGGCGGCGGCCAGATGCAGCGGTGCCGGCAGTGGCTGTACGCGGATGGAAACGCCTTCGGGATAGACCAGCGCCAGCGGCAGGCGCAGGAAGCCGGTCCGGGAACTGCCGGGAGACACGGTTTCCATCAGGCGCAGGGTTTCGCCGTAGGCGCCGACCAGGAGATGCTGGCCGTTGTCGAGCGGCGGGCCGGCACTTGCATCCTGTGTGGAAGCCATGCGCCGTGCGCGCCCCCCTAGCACCTTGCCGGCTTCGTACACCGTGGCCCGGTGGCCTGCGCGCGTGAGCTCGACGGCGGCGGCGAAGCCGGACCAGCCCCCGCCGATGATGCCGATGTTCATTGAAACTTCACTTCAAGCCACAGAGGGCACAGAGAACACAGAGAGGGCTTCACCCGCGAATCACCAAGGACATAAGCTGCCAGGTAAATCATGGTTATCAGAGAGGCCGTTGCTTTTCCTCTGTGATCTCTGTGGCTGATTAGCTTTTGAAAGTTCATGCGAAGGTCATGGCCTTCCAGGCCAGCCACAGCTTCCTGAGCGGGGTGAGGGAGGTTTTTCCGTCCAGCACGCGGAAGCCGTCGCGGCGGATTTCTTCCAGCAGGGTTCGATAAATCGCCGCCATGGCGAGCCCGGCGCGCTGGGCTTTGCGATCTTCCTTCGGCAGCCAGGCGAGCGCGCGTTCGTAGGCTTCGGCTGCACGCCGGTATTGGAACTGCATCAGTTTCTCGAAGCGTTCCGAATGCTGGCGGTTGAGAATCTCGGCTGGCTTCACACCGAACTGATCGAGTTCGGCGAGCGGCAGGTAGATGCGGCCGCGTCGCGCATCCTCGCCCACGTCGCGGATGATGTTGGTGAGCTGGAAGGCAAGCCCGAGTTCGTGCGCGTATTTCAGTGTCTCGTGGTTGCGGTAGCCGAAGATTTCCGCCGCGACCTGGCCGACCACGCCGGCGGCGCGGTGGCAATAGAGCAGCAGCGACTTGTAGTCTTCATAGCGTTGCTGGTCGAGGTCCATTTCCATGCCCTCGACGATTTCCTCCAGCCATTCGCGGGGGATGTTGCGGCTGCGCACCATCGGCAGCAATGCCTGGGTGACGGGATGCTCGGGATGGTCTTCGTACAGGCGCGCGAGTTCCGTGCGCCACCAGGCGAGCTTGATGCGCGCCACCTGCGGATCGCTGCACTCGTCGACCACGTCGTCGAGTTCGCGGCACAGCGCATAAAAGGCGGTGATGCCCGCGCGCACCTCCGGCTTCAGCGCGCGGAAGCTGTAATAGAAGCTGGAGCCGCTGGCGGCGGCCTTTTCCTGGCAGTACTGGTCGGGCGTCATGTTTATCTTTTGAATAGCGCGCGCAGGATGATAACAGCCCAGTCCCAGGCATTGAGCCTGACCCGGCGCTTGAGCGGCGCCAGCGGGTCGTTGTGCAGCTTTCGCAGGATGCGGTCGCCGCCGGCGATGATCATGCGCGTCTCGAAACCGATGCGGTCGGGCAAAACCAGGCCCAGCGGCGCGCTGGCCTGCAGCATGTTGCGTACGCGTCTGATCTGATCGTGCATGAAGCTGCGAAAGCGATCCTCAGGCGAGGAAACCGAGGACACGACCGGAATGCCGCCCAGGGGGGCGAGTGCGGGCTTCCATGCTTCAGGGACGGCTTCGCCGCACAGCATGCCCAGCAGCGCATCGGACAGGCCTGCACGCGCAAGCTCGTCCTGCGGCAAATACACGCGGCCTTTGCGGTAGTCGATGGCGACATCCTGCAGGAAGTTGATCAGCTGCAGGCTGCTGCAGAGGGCATCCGAATAGGCGAGATGGCGGGCATCATTGTCCTTGAACAGGGCCATGAGCAGGCGTCCCACCGGATTGGCCGAGCGCCGGCAATAGTCCATGACTTCGCCGAAATCTGCATAGCGGGTCTTGGTCACGTCCTGGCGGAAGGCCGAGAGCAGATCATGCAAGGGTTGCAAGGGCAGCTGATGTTCCTTCGCCACGGCCACGATATCATCGAACAGCTTTCCCTCCACGGGCCGGCCGTGGCGGATATTGTCCAGCTGTGCCGCATAGGCATCCAGTGCCGCGATGCGCTCGGCTGCCGGCGCATCGCCCTCGTCGGCGAAATCGTCCGCGGTTCTGGCAAAGGCATAAATCACCTCCACGGGATGACGCAGACGGGCCGGCAGCACAAATGACGCGACAGGAAAATTTTCGTAATGATCAACCGGCACGGGGAAAATGGGTCGGAGAAGGAGTCGGAAAGCTTGCGAAAAGGACTGAATGGCTGGCCGCACCGGCTTGATTATATTACTATTGCCGGCCCCAAACCGGTTTGCCGACAGCCTCGCAAGCCGGCCCACTAGCGCGGAAGTGGCGGAATTGGTAGACGCACTGGATTTAGGTTCCAGCGCCGCAAGGCGTGGGGGTTCGAGTCCCCCCTTCCGCACCAGGTTCGACCATCTTGCCCATGCCCGCCACGTCGCCGGAAAATGCGGCATTTTTCCATATCATTCACGGCTTGCCGCACGAACTTGAACCCGATCATCAAGTTGCATAAAGTTTGTTGCGCCACGGCCGATAACAGTTCGTTTCGTGCTGCTAGGGAATCAGCCGGCAAGGCATGCGCCCCGCAGCATCAATTCGGCGCCAGCTGCTCAAGTCTGGCAAACTCAACACACATCCGGAAAAACATGGTACGACATCCAAATCTGTTGAAAGCGCTTAGCCTGGCTGCCATGATTGCGCTGCCGGCCATCGGGCATGCAGTGGAGTATCGGTTGGGCATATTTGCCGGCAGTGCCAGCAGGGAAAGCCAGGCTGAACTCAAGGCGACTTTCGAACCTTTGGCCAGCTATATCGCCAAGGCGAGCGGCGCGAACGTCAGGATCGAAATCAGCCAGAGCTTCAGGAACATGGATCGCCGCGTGAAATCGGGCCGCTATGCAATTCTGCTGTCGGCGACCCAGTTCACTGCCGACAGCATCGAGAAAGGCTACGAGCCGGTGGCCAAATGGGACAAGCCGCTTTATGGCGTGTTCGTTGCGCCCGTGGACAAGCCCTACAAGCGCATTGCCGATCTCAAGGGGCAGCGGGTGGGGATCGTGGGACGCGAGATCGTTACCGGCCCGCTTTGCCTCAACGCCCTGAACAAGGGTGGATTGCGTGCCGACAAGGACCTGGCCTATGTCTACGAAGGCGAGTTCCAGGATGTGATGTCCCGCCAGTTGATGGAGAACATGCTCGATGCGGCCTGCCTGGGCCCGGGCCCCTGGAAAGCGCTGAACGAGCAGGCGCCGGGCAAATTCAAGGTGCTGGCCGAAACCATCAAGGTGCCGGGCTTCGCATTCAGCATCGACGGCGACCTGAGCCCGCAGGAAAAGGGCAAGCTGAAGGCGATTCTCGTCGGTATCGGCAAGACCCCCGAGGGCAAGCGTGCCCTGGCTGCGATCAGAGGCAGTGCGGTAGGGGCAACCGATACGGAGCCGACTTCGGCAAAGGAATATGCCGATGCCAGGCAGGTGCTCGTAGACAACAAGAAACTGTATGACGCGCAGATCCCGAAGCAAAAGTAGAACACGGGACAGCCGAATAAATGGCCCTGGCAAGGGCCATTTTTTTCGCCGGCTTTTCGAGACCCGCAATCCGACACGGTGGAGGGTCGGTTACTGCGACAACGAAGCGGCCTGCGAGCTCCTCCTTGCCTGTAGAGAGCCGTAATCTGCGCGCTGGATCGCCGGACACTCATTTCTCCGAAGTCGATCGTGAGTCTATAAGCAGTTTTGCAGGCTTCGGGGAAATCCTCAACAGAGAGTATGAGACCGACGCGCATATCTACCTTTTTGAAGAATCATAGGCGCTTATTTTCGGCTCCCCTCAACAGCCAGAAACGTCGGGTTCGACACTCGGGGAAGCACGTTCAGGATTTTCCGCGCCTCGACGTTGCGCTCGATGCAGCCGCTCTGTTTGCCTCTTGGCGGCATATGGCACCGATCGCTGCGGCTGCAAGCACGAGGACAACGCCGCTGAACTGGTATACCGACAAGCGTTCACCGGTTACAACAAGTCCCAGAGCGACTGCCACCACCGGCTCGGTTGCGGCAAGGAGTGTTGCCAGAGACGCCGGTATGCGCCGAAGCCCTTCCGTGTAGGCCAAATAGGCCAGGAACGTTGGGAAGACTCCGGCCGCCAGTAGAACGAGCCAGTCCCCCGGGCCCATCGAGATGAGCCGATCGCCACCCCCATCCAACCAAGCGACCGCGGTGAGGATAAAGCTGCCGGTTCCGAACGAGTAGAGCAGCATTGTCGATGATGCACAATCGCGGAGAAGAAGTTTGCCAAGAATGCTGAACAAAGCGTAAGCCAGGGCAGCGCCAAGACCCAATAGTAATCCAGCGGTGGGAACGCTCAGGCTGAATCCAGCTGGATTCGTGACCGCGAGAGCCACACCCATCACTGTCAAGGGCACGGCCACGTAGACGCGTGCCGGATGACGTTCACGCAGCAGAAGATATCCTAGAACAGCGCTCCACGCCGGAGCACTGTAGAGCAGTGCCACCGCGAGCGCGATCCCAACCTGCGCGATCGCGCCGAAGTAGAGGAGGTTGTAAAGCGCCACGGCGATCAGCCCGTGCAACGCCAGCAACGCCCGTTGGCGTGGTGTCAGCCGGATATTCTCCGGTTTGAAGATGACTGCGATCACTGCAAAGCCGATCCAGGCCACCGTGACGCGCGCGGCCGCGACATCAATGGGATCGAGGCCCGCTTCATAGAGAGTGGTCGCGAAGACGCCGAGTGTTCCCCAGGCGCTCGCACCGAGGGTGATCAACAGAACCCCTGCTGCTCTTTCGGTGACCACGATCAACAGGGTTTGCGCGCGAGCAGAATGAGAATCTGGCCGCGGAGCCTCGGGAAAAATCCCCGGAGCTGTGCCTCCAGCAGGGCCAGACGCTCAAGGGGTCCAGCCGGTTCACCCGCGCAGCAATCAATGAGTCGGCGGATCGCTGCGGTCGGCAAGAGAACCGCGTAGGCGTGCCTTTCGAGCACCAGCCCGGCCTCCGTGACGAGCCTGACGATGCCCTCAAGATCGAAACTTCTCTCCGAAAGATACGAGTTATGGGCATCCGTGTTCACGGTAAGAAAATCTACCTCCATAGATCGAGGCTGCCAATTGGAGAGCAGCACTACACCGCCGGGCGCCAGCACGCGACGAATCTCGGCCAGTGCTCGATCGGGTCGCGTAATGTGGGCGAGAGTCCCCATCATGCAGGAAACGAGCCCGAATGCTGCGTCGGGGAAGTTCATGTCTTGCGCGTCCATCTGGCGGACGCGGGAGCCGTTAATTCCGTAGTTTGCGAGGTTGTTTCGTGCGATCTCGATCGCTTCCGCGGAGACATCGATTCCATGGGCGAGGTAGCCGAAGCGATGGAACGCCAGCACGTAGCGGCCTGTTGCCGTTCCGACATCCAGGCTCGCCCCGCAGTGAGGAAGGTCTCGCACGAGGTCGAGCGCCGCGGCGTACTCCAAATGCTTCTTCGCTTCGTCGATGTCCGAACCTCGATCATAACGTTCATACCATGCGCGGTCGTAAGCAATTACCTCCATGTGCGGCCCTCCCTGGTCCTTTGCCGGGTCTATCCTAGGCGCGGGACGGATGGCTGACTTGCGCGGGCGTGACGGGTATTTGCTCGAATCTCGCCATTACGGGGACGGGTCGCAGGAGAGCGGCGGGCCCGTTCGGTGATGATAGCGGCTGGGTGACAGCCCGAAGTGGCGCTTGAAGGCATGTGTGAACGCGGCTTGAGAGCTATATCCGACTGCAGCGGCAACCCGGTTGAGCGGCCATGCTGTCTCTTGGAGCATGGCTGATGCTCGTTGCATGCGAAGTTCGAACACATACTGACCCGGTGTACGGCCCGTATAATCTCGAAACGCCGCGTGAAATCGGCCAATACTGAGGTAGCTGAGTGCCGCGAGTTTACTGACAGAAATGCGCTGATCCAAATGGGAGCCAATATATTCCATGGCGGGCCCGAGACGCCGTGCAAGACGGATGGACTTGGCCGCATTCGTCGGGTGGCGACGGGCGAGCAACTCGGCGAGAAGCCCTGCAAACCTGCTCGAGAGCGTTGGATCCAGCGCATCGCGGGCTGACACAGCGCCAACGAGTCGGGCATAGTGATAGAGCCCTGCGTCCAGCGCGAAGAAGCCCGGTGTTTCCAGGAGGCGGCGGAGGTCATCCGACCAGTGGCCTGTGTTCAGGCGAGGCGGCAGGTCCACGACAACGAATCGGTTGTTGCCGACTCCGCGAAATGTATGCCGGAAGTCGCCGGGCACGATGGCGCCCTGCAATGCACGCGCCTCCCCGGATCGGCCTTCGATCTCGATCTCGAGAGCCCCGCTCAGCGGCAGGATGATTTGGTGGTGTGCGTGGCTGTGGCAGTGCTCGATCGCATCGTACTGCCGGACATCGGCAATGAAGGCATCACTTGGCGACGTTTCCATGCTGTTCCTCCAAACCCGGCGCGGTCTGTTCCAAAGCGGCTAGGCGCTTCCGTGCCCCCATGACGATCAACGAGGAAAGTTGCCGCTGGTGCCCCGGCATGCGCTCATGGTCACATCACACATCATACATTTAACCGGGGTCGGATACACATTATCACCATCCGCGCGGAAACAGCGGCCTGCCGCGCCGCTTTCGCTTAACTGGGTGCTGCTGCTCGCTGGCGCCGCGCAGATTTTGTGTCAGATTCCCGCCTGCGCTATTGTTTCCATTACCTATGTCTCACGCATCCAATCCCATCACCACCCGCATCTGTTTCGTGCGTCACGGCGAAACCGACTGGAACGTGGAAAAGCGCATCCAGGGCCTGACCGATATTCCGCTCAACGAAAAGGGCCGCGCCCAGGCGCTGGCCATGGCATTCAACGCTGCGCATGTCAGCTTCAAGGCCATCTACAGCAGCGATCTCGTGCGCGCGGTCGATACCGCAAGGGCGCTGGCTGGGCGCGAAGGGCAGGAAGTGAAACTGCTGCCGCAATTGCGCGAACGCAATTTCGGCATCTTCCAGGGCATCACCGCGGCCGAGGGCGAAGCGCGCTATCCCGAGGCCTACAAGCTCTACACGGCGCGCGACCCGCACTACGATTTCGAGACCGGCGAGAGCATGCTCGACTTCGCCGCGCGCGTCGCCGATGCCGTGGACTGGATGGTGCGCCACCACACCGGCCAGACCATCGCGGCGGTGACCCACGGTGGCGTGCTCGACATCCTGTTCCGCAAGGCCACCGGCCGGCCGCTCTCCATGCCGCGCGACTTCAAGATTCCCAACTGCGGCCTCAACTGGTTCCGCTTCGACGGGCAGGGCTGGCACCTGGAAAGCTGGGGCGACCGCCATCATCTGCAGAACGTGTTGACCGAAACGCCCGAGTAGCCATGTCCTCCATACTGGCCGCTGCGCCAGCCACGGCAATACCCTGCGCAGCCTGGCCATGCACGTCGAAGGTTTGAGCGCGGAAGCCATGGAGCGCGTCGAAATCGCCTCCGGCGTGCCGCTCATCTGTCGCTTTACTCCCGGCATCGAATGGGAAGACAGGGAATGGCTGGAGTAGGACAAACATCCGTATGCTATAAAGAGCCACGGTCGGAAGAAGGCTGGGTGAGTTGAACGCTGGGAGAGGAATCGCAATGTCGAAGAAAATACTTGCAGGTTTCGCGCTTGCGATCTCGCTTGCCGCCTGCAGCGTCAGCCCCGAGGCAAAAAGAAAGCCCGACGCTTTTTCCTTCGGCTGGCCGAGGGAAGGCATCCGCGCCCAGATCGAATACCGAACCGTGCAGGCACCGCCATCCGGCACGGCCTGTGCGGGCAGCCTGCACATCGAGAATTACGGCCGCAAGCGCTATAGCGTGCTGATGTTCAACGTCAAGGTGTTTTCCGCAGCGAAGGAACTCATCGCCACCGACAGGTTTTCCCTCTCATCCAGTCTCAACCCTGGCGGCAAGGCCGAGATTCCCTTCGATCCGCACAATCCGCTCAACCCGGTCGTGATGACGGCGGCCTACAGCGAATGCCCGAAGGAAATGGCTTTTGTCGATGTAAGGCTGGAAGCCTTCTGATTCGGCGCCCTGGGCAGGCGTTCCGCGGCAACTACATAAAAAAACCGGCTGGGGCCGGTTTTTTTGTTTGCGGCGCCGGAACCAGCGCATCGCCATGCGCGGGCTCCGGAGGCTGTTTACTTCTTCTTGGCTTTCTTGCCGGCAACGGCGGCCTTGAAGCCGGCGCCCGGGGTGAAGCGGGGCACGGTGGTAGCGGCGATCTTGATTTCCTTGCCGGTCTGCGGGTTGCGGCCGGTGCGGGCGGCGCGCTTGGAGGATTTGAAGGTACCGAAACCGACGAGGGTCACGGTGTCGCCCTTGGACACGGCTTTCACGATGGAGTCGATGATGGCGTCGAGGGCCTTGCCGGCGGCGGCTTTGCTGATGTCGGCTCCCTGGGCCGCGGCATCGATCAGTTCAGATTTGTTCATGGGTTCTCCTTTGGTTGATGGAAGCCTGATGCTACCAGCGTTTCAGGCGATTGTGTGCGGTTGGGCTAGCGCAGGCGCTCAAATTGTACCTGCGTGCGCAACTCACCCTCGAATAGTGTATCAATATTGAGCTGTCCGGCCTTCTGGCTGATGCGAAAGCCGTCCTGTTCGGGCGGCGAAATGTCGATAATCTGCAACAGTTTGGGCGGGTATTCCAGTTTCAGGGAAACATGCATGGGGTAGTAGCCATCCAGGAACTTGCGCATGTAGGGGCCGTTGTGGAGGGTGTAGTATCCCCCTCCGGCGTTCTTCAGGGCGCGGGTTTGCGCCGCCAGGCACAGGCGCGCGCCGGGCTTGACGTTGCGCATCTGCACCGAAGGGCCTTCCACCCAGGCTTCGTCGATGGCGCGGGATTCCAGCACCCGCAGGTTGCGGATGTAGCCCTCGCGGAAGGTGATCTGGGCGCGGGGCACGGCGTCCAGATTGTCGTGGCACTGCTCCAGTTCTGTCCAGCCGCCGGCGAGGCTGTCCTCGGTGATGCGGATGCGGTTCTGGTGGTGGTGCACCGGCTTGCCGGGCGGGGTGGTGAGGAAAGTGAGTTCGCCCTCGTTGACTTCGGCGGCGCTCTTGCCGTTGAACCAGGCTTCCAACTCCTGCGCGTTCATGGGCGGAACCGGCGCGGCCCACGCCGAAGCGGGCAGACAGACTGCCAGGGCAAGGGCGATTCTGTGCAACGTCGGCATCATCAAAAAAGCGGCACGCAGGGCATTGGTTGGCATGAAACGGCCAGAATGGCTTAATCTTAAAGGAAAATCCGGAATCCCCACTCTTGAGGCCATCGAAAATATAAATGCTCTGGGAAACCATCACCGTCATACGCGACCTCCATCGCCTGCACGAAATCGCTTCCATCCTGATCCGCTACGGCTGGGGCGACCTGGTCCGGCTGCTGGGCCTGGCCCATGCGCTGGAGCGGGCCGGCCGCATCCTGCACTGGCAGACCACGACGGAGATTTCGCGTCTGGCTCCGGCGGTGCGCATCCGCATGGCGCTGGAGGAACTGGGCCCGACCTTCATCAAGTTCGGGCAACTGATGGCCACACGCGTGGACATGTTCCCGCCGGAGTGGATCACGGAATTCGAGAAGCTGCATCAGCGCGTGCCGCCTTCCGACTACACCCTCGTCCATGCCGAGCTGAGCCTGGCGTTGGGGCGCCCGCCGGAGGAGGTTTTCGCGAAGTTCGAGGCCGAGCCGATGGCCGCCGCCTCCATTGCCCAGGTGCACCGGGCGGTGTTGCCGGACGGCACGGACGTGGTGGTCAAGGTGCGCAGGCCCGGCATCGAAGCCAAGATCGAGGCTGACCTGCGCATCCTGGAGCACATCGCGAAGCTGGTCGAAAGCGAGATGCCGGACATGCGCCGCTATCAGCCGGTGCGCATGATCGGCGAGTTCCGCCGTTCGATCCGGCGCGAACTCGACATGGTGCGGGAGGCGCGCAACATCGACAAGTTCGCGCGCAATTTCGCCCAGGACGAGAACGTCGTCATCCCCCGCGTGTACTGGGACTACACCTCGCATGCGGTCAACGTGCAGGAGGAAATCCGCGGCATCAAGGGCGTCAACCGCGAGATGCTCCGCGAGGCGGGGCTGGACCCCCTATTGCTGGGCTCGCGCGGCAGCGACGTGGTGCTCAAGATGGTGCTGCTGGACGGCTATTTCCATGCCGACCCGCACCCCGGGAACATCATCTTCCTGACGGGCAACCGCATCGGCATCATCGATTTCGGCATGGTCGGGCACCTTACCGAGCGCCGCCGCAACGAGATCGTCGATCTGCTGCACGCGCTCGTGCTGCGGGACGAAAACGCCATCATGGAGGTGCTGCTGGACTGGGCCGGCGATGCCGAAGTCGACGAGTCCCGGCTCCTGCATGACATTTCCGAACTGGTGTTCAGCTACGATGATCTGAGAATCAAGGACATCAAAATCGGCGCGCTGCTGCAGGACATCACCACCATCATGCGCGACAACGCGCTGGTGCTGCCGGCGGATCTGACCCTGCTGTTCAAGACCTTCATCACCCTGGAAGGCCTGGGCCAGCAGTTGAACCCCGACTACCACATGGTCGACCAGATCCAGCCCTACATCGAGAAGGTGATCGCCGACCGCTATACGCCGCAGGCGCTGATGGCGCGCGGCCGCAAGGGGCTGCGCGAAATCGCCGGCATCGTGGCCGGGCTGCCGCGCGATCTTTCACACCTGCTGCGTGAGGCGCGGCGCGGGCGCATGCGCATCGATCTCGATCTCAAGCGGCTGGACCATTTCGGCCAGCAGTTGGACCGTGCCAGCAACCGCCTGACCATGGGCATCCTCACCGCCTCGCTGGTGATCGGCTCGTCCATCATCATGACGGTGGAGGGCGGGCCGACCCTGTTCGGCCTGCCGCTGTTCGGCTTGCTGGGATTCGTGATCGCCTTCTTCAACAGCCTGTGGATCATTTTCTCCATCTGGCGCTCGGGAAAGCATTGATATAGTCATCAGTCGTCAGTTATCAGTCATTGTGGCTTCGCTTTTACTGACGACTGACGACTGATTAACTGCCGTTTCAATTGAACAGGTTGACGACCTTGGCATCCGTGCGGGCCAGCGCATGCGGGGTATCGATGTGAAAGCCCTGGACATAGGAAAATCCGAGGCTGCTCACTTTCTGCAGCAGTGCCTCGCTTTCCACGCCTTCCGCAATCAGGGTGTAGCCCGCATCCCGCATCAGTCTCGCGAAATCAGCCACCACGATGCTGGCGCGATCCTCGTTTTTCAACTGGAGGATGAGGCTCATGTCGAACTTGATGATGTCCACCGGCAGGTCGGTGAGATAGCGCAGGGGAGAATAGCCGCTGCCGAAATCGTCGAGCGCGATCCTGAAGCCGCTGGTGCGCAGGATGCCCAGGAAATGCGTGATTTCCGCCAGTCGCGGAACCAGCGAGGTCTCGGTGATTTCGAGGATGAGCGGATGGCGCTCGGCATAGCGGATCAGTTCGATCAATTGCGCGATGACTTCCGGACGGTGCAGGCTTTGCGCCGAGAGATTGATCGACACCCCGACTCCCGGCGGGATGGTCTCGGAGTCAAGACTGGACTGAATGAGGCGGATGACCGTGAGATCGAATTCCGCTTCCAGCCTGCGGCTTTGCACCACCGGCAGGAAGCGGTCCGGCATGAGCAGGATGCCGTTGTGGCGGATGCGGGCCAGGGCCTCCAGATATTCGTGCCCGCCGGCAAGCGGCTGCATGCGCTGGAAATGGATTTCCAGCATCTCGGGCGCGGCCAGCGCCTGGTAGAGCGCATTGGTTTCCAGGCTGGCCACCAGCACGTCCTCGCTGCTGGCTTCGCCCTTGCGGTAGACCGCTATCTTCTTGTTGCCCGGCCGCTTGGCCTGGTACATGGCGGCATCGGCGTGCGCCTGCAGCCAGGTGATGTCCTCGCTCTTGCCGATTTCGTCAATGGCGATGCCGATGCTGATGGAGACGGGTTCCTGCACGCCCAGGCGGCGAAAATCCTCCTTGCGCACGCTGTCCAGGCAACGCTCGGCGATTTGCATGGCCGTGTGCTCGTCCGTCCCCCAGAGCAGGGTGGCGAATTCGTCGCCGCCGATGCGGTACAGTCTGTCGCCCGAGCGCATCACCTCGTTGACCGCGCCGGCGATGGTTTGCAGGACACAGTCGCCGACCTGGTGGCCGTAGGTGTCGTTGATGGGCTTGAAGTGGTCGCAGTCGAACAGCAGCAGGGCGATGGGCTCGCGATGCCCTGCCAGCGCCCTGACCAGGCTTGCCCAGTCTTCCTCGTATGCGCGGCGGTTGTAGAGTCCGGTCAGGGAATCCTGCAGCGCCTGCTGCTGGAAGGTGATGTTCCTGTTTTCCAGTTCCAGCCGCGCATTGCTCAGTTTCTGACGGTAGCTCTGGATCGATTGCCTGACCGTATCCAGTTCCTGCAGCAGGTAGGGTGATTCGAGTTCTTCAACATAATCCATGCGCACTTCGTCGGCCTGCAGGCTGCCGATGGCGTCGGCGAGCCTGACCAGGGGGCGGGCAAGCAGGCGCTGCACGAAAAGATAGGCGGTCACGGCCGAAACCAGCATGGCGATCGCGAGAACGATATAGATTTTCGTGACGGCTTCGCCGAGTGTCTCGATTTCATGCGAGGCGCTGATTTCGTAGCGCAGGAACTTGCCCAAATCCTGCAGCGCGATCGGCGAGGAGGCGGTCTGGCTGACTGTCAGTGTTTCCGGCACGAGGTAGTCGAAGCTGTGGAGGCGCTTCAGGGCCTGGACCAGATCAAAGCTCGCCTGCGCGTAGCCGAGCGGAGACTGCTGTCCTTCCGGCGCGTGGATCGGGAAGACGTGCGAGATGCGGGAAAGTCCCTTTTCCGGGTAATACAGGGTCTTGCCGGCCTCGGACGCTCCCGTTCTGGGATCGGCGTCGCCCGTGCCGCCTCCCGGCAGGATATTGCCGGCACTGTCATACAGATCGATATCGCTGAAAAGGGGCGAGATCTTCCCCGACTGCCGCACGCGTGAGGCTTTCCAGTAGCCGTAATAATGGGGGTTGGCAAGCGGCTGCTGGATTTCGTCCCAGTTCGTGATGATGTCGCCTTCGTGCCGCAGATGGTTGGAAAGCTCGACCAGCGCGCCGGCAAGCTCCTCCTGTGCCGCCTTCAGCCGCGAGCGCTCGATCTCGGCGCCGATTTCATGCAGCCGGTAAAGGCCGATGCCGCATAGCGCCACAATGACGAGGCTCAGTACGATGAAGAATGCTGCCACCCAGTAAGTGATGGAAAACCGGGTTTTTTTCATCGGTTCAGTATGCCGAGCAGGGTTTCGAGCATGTCAAATTCGTGGGTGCCGTCCATGAAATGGGTGGCGTTCCTGATGTGGTGAATTTTCGCACCCGCCCCGGCCAGCCGCTTCCCCCAGCCTGCTTGCGGGAATTTGTCCTTGCCGCCCAGAATGACCTCGGTGTGGGGGCCGCTGCGCTTGATGGCGGAAAGGATTCTGTTTTCGCCCCAGTGCTGGTAGCTGGCGTAACTGCGCGCAGGCGAGGCGTAGGCTTCGCAAAACGAAAGCGGAGCGCGAATCAGGCCGGCATCCAGGGCCTTGCTGGCCGCGCCTTTCGCGGCGCGGGGCGGTTTTGGCTCAAAAGCGATCGGCGCGCTGCCGATCATGCTGACGCCAACCAGCGTGAAATCCCGTTCGCGGTATTGTTCTTTCCAGGCCAGCAACTGCGTGGCCCCGAAACTGTGGCCGACGCCGATGATTTTCGTGTGGCCGCGCCCGCGCAGCCATTGCACCCACTGCTGGATCTCTCTCACATCGCCGTCCATGTCGTGCAGATGCAGCGCTTCGCAATCCAGGCTGTGCTTGCGATGGGAAATGCCGAGCGAAAGATTGGGGCTCAACACCGTGTAGTTTTCGTCGGTCAGCGCATCCGCAATGCTTTTGACGATGCCGAACTCGCGTGTTTGCAGAAATCCGTGCAACATGAGCACGGTGGGCTTGTCTGGCTTGCCCTGGCGGAATTCGGCGGTGGCGAAGATCTTGCCACCCGCATGAATTTCCACCACGGCCGCAGGTGTGGCGGGGACCAGCAGCAGGCCGGCCATGGCGACAAGCACCCTCGGCAGGCTGCCGGCCATCCGGTGAGCGCGCTGCGGTAACATGCGCATCATGTCCGGCAATCGAGCGCAGCGCGTGTCCGCTTTTACAGAACTGGAAAGAATCTTTGCGTCCAATGGGGTTTTTTCCTCCCGTTTGAGCAATTATCGGTTCAGATTACAGCAACTTGACATGTCCAGGGGCATAGCAAAAACCCTTGCGTCGAGCGGGGTGCTGGTCGCCGAAGCCGGCACCGGCACCGGCAAGACCTTGGCCTACCTGGTGCCGGCCCTGCTCGCGGGCGGCAAGACCATCGTCTCCACCGGCACCAAGGCCTTGCAGGATCAGCTCTACCGGCGCGACATCCCGGCCGTGCTGGAGGCCCTGTCCATGCCGGTGAAGACCTCGCTTTTGAAGGGGCGCGCGAATTATGTCTGCCATTTCCACCTCGAGCGCAACCTCGCCGACGGGCGTTTCGCCAGCGCGGAAGAAGCCGCGACCCTGCACCGCATCCAGCGCTTTGCCGCCACCAGCGACAGCGGCGACCGCAGCGAAGCCACCGGCATCCGCGAAACCCATCCCGCCTGGAGCTACGCCGTCTCCACGCGCGAGAACTGCCTGGGCAGCGAATGTGCGCATTTTCGAGACTGCTTCGTGATGAAGGCGCGCAAGGAAGCGCTGGAGTCCGAACTCGTGGTGGTCAACCATCACCTTTTCTTCGCCGACCTGTGGCTGCGCGACGAGGGCGTGGCGGAGCTGCTGCCGGCCAGCCACAACGTCATCCTCGACGAAGCGCACCAGCTCGCCGATACCGCCGCGCTGTTCTTCGGCCAGTCGGTATCCACCGGGCAGATCATCGACCTCGCGCGCGATGCGCGCCAGACCGCCCTGGTGTTCGCCAGGGACACACCGGCGCTGGCGCAGGCGGCCGAGCAGCTCGACAAGGCGGCGAAGAGCCTGCGCATGTCGGTGCCGGAGCCGAACCTGCGCCTGCCGGTCAAGCTTGCCCAGACCCGCGCCGATTTCGTCGGCGCGCTGGAAGCGGCCAAAGTAGCACTGGCCGAACTCGATGCCGGCCTCAAGGCCCATGCCGAGCGCGCCGAGGAACTGGCGGATTGCCACGTCCGTTCGCAGGACATGATGCGCCGCCTGGAAAACTGGCAGGGCAGGGACGAGGCCGACTGGGTGCGCTGGGTGGAAACCGCCGGGCGCGCCATGACGCTGCATGCCACGCCGCTGTCGGTGGCGGACTTCTTCGGCGCGCAGGTCATGCAGGACGGACGCGCCTGGGTGCTGACCTCGGCCACGCTCAGCGTCGGCGGCGACTTCTCGCACCTGCTGTCGCGCCTGGGGCTGGATGAGGCGAAGACCCTGTGCGTGGACAGCCCCTTCGACTATCCCACCCAGGGCCTGATCTATTTGCCGACGGGACTGCCCGAACCCAACACCCGCGAGCACACCCAGGCCGTGGTCGAGGCTGCGCTGCCGGTGCTGGAGGCGAGCGGCGGCCGCGCCTTCATGCTGTTCACCTCGCTGCGCGCGCTCGACAATGCGCGCGCCATGCTGGCCGCGGCGTTCGAGAAGCGCGGGCTGGATTTTCCCGTGCTGGCGCAGGGCGACGAGCCGAAGCAGGTGTTGCTGGAACGCTTCCGGCAGTCCGGCCGCGCCGTGCTGCTGGGCAGCCAGAGCTTCTGGGAAGGCGTGGACATGCCGGGCGAAGCGCTGTCGGTGGTCATCATCGACAAGCTGCCCTTCGCGCCGCCGGACGACCCCGTGGTGGCGGCGCGCATCGCCCGCATCAACGAGGCCGGCGGCAACGCCTTCATGGAATACCAGTTGCCCGAAGCGGTGATTTCGCTCAAGCAGGGCGCCGGGCGGCTCATCCGCACCGAGACCGACCGCGGCGTGCTCATGCTGTGCGACCCGCGCCTGATGGGCAAGGCCTACGGCCGCAAGGTGCTGGACGCGCTGCCGCCGATGCGGCGCACGCGCAAGCTCGAAGACGTGCGAAGTTTCTTCATGGCCGAGGTGCCTGCGTGAAGCGCTGGCTGGCGCTGCTGCTTTTTTGCCTGCTGCCGGCTGCCCAGGCAGAGACCCAGGCGCACATCCTCTTGCAGGATTCGCCGCTCGCCGGTTTCCAGTACCACGCTGGCAAGAAGCTCTGGGACGAAATGAAAGTCGGCGATGTGCTGGTCCTGGTCAGGGAGCCGGACAATCCCTACGACGCCAGGGCCATCCGCGTGGACTGGCACGGGCACAAGCTGGGCTATGTGCCCAGGCGGGAGAATGCCGACATCGCGCGGCTCATGGACAATGGCGCGAAACTGGAAGCGCGCATTTCCAGATTGCTGGAGTCGCGCGATCCCTGGCAGCGCATCCGTTTCGAAATCCTCGCGCCGCTGCATGCTCCGCAATGAAAGCTGCTGAACGCAGAGACGCGGAAACACAGTTAATTCTTGACAGAGAGGTTAAGGGAGGTATTGGGAGCAAGGCTTTATTTACTCCCATATCTCCCTGTAAGTGCTTTTGGAGGTTCTCTGCGCCTCTGCATTGGGTTTTCAGGTTTGAGTGTTTTTTCTGGATAATGCCGGCATGCGCATTCTCGCCATCGAAACCTCTACCGAGCATTGTTCCGTCGCCCTGTATCGGGCGGGCGAGGTGCTGTCGCACGGGGAGCTGGCGGGCCAGCGCCACAGCGAAATTCTGCTCGGCATGATCGAGCGGCTGCTGGCGGAAGCGGGTTGCGATACGTCTCAACTCGACGGCATCGCCTTCGGCGCCGGCCCCGGTTCCTTCACAGGCGTGCGCATCGCCGCCAGCGTGGCGCAGGGGATGGCGCTGGGGCTGGATGTTCCGGTCATGCCGGTTTGCACGCTGGAAGCGCTGGCGCAGGCTTCCGGTCGGGACCGCGTCGCCTGCGCGCTGGATGCGCGACTGGACGAAGTGTATTTCGCGGCTTATGAACGCAAGGGCGATAGCTGGCTGGCCGTGATCGAACCCTGCCTGTCCGCCATCGGCGAGCTGCCCATGCTGCCGGGGGTAGGCTGGGCTGGCGTGGGCAGCGGCTTCGCCATCCTCGAAAACGAGCTTGCGCACCATTTGCAGCTTGTGGACACGCGCCCCGAACAGTTTCCCGAGGCTGGCGCGGTGGCCGTGCTGGGCGCGCGCGTGCTGGCCGGCGGCGGCGCTGTCGATGCCGCGTCAGCCCAACCCCTCTACTTGCGCGACAAGGTCGCCATGACCACCGTCGAGCGCCAGGCGCGGGGCTACAAATGAACGCCATCCTCAAACTGGCGCACAGCATCCGCCGCATGTGCGACGCAGACATTCCCGCCGTGCTGCGAGTGGAAAAGGACAGCTACGAATTTCCCTGGAGCGCCGGCAATTTTCGCGATTCCATCCACGCCGGCTACAGCGCCTGGGTGTATGAGGTCGGCGGCGAGATCATCGGCCATGCGGTGTTGATGACGGTAGTCGACGAGGCACACCTGCTCAACATCACCATCGCGCCGGGCTGGCGCCGCCAGGGCCTGGGGCGGATTTTGCTGAAGCATGTCATGGATACGGCACGCAGCCTGCGCGTCCGCACGCTGTATCTGGAAGTGCGGCCCAGCAACCGCCCCGCCATCGAACTCTACGAAAAAACCGGCTTCGAGGCCTTCGCGCTGCGCAAGGGCTATTACCCCGCACCGCAAGGCCGCGAGGATGCGCTGGTGATGAGGGCCGTGCTGTGAGGCTGCATCCATGAGCGTGTCGCGCGAACTGGTGCTGAAGGAACTGGGCATGGCCCCGGTGTGGCGCCTGCGGCAGCAGCCCGCAACCCTTGCGCCAGCCGAACCGGCGGAAGCGGGCAACGCCGACCGCCGCAGCCGCATCCTGCAAATGGACTGGACGCAGCTGAAGGAGTCCGTCGCGAACTGCACTGCCTGCGATTTGCATAAAACGCGCACCCAGGGTGTGGTCGGTGTGGGCGACGAGCATGCCGAATGGCTGATCATCGGCGAGGCGCCGGGCGCGGACGAAGATGCACAAGGCGAACCTTTCGTCGGCCAGGCAGGCAAGCTGCTCGACGCCATGCTGGCGGCGATCGGCCTGAAGCGCGGCGACAACGTCTACATCGCCAACGTGCTCAAGTCGCGCCCGCCCGGCAACCGCAATCCCGCGCCGGAAGAGGTCGCCGCCTGCATGCCCTACCTGGAGCGGCAGATCCAGCTGATCCGGCCGAAAATCATCCTCGCCCTCGGCCGCTTCGCCGTGCAGAGCCTGCTCAATACCGAAGAAACCATCGGCCGGCTGCGCGGCCGCGTGCACCACTACCAGGGCATTCCGCTCATCGTCACTTATCATCCGGCTTATCTCCTGCGCAACCTGCCGGACAAGGAAAAGGCCTGGGAGGATTTGTGCCTGGCGCGCGAAGCCATGAAGCACGACAAGGCTTGAATTCAAAAAGACAGCCACAGAGGACACAGAGAGCACAGAGAAAACTTCACTCAAATTTGCAGGGGACCCCTGGAAGGGGGGTCGCCTCGATCCCGCAAGGTTTTCCCTCTGCGAACTCTGTGTTCTCTGTGGCTTGATGTGGAATGTTAAGCTTAGTGTGTATGATTTTCCGTGTCCCGAACAAAGGAGCATGACAATGAAGAAATGGCTCGCGATCGGTTTTCTCGCCATCAGCCTGTCCGGCTGCGGCTACAACACCCTGCAGACCACGGACGAACAGATCACGGCCTCGTGGTCGGAGGTGGTCAACCAGTACCAGCGCCGCGCCGATCTGGTGCCCAACCTGGTCAATGTGGTGAAAGGCTATGCCGCGCACGAGCGGGAAGTCCTCACCCAGGTGACGGAGGCGCGTGCCAGGGTGGGCCAGATACAGGCCACGCCGGAGCTGGTCAATGACGAAGCCGCTTTCCAAAAATTCCAGGCCGCCCAGGGCGAACTCTCCGGGGCGCTGTCCAGACTGCTGCTGGTGGCGGAAAACTATCCGCAGCTGAAGGCTGACGGCGTGTTCCGCGACTTGCAGGCGCAACTCGAAGGCACCGAAAACCGCATTGCCGTGGCGCGCGGCCGTTACATCAAGGCCGTGCAGGAATACAACGTCACCGTGCGCAAATTTCCCAGCAACCTGACCGCCATGCTGTTCGGCTTCAAGACCAAGCCCAATTTCACGGTGGAAAACGAAAAGGCCATCGCCGCGCCGCCCAAGGTGGATTTCGGCACCGCGGCGCCGGCGCCCGCGCCAGCCGGCGGCGAGCCCCAGCCAGGCGGTTCCAGCCCCTTGAGTTCCGGCTATTGATCGCATGACGCGATCCTTGCAGGCCTTCGTACTGCCCCTGCGCATCTGGCTGCTTGCAGCGCTGCTGGTACTGGCGGCGCCTTTCGCCGCACAGGCGGAAGTGGCCGTTCCGGAACTGAAACAGCGCGTCACCGATCTCACCGGCACGCTCGCGCCCGATACCGTCAGCCGCCTGGAGAACACGCTGGCGCAGTTCGAGGCCGCCAAGGGCAGCCAGATCGCCGTGCTCATGCTGCCCACCACAAAGCCGGAAGAAATCGAACAATTCGGCATCCGCGTGGCCGAGCAATGGAAAATCGGCCGCAAGGGCGTGGACGACGGCGCCATCCTCATCGTGGCCAAGGACGACCGCGCCGTGCGCATCGAGGTCGGCTACGGCCTCGAGGGCGTGATCCCGGATGCGATCGCCAAGCGCATCATCGAGGAAGACATCGTGCCGCGCTTCCGCCAGGACGATTTCTCCGGCGGCGTGGAGGCGGGCGTCTCGCGCATGATGCGGCTGATCGAGGGCGAGCCGCTGCCGCCGCCGCGGGCGTCTGCCGCCATCGAGGCGGGCGGCATGGACCAGCTCGTGATCTTCCTGTTCGCCGGCATCATCGGCGGCAAGATACTCGGCGCGATCCTGGGCAAGGGCCTGGGCGCGTCGGTGGCTGCCGTCGGCACCGGCGCGCTGGTCTGGATGGTCAGCAGCGTGTTCTTCTTCGGCATCATCGCCGTCATTTTCGTCCTGATCATGAGCCTGGCCGGCGGTCGCGGCGGCGGGCATTGGGGCAGCGGCGGCTTCGGCGGCGGCTCCTGGGGCGGTGGCGGCCTCGGGGGAGGCGGCTGGTCGGGCGGGGGAGGCGGTTTCGGCGGGGGAGGCGGTTTCGGCGGGGGAGGCGGTTTCGGCGGGGGAGGCGGTTTCGGCGGGGGAGGCGGTTTCGGCGGGGGAGGCGCGTCCGGAAGATGGTAAGCCGCATGCTCAGGCACCTGTTCATGCCATCCTGGCTGATGTGGAAATATTTCCCGCCGGCCATGCTGGCGGAAATCGAGACGGCCATCCGCGAATCGGAAATTCGGCATCACGGCGAGATCCGCTTCGCGGTCGAAACTTCGCTGCCGCTCTCCGCGATCTGGCGCGGCGTGAAAGGACGGCAGGCGGCGCTCGAGGCCTTCGGCAATCTGCGCGTGTGGGACACCGAGAACAACAGCGGCGTGCTGATCTACCTGCTGCTTGCCGACCACGACATCGAGATCGTCGCCGACCGCGGCATTGCCGCCAGGGTGGACCAGACCGAATGGGACAACATCGCCAAACTCATGGAACGGCATTACCGCGCCGGCGATTTCCGCACAGGCACGTTCGAGGGCATGCGCCGCGTGACTGAACTGCTGGCACGGCATTTCCCGCCCGGGCCGGACAATCCGGATGAGCTGTCCAACAAACCCGTCCTGCTTAGACGATAGGAGACCCGTGAGCGCTTACGTCCTGCAGGACTTCGACATCCGCCAGAGCGCGGCGAAGGCGCAAGGCTAGGTAAAATAAAACGCCTCCCCCGCTTGCCGGGGGAGGTTGGGAGGGGGTAAAACAGCGGTGACTGAATCATCCAGAGCTTCACTCCACCCCAGCCCTCCCCTGCGAGAGGGGAGGGTGTGTTTCCAGGCTTAATTGATCATGAAATCCATCGACTTCTTCGAGCAGCAGTTCCGGCAGCAGGCCGCCAGGGGCGACTTTGCGCTGAGTCCGTTCGAGGAAGCCG
Organism: Pseudomonadota bacterium; assembly: GCA_021847835.1. Taxonomy (GTDB): domain Bacteria; phylum Pseudomonadota; class Gammaproteobacteria; order Burkholderiales; family Thiobacillaceae; genus UBA6918. Next base: position 33,197 of record JAJZPR010000012.1, read on the forward strand.
TGCTGCCTTATCTGTCCGGCGGCGTGCTGGAACTGGGCTGCGGGCTCGGCAACCTGGCGATCGCGGCGGCGAAGAAAGGCTGCGCCGTCACCGCCCTGGACGCCAGCCGCACCGCGGTCGACCGCGTCAACGAAGCCGCCAACCGGCTGGGCCTGTCGCTTGCCGCCTATCAGGTCGATCTCTCCACCTATGCCATCGACGGCGATTACGACTGCATCGTGGCCATCGGCCTGCTGATGTTCTTTGCCAAAGAGCGCGCGCACGTGCTGCTGGCCGACATCGTGAGCCACGTCAAGCCCGGCGGCATCGCCGCCCTCAGCGTGATGACCGAGGGCACGACCTTCGTCGGCGCGCTGGAAGCCGGCAATCATTATCTTTTCGACGAGAACGAGCTGTCCGGGCCGTTCAAGGGCTGGGAAATCCTGCTCTCACGCCACGACGAAATGACGGAGCCGGACAACACCGTCAAGAAATTCCACACCGTTGTCGCAAGAAGGCTGGCTTGACGATTCGCGATGGCGGTGAGGGTCACCGCCTGAGCCCGCCGGTGATATTGTTGGCGCATGGGCACCGCTTCCTTCCGCTTTTACGAAGAGCTTAACGACTTTCTGCCGCCCGAGCGGCGACAGCGCGAATTTAGCTGCCGCTATGCGCGAGCCGCCACCACCAAGCACATGATCGAGGCCCTGGGCGTGCCGCATACCGAAGTGGAGCTGATCCTGGTGAATGGCGAGTCCGTGGGCTTTGAGCGTTTGCTGGCAGACGGCGACCGGGTTGCGGTTTATCCGCGCTTCGAGGCCATGGACATCACGCCGCTCCTGAGGGTGCGCGAGCGTCCGCTGAGGGAGTCGCGCTTTGTCGCCGATGCGCATCTGGGCGGGCTGGCCCGCATGCTGCGCATGCTGGGTTTCGACACCCTGTACGACAATCACTTTCATGACGACGATCTGGTGGCGATCGTCGAGAAGGAGGGCCGCATCCTGCTGAGTCGCGACCGCGAACTGCTCAAGCGCCGCAGCATTACCCACGGCTGCTACCTGCATGCGCAGAAGCCCGAGCAGCAGTTGCGCGAAATCGTCGAGCGTCTCGACCTCACCCGCAGCGCCAGGCCTCTGACGCTGTGCCTGCACTGCAACGCGCCGCTGCGGCCGGTCGCCAAGGCTGGCGTGCTGGACCGCCTGCCGCCGCGGGTGCGGGAACACTACGAACGTTTCAGCACCTGCGACCGGTGCGGGCGGGTGTACTGGGAGGGTTCGCACTGGCGCAACATGCAGCGCGTGCTCGACGGCGTGCTGCCAGGCCGGGCCGGGTGACAAAAAATCGGTTTTACGCTTGCGGTATTTGGCGCATACCCGCTACAATGCGCGTCTTGCAGGCGCGTAGCTCAGCTGGTTAGAGCACCACCTTGACATGGTTAGTGCCAATTTGTAAGTCCTTGATTTATAAATGACGAAAAACAAGAAAAGGCATAAATCGCTCAAAATCGCTAGTTTTTTTGCCAAAAAATAGCCAAAAAGGAGCGTGCGTGGCCAAACTTTCTCGGGGCATTCAGCTCATCGACTGGCGCAACGCCGACAAGTCGAAATCCATCCGCTATCGCGTGCGCATCCAGCGCAAAACCTTCCAGGCCGACGAGCTGTTCGAGACGCTGGAGGACGCCGAAAAATTCCTAGCCGACACCAAGAGCGAGAAGGGCCGTCAGGCCCTACTTAAGGAACAGGCCGACAAGGATGCAATCCAGCGAAAAGCGCTGGCGCTAGGGATCAAGGATTTCCTCACCGGGCCTTTGAGCCTGAGCAGCTATCTCGATCACCACGCCGCTAAACACTACCCGGAACCGCCCGACGACGCGCCCGAGGCGAAGAAGAAATGGTGGGCAACGCAGGTTTCGCGAATAGAGGTCATCAAGCGCGTCAAGGTCGAGGCTGGCAACGCAGTCGGAAAAAACGGAGAACCTCTGACCGGGCGTGTGGCGCTAATGGCGTCCCGCATCCCCAATTTGCGCAGAGAGTTCGGAACTCTCCAGCTTTCAGAGATCACCCGAAAGACAGCCAATTCGTATATCGAGGAACGGAAAAAACAGGTTTCCCTCTCGACGGTAAAACGGGATGTCTCGTTTCTTCGCAGCTTCTTCAATACCCTCTATGAAGGTGATGAGGAAGGAGCAAAAGCCTTGGGCGAGAACCCTTTTGATGCCCGCTCTGTCCTCAAGAATCTTGAAGGGGCTGACAAGCGGCGTGCCGTCAGGCTTGAGGACTTCGGGGAAGATGCTCAAGAGCGGCTCTTTGCGGCACTTCGCGCATGCCGGAATCCCGAAATGCTCAGAATTGCGGCCTTGACCTTGGCGACCGGGATGCGGCGGGGGGAAATCCTCTCCCTAACCTGGGATCAGATTGGAGATGACTTCATCAGCTTGCGGGCAGAGCAGACGAAGTCGAAGGAGCCAAGGAAGGTTCCACTAACTGCCGAAGCACGTGAAATCCTCGCGCAGTGTGAGAAAGACAAGAGCACCGACGGGAGAGTATTCAGCTATACGGCCGATGGGTTTAGGAGTGTCTACAAGCGTGTTCGGGAAAAGGCGGGGTTGCAGGGCTTCCGCTTCCACGACCTTCGGCATGAATACATTTCCCGTATCCTCGAAACCCTCTCATCGCCTGTGGCTGCTGCGGAATTGGCCGGGCTGACCGTGCGGCACGTCGAGGAACAGCACGCAAAGCCACTAGAGAATCGCAAGGCGCAGAAGAACGGCATCCAAACCGAGCACGGTTTGCGCTTGGCGGTCGGACACAAAGACAGCCGGATGACGCAGCACTATGCTTCCGGCATCGCCAAGAAGGTGGCCGAGAATATGAGTAAGACCACTTCCGCGTCCAAGGCGTATCCCATTCTGATTGAGGTGGCAGACGGTAAAACGGCTGTCTCCAGCCCTGACTTTGGGCTCACGGCGGCGGGGGCGAGCGAGGCGGAAGCGCTTGAAATCATCAAGGCCGAAATCATCGAATGCATGAAAGGCGGCTTGTCGCTGCCAAACGCATCCTCTCCGCTTGAGCTTGCAAGGCAGTTCCCCGGCTGCTTGATAAAAACCCTAGCGATCTAATGACGGTTCCGCCTCTCCCGAGCGCCCTAATAAATTCGGGTATCGGGGGCATTCGGAGTCGCGCTAGAATGCCCCAAACGAATAAGGGGGTTGTATGGGGAGGATGACGCGTTGCGTCTCATAAAAAACAGCGGCAACGACCGCGTCATTGACGAGTTGCGCCACTGTTTGCAGCCGAAATCATCCCTGGACATCGCTTCCCCCGCGTTTTCCCTGTTCGCGTTCGCCGAGCTGCAGGAGTTGCTGGCTGGCACCAGCAAGGCACGGCTTGCGTTGCCTGCCCCTGACCATAGCGATTGGGAGATGCTTGGCGGCGAGTCCGACAGGGCGTTTCGCAATCGCCTGCAAACCCACTGGCTTGCCAAGCAGTGTGCCGACTGGGTCGCAAACAAGGTCGAGGTCAAGCAGGCGGGCCGTTCCATTCCCCAGGCCACGATGGTGGTCCGCGCCGAGGATGGCACGCCGAGTCGGGTCATAACGGGCACCAGCTCCTTCACGACCAGCGGCTTGGGCCTCACGCCAAATCACCAGTTCAGCCTCATCCAGTCGGCGGAGAGCGCTGACGAATGCGCGCTGCTTGCCTCATGGTTTGACGGGCTATGGGCCAGCTTGCCTGCCAAGGACGACGCCAAAGCCTCGATGCTCTCCCGATTGCAGGCGCTATCGGATCATCGGCAACCTTCGCTCATCTACTACCTGACGCTGTTCCACCTTTTCAAAGACCTGGGCGACGAGCTGGATGAAGAAAAAATCATCAAGTCCGCCACGGGCATTCGGAACAGCGTCGTCTGGCAGAAGCTCTACAAGTTCCAGCGCGACGGCGTTGTTGGCGCCATCGACAAGCTGGAACGGCACGGCGGCTGCATCATCGCCGACAGCGTCGGCCTCGGTAAAACCTTCGAGGCCTTGGCAATCATCAAGTATTACGAGCTTCGGAACGACCGAGTTTTGGTGCTGGTTCCCAAGCGGCTACGCGACAACTGGACGGTCTATAAGGCCAACGACCGCCGCAACGTCCTTGCGGCTGACCGCCTGCACTACGACGTTCTGAACCACACCGACCTTTCGCGGGATGGCGGACAGTCTGGCGACATCGACCTGTCGCACGTCAACTGGGGCAACTACGACCTCGTCGTCATCGACGAGTCGCACAACTTCCGCAACAAGATCACCCATCAGGGCAGGGAAAGCCGCTACGACCGCCTGATGCGGCAGATCATCCGCGAAGGGGTCAAGACGCGCGTGCTGATGTTGTCGGCCACGCCCGTTAACAACCGCCTCGCCGACCTGAAAAACCAGATTGCATTCGTGTCCGAGGGTGCCGACGATGCCCTCGACGCTCACGGCATACCGAGTATCGAGGCCACGGTTCGGCAGGCGCAGTTGCAGTTCAATCGCTGGCTTCGCCTCGAAGAGGTTGACCGCAAGCCGTCGCAGCTCATGGATATGCTGGGCTTCGACTACTTCAAGCTGCTCGACCTGTTGACCATCGCTCGCTCGCGCAAGCACATCGAGAAGTATTACGGCACCGATGAAACAGGCACATTCCCCAATCGCCTGAAGCCCATCAACATCAAGGCCGATGTCGATTTGCGGGGCGAGTTTCCGGCCATCCGCGAAATCAACGACGAGATTCGGCGGCTCAACTTGAGTCCCTACGCTCCCTTGCGGTATGTCCTGCCGCACAAGATGGCGGATTACGACGCGAAATACAGCACGCGCATTCGGGGCGGCCAGAGCTTCTTCCGCCAGATGGACCGGGAGGAGAGCCTGGTTCATCTGATCCGGGTCAACCTGCTCAAGCGCATGGAAAGCTCGGTGGTGTCGTTCGCGCTGACCTTGAAGCGCCAGCTTGCAGGTGTCGATGCCTTGCTTGCCCGCATTGAAGCGCACGAGGATTCCGTCGAGGAGCTGGCTATCGACGAGGTCGAGATCGACGACCCCACCTACGAATCGCTTCTGGTAGGTCGCAAGGTCAAGGTGTTGCTGCAGGACGTGGATCGAGTGCGCTGGCGGCAGGATTTGCAGGAAGACCGCAACCGGCTGGCGACGTTGCTGTCCGCCGCCGAACAGATCACGGCAGAGCGGGACGCCAAGCTCGCCGACCTGCGCAAGCTGATCGCCGACAAGGCCGAAAATCCTTTCAATGATGGCAACCGTAAGGTGATCGTCTTCACAGCATTCGCCGACACGGCGATGTATCTCTACGAGCAGCTCTCCGGCTGGGCGAAGAAGGAGCTGGGGGTGCATTCGGCATTGGTTGTCGGTGCGGGCAGCAACAAGACCAATCTGCCCAAGCTGCGAACCGATCTTGGCAGCCTGCTCACGGCCTTCTCGCCGCGCTCGAAGGAGCGTCCCACCGAATACGCCAGTGATGGCGATCTTGATTTGCTCATCGCCACGGACTGCATTTCCGAAGGCCAGAACCTGCAAGACTGCGACTACCTGGTCAACTTCGACATTCACTGGAACCCCGTTCGCATCATTCAGCGGTTTGGCCGGATCGACCGCATCGGCTCGCCAAACGACAGCATCCAGCTCACCAACTTCTGGCCGAACATGGAGCTGGAGGAATATATCAACCTCGAACAGCGCGTCAGCGGCAGGATGGTGCTTCTCGACATCTCGGCCACAGGCGAAGAGAACCTGATCGAGCAGCAGTCGGGCAACCAGATGAATGATCTGGAATACCGGCGCCAGCAGCTCCTGAAGCTGCAAGACACGGTCATCGACCTCGAAGACCTGTCCAGCGGGGTTTCCATCGCCGACTTGACCCTCAACGACTTCCGCATCGACCTCGCGGGCCAGTTGCGCGAATACCCAGGGATGCTCGATTCAATGCCGCTTGGTTCCTTCGCCATCACCACGACAGCGGAAAATGGAGAAGGCAGCATTCCGCCAGGAATGGTTTTCTGCTTGCGAGCAGCAGGTGAGGCAGGCGTGAACGTAGCCGAATCCGGCTATCCGCTCGCGCCTCACTACATGGTGCATGTGGGCGACGACGGCGCGGTGCTCTTGCCCTTCACCCAGGCCAAGCAGATTCTCGACCGCCTGAAAAAGCTTTGCATCGGCCGCGACATGCCAGACGCCACAGCCTGCGCCCGCTTCGACAAGGCGACTCACGACGGCAAGGACATGGCCAAGGCCCAAGACCTGCTCGGCAAAGCCATCGCCTCGGTTGTCGGCAAGAAGGAAGAGAAGGCCGTCGCCAGCCTGTTTGCCCCTGGTGGCACCCATGCCCAGAAAGGCGAGTTCGCGGGCATGAACGACTTCGAGGTCGTGGCATGGCTGGCGGTATTGCCGGAGAAGACGGCGTGAGTTTGGAGGTGGTTCTCGATGCGCTGGCGCTGCCTGCCGACACGCGGGTCGAGCAGCGCATCCCGAAAAAGCTTCTGGTGGAGCAGGGGGCGCCAACGGCGACAGACAAGCGGCAGATTCAGGATGGCATCGACGAGCTGCACTGGGTTGCAGCCCTCAAGCCAACGAATATCGGCGTGCCCGTCTTCCGCGATGACGAGCGCGAATATCTCGAAGTGGCGGTTCTAACGGTTAGATACAGACCGACGGCCAAGGCGGCACGCCTGACCGAATTGATTCATCGGGCCATCCCCTATCCCGTGCTGCTGGTGTCGGCTTTCCTGGATGGCGAGGCGAACAGTATTGGCGTGTCCGCCGCGCATAAAAGGTTTTCCCAGAACGAGGCGGGCAAGTTTGTCGTCGATGAGGTTCTGGCCACCAACCCGATTGCAGACCAGGACATGCAGGCGGAGAACACGAAAGCATTTCTCGCTACGCTGGCCCTGGCGCAACTGCCGACCAGCAATTTGTTCGCGCTCTATCAGGGCTGGCTCGATGGCATCGTCGCTTTCGCGGCATGCGGTATCACCGGCAGTTTCGCCAAGCCGGAATCGCCAGAGCAAACGGCCCAGATGCGGGAACGCATCGCCCAGCATTCCAAAATCCTCGACGAGCTGGCCGTATTGCGGACGCAGGCGACCAAAGAGAAACAGATGAATCGCCTCGTCGAGCTGAACCTGAAAATCAAACGGCTGGAATCCCAACTGGCCGCGACCCAATCCGCACTGCACGTCACACCTCTGAAAGTCGCATCATGAAAAAACTAGAAGCCAACGACCCCGAAACCCAATCTGCTGACATCGTCGCCGACAATGTGTCGCAACTGCAATTGCTTTTTCCCGAGGTTTTCTCAGACGGAAAGATTCATTTCGACGTGCTTCGTCAACTGCTTGGCGAAGCTGTTGATGAAGATGAAGAGAAGTATGGGCTTAATTGGCACGGTAAACGCCGGGCGCGACAAATTGCACTGGTTCCCAGTTCCGGCACCTTGCGGCCTTGCCAAGATAAAAGCATCGAGTGGGAGACCGCTAAGAATCTTTTGATTGAGGGCGATAACCTCGAAGTGTTGAAGCTCCTGCAGAAGAGCTACGCGGGGAAGGTCAAAATGATATACATCGACCCGCCCTACAACACAGGTAAGGATTTTATATATCCAGACAACTTCCGCGACAACATTGGAAATTATCTTGAGCTGACTGGCCAGGTCGAGGGTGGGGTAAAAATTACTGCCAATACGGAAACCAGTGGCAGATTCCACACTGATTGGCTGAACATGATTTACCCAAGATTAAGGCTTGCTAGAAGTTTGCTCCGAGAGGATGGAGTGATTTTTATTTCTATTGATGATGTGGAAGTTAGCAATCTGCGTAAGGTCTGCGATGAAATTTTTGGCGAAGAGAACTTCATTGCAAATGTCGTATGGCAGAAAAAATATGCAGTCCAAAACGACGCGCGCTATTTCAGCGATATGCACGACCACATCTTGGTTTACGCGAAATCTTATAAAACGACTGCTGCTGAGACTGGATTTGAGATCGGATTGTTGCCCAGGTCTGAAGATCAAAATGACTTATATAAGAACCCAGACAATGATCCTCGTGGTGTATGGCAATCCACTAGTCTTCTTAGGAAGGATGTGCAATCGACAGGACTTTACGAGATAACAACCCCGTCTGGAAGAAAGTGTGTTCCGCCGCCAGGAACGAGTTGGCGTGTTCCGCGCCATCGCTATGATGAGTTGTTGTCGGATGACCGCATTACCTTCGGAGCAAGTGGCGAGGGTGTTCCCAGATTAAAGCGTTTTCTTTCTGAGGTTCAAGACGGTATGAGGGCCACTACTTGGTGGACAAGAGAAGAATGTGGCGACAATGCTGAGGCAAAAAAGGAAGTTAACGCTTTAATGGGGGATTTGGCTGGCAGTTTTGACACTCCCAAGCCACTAAAGCTAATCAACAGAATGTTGATGCTAGCTACAAAATCGGAACCTGATGCGATTGTATTGGATTTTTTTGCGGGCTCTGGAACAACCGCTCATGCAGTGATGCTGCAGAATCTACAAGATGGCGGAAATAGGCGATACATTGTTGTGCAGTTGCCAGAGCCTATTGGTAGAGAGGATTTTCCAACTATCGCCTCGCTTCTCAGGGAGCGTCTTATCAAAGCAGCAGAAAAGATAAAAGGTGAGAATCCTGCATTTAAAGGTGATACAGGTTTTCGAGTGTTCTGTTTGGACTCGTCAAACGTAAATTCGTGGGATCCTGATCGCGATAATCTGACGCAGACTCTTATAGAACATGCTGAGCACATCAAGTCTGATAGATCGGAAACTGACATTGTCTACGAGCTTCTCCTGAAGCTTGGACTCGACTTGAGCATCCCAATTGAGTCAAGGGCGATTGAAGGTAAGTCAATTGGGGCTGTGGGTGGAGGCGTTCTGATGCTGTGTTTGTCAGAGAAAATTGCCGCCAAAGAAGTTGAGTCGCTCGCTGCTGGCATCGTGTCCTGGCACAAAGAGCTGGCTCCAGCAGGTGATTCAACAGTCGTGTTCCGCGATAGCGCATTCGCCGACGACGTAGCCAAGACCAACATGGCTGCCATCCTCGCCCAGAACGGGCTCGAAAACGTCCGTAGTCTGTGAGGCGGATATGAAGCTTCACTTCGAATCCAATCTGGACTACCAGCACGCCGCCATCGAGGCGGTGTGCGACCTGTTCCGTGGCCAGGAAATCTGCCGCACAGAGTTCACCGTTTCCGTTCAGGGAACGCGGCGAGTGGCAGGGCAGGGTGAGCTGGCCTTGGCAGGCGGAAGTTTCTCGCAGAGTGAGCTGGGGTTAGTTCAGAACGAACTGGGGGTCGGCAACAGGCTGACACTGCTCGACGATGAAATCCTTAAGAATTTGCAGGACATCCAGTTAAAGAACGGCTTGCGGCCTTCCGTATCCTTGGCCTCGGGCGACTTTACCGTCGAGATGGAAACGGGCACGGGTAAAACCTATGTCTATCTCCGCACTGTCTTCGAACTGAACAAGCGCTACGGCTTCACCAAATTCGTGATCGTGGTCCCATCGGTCGCCATCAAGGAGGGGGTCTACAAGACGCTGCAAATCACCGAGGACCATTTCCGCAATCTGTATGCGGGCGTGCCGTTCGACTATTTCCTCTACGACTCGAACAAGCTGGGGCAAGTCAGGAACTACGCGACCAGCCAGCATATTCAAATCATGGTTATCACGGTTGGCGCCATCAACAAGCAGGACGTAAATAACCTCTACAAGGACAGCGAGAAGACTGGGGGTGAGAAGCCCATCGACCTGATCCGCTCGACGCGGCCTGTTCTCATTGTGGATGAACCGCAGAGCGTCGATGGCGGTTTGCAGGGACGGGGCAAGGAAGCCCTCGACTTGATGAGCCCGCTTTGCACCTTGCGCTATTCGGCCACCCACGCAGATAAGCATCACCAGGTCTATCGCCTCGACGCGGTTGATGCCTACGAACGGAAGCTGGTCAAACAGATCGAGGTGGCCTCGGCAGGAGTCGAGGGCGGCCACAATAAGGCGTATGTGCGGCTGGTGTCCGTCAGCAACAAGGCAAACCGTATCCGGGCGGTTGTCGAACTGGATGTCCAGCGCGGGACGACGGTGTCGCGCGAGCAAATCACGGTTCAGGCGGGCGACGACCTGGAGCAAGTCGCAAACCGGCCTATCTACGAGGGCTATCTGGTCGATGACATCGGGTGCCGCAAGGGCGACGAGTATCTGCAACTCTCCAACCAGGAGGAGCGCTTGCGCATCGGCGAGTCGATTGGCGGTGTCGATGAGGATGCCGTGAAGCGACAAATGATTCGCCGCACCATCGAGGAGCACCTGGACAAGGAGCTTCGTCTTCGCCCGCTCGGCATCAAGGTGCTGACGCTGTTCTTCATCGACGTGGTCGAGCACTACCGGAAATACGATGGCAACGGCAGCCCCATCAAAGGCAAGTATGCCGAGATGTTCGAGGCGGAATACAAGGTGGCAGCGGCCAAGCCGAAGTTCCGCAGCCTGTTCAAGGAGATCGACCTGACGCACGAGGCGTCGGAAGTCCACGATGGCTACTTCTCCATCGACAAGAAAGGGAAGTGGCTCGACACCGACGAGGGCAACCAGACCAACCGGGACAACGCCGAGCGGGCCTACAACCTCATCATGCGGGAGAAGGAAAAGCTGCTCGGCTTCGAGACGAAGCTGAAGTTCATCTTCTCGCATTCGGCCTTGCGCGAGGGCTGGGACAACCCGAACGTTTTCCAGATTTGCGCCTTGCGCGAAATGGGGACGGAACGGGAGCGGCGCCAGACCATCGGCCGAGGCCTGCGGCTGTGCGTGAATCAGGACGGCGAGCGTCAGCGCGGATTCGAGGTGAATACGCTTACGGTCGTAGCGACCGAGAGCTATGAGGACTTCGCGTTTAACCTGCAAAGGGAAATCGAGGAAGACACGGGCATTCGCTTCGGCATCGTCGAGAAGCACCAGTTCGCGGCGATTGCCGTGGTGGACGAGGCGGGCGAGTCGAAGCCGTTGGGCGTTGAAAAGTCCGAGGCTATATGGGCGCACCTGAAAGAGGCGGGCCTCGTTGATGCCAAGGGCAAGGTGCAGGATGCTTTGCGCACCGCCTTGAAGGACAAGACATTCAAGCTGCCCGAGGAGTTCGAATCGCAGCAGGCCGAAGTGGCCGAGATGTTGAGGAAGCTCGCGGGCGGCCTCACGATCAAGAACGCCGACGAGCGAACACAGATCAAGACGCGCCAGGCCATTCTGCAGAGCGCCGAGTTCAAGGCGCTTTGGGACAGGATCAAACACAAAACAACCTATCGCGTCATGTTTGACAATGAGGCGCTGATCGCTTCCTGCATTCAGGCCATCAAGGACTTGCCCTCTGTAGTGAAAACCCGCCTGCAATGGCGCAAGGCAGACCTGGCGATAGGCAAGGGCGGGATCGAGACCAATGAAACGGGGACATCAGCCCCCATCGTGCTGGAAGAGCAGGACATCGAGTTGCCCGACCTGCTCACCGAGTTGCAGGACAGGACGCAGCTAACCCGCAAGAGCCTCGTTCGCATCCTGACCGAGAGCGAGCGGCTCGACGACTTCAAGAAGAACCCGCAGCAGTTCATCGACCTCGTCGCCGATACCGTCAATCGAGCGAAGCGCTTGGCCTTGGTCGATGGCATCAAATATCAGCGCATCGGCGACGACGCCTACTACGCCCAGGAGCTGTTCAGTCAGGAAGAGCTGACGGGCTACTTGAAGAACATGCTGCCAGCGACGAAGGCCGTCTATGAATATGTGGTCCATGACTTTGGCGTCGAAAAAGGCTTCGCCGAGGACTTGGAGAAGAACGAGGCCGTGAAGGTCTACGCTAAGCTTCCTGGCTGGTTCCGCGTTCCTACGCCTCTCGGCACCTACAACCCCGACTGGGCGGTGCTGGTTGAAGTCGATGGCAAGGAAAAGCTCTACTTCGTTGTCGAAACCAAGGGCAGCCTGTTCGACGAGGACTTGCGCGACAAGGAAAGCGCAAAGATCAAATGCGGCAAGGCCCACTTCGAGGCATTGGCCGTTGGCGAGAACCCTGCGTCATACCTTGTGGCCAGGAATATCGATGACCTGATGGCGAAGGTTGTTTAGGGATGACGACACATTTCAAAACAAAGTAGGGGGATGGGATGGATCAAAATATAATCGAGTCGATCAAGGGGTTTGCGAAGGAGCGGATTGACGATGTGCACTATGCTCAGCATTACGAACCCCTGAAAATGTCTGTGATAAATACGGAGGTGCTGTTAGGTTCGCTCGAAAGCCAGGCCGAACCAAATAATTCCTTTTATGAAGAACTCGTTGGGGCACTGGATGATGTCTGGGGTCAAGTGTGTCAAGCTGCCCTTGAAAGGGCAGCTTATTTTGCAGAAGATAGTCCATCTTTTGCCCAGGAAATGACCGCCACGCCAGAAAGCATAAGAGCTGCATTGCATGACAACTATCTCTCTGGTGCACTTGCCGCTACGTTCGTATCACTCCGAAACGAATCAATGCTGACGATGCCAATGTTGGCATCTGCTGCTTTCAATAAGCACAGCTATGCGGGCTATAAAGACGAGATAGCTTGTTTGCGCATGCTACTGTGGGCAGGGTTTGACGTTAATGCACAGGATGGAAACGGCATGACTGCCCTGCATTACATGGCAAGTCTAAAAAACCATCCATTTAGCCATCCCCGTGCGGTTCGACTGCTACTCGATGCGGGTGCCGACCCAAACATCCAGAACATTCGGGGTGATACCGCACTGTGCTACCTATCCGGCAACGGGACTTGGTCCTCGGAGCTGAACCATACTGCATGGATGTTAGTCAGTGTTGGCGCAAACCCAAACGTTGCCTCAAGCGATGGTGCGACCGCTAAATCCCTCTTGATTGCATCCAACTCTATGTCTCCCAACGACGATAGAACGGAACTGATCGAGCACCTGGACTGAGGCTTTCCAAACTAGGGGGCTTAGTTGAGAAATGAAACTAAGTCAATTTAATCAATAGGTTATCTTGACATCGAGAAGCCTGTCAGGTAGGATGTATCCATCGATCCCAGCCAATCCGTCGATTGGCAGAAGACCACTTACATTCACGGCAGAAGGGATGGAGGTGCAGGAAAGATTGAGCTTGGGCCAGTCCAAGCTCATACAGGCTTAAAAACCTGGCTCGAACAGTGAGCCGCAAGGCAAGGAGATTGATTCCTGAGTTGGACTGTCGAGATAAACCGCACGCAGCTGCCGCTCGCGTGAAACCGTTAGCAGCAGGGGTGCTGCGAGACCGGCGACCGAACCTTAACCCCCGTGGCGTAGCCACGGGCTTAGGTTCGGAGTCGCCACATGGCAAAGTCTACTGCAACTCGTGTTTCCCGTAGGTTCACCAATTCCATGCCCCTCCGTGGGCAGGCCAACGCACGCCCAGCGTCCACTAACGCTCGGGGCATCTACGAAACCCCTGACTTCACTCTCACCCGGCCACACAAGGCAGGCGGGCAGATCGAATTCACCGTCCATGCCAGCCGCGTCGAGGCTGGCCAGTGGATCGCCGAGGCTATCTGGCACAGCACCAGCCATCACCTGCCCGGCGATGGTCGGTATCCTCACCTGCTGAGCGGCCGGTTCGCCAGCCGCAGTGAGGCTGTCGAGCATGCGATCAACCATGGCCTGTTCCAGGTGCGGAACCAGCTCGGCACCTTGGCAACCACTCTCGCATGGAGCGCCAAGGTCGAATCCTTGCAGACCTGGGCGACCGATGCCGTGTTCCAGGTCCGCGAGCACGACGAGACCCTGCCCATCTATGGCAGGAGCGTCATCGACATCTGCGCTGGTGGATTGGGCGGCTTTGGGCTTGGTCTGACGAGCCTCGGCGCCAAGGTTCAGCTCGCAGTGGAGATCGACAAGGAGGCCCGCGCCACCTACGTGCGCAATGTCCGGCCTGTCGAGGTGCACGACGACCTTTGCACGCTGGACGGGACCAAGCTCGCCTGCGACATCTTGGTCGCGGGCCTGCAGTGCCAAGCGTTCTCGAAGGCAGGCAAGCGCCAGGGCTTTGCCGATCCTAAGCTGAGCGCGGTCTACAGCCATACGCTCCGCCTGCTGCGCGAGATCGACGCCAAGATCATCATCATCGAGTGCGCGCGGCAGCTCCTCACTCAGGACGACGGCCGCGATGGTGCGGCAGTGCGCGAGGTGCTGATGAAGGCGGGCTACCGCGTCCAGCATCGCACGCTGAACGCGGCTGGCTTCGGCGTGCCGCAGTCGCGCGAGCGCTCCTTCATCGTCGCTACCCGGCTGGGGCTGCCTGTCGACGATGTGCTGGGCTATGTGTTCCCGCAGGAGCAAGCGCCGACCGCCACCGTCGAGGACATCCTCGAACCCGGCATCCCTGCCACTATCCCCGACCATGAGATCGAGCTCCACACAGAGGAGCCCGCCAAGCGCTGCGGCGGGCTGGTAGAAATCGGTCTCATCGACGGCAAGGACTGCCAAGGCTATCGCGTGTATAGCCCAAGGGGCATCGGCGCCACCATGACCGCCTCCGGGGGAGGCCGCGCACGCTGCACGGGGGCATACCGCGTCAGCGGCGGCGCCCGTGCCCTCACACCGCGCGAGGCCAGCCGCATGCAGGGGTTGCCGGAGTGGGCCGCGCACCACCCGGTGGCCACACATGCCCTGCGCCATGCGGGCAACGCCGTAGCCGTGCCATTGGCGCGTGAGCTAGGCCGCCAGCTCGCCGCGCACCTTGCCCCCCGCACCTGAATTCGCACCCCCTGGGATGCGTTTATCAGGGCGGCGCGCCTGGGGCTATTCACGCCCGTTGGAGGAGAAATTTATGAGTCAGAAACCCATTATTCGAGCCAAGAGCTTCCGCGCATGGTTCAACCGCCACTACGGCCAGGATGAGTGCCGCTGTATTCGAGAGTATGGCGCCAGCTATGGCCCGCCTGGCCTCATCTACTACAGCGAGACCAACGCGATCTATGACCGCTTCGAGGAAGAGATTTGGAAACTCGTGCTTGTGGGTGATCTTACTGTTGCAGACCTGAGGGACAGGGACGCTTTGTCAGACCCAGTGCGTTTCAAGAACACGATGGTATGGGCAGCTGCGGAGAGGCTTGCTGCTGAGAAACTTTTGGGGAAAGGAGCATGGTTATGAAACCGTTGATGATTCAGCTCTTCTTTCCTCCAGCGCCAACCGGTGTAATGGACTTGCCGCAAACGCTGCTGTGGGAGGACATTGTTTTCTGTGAGGATGTTTTTGATGCCGTGGCAACGGCCCTCAAAAGATGCCGAGAACGGATTGAGCTTCCTGACATAACGACAATCGGCATCGAGAATCACATATTGGCTGGCTATGGGGGGGATTACGAGGATAAGCCCATCTTCACCGCCCAGTTTTATGACCCGATAGGTGGACCATTCGAATTCTGGCCGGTTTATCAGCGGCATCAGGAAGAATTCGCGCCACAGCTATTGGCTTGGGCAGAGGCTCATGTCGATGATGCGCACCTGATCATTCGTGTTGTTGATGAGCTGGTGGCGGAGGGTGGACCTGACTACCGGCCTCTGGTGTTGAACCTCAAGAGCTTCATCAACGCCAAGCTTGAGCACGTAGCGTTAGGGCGTGCGCCCGAGGGAGCTAAGCGAAAGCCCAAATCAAGATCGCTCTGAACTTACCGCCCATCGTCTTTCGCGTCCGCGCGCTTGACGATGGGCGTTTGTTTTGAGAAGCCAAGGCAAGGCGGTAGGCAGCGAGCAATGTTCATCACCCGTTTAGCACGGGTTCAGAACGCACGGGCCTGCGGCCAGCTTCAAAGGAGAACAACGCCATGCCTCGGCCTCTCAAGCCCCGCGACGATCTGCGCCAGCGCTTCGACCTCTACCTTGATGCGGGAGAGGTCGAGCAACTACGAAGCTACGCGGCAGCCGCCCGCTTGCCCATGTCCACCTACCTGCGCCGGGTAGCGCTGCGTCAGCGGATCGAGGCACCACCTCCGGCGGCGAATGTAGCCCGCTGGCGGGAGCTGGCGCCGCTGGCGAACAATCTCAACCAGCTTGTGCGGGCCTGCCACAGCGGTCAGGCGCCGGAGGGGATATACCCGGCCGTCGCCTCCCTGTCGGGACAGGTCCGCCTTTTACGCCTTGAGCTGCTTGGGGCAGCAACGGATGAGCGGGAGCCACCGCCATGATCGGAAAAATCACCAAGGGGCGGGGCTTCCGTGGCTTGGCTGAATACCTGCTGCGGGGCGGTCGCGGAGAGATTGTCGCGACCACGATGGCGGGACGCACGCCGCGCGAGCTGGCTGCTGAGTTTGGGCAGCTTCGCCGCCTCAATCCAAAACTTGGCAAGGCCGTCGCGCACTTTTCCCTGAGCCCCGCCCCTGGCGATCCGCCACTGACTGAGGAGCAGTGGCAAGCCATCGCCGAGTGCTTCATGTCCGAGATGGGATTCGATGCGGCTTGGTGCGGGGTCATCCACCGCGACACCGACCACGAACACCTGCACCTCATGGCCTGCCGCATCGACCTGAACGGCAAGACTATCAGCGATGCCAACGACTACCGCCGCGCCGAGGCGGCGATCCGGAACATCGAACGCGACTATGGGCTGGTCACCGTTCCCGATCCACCGCGAAAGAAGCCCAAGCCAACCCCCATAACAACAAAAGGAGAGCAGACCATGAGCGACACCACCTCATCCAGCAGCAACCCATTCCCACCCGACGACCCACGGCATGCAGTCTGGCCCGATGGCTTCGAGCTGGGCCGCGACCTGGCCGAGCTCGGCATGATCGAGAGCATCGAAGGCATCGAAGGCATCGTCGCGACCAGCGCGAGCGTCGGCGAGGAGTTGACCGGGCGTAGAAGCCGCGACATGCGGCGGCCCACGGTCGAGAAGGACTATGAGTTGCATCTCAAGCACCTGTTCGGCGACGAGCTGGCTACGGTATACAAGCACCCAGGCGGCGCTGTGTTGTATTTCCGGCCGGGCAAGGGGCGGATCGCCGACGCGGGCGACAAGCTGACGGCCCTCGGAGGGATGCCCGAGCATCAAGCGGCTGTTCGGATCGTCGCCATCGCCAAGACGCGCGGCTGGCCATCCATCACCTTCACCGGCTCTGCTAACTTCGTAGAGCTGGCGATGCGCGAAGCCATGGCCAGCAGCATGAAGATTGTTGCCAAGGGGGACGAGCAGGCGGCCATTCTCGCCAAAATTCTCGCCGAGAAGCGTGGCGGCATGGGTGCGATGGCGGGACCCAGCATCGAAGACGATCCGATCCTCACGCCGCTTGCCGAGCTATATGACCTACCCACGCAGACCTTGCCCAGGACTGCGCCAACCCCAACGCCCGTGGCTCCGCCACCGGCTTCCCCCAAGCTAGACCCTCAACCCCAGAGAGACCCAGTCGTGGGCGTGTTCCCGGCTTTTCCAAATCTGCGCGAACGGCTTAAGGAGCGCCGCGACCGGCTGGCCTCTACCCAGCCCAGCCCGCCCCAGCCGGTGCCGCCCAAAAGGCCAGGCCCCAGATTTTCATAACCAGATTCAACGCGACACCAACCATAACAACAGGAGGATGACATGAAAAAACCAACCACTAGAACCAACCCAGACATTGCTGCCGACGAAGAGAAGGAGCGCTATGTAAGTATAAATATGGACGAGTTTGCCGCATTGGAAAAACTTGGCTACCGGGAGCGCTGGGCCTATCTGTGCTGTAAAAATATCGCCAATTACCATACGGGCGTATTCGGGGAGCACCTCAAGCAAAAATACTCATGGGTTCGCCTGGCCCAGAGCATCAAGGCGCCGCCAGGGGTCCAGGGACGCGGCGAGGGCGGCATCGACGAGACGCAAGCGCGGGATTTCGTCCTGAGGATGGAAGCGGTGGGACTGGTGAGCGGCATCGGTCGTCGCCGCAATGGTGGCCTGCGCTTCGATCTCCCCATGTCGCCGCGTGATCGCAAAAAAACAAATTTGACCGGGCAGAGCGCCGGGAAAAAAGAGAATATTTTCCCGGAGGCGGCGGTGTTAGAAATCGCTGCAAACCCCCAGCCCGCCTTGGATTGCGAGCAGTCGGGCGACGACCAATCAGTATTGATCAATAAAAAAACAAAAACTATCAATATTGAAGAGGCGGACCCGTCTAACGACGGGACCGCCTCGGACCGCGCCTTCGGCGCAACCCCGTGCCGCGCCGAAGGCGCGGCACCCGTCCGGGAAAATCCCCCCGCCGTCGCCGGTGCACCGGCGACGCTGTCGGCGCAACAAATTCACGACGCGCTCGCCGACAACTGGACCTTCACCCAGACCAACACGCCGGAGGCGTGGCGGCTCTATGAGTCGTGGGCTGGCAACATCACCTTGGACGACTTGCACGCCGCGATGACCAGCGTTGAGGAGAGGGAGGAAAACCCCGACCCGACGCCCGCCGACCTGCAACCTCGCCTGTGGCCGATGGTGGTTGATGGCGAGTTTGGCCGACTGTCAGCTTGAGTGGATTTTCCGACCGGCGGCGACGACAAGCGCGCCGCCGTTTGGGATGTTGCCTCCCGATAGCTCACATCGGGAGGCAACATGATCAAGCAGCAGATCACGGACGACATAATTTCGCGCCTTGAAAAGGCTATGGATGAAGGAGTCCCTCCATGGTCCAAGAGTTGGAGTTCTGGCCAGCCACCATTCAACGCTTCCAGTGGGCAACCCTACCGAGGCATAAATTTTTTGATTTTGCTTTTACATATGCAGGCTCATGGTGGAGACCCAAGGCATTTAACATACAAGCAGGCGCAATACATGGGCCTGCAAGTGCGCCGTGGCGAACGTGGCGCCCGCGTCATCAAGCTTGTAGAGGTCGATCGTGAAAGAGCCAGGCAAGCAGCAGGCACGGATGGCGAGATCGTCGGCGAGGAGAACGACAAGGCGCTGGTGTTGAAGGCTTACACGGTGTTCAATGCCAGCCAGATCGACGGCATGGCACCGATGCCTGTCCGCGAGTGTGATGTCCATCCCGCAGAGGCGGTCGAGGCTGTTGTGTGGGGCTTGCAGGATGATGGGATGAAGCTGAACTTTGGGCACTACCAGCCCGCCTATGACCTGCGCCGTGATGAGATACGCATCCCAAATGTTGAGCAGTTTCATTCCCTCGACGATTTCCACGCAACGCTGCTGCATGAGTGTGCACATGCCTCGGGTCACCTCAAGCGGTTGGCGCGGCCGCACATGCATGCGCGCTTCGGGTCGGAGGAATATAGCCGGGAGGAGTTGAGGGCAGAGTTGGCGAGCGCGTTCATGCAAGGGATTGTGGGCCTGCCACCCGGTCAAACCATGATCGAGTCTCACGCGAGTTATATATCGAGCTGGTTGGAAGTGCTGCGTAACGACAAGGGGGAGATTTTCAAGGCAGCGGCGGACGCGCAACGCATATGCGACTTCTTGAGCGAGCGCGCTTTGAAGGCGCGACCAAGAGGCAGCTCTGACTGCACGCCTGAACCGGAGCCTGAACCGGAGCCTGAACCGGTCTTATTGAGTAAACCGGCGCCAATGAGAATATAGATTTTGTCTTGCAGGCTCGATGGCTTCAGCTTATGAAGAAGCCCAATCCTTCGTGCAGCTTGGTAGTATGGCATTTCTGCGCCAAGGGGGTGTAAGAATGAAAATATCAAGCATCAGGGTGGAAAACTACAGGTCGTTGAAGTCGGTCCAGATTGACACTAGCAGATTCACGATCTTCGTCGGTCAGAACAACCACGGGAAGACCAATTTATTCGAGGCAATCGAATGGTTTTACCAGGCCAAGTCTTCACCTGAAGATTATTTTTTCAATCGCGATACTGGCAACCGTATAGTCGTCGAAATAACGTTTGACGAGGTTGAAGAGACGGATATTGAGAAGCTGACAACTGAAGCAAGCAAGACAAAAATTCGCGGCATACTCGGTGAGTCGAAGAGCTTTATGGTGCAAAAAACCACCACCGATCACAAGCGCAAATACTTTGTTGATGGCGTGGACAAAGGAAATCCGACTGGACTTGATACCGCCATCAATGAGTTCATTCCGAAGTTGGAATACGTCAACACTCGCATCCGATTAGATGATGTGTCGAAATATAAAGACAAGAACCCAATCGGGTTGATGCTCTCAGGAGTCCTCACAGCCATTGTCGAGAACTCGGCGGAATATCTCGGATTTAAAGAGCAGTTCGCGAAGTTGTTTGATAGCCCTGATTCTGAGGTCCGGCAAGAACTCGACAAGATTAGTGCCCAGGTCGAAATCTACTTGCAGAAACAGTTTCCGGATGGGACCAAGGTGAAATTTGGTGTCAATCCTCCGCAGTTTGGTGATTTGCTCAAGAGCTTCGAAACCACTGTTGATGATGGCATCGAAACGAAAGCCGAAGATAAAGGGGACGGGATGCAGAGAGCGATCATGCTCTCGATCATCCAGGCATTCGCCGATTATCGAAAGGCGCAGACTGGAGGGGGCAGCTTCTTGTTTATGATCGACGAAGCAGAGCTACACCTGCACCCCAGTGCACAGCGAGCACTTAAGCGCGCGCTGATAGATATTTGTGCCACGGATCAGGTGATGGTCAACACGCATTCCTCAGTGCTGGTTGTTGAAGACAGCCCGCAACAGAAATTGTTCAGGGTGGAGAAACATCAGGGCATCACGTCGATAAGTGAGGTTGATGCGCTTGAGAAAATCGATGTCGTGTTTGACTTGCTTGGCGGGAGCCCGACTGACTTGTTGCTCCCGAGAAATTTTCTGATCGTAGAGGGTAGGTCGGAATATGTCTTCTTGAGCGAGGTTATCAAGCGCTTCTACCCAAACGAATTCAAGGGCATCAAGATTCTGTTCTCAGGTGGGGATATAGACATGCAGGAGGGGGACCTGCTTGCTGTTCATCAACTCTTCAAGCCTTTGGCGGGGTCGGAAAATCCTATCTATAAAGACAAGGCGGTTATCGTGATCGATAAACCGAATGACACGCAGCAGAACAAGTATCAGCAGTTCCAAGCAGGCTATCCCTATCTCTTCGCAAACAATCAGGTGCATGAATTGGACACCGAAACCTTGGAGAAGTATTACCCTGTGGGCTTTAAGAAAGAGCCGGGAGAGGTGCCCAACGAACAGAAAGTCGCATACGCGCGTGAAGTTGCTAGGTCCATCACTAAGGAGCAGTTCGAAGGAGAGATGCCGAAGCTCTTTGCCGCGTTAAACGCAGCAAAAGTTAAGGGCTTCCCAATGGCAGCGTAAAAAACGGTTCGACAACAGGGCCAACGTTGCGGTGCATCGGGATTTGTGGCGATGATGATACGGCGCGGGGCCGGAGCATCGTGTTTAGTGTGCACGCATGCGTTGCATGCTTGGCAGGGGTGGCTCCTGTAAGGTATTATGCGCAGCTCTTTCGTAGACAGTCTGCTTAAGTTGTGGTGTTGCCGTGTGCGGTAGCAAACTGTCGAAAAAAGTTGGTTTACCGTGATCAAATTTGCCAAAAATATGCCAAAATTTGATTGCGATTTTTGAGGATTTCCTTGAAATCCTTTGCAGGCGCGTAGCTCAGCTGGTTAGAGCACCACCTTGACATGGTGGGGGTCGTTGGTTCGAGTCCAATCGCGCCTACCAGTTTCCATAGGGCCGGGATGGTCCGAGATTGCAGGGGGCCGAATGGCCCACGGAGGTTGCGAAATGTCACCGCGAACTTGTTTTTCCGTCCAGGGATAAAAAGCCGTCGTTTCATTTGTTCGCACCTTATAGTAATTGGTGAATGAAAAAGCGCGGTTTGCCCGCGCTTTTTTTATGGTGCGCCCGGCACAGGCGCACCCAAAGTTTAGCTGGGGAGTTCGCATGGTCAACGTCACCCTTCCGGATGGATCGGCCCGAAGTTTCGAGGGCCCGGTTTCCGTGGCTCAGGTCGCCGCCAGCATCGGCGCGGGCCTCGCCAAGGCCGCTCTCGCCGGCAAGGTCGACGGCAAGCTGGTCGATACCAGCTTCGTCATCGAAGCCGACAGCCGGCTCGCCATCGTCACCGCCAAGGACGCCGAGGCGCTCGACCTCATCCGCCACGACGCCGCCCACGTGATGGCGCAGGCGGTGCAGGAACTCTATCCCGGCACCCAGGTGACCATCGGCCCGGCCATCGAGGACGGCTTCTACTACGACTTCGCGCGCGAGCAGCCCTTTACCCCGGAAGACCTGGAAAAGATCGAAAAGCGCATGGACGAGATCGTCAAGCGCGACCTGCCGATCCGGCGCGAGGTGTGGGAGCGCGAGGACGCCAAGAAGGCGTTCGCCGAGCTGGGCGAGACTTATAAAGTACAGATCATCGACGAAGTGATTCCCGAGGGCGAGGAACTCAGCATCTATCGCCAGGGCGAATGGTTCGACGTCTGCCGCGGCCCGCACCTGCCTTCCACGGGCAAACTGCCGCGCGCCTTCAAGCTGATGAAGCTCGCCGGCGCCTACTGGCGCGGCGATTCGCGCAACCCCATGCTGCAGCGCATCTACGGCACGGCCTGGGCGAAGAAGGAGGATCTGGAGGCCTATCTGCACCGCCTGGAGGAAGCGGAAAAGCGCGACCACCGCAAGCTGTCCAAGCTGCTCGACCTCTTCCACATGCAGGAAGAGGCGCCGGGCATGGTGTTCTGGCACCCCAGGGGCTGGGTGATCTGGCAGCAGATCGAGCAGTACATGCGGCAGAAGTTCGTCGAGTACGGCTACCAGGAAGTGCGCACCCCGGCGGTGATGGACAAGAGCCTGTGGGAGAAGTCCGGCCACTGGGACAACTACCGCGAAAACATGTTCACCACGGCTTCGGAAAACCGCGACTATGCGGTGAAGCCGATGAACTGCCCCGGCCATGTGCAGATTTTCAACAGCGGCCTGCATTCCTACCGCGACCTGCCCTTGCGTCTGGCTGAATTCGGCTCCTGCCACCGCAACGAGCCTTCCGGCGCGCTGCACGGCATCATGCGCGTGCGCGGCTTCACTCAGGATGACGCCCACATCTTCTGCACCGAGGACCAGATCGAGCGGGAGGTGGCGGACTTCATCGTCATGCTGCAGAAGGTCTATGCCGATTTCGGCTTCAATGACGTTTTGGTCAAGCTCTCCACCCGCCCGGACAAGCGCGTCGGCTCGGACGAGTCCTGGGACAAGGCCGAAGCGGCGCTGGCGGCGGCCCTGGAGCAAAACCGCCTGGCCTACGACCTGCAGCCGGGCGAGGGCGCTTTCTACGGGCCCAAGATCGAATTCACGCTCAAGGACTCGTTGGGCCGCCTGTGGCAGTGCGGCACCATCCAGCTCGATTTCAACCTGCCGGTGCGCCTGGGCGCGGAGTTCGTCGACGAGGACAACGGCCGCAAGCCCCCGGTCATGCTGCACCGGGCGATACTCGGCTCGATGGAACGCTTCATCGGCATCCTCATCGAGCACCATGCCGGCAACTTCCCGGTTTGGCTCGCCCCGGTGCAGGCCGTGGTGCTGAATATCTCGGACGGGCAGGCGGATTATGCGCAAAAAGTCACGGACACACTCAGAAAAGCGGGCATCCGGGCCATTCCGGACTTGAGTAATAACAAAATTACCTATAAAATCCGGGAACATAGCTTGCAGAAGCTGCCCTATTTGCTGGTCGTGGGCGACAAGGAAATGGCGGATGGCAAGATCGCCGTCCGCGCGCGCGGCAATCAGGACCTGGGCGTAATGAGGGTGGAAGACTTCATCGCCAGGGCAGTTGAAGAAGTCGCGGCACGCAGCTAAGAAGAATTAAGGCGAACGAGGAGCGGGGTAGCTTGCCGCTCCTCGTTCATTTTTGCCCGGCTGGATAAACCGGCGGGTTTGATTTTGGAGAATGGCTCATCGCTACTGATAAGCAGACGCGAATCAACGGAGAAATCGATGCTCCCGAGGTTCGTTTGATTGGTTCTGAAGGTGAACAACTGGGTGTCGTGAGTTTGCGCCAGGCGCTGCAAACGGCAGAAGAGGCGGAACTGGATCTGGTGGAGATATCCCCCACCGCCAAGCCGCCTGTCTGCAAGATCATGGACTTCGGCAAGTTCAAGTATCAGGAAAGCAAAAAGCAGCACGAGGCCAAGCTCAAGCAGAAGCAGGTGCAGGTCAAGGAAATCAAGTTCCGGCCCGGCACCGACGAGGGCGATTACCAGATCAAGCTGCGCAACATCACCAAGTTTCTGGGTGAGGGCGACAAGGTGAAGGTGACCCTGCGCTTCCGCGGCCGCGAAATGGCCCACCAGGAACTGGGCCTGGCCCAGTTGAAGCGGGTGGAAGCGGATGTGGCGGAACTGTCCGTCACCGAGCAGTTTCCCAAGATGGAAGGCCGCCAGATGGTGATGGTGCTGGGGCCCAAAAAGAAGAAATAAGCTTATTGCGGACGCCGAATCGGTTGATTCTGCGTCGGAATAAGTGTCCTGATTCAAGCGCACGCTTTGCGGCGCCTAATCAGGACGAAGCAGGCGCAAGCCTGAAACAAGTGGTCGACAGGTCGTACAAGCGCATCGGGGTGATGCCGCCTGTGGTCATGACATAAATGGAGCTAAAAATGCCCAAGATGAAGTCCAAGAGCGGCGCCGCCAAGCGATTCCGCGCCCTGGGTAGTGGCAAGTTCAAGCGTACCCACGCTTTCCTGCGTCACATCCTCACCAAGAAAACCACCAAGCGCAAGCGTCAGTTGCGTGGCATGGCTGTGGCCGATGCCAGCAACCAGAAAGCCATGCGCAAGATGCTGCCCTACGCATAAGGAGGATAGAACATGCCACGCGTCAAAAGAGGTGTAACGGCCCGCGCCAGCCACAAGAAGGTGCTCGATGCCGCCAAGGGTTACCGCGGCCGCCGCGGCAACGTATTCCGTGTCGCCAACGAAGCGGTGATGAAGGCGGGGCAATATGCCTACCGCGATCGCCGCCAGAAGAAGCGCCAGTTCCGCGCCCTGTGGATTGCCCGTATCAACGCGGCTGCCCGCGAGTGCGGCCTGTCCTACAGCGTATTCATGAACGGCCTGAAAAAAGCCGCTATTGAAGTGGACCGCAAGGTGCTGGCCGATATCGCCGTGTTCGACAAGGACGCGTTTGCGAAACTGGCCGAGCAGGCAAAAGCGAGCCTCGCTGCCTGAATGCCTGAGCAGTAAAAAAGAGGCCGCAAGGCCTCTTTTTTGTTGGAGAAGACCGAAAAAAGAAACATGCGCAATCCCAACGAAATCGTTGCCGAGGCGCTGGCCGCCATCCGCGCCAGCCAGGACCTGTCCGCACTGGATCAGGTCAGGACCCGTTTTCTCGGCAAGCAGGGCGCGCTGACCGAATTGCTGAAAGCGCTGGGCGGCCTGTCGCCGGACGAGCGCAAGACCGCCGGCGCCCGCGTCAACGAGGCCAAGCAGGCGGTGGAAGCCGCGCTGAAAATGCGCCGCGACGTGCTGCAGGAGGCTGAACTCGAGCGCAGGCTCAAGGAAGAAACCATCGACGTCACCCTGCCCGGCAGGGGGCGCGGCCGCGGCGGCCTGCATCCGGTGACGCGCACGCTGGAGCGCATCCAGGCGCTGTTCCATTCCATGGGCTTCGAGGTGGCTTACGGTCCCGAAATCGAAACCGATTTCTACAATTTCACCGCGCTCAACATTCCGGAAGACCATCCGGCGCGCGCGATGCACGACACCTTCTATCTGCAGAACGGCGATCTCCTGCGTACCCACACCTCGCCGGTGCAGGTGCATTACATGCAGGAGCACAAGCCGCCGTTCCGCATCATCGCGCCGGGACGCGTGTACCGTTGCGACTCCGACGTGACCCATACCCCCATGTTCCACCAGGCCGAGGGCCTGTGGGTGGACGAGAACGTTTCCTTCGCCGATCTCAAGGGCGTGCTGGCCGATTTCATGCGCCGCTTCTTCGAGCAGGACGATCTCAAGGTGCGCTTCCGCCCGTCCTTTTTCCCGTTCACCGAGCCTTCGGCGGAAATGGACATCGGCTGCGTCATCTGCGGCGGCGAAGGTTGCCGCGTCTGCTCGCACACCGGCTGGCTGGAAGTGCTGGGCTGCGGCATGGTGCATCCCAATGTGTTCAAACACGTGAACGTCGACCCCGAACAGTATCTCGGCTTCGCCTTCGGCCTCGGGGTCGAGCGCCTGGCCATGCTGCGCTACGGCGTGGACGACCTGCGGCTGTTCTTCGAGAACGATCTGCGTTTTCTTGCTCAATTCAAATAAGCATGCAATTTCCCGAATCCTGGCTCCGCACGCTGGTTAATCCGCAACTGTCCACGGACGAGCTCGCCCATCGCCTGACCATGGCCGGTCTCGAGGTGGAAGCTGTGCAAGCGGCGGCGCCGCCTTTTGCCGGCGTGGTGGTGGCGGAAGTGCTGGCAGTCGAGCCGCACCCCGATGCAGACCGCCTGCGCGTGTGCAAGGTGAATGTCGGCGAAGCCGAGCCCCTGCAGATCGTGTGCGGCGCTCCCAATGTCGCGGCAGGCCAGAAGGTGCCCTGCGCGCGCGTGGGCGCCAGGCTGCCGCAAATGGAAATCAAGCAGGCCAAGGTGCGCGGCGTCGAGTCGTCCGGCATGTTGTGCGGCGCCGGCGAGATCGGCCTGGAAGACAAGGTCGACGGCCTCTTGGTGCTGCCGGCCGACGCGCCGGTGGGCACGGACATCCGTTCCTACCTGCTGCTCGATGACAAGCTCATCACCTTGAAGCTCACGCCCAACCGCGCCGACTGCCTGAGCCTCATCGGCCTGGCGCGCGAGGTTTCGGCCGTGACCGGCACCAAGGCTTACCTGCCTTCGCAGGCGCCGGTGATGAAGGACATCTATGACACCCTGGACCTCGACGTGCAGGCGAAGGAAGCCTGTCCGCGCTATGCCGGCCGTGTCATCAAGGGCATCAACGCCCAGGCGCAGACGCCGGCATGGATGGCGATGCGGCTCGAGCGCAGCGGCATCCGCACCATTTCCGCGCCGGTCGATATCACCAATTACGTGCTGCTGGAACTCGGCCAGCCCATGCACGCCTTTGATATGGCCAAGCTCAAGGGCGGCATCGAAGTGCGCTGGGCGAAACCCGGCGAGAAACTGACGCTGCTCAACGAACAGACGGCAGAACTCGCCAGCGACATGCTGGTCATCGCCGACGGCAGCGGCCCCGTGGCGCTTGCGGGCATCATGGGCGGCGCTGCCACGGCGGTGGGCGCGGAAACCACGACCATTTTCCTGGAAGCGGCCTATTTCAGCCCCGATGCCATAGCCGGGCGTGCCCGCAGGCTCGGGCTTTCCACCGACTCCTCGCATCGTTTCGAGCGCGGCGTCGACTATGCCAATACCCAGATGGCCATGGAGCGCGCCACCAAGCTGATCCTGGAGATCTGCGGCGGCCAGCCCGGCACGGTCATCGAGGCAACCGGCAAGCTGCCCAGGCGCGAACCCATAAGCTTGCGTCCGCAGCGGGTCGCGCGGGTGCTGGGCATGGACATGCCCGCGGACAAGATGAAGACTTACCTGCAACGCCTGGGGCTTGCCGTGAAAGAAGCGGGCGAGGCCTGGCAGGTGACGCCGCCCAGCTACCGCTTCGATCTCGCCATCGAGGAAGACCTCATCGAGGAGCTGGCGCGCCTGCACGGCTACGACCAGATCGAGGCCCGTCCGCCGCGTGCGCCGGTGACCATGCTGCCGCAGGAGGAAACCCGCCTCGAGCATGCAAGCCTGCGCGACTACCTCATCGACCGCGACTATCAGGAGGTCATTACCTACAGCTTCGTCGCCCCCGATTGGGAAGCGGCGCTGTCCGGCGGCCTCGCTCCGGTGCTCCTGCAAAATCCCATCGCCAGCCAGATGGCAGCCATGCGCACCACGTTGTGGGGCGGCCTGCTGGATGCGCTGACGCACAACCTCAACCGCCAGCAGTCGCGCGTGCGCCTGTTCGAAACGGGCCGCGCCTTCTTGCAGGAGGGCGCGGGCTTGCGCCAGCCCATGCGCCTGGCCGGGCTCTGCTATGGACCGGCTTTCGACGAGCAGTGGGGCGTTGCCGCGCGCATGGGCGACTTCTATGACGTCAAAGGCGATCTCGATCAAATGCCCGGCGTGGACCTGGAATTCGTGCAAGCCACCCATCCCGCCCTGCATCCCGGGCAGACTGCCCAACTGGTGTTGAAGGGCCAGCCGGTCGGCTGGCTGGGCACGCTGCATCACAAACTGGCGCAGAAATTCGATTTGCCTGCGGCACCCATCCTGTTCGAACTGGATCTCGATGCGCTGGGCACGCTGTCCCTGCCGCGCCACCGTTCCATCGGACGCTTCCCCTCGATGCGGCGCGACCTGGCCTTCCTGGTCGGCCTGGACATCGCTGCCAGCACCCTGCTGGCGACCATGCGCGAGGCAGCCGAGCCCATCGTGCAGGAATTGGAAATATTCGACTTGTACCAGGGGCAGGGCGTTCCGGCGGGACAAAAAAGCCTTGCATTCCGTATAGTTATGCAAGATACTGAACGTACCCTCACGGAACCGGAAGTGGAGGCGGCGGTGGCGAAAATTGCCGAAGCCGTGATGAGCCGGCATGGGGCGAAACTGCGGGCCTGATCCAAACAAGACATCATGACGACCCTGACCAAAGCTGAACTTGCCGATCTGCTGTTCGAAAAAGTGGGACTCAACAAGCGCGAAGCGAAGGACATGGTGGAATCCTTTTTCGAGGAAATCCGCAACGCCCTGCAGGCCGGCGATACCGTCAAGCTCTCCGGCTTCGGCAATTTCCAGTGCCGCGAAAAACCCCAGCGGCCCGGACGCAACCCTAAAACCGGGGAAGAAATGCCCATATCTGCGCGGCGTGTGGTGACGTTCCACGCCAGCCAGAAACTCAAGGTCATGGTGGAGGATGCCGAACATGGCGGAGACCGCCAGCACGGCTGACCTCCCCGCGATTCCGCCCAAGCGCTATTTCACCATAGGCGAAGTCGCCGAACTGTGCGCGGTCAAGCCGCACGTGCTGCGCTACTGGGAACAGGAATTTTCCCAGCTCAAGCCGGTCAAGCGGCGCGGCAACCGCCGCTATTATCAGCACCACGAGGTGCTGCTGATCCGCCGCATCCGCCAGCTGCTGTACGAAGAGGGCTTCACCATCAGCGGCGCGCGCAACAAGCTCGATGCGCCGGAAGAAAAACCCGCAGCCGGCGCGGGCAAGGCGATGTCGCTGGCCGAATTGCGCGAGGAACTGATCGCGATTCGCGATTTGTTGTCGAAGTAGTTCAAAATTTTCGCCGAACTCTGTTACAATCTCGCGCTTCGTCGGGGCGTAGCGCAGCCTGGTAGCGCACCTGCATGGGGTGCAGGGGGTCGGAAGTTCGAATCTTCTCGCCCCGACCATTTTTCCCCTTATATCAGCTGCAAATTTCGTCGGGAAATCTCCCGCATCGTTGTAAAATCAGCCGCATGACCTGCGGCTTTTTTTATTTTTTCCGCCCCGGCAGAGTTTCAAGACAACAAAGAAGATGCGGATCCTGCTGAGCAACGATGATGGCTATTTCGCGCCGGGCCTCGCGACGCTGGCAAGGGCGCTGGAATCCCTGGCCGAGGTGACGGTGGTGGCGCCCGAACGCGACCGCAGCGGCGCCAGCAATTCGTTGACGCTGGACCGTCCGCTTATGCTGCGTCAGGCTCCCTCCGGCCATTACTTCGTCAACGGCACACCGACCGATTGCGTACATCTTGCCGTCACCGGCATGCTGGATCATCTGCCCGACATGGTTATTTCCGGCATCAACCACGGCGCCAACATGGGCGACGACACCATCTACTCCGGCACCGTCGCTGCCGCAACCGAAGGCTTTCTGCTCGGCATTCCTTCCATCGCGGTTTCGCTGGCCGGCCATCCCGGCAGCCATTTCGAAACCGCAGCCGGCGTGGTGGTGGATCTGGTGCGCAAATATCAGCACAAGCCCTGGCAAGAGGCGACGCTGCTCAACATCAACGTGCCAGACCTGCCGCAGGGCGAACTGAAGGGCCTGGAAATTACCCGCCTCGGCAAGCGCCACAAGGCCGAGCCGGTGCTGAAATCGGTCAACCCGCGCGGCCAGGCGGTGTACTGGGTGGGCGCCGCCGGGAGCGCCCAGGATGCGGGCGAAGGTACGGATTTTTTTGCCGTGGCGAACGGCCGCGTGTCGGTTACGCCGCTGCAGATCGACCTCACGCGCTATGCTCAACTGGAAAGCGTGCGGAGCTGGCTGCATGAGTAATGTCCGTACCGGCATCGGCATGACTTCCGCGCGCACGCGCGGGCGCATGGTCGAGCGCCTGCGCGAACAGGGGATTTCCGACACCCTGGTGCTGGCGGCGATGGGCACGGTGCCGCGCCATCTGTTCGTCGACGAGGCGCTTGCCAGCCGTGCCTACGAGGATACCGCGCTGCCCATCGGCTTCGGCCAGACCATTTCCAACCCCTACATCGTGGCGCGCATGACCGAACTGGCGCGCAATGGACGCAGCCTGAAGCGCGTGCTGGAGGTGGGCACCGGCTGCGGCTATCAGGCCGCGGTGCTGGCGCAGGTGGCGCGCGAGGTAGTGAGCATAGAGCGCATCGCCTCGCTGGTCGGCCAGACCCGCAGGCGCCAGCGTGAGTTGCGGCTCAACAACATCAGGCTCAAGCACGGCGACGGCTTGCAGGGCTATGCCGAAGGCGCGCCCTACGATGCGATCGTGGTCGCCGCAGCTTTCGGCGCGGTGCCTGAAGTCCTCAAGATGCAGCTTGCCGAAGGCGGCCGCCTGGTCATGCCGCTGGGGGACGACAACCAGGTGCTGCTGGTGCTTACCCGCCAGGGCAATCAGTTCCATGAGGAAAGGCTGGAAGCGGTGAAATTCGTGCCTTTGCTGCCGGGGGTTTCATGAGGCTGGCGGGCCAGGTCTTGATGCTGCTGGCGGTGGGCGGTTGCGTGAGTCCGGGGTACGCGCCGATCAGTGACAAGACGCGGCCGCCGGCAAAAGCCCTAGCCAAGACCGTCACCCCTGCACCCAAACCCGAGCCTGCACGGGAGGGCCAGCATGTCGTGCAAAAGGGCGACACGCTTTATGCCATCGCTTTCCAGAATGGCCTGGATTATCGCGATCTTGCGTCCTGGAACAACCTGGACTCGCCCGATCTCATAAAAATCGGCCAGGTGCTGCGCCTTACTCCACCCGAGGGTTTCGCCGGCACGGCCATGGGCGTGGAGACGCTGCCCTTGCGGGAGACCGGCTTGTCCAGCCCACAGCCGCTGGAGGAGGGGCCGCTGCTGCTCACCGAGCCAAAGGCGCAACGCCTGCCTTACAGCGAGGCCAACTGGGCTGCAGTATCCGGCACCAAGGCCGCACCGGCGCCGGTTGCGCAAAAACCTGCGGAAGCGCCGCCGGCCACGGTTGCAAATTCCGAGGCTTCTTCCGCGGTATCGGCCGATCAGGCTGGCTGGCAGTGGCCGGCCAGCGGCAGATTGATCGGAGTCTTCGGCCAGGGCGGAGGCAAGGGCATCGACATCTCGGGCGAAAGGCGCGCGCCTGTGCTGGCGGCAGCGCCGGGCAAGGTGGTGTACAGCGGTGACGGCTTGCGCGGCTATGGAAAAATGCTCATAGTCAAGCATTCGGACGAGTTTCTGACCGCATACGCGCACAATGAGACCTTGTTGGCCAAGGAGGGGGACTGGGTCAGGGGCGGACAGAAAATTGCCGAAATGGGGGACACGGGCAGCGATCGTGTCAAGCTGCATTTTGAAGTGCGCCAGTACGGAAAGCCGCTGGATCCGCTGAAATATCTGCCGGAGCGCAAATGAGCCGCGAAAAAGAGCCGATTGATGAACAGGGTGGGGAGCTTGAGGGGGGGGCCGAGGACGAGGGCGAGGATGCCACGGCACGAGAGGTCGCAGAAACCTACGCGACGGAAGATTTCGATTTCCAGCTCGACGTAACCCAGCTTTACCTCAACGATATCGGCCAGTCGGCGCTGCTGACGGCGGAACAGGAAGTCACGCTTGCGCGCCGCACCCGCGACGGGGATTTCGAGGCGCGCCAGAAAATGATCGAACACAACCTGCGGCTGGTGGTGAACATCGCCAAGCACTACGCCAACCGGGGGCTCACGCTGCTGGATCTGGTGGAGGAAGGCAATCTCGGCCTGATCCACGCCCTGGAAAAATTCGACCCCGAGCGCGGCTTCCGCTTTTCCACCTATGCCACCTGGTGGATACGCCAGAACATCGAGCGCGCCATCATGAACCAGTCGCGCACCATACGTCTGCCGGTGCACGTCATCAAGGAACTCAACGTATTCCTGCGTGCTCAGAGGCACTTGGAAACGCATGGGATTACCGACCCCGGTTACGAGGATATCGCCAGCCTTACCGGCTACGCGGTCGAGGAAGTGCGGCGCGTGCTCGCGCTCAACGAGAGGGTGGCATCGCTTGATGCGCCGCTCGACATCGACCCCAATCTCTCCCTGGGCGAGGCGATCGCCGACGACAGCGCGGACATGCCGGAGGACACGCTGCAGCATGTTGAAATCGAGCGCCATGTGCACGAGTGGCTGGAGCAGCTGAACGACAAGCAGCGCTGGGTCATCGAGCGCCGCTTCGGCATCAACAACAACGACATCGCCACGCTCGAGGATCTCGCGGCGGATCTGAAGGTGACGCGCGAGCGCGTGCGCCAGATCCAGATGGAGGCACTGCGCGTGCTGCGCCAGATGCTGCGGCGCAAGGGCGTTTCCAAAGACCAGCTGTTCTGATGCTTGACTGGAATCGCATCCAGACCGTCCTGCTCGACATGGATGGCACCCTGCTGGATCTCTACTACGACAACCACTTCTGGCGCGAGCACGTCCCGATGCGCTTCGCCGAAAAGCACAAAATCAGCCTCGATCAGGCCAAACAGGAGCTCGCCAGCCGCTACCATCATCGCGCCGGCACGCTGGAGTGGTATTGCGTGGATTTCTGGAGCTGCGAACTGGGCTTGGACATCGCCGAACTGAAGGAGGAGGTGGCGCACCTCATCGCCATCCATCCCGATGTGCCGGAATTCCTCAAGGCTGCGCGTGTGTCCGGAAAGCGCGTGGCCTTGGTCACCAATGCCCACCGCAAGAGCCTGGACCTGAAAATGCGCAGGACCGGACTGGAGGTTTATTTCGATGCGCTGCATTCCTCGCACGACGTCGGCCTGCCCAAGGAAAACCCCGCGTTCTGGATCAGCCTGCAAAAGCGCGAGCCCTTCGATCCCGAAACCACCCTGCTGGTGGACGACAGCCTGCCGGTGTTGCGCAGTGCCCAGGCCTACGGCATTGCGCATCTGCTGGCGGTGAGATTTCCCGATACCCAACTGCCGGAGAAGGACCCGGAGGAATTTCAGGCGATTCACTCCTTCCGCGACGTGATGGGCGGACTGACTTAGGCGAGGATCGCCACGAGCACCTTGCGGCCCTCGGATGCGAGCAGGTTGTAGGTGCGGCAGGCCGCGCCGGTGTCCATGACTTCCAGGCCGATGCCGGCTTCCATCAGGGGACGGGTCAGCGAAGGGTGGGGAAAGCGCAGTCGCGCGCCGGTGCCGAGCAGGACGATTTCCGCCTGCTGCTGGCGCAGCCATTCGAAATGGGCGACTTCCAGCGCCTCGAAAACCAGGCTCCGGAAAGTTTCCTGATCCAGCAGGCGGGGGCCTACCACCAAGCCGAAACCGAGGCGCTGGTCGTTGACCAGCACGTGGTCGTCGCCGTAGCCGGTAAATTGGTAGCGCCCGTCCGGGCTGTTCAGATGCAACTTCAAGGCAGGTCCCTGTTTGCCGGGGCAGTCCGGCTCAAGTAAAATCATATCCTTTCTAAGCCCTGATTTTCAGGGCATTTTCAGGAAAATTCCATGAATGATGCAGGGGCGCCGATGCTCAGGCCCGTGAAGAAATCCGGCAAGCTGGAAAGCGTCTGTTACGACATCCGCGGTCCGGTGATGGCGCGCGCGCGCCAGATGGAGGACGAAGGCCAGCGCATCATCAAGCTCAACATCGGCAATCCCGCGCCCTTCGGTTTCGAGGCGCCGGAGGAAATCGTCCAGGACGTGATCCGCAACATGCAGAATGCCTCGGGCTACAGCGAATCCAAGGGCCTGTTCTCCGCGCGCAAGGCGATCATGCACTACACGCAGGAAAAGGGCATCAAGGGGGTCGATGTCGACGACATCATCGTCGGCAACGGCGTGTCCGAACTGATCGTGATGGCCATGCAGGCGCTGCTCAACAACGGCGACGAAGTGCTGGTGCCGGCGCCGGACTACCCGCTGTGGACGGCGGCGGTGAGCCTGGGCGGGGGCACGCCACGCCACTACCTCTGCGACGAGGGTGCTGGCTGGCTGCCGGACATCGTCGACATCAAGGCCAAGATCACGCCCAACACGCGCGCGATCGTGGTGATCAATCCCAACAACCCCACCGGCGCGCTGTACCCGGATGAGATCCTGAAGGAAATCGTCGAGCTCGCGCGCCAGCATCAGTTGATCATCTACGCCGACGAGATCTATGACAAGGTGCTGTTCGACGGGGCGAAGCATACTTCGATCGCCGCGCTGGCAGACGATGTGCTGATCATCACTTTCAATGGCCTCTCCAAGAACTATCGCGCCTGCGGTTACCGTGCCGGCTGGCTGGTGATTTCCGGCGACAGCCGCCATGCCAGGGATTACATTGAGGGCTTGAACATCCTCGCTTCCATGCGCCTGTGTTCCAACGTGCCGGGGCAGTACGGTATCCAGACCGCGCTGGGCGGCTACCAGAGCATCAACGACCTGGTGGCGCCGGGCGGCAGGCTTACGCGCCAGCGCGACCTGGCCTGGGACCTGCTCACCCAGATCCCCGGCGTGTCCTGCGTCAAGCCGCAGGCGGCGATGTATCTCTTCCCCAGGCTCGACCCCAAGCTCTATCCCATCCGCAACGACCAGCAGTTCATCCTCGAGATGCTGGAAGAGGAAAGGGTTCTGGTGGTGCAGGGCACCGGCTTCAACTGGCCGCATCCCGACCATATCCGTGTGGTGTTCCTGCCGCACGAGGAAGACCTGCGCGAAGCGATCGGCCGTGTCGGACGTTTCCTCGATCGCAAACGCCATAAATAATTCAGAAAGCTTTACACGCATGAAACCAATCAAAGTAGGTTTGCTGGGACTTGGCACAGTCGGCGGCGGCACCTTGACCGTATTGCGCCGCAACCAGCAGGAAATCACCCGCCGCGCCGGCCGCGAAATCCAGGTTACGATGGCGGCGGTGCGCGACCTCAAGAAGGCGCAAAAGCACAACGGCGCTGGACTCACCCTGACCGCCGATCCTTTCGAAGTGGTCGACAATCCCGACATCGACATCGTCGTGGAGCTGATCGGCGGCCTCTCGCCGGCCAAAGAGCTGGTGATGAAGGCGATCGAGAACGGCAAGCATGTCGTTACCGCCAACAAGCATCTGGTCGCCAAGCACGGCAATGAGATTTTCGCCGCCGCGCAGGCCAAGGGCGTGATGGTGGCGTTCGAAGCCGCGGTCGCCGGCGGCATCCCCATCATCAAGGCCATTCGCGAAGGACTCACCGCCAACCGCATCGACTGGGTCGCCGGCATCATCAACGGCACCACCAACTTCATCCTCTCGGAAATGCGCGAGAAGGGATCGGGCTTCGACACCGTGCTGGCCGAGGCGCAGCGCCTGGGCTACGCCGAGGCCGACCCGACCTTCGACGTGGAAGGCATCGATGCGGCGCACAAGCTCACCATCCTGTCGGCCATCGCTTTCGGCATCCCGGTGCAGTTCGACAAGGCCTACACCGAGGGCATTACCAGGCTCACCGGCGAAGACGTGAAATACGCAGAGCAACTGGGTTACCGCATCAAGCTGCTGGGCATTACCCGGCGCCGTCCGAACGGCATCGAGTTGCGCGTGCATCCCACGCTGATTCCCGAGAAGCGCCTGATCGCGAATGTGAATGGTGCCATGAACGCCGTGCTGGTGATGGGCGACGCCGTCGGTCCCACCCTGTATTATGGCGCCGGCGCCGGCGCCGAGCCGACGGCCTCGGCCGTGGTGGCCGACCTCGTCGACGTGACGCGCCTTGCCACCGCCGACCCGCACCACCGCGTGCCGCATCTGGCCTTCCAGCCCGATTCATTGCACGCCGACCTGCCCATCCTGCCGATGGACGAGGTGGAGACGGCCTACTATCTGCGCATGCGCGTGGCCGACGAGACCGGCGTGCTCGCCGACATCACCCGCATCCTGGCCGATGCCGACATTTCCATCGATGCGCTCATGCAGCGCGAGCCGGAAGAGGGCGAGTCCAGCACCGATCTCATCCTGCTGACGCACGAAACCCTGGAAAAGCAGATGAACTCGGCCATCGCGCGCATCGAAGGGCTTGGCACCGTGCAGGGCAAGGTCACCCGCATCCGCCTGGAAACTTTAGGAAAGTGAGGAGTGAGGAGTGAGGGGTAAGGAGAAAAGGCAAAGGTTTTGTACGCCTCACTCCTCACTCCTATCTCCTCACTGAACCATGAAATACATCAGCACCCGCGGTCAAAGTCCCGTGCAACACTTCACCGACATCCTGCTCGGCGGGCTGGCGCCCGACGGCGGCCTGTACATGCCGGAAACCTATCCGCATTTCGGCGAGGCCGATCTTGCCGCCATGCGCGGCATGAACTACCGCGAGTTGGCCTACGCCATCATCTCGCGCTTCGTCGACGACATTCCCGCGGCCGACCTCAAGGCGCTGATCGACAAGACCTACACCGCGCAGACCTACCATTATGTGCGCGAAGGCCAGAATGCCGAGGACATCACCCCGCTGCTGACCCTGGAACCCGGCCTGCATCTGCTGTCGCTGTCCAACGGCCCGACCCTGGCCTTCAAGGACATGGCCATGCAGCTGCTGGGCAACCTGTTCGAATACGAGCTTGCCCGCCGCAAGGAAAGCATCAACATCGTCGGCGCCACCTCGGGCGACACGGGTTCCGCTGCGGAATACGCCATGCGCGGGAAAAAAGGCATCCGCGTGTTCATGCTCTCGCCCGAGCACGGCATGACGCGCTTCCAGCAGGCGCAGATGTACAGCCTGCAGGACCCCAACATCTTCAACATCGCCGTGCACGGCGTGTTCGACGACTGCCAGGACATGGTGAAAGCCGTGTCCAACGACGCCGCCTTCAAGGCCCGGTACAAGATCGGCGCGGTCAACTCCATCAACTGGGCGCGCGTGCTGGCGCAGATCGTGTACTACTTCAAGGCCTACTTCGCCGCTACCGAGAACAACGGTCAAAAGGTCAGCTTCTCCGTTCCTTCCGGCAACTTCGGCAACGTCTGCGCCGGCCATGTCGCGCGCATGATGGGCCTGCCCATCGACAGGCTGATCGTGGCCACCAACGAGAACGACGTGCTGGACGAGTTCTTCCGCACCGGCGTCTATCGCCCGCGCGACGCCGCGCATACCTACCACACCAGCAGTCCGTCGATGGACATTTCCAAGGCCTCGAACTTCGAGCGCTTCGCCTTCGATCTGGCCGGACGCGACGCCGAAGTCACACGCGCCATGTGGGCGAGGGTGGACAAGGGCGAGGCGGTGGATTTCAAGGCCTACGGCCTGTTCGACAAGGTGCCCGGCTACGGTTTCGTTTCCGGCGCCAGCAACCATGCGCTGCGCATGCAGACCATACGCGACGCCTACGAGCTGTATGGCGTGGTGATCGACACGCATACCGCAGATGGCCTGCACGTGGGCCTCAAATACCGCGAACCCGGCGTGCCCCTGGTGGTGCTGGAAACCGCACTGCCGGCGAAGTTCGAGGACGCCATTCGCGAAGCCATCGGACAAACCCCGGAACGCCCGGCGGAACTGAAGGAACTCGAATCCCTGCCGCAACGCGTGGATGGGATGCAACCCGACGTGGCTGCGCTCAAGGCCTACATTGCCGGGAAGGTCGGCACTTAGAAATCAAGAATTTTCCGGGCAGCAATTCGCAGAGCCCCTAACAAATCCGCGGCAGTCGAAATTTCAGCATTTTTACCCCCAGGCTGTTAGAAAAAGCCGCATTCGTGCCTGACGATGGAATGAGGCATCAGATTCCGATAGGCATGAACGCCCGTCAGCGGCGTATGAAGCGGAGCAGGATCACGATGATTGCGATGACCAGGAGGATATGAATGAACCCGCCCATGGTGTACGAGGAAACCAGACCCACCAGCCACAGAACAATCAGGATGACCGCAATTGTCTCAAGCATGTTTGTCACTCCTGTCCGAAATTGTTTGGCGACCACGCCGAGAAGGACCTTTCAAAGACGCGGTCAGCGTTTGTAAGAGAGTCATCAATGCCCGCACCTGGAAGCCGGTGGCTTGGCCGGGAACGAGCGGCTCAAGCTCACTTGATCTGCATGTCGTCCTTGACGGAGGTCACGCCCCTAACGCCGCGCGCCAGCTCGATTGCCCTGTTCGCCGCGGCCCGCGAGCTCACGAAGCCGCTCAGCTGAACCTCGCCCTTGAAGGTTTTGACCTTGATCTCCAGGACCTTGGTCATGGGGTCTTCGAGTATGGCCGCTTTCACCTTGGCGGTGATGACGCTGTCGTCGACGTATTCGCCGGTTCCCTGCTGGTGTCTTGTCGAGGCACATCCAGCGACGGTTACCAGTGTCAGGCCCAGAAAAACTGCGGAAAGGTACTTGTTGACTTGTTTCATGGTGTTGCTCCCATAGGTTGGTGTGGAATGGCGGCTGTGCCGAGTCAAGGCCCAGCCTGATGTTTAAGAGCGGCAAGGTTCGTTCCCCACCGCACATATTTAAAAGCTAGATAGTGTCGTCATGAGATAGCCAGCCAAAGGGTAAGGCAGCGAATTTGTACGGCAGCAACAAAGGATGACAGGTTTTTCGCATAGCGGGTGGCGATCCCCCGCCACCGCTTGAGATGCAAGA
>JAJZPR010000077.1 GCA_021847835.1 Pseudomonadota bacterium
CTACTGGCGCGCACACGCGCCGGCCTGGCCGCGCGTCCCTGCCGCCGCGAAGCTGGAAGATGGCCGCCTGGACACGACCAGCGAAGCCGGCAAGGCACACATCGAGGCCTACGGGGTTCGGTTCAAGCTCCAGCAGTCCACCCTGACGAAGGACGATCTCGCTTGGGCGCAGGCCACAGGAGCCCCCGTAGGCGTAGCCGAGGGCGTGCGCATCGGCACCAACCAGATGCCGCTCGGCCTGCGCATGGTCGCCCGCGACGAATGGCACAAGGCAACCGGCCCCGAGGCATCCGAGCGCACCCTGAAGCACCTTGCCGCAGCCCTGGAGGTGGTCAGCTCAGGGCGACGACTGGATGCGCTGGGCATGCTCGACATATCCGCTGGCAACGACGCCATCAAGGCCGCCGCAGGCTTGATGGTTGAGCATGGCGAGCGCCACGAGCACGACGCGAGCGAATGGCTCGCGTCGCTGGGCATCCGCACGAGCATGGGTGCCGAGCGCCTGGCCCGCCGCATCATCGACGAAGCATGGTGGCGCAAGACCATCAGGCACAGCATCCGCACGCGCCGCGAAAACGCATACCGGCACGCCGCGCCGAAGCAGATTGAATGGGTCAGTCCCGAGGGGCATGCGGAGCGCCGTCAGATCATCCAGGCCGGCGAGGCGTGGGCCAAAGCGACGCACCTCGCCAGCAGCGATGGCGCGATCATCGCAGCGCCCGGCCCGGCCAAAATAGCTGGGCAACGCTTCGCCGAGCTGATGGCGCGAGCCAACGGCCTCGCCGAACTGGCCGGGGGCTGCAATGCATATCTCATCACCCTCAACACACCCAGCCGGTTTCACCCCACGGCTGAACGCGGGC
This sequence comes from Pseudomonadota bacterium, assembly GCA_021847835.1. Lineage (GTDB taxonomy): Bacteria > Pseudomonadota > Gammaproteobacteria > Burkholderiales > Thiobacillaceae > UBA6918. Next base: position 864 of record JAJZPR010000077.1, read on the forward strand.
GCCGCGGCCGCGTGCGCAACCCGAAGTTTGACGGCAGCACTCCCAGGCAAGGAGCCGAGTGGCTTGATGCGCGCTTCGGCCTGGCCAAGAAGGCCATTGAGCGCACCCGCGCGATTTTCCACTACATCGGCAACATGCAGCCCAGCTTCGACGGCAGCGCCCACGTCCACATTACGGCTTGGACTGACAACATCGGGCAGGTCGAAGCCATCCTGCGCCGCTACGTCGTGTGCTTCGAGCACGAACCCGGCGCCGAGCGCCGCCTTGACATCAAGGGGCTCGGCAACGCCGCCGGTGGTGTGAACTATGCCTCACGTGCGCTGCGGTACACGGCACGCGCCTGGGGCGACGACCAAGCCAAACAACGAGAAGCCGATGCGATCATCCAGTGGGGCAGCACCCACAACATCCGGCTACTGCGCACATCAGCCACGGCGGCCACGGCGTGGCGCTTCAGCCGCAAGAGCAGCATGCCAGAGACAGAACTGACCCAAGCGGCCCGGGACGGCGACTTCGCCCAGTGGCTGGGCCTATGGAGGCACGGCGGAGGCAAGCTGCTGCGGACCGACGCTACAAACCGATTTGATGAGCCCGTGAAGAAGACCATCGGCATCATCCACGAGTCAGTCGCTTACGTGCCAACGGCATCGTGGAGGATCGAGCGCGGCCTCGCCCCAAAAATGTCCGATACGGAAAAAGTATCGGACAACGAACAGCCCGGAATCGAGGCCAAAAACAGGCTTACAAACGGCCATCTTCAGAGGGAGCGCGGGAAGTTATCTCAAAGAACCAAGGAAGCTCCGCTTCTGAAAACAGAAGATCACACCCCCGCCCCGGCGCGCGCCGAAGGCAGCCCCGAAACCGTGATCGCGATGCCGCCGAGGGAGCGGAAAGCGAGCAGCGAGCACTGGCTCGCGGCGGCATTCAGGCTGTCGAACCGGGCGGCTCTAGCGGCAAACGATTCTGGCGGCGGCAGCCGCCCCCTAGCCGCCCCGGACGGCGCAGCCGGACGGCCTGGCACCGCCACGGGCGGCATTCCAATGCGTTGCGCAGCGGAGCATGGCACGCAACCTATTCTCCGTAGCCCTGGCGCGATGCCATTGGAAACAAGCCGCGCCGCGTAGTCCGGCAGCCTGATCCGTGGCACACTGGTTGTATGCACAGTAGCGGCGCGCCGCATAACCTACTACGCAGTGCCCTTCGGTCACAGCTCGTAGGCCAAGGGGCAGGCCCCTTGGAACCCCGAAGGAGAACCACCCCATGCCATCCGTCAGCGCCCGCCTTGAGCGAGTCACCGCGCGCAGCGCAAAGGGCCAGCGCAGCCACGATCTTCGGTTGCACCTGCCGAGCTACGCCAGCCCCGAGAAAGTGCACCTGAACCGCGTCCTGGTGCCGCCGGCTACCTCATCCGATCTGCTGACTGAGTGCAACCGGCGATGCGCCGAGGCTGGCCGCCGAGGGCTCCAGCGAGGAGCCGCCATCGGGGTGAGGGGCATTGTCACCTTCTCGACAGACGCCATCCTGCCCGATGACCCCGATGTGATGGACAGGCATTTCCGCGAGACAGCCGAGGCCATCGCATCGAAGCTGGGCACGACGGTATGCGGCCTGGTGGTACACATGGACGAGTCCAGGCCCCACGCTCACTTCACCATGCACGGCTACGGCCATGATGGCCGCAGTGCAGGCCGCAAGCTCGACGCCAAGACGCTGCGCCAGGTGCAAGACCTGGCCGGCGCGTGCTGGGCCGATTTGGGCATCACCAGAGGCAAACCCAAGCGACAGCGCATCGAAGACGGCGACCCACTGCACACTATCATCCACAAATCAGTGCGGAAGTTGCATCACGATTTGCCCCGCGAGCTTGAAGCGCTCCACGAAAAGACGGGCCGACGGGAAAAGGAGTTGGCGGCCCTGATCGAGCGCGTCGAGAAAATGCGCGACATCGTCAAGAAAACCCCGCCCCCAAAACCCTGCAACGCTGAGATTATCGCGGAGCAGGGTTTAATCCGCCCTAAAACCCGGCGCATTAAGATTATGCCACTTGAGGACATGCGGGAATGGTATCGCGCGGCATTGGTCGATATTATCGCACGCGACGAGGCAGCCGCAGCGCGAGAGAAAGCCGCAGCGGTAAAACTCAATATGGCGAATGCTGAATATCGCCAAGCGCGCGATATATTATCCCGCGCATCGGATTTATCGAAGCAGACCAGGCAGGGCGCGATGCAAGCTGAAATCGAATCTCAGCGCAGCAGAATACCATCGCCCAATGATCGACCAGGCGAGAGCCCCGATAAGCCGAAGCC
>JAJZPR010000048.1:0-15072 GCA_021847835.1 Pseudomonadota bacterium
CTGTAACTTCCCTCGAGCCAGGTGCTGGCGACCAGCGCCGGGCCGCCGTGGCCGGGGCCGGCGACGTAGAGCACGTCGAGGTCATGCTTGTTGATGACGCGGTTCAGATGCACATAAAGGAAATTGAGCCCGGGCGTGGTGCCCCAGTGGCCGAGCAGCCGCGGCTTGACATGCGCGAGCGTGAGCGGCTCCTTGAGCAGCGGATTGTCCAGCAGATAGATCTGCCCGACCGAGAGGTAGTTCGCCGCGCGCCACCACGCGTTCATTTTTTGCAACTCCTCGCTCGAAAGCGGACTGGTTGCGACCAGGGATTGAACCGCGGTTTCGTTCATGATCTTTCCTCCTGGACAACGACGGCTTCGGGGGCCGCCGTCACGGCCAGAGCCGCCTGCGCCAGAATCACGGCCTCGTCCACCGGAATGATCCACACTCCGGTTGCGCTGCCGCGCTGGCTGATGCACCTCTCGGCCCCGATGGCGGCGCAGTTGGCGTCCGCATCCGGCATGATGCCCAGCCCCTCCAACCCGGTCAGGATCTGCGCGCGCACCTCGGGCGCCTGCTCGCCCACGCCGCCGCCGAACAGGATCGCGTCGGCGCCGCCCAGGGCGGCAAGATATGCGCCGATATATTTGCGCGCGCGGTAGCAGTAGACGTCGACCGCCAGCCGCGCGTCGGCGGCGTCCGCATTCAGCAACGCGCGCATGTCCCCGCTCATGCCCGACAGGCCCAACAGGCCGCCCTCCTCGTTGAGCAGGCGTTCCATGCGCTCCGGCGTCAGCCCTTCGGCGCGTTGCAGGAACAGCAGCAGTCCGGGATCGACATCGCCGCTGCGGGTCGCCATCACCAGCCCTTCCAGCGGCGAAAAGCCCATGGACGTATCCACGGCCTGACCATCGCGGATGGCGGTGATCGAACAGCCGGCGCCGAGTTGCAGCGAGATCACGCGTCCGCCCGCGCGCAGGTCGGGCCGCAGTTCGCGCCAGCGCCGCCACATCGCCTGATGGGCGATCCCGTGGAAACCGTAGCGGCGGATGCCGTGGCGCGCGCACAGCACGCGTGGCAGCGCGTAGGTCGCGGCAACCTCCGGCAGCGCGGCGTAAAACGCCGTATCGAACACCGCCACCTGTGCGGTTTCCGCCCCGATCAGCGCGCGGCAGGCGCGTATCCATTCGAGCGCGCGCGGATTGTGCAGCGGCGCGAGCGGCGCCAGGCGCTCGATCTCGGCCTCCACCGCGGCGTCGATGCGGCACGGCGCCGTGAGATGCGCGCCACCGTGAACGATGCGGTGCGCAACGGCCGCCACCGCCTCGATGCCGTGGTCCTTGAGAAAAGCACGCAGCATGGCCACCGGGTCATCCCGGTTGCCGGAAAAATGCCCGCTCGCCCCCCGTGCCAGCGATTCGCCTTGCGGCGCAAACGCCGCAAGGCGGACGGAAGAACTCCCCGTGTTGACGGTCAGCACCACCGGCTTCATGGTTCGGCCTCCACGCGCACGATTCCTGGCTGCGCGGCGACGTAGTCGAGCGCGTAGGCGAGTTCGCCCGGCGCCTCGGCGTGCACCGTGAACAGCGGCATGCCTGCCTCGACCTCCGCGCCGAGTGGCGCGTGCAGCTCGAGCCCGGCGGCCGGGGCGCGCGGCGCGCCGGCGAGCTTGGCCACGCGCGCCAATCGGCGGTTGTCGATCGCCGTCACGCGCCCGCCCTGCGCGGCCGTCACCGCGTGCGTGTGCGCCGCCGCCGGCGGCTCGCGCAGGCCGCCCTGGGCCGCGCAGATGGCCGCGAATTTTCTCCACGCGCGGCCATCGTCCAGTATGTCCCGCGCCCGGCGCACGCCCTCGCCCGGCGCAACCCCCGGCGCAAATTCGAGCACCGCGCCGGCGATCTGCAGCGCGCGCTCGCGCAGATCGGCCGGTGCGTCGGCTTCGCGGCGCAGCACTGCGAGCACGTCGCGCGCTTCGAGCGCCGGACCGATGCCGCGGCCCACGGGCTGGGTGCCGTCGGTGACGACCGTCTGCACAGTGAGGCCGATGGCGCGACCGGTGTCCACCAGGCGATGGCTCAGTGCCTGCGCGGCCTCGCGGCTGCGTACCTTGGCGGTCTCGCCCACCGGGATGTCGATGACGACGTGGCTCGATCCGGCCGCAACCTTCTTCGACAGCACCGAGGCGACCAGCTGGCCCTCGCTGTCGAGGTCGAGCGGGCGCTCGACGCGGATCAGGATGTCGTCCGCCGGACTCAGGCGCACCGCGCCGCCCCAGACGATGCAGCCGCCTTCGCGCTCCACCACCCGGCGCATGGCCGGGACGTCCAGTTCGACTCCGGTGAGCGTCTCCATCACGTCCGCGGTGCCTGCAGGCGAGGTGATGGCGCGCGACGAGGTCTTGGGCATGGTGAGGCCGAAGGCCGCGACGATCGGCACCACGATCAAGGTCGTGCGATTGCCCGGCAGACCGCCGACGCAGTGCTTGTCCACCACCGGCGAGCGCCCCCAGGCAAGGCGCTCGCCGGCGTCGACCATGGCGCGCGTGAGCGCGACCGTTTCGGCGAGGTCCAGCCGGTCGCCGGCGCAGGCGGCGAGAAAGGCCGATAGGTGAATGTCCGCATAGCGCCCCGCCGCGATGTCACGCACGATCGCCTGCATGTCGGCGTCGCCGAGACGCTCGCCGTACACCTTGGCGCGCACCCGGCTCAGCGACTCCAGCACCGGCGGATGGGACAGGGCCACCGCATCGCCTGCGCGCGCACCGAGGAGCCGCCACGCCGCCTCCGAGAGCCCCGCCTCGTCCGGCGCCAGCAGGTCGCTGGTGACGACATTCAGCGTGGCGATGATGGCATGGCCGTTGTGCGTCACCTGCACGCGCGACTGCGCCTCGAAGCCCTCGGCGCGGCACACGTGGCAGTCGCTGCGCATGTAGATCACGGGCTCCTGATAGGTGTCGATGCCCATACGCCTGAGGCGCAGCGCGTGGGGCGGCACCCGATGCGCGTCAGGGATCATGAGTGCCACATCGCTTGCGTCATGGGTCATCGACGCGCCTACTTCCCGTAATGCTGGCTGAGATACTCCACAATCGTCGGCACATCCTCTTTCGGGACGGGCGCGCCCATCGCGTTCACCATTTTGCTCAGGGTTGCCTCCCACCCTTTCCTGTCCAGAAACGGCGAATTCGTCTGGATGTAGTCGAGGCTATGGCAGACGGCGCAGTTGGATTCGACGAGCGCCCTGCCCGCGCCCTCCTTCAAACGAATCTGGCCTTCGTCGGCCGCGACCGCAGTTACCGGCAGCAGCACAAGCAATAACAAGCGTTTCATGGTCGTCTCCTTCTTCATCCGACCTGGATGGTCGCTTTCTGGATCAGGTTATGGTGGTAGCCCGCGGGGTTCAGGATCAACTCGGCGGCTTGGGTCTGCCCGATGCGGTTGGACGCCTTGGTCATCACCGTCACCTTGCCGCGCCGCGCCGGCTTGAAGTGATACGACCATTGGCGCCACGAGAAACGGCCGATGTCCTGACCCAGCGTCGCCGGCCGCCAGGACTGCCCTTCATCGACGGAAACCTCCACCGTGCGGATGCCATAGCCGCCGTCCCAGGCCACACCTTTCACGTCCACCGGTTGACCCAGCCGGAAGCGCTGGTCTTCCTCGATATTGGTGATGAGCGAGTTGACCACCATGTCGGTGATCGGCGTGTTGACCGCCGTTTCCTGCGTGATGAAGCGATCCACGTTGGGAAACTTGCCGAGCGGGATGCGGTAGGCGGGCTTCATCCAGAAGCCCTCGAACGGCTTGGCGACCACATCGATGCTCATGAGATTCTTGACCCAATAGGTCCCCACCCAGCCGGGCACCACCAGCCGCGCCGGAAAACCGTTCCAGTGCGGCAGGGGCGCGCTGTTCATCTCGAAGGCGATCAGCGTGTTCTCGTCGAGCGCCTTCCACATCGGCAGGCTTTTCACGAAATCCGGCGTCTTGTACGCGGCGATGCCGGAATCCACGCCGTCGAATACGACCTCCAGCGCCTCTTTCCTGACACCGGCCTTGTTGAGCACGTCGCGCAGCCGCACCCCAACCCAGCGCGCATTGCCCATGGCGCCGTTGCCCCATTGGACGCCAGGCACGTGCGGCTGGAACAGCCCGCGCCGGTTGCCGGCGCACATGCACAGCGCCGGCAGCTCGACCCGCTCGAAGCCGCGCCTGAGATCGTCCAGGCCCAGCTCCATGGGCGTTTGCAATGCCTCGCCGCCAAGCTTGAGCTTCCATGTGTCCGCCGCGACTTCGGGAATGTTCATGAGGTGGTAGCGCACGAAGAAGGCGTCGTTGGGCGTATACAGCTCGTTGAAATACGCCACCGGCGTTTCGTAATTGGGCGCCCGGAAGGTGCGCTTGATGAGCGGCTTCTTGCCTGGCAGCGCATCCAGCAGCGAGGACTCCAGGGTTCCGGGCGGCAGTTCCGCCGGGCCCATCGACACCGGAATGGCCAGGGCCATGCGCGGCAACGGCAAGCCGGCGCCGCCGAGAATCAGCCCGCCGGAAACGCCTTTCAGGAAATTTCTTCGATTCATGATGAATACCTCCGGATGAAGGAATCGCGCCTCGCTTAGCCCGCAGCATCCCGGCCCCGGGCGCTGCGCCGTGGAAAGAACGCCGGCACGCGCGCCGCGTAGCGCGCGTACGCCTCGCCGAACTCGGCCGCCACTTCGCGCTCCTCGTGCCGCGCCAGGCGCACGTACATGAACACCAGCACCGGGAACATGGCGAGCGTCAGGAGCGTCGGCCACTGCACCAGAAAGCCCAGCATGATGAGCACGAAGCCCGCGTACTGCGGATGACGGATACGGGCATACGGCCCGGTCACCGCCAGGGTATGGCCCTGCTGCGCCGCGAACAGCACCTTCCAGGCCGAGGACAGCAGCCAGAAACCGCCGCCGATGAAGGCGAAGCTCAGCAGGTGAAATGGGCCGAAGTGCGGGTTGGCGCGCCAGCCGAACAGGGTTTCCAGCAGATGGCCGGCATCGTGCGACATGAAATCCACGCCCGGATAGCGGCTCTGCAGCCAGCCGGAGAGCAGATAAATCGTCAGCGGAAAACCGTACATCTCGGTGAACAGCGCGACGATGAACGCCGAGAATGCGCCGAACGAGCGCCAGTCACGTGCCGTTTTCGGTTTTGAGAAGCTGAACGCGAACAGGATGAAGACGGCGGAATTGACCAGTACTAACAACCATAAGCCATAGGCAGTCGCAGTGTCGTTCATGTCTTATCCCCCTCCTTCCCATGCGGATGCGGATGCGGATGCTCGCCCTTGACGCCAGGCCCGCGATGCATGAAAAAATGCAGCGGCAGACAGGCAAGCAACAGTAATAAGAGCAACGGGCCGAACAGGTGGGCACGGTACTCGGTCAGCAGGAGAAACGCCGCGATGGCGAAGAAAGCCAGCACGGCCAGGTTGACCTGGCCCGTGACCGCGTGCCGATGTGGAACGGAATCAAGGCGTTTCATGGCGTCACTTTCACGCATGGAAATCAGGTGCGCGCATGCCGGTAGTCGAATTGCGCTTCGATCGCCTCCGCCACCCCGGGCAATTCGATCCGCACGTTGATGCGGTACGGGTTGCTGGCGGCCGGCATGTCGAAGTAATTGCCGTAGCTGACGGTGCCTGCAATCAGCATGGGCTCAAGTTTTTTCTGCACCCCGGACAAACCGATTTCGGACACATTCGCTTTGACTCTGGCAGCGGTGATGCGCTTGCCCGTGGCGTTATCGAACAGCGCCACCACAATATGTTGCTGATTCCGCCCTGCAGGCACGCCGCCGTGCATTTCCGCCTCGGTGTGCGACCTGGGATGCCCCAGGATCATCTCGGCCGGCAACACGCCGAGATAAATCGCCACCCCGTGCACGACTTTATGCTGGCTGGAATCGGCCGCGAACGCGGAGGCCAGCAATAAGGCCATGATGCTGGCCAGGGCCGCGCGCAAAAACGTTTTGAGATGAGGGAGCATGATGTTTCCTCCTAAGGTTTGATGGCACACCAAAACGCCAGGATTCCCGCACGCCGGCCCTTGCCTTGCACAGGATCGAAACCCGCTTCCCGGAAATAGTCCGGGAGTGTTCCGCGGAAATTATCTGCAGTCATGGGCATATACAGGAACGGCCAGGCCACCAGCCACCACAAGGGGTTCGCGGGGCGATAGAAATCCACCACGATGAAGCGGCCGCCCGGCTTGAGCACGCGATACACTTCGCGCAAGCCCTTTCGTTTCAAGTCGGGCGGCAGGTGATGCAGCATGAGGCTTGACAGGACGACATCGAAGCTTGCGCTCTCGAACGACAAGTTTTCGATCGTGGCGACCTTGAATGCGGTGTGGCCGCCGTGCCGTTGCGCGTTGTTTTTTTCCTTCGCTATGCGAATCATGTCCTGCCCTGGGTCGATACCGATTGCCAAACCCGCCGGTCCTGCGGCCTCGCCCGCGCGGCGCGTGAGCATGCCGGTTCCGCAGCCCACATCGAGAATGGTTTCACCCGCGCGAATCGCCGCCACCTGCAGCGTCTGGTCGCGGAAGCCTTGCCCCAGGCCGACCGCGCGGCAATACATATCGTAGAACGGCGCGGCCCAATCCATGATCATGCCGCGGGTATGCACCGTCGGTTCGTCCGATTTCGGGCGGATGACGAACAAGCCCCACAGCATCAGCGCCGGACACACCAGCAGGAAGGCGGCAAGCAAGGCACTCCACCAGGTGAGGCCAAACAACATCAATACCGCCGCCGCGAGTGCTATCGCGAGCCAAGGGCAGAGCCAGGACCATCGATACATCATGCCGGGCCCTCCTTCAATTTCGCACGCTTCAACAGCGCTGAATTCACTATCACCGACAGCGAACTCAAGGCCATTGCCGCTGCAGCGATGATGGGACTCAAAAATCCCAAGGCCGCTACCGGGATGCCGATCGAGTTGTAGATGAAGGCCCAGAACAGGTTCTGCTTGATCTTACGCATGGTGGCGCGCGACAGGCGGATTGCCGCGACTACGTCGCGCACGTCGTTCTTGATGAGGATGATGCCACCGGTCTCCTTGGCCACGTCCGAGCCCGAACCGATGGCGATGCCGATATCAGCCACGGCCAGCGCCGGTGCGTCGTTCACGCCGTCGCCCACCATCGCCACCGACTTACCCTGTCTTTGCAGATCCTGCACGACCTTGGCCTTGTCGCCCGGCAGCACCTCGGCGATCACCTTCTCGATGCCGAGCTCGCGCGCAATGGCCTGCGCCGTGCGCTGGTTATCGCCAGTGAGCATGACGACCTCGATTTTCTCGAGCGCGAGTGCTGCGATCGCCTCCTTGGCCTCGGGCTTGAGCGTATCGGCCACGGCAATCACCCCGGCGAGCTTGCCGTCCGCGCCGACGAGCATGGCGGTCTTGCCTTCGTGTTCGAGGCGCGTCATCGCCGCCTCGGCGGCCGCGGCGTCGATGCCCTCGCGCGCAAACAGCCGGCGATTGCCGAGCAACACCTTATGGCCGTCCACCTCGCCGCGGATGCCGTGTCCCGGGATCGCCTCCAACCCCGTGACCTTGGGCAATGCGATAGTGCGGTGCTGCGCGGCACGCACGATCGCTTCGCCCAGCGGGTGCTCGGAGCCGGCCTCGACCGCGGCGGCGAGCCGCAATGCTTCTTCCTCGGTCGCGGCCCCGAGCGGCACGATGTCCGTGACGTTCGGTTCGCCGCGGGTGAGCGTACCGGTCTTGTCGAAAATCACCGTCGTGAGTTTCTGCGCGCGCTCCAGTACTTCGCCGCCGCGGATCAGGATGCCGGCCTCGGCGCCCTTGCCCACGCCCACCATGAGCGCAGCCGGCGTGGCCACGCCGAGGGCGCAGGGGCAGGAGATGATGAGTACGGCGATGAAGGACAGCAACGCCTGCGGAAAATTTCCCGCGAGCCACCAACCGAAGAACGCAACGAACGCAATTATTACCACCGCCGGCACGAACTTGGCGGTGACCTGATCGGCGATGCGCTGGATCTGCGCGGTGCTGGCCTGCGCCTCTTCCACCATCTTGATGATCTGCGCCAGCGCCGTCTCCGCACCGACTCGGGTGGCCTTGCAGTGCAGCAGTCCGGTGCGGTTAAGCGTGCCGCCGATGACCTGCACGCCGGGCGCCTTGTCGACCGGCATGGACTCGCCGGTCAGCATGGATTCGTCCACCGACGAGTGGCCCTCCACAACCTCGCCGTCGGTCGGAATCTTCTGGCCGGGGCGGATCACACAGATGTCTCCGACCATGACGCTCTCGGCTGGCACCTCCATCTCCTGGCCCTCGCGGATCACACTCGCTGTGGCCGGCTTGAGGTCAAGCAGCTTGCGCACTGCGGCCGAGGAGCGTTTCTTGATGATCTCCTCCATATATTTGCCGAGCAGCACGAAGGCGATGATCACCGCCGAGACCTCGAAGTAGACGTCGCGCTCCTCGACCTTGACTGGTAACACCCACGGGAAGAACAATACCGCGACGCTATAGACGTAAGCGACCGTGGTGCCGAGTGCGATGAGGAAATCCATGTTGATGGAGCGCGTGCGAATTGCCTGCCACGAACCCTTGTAGAAGCTCCAACCGCCGATGAACTGCACCGGGGTTACGAGCAGGAACAGCCACATGCCCCAGGTGAACCACGGAAGCTGCGGGATCGGCGCCCAGGTGACGATGCTGGCGCCGGTGGCGAGCGCGAGGAACGCGCTGGCGCGCAGGATGGCGAGCGCGAGCACGCCGGTGAGCGCGATGGTGACGCGCCGGCGCATGGACTTGAGTTCCTGCTCCGGCGACTCGAACGTGCGCTGGCAGCCAGTGCTGCAGAAATAATAGGCGCGTCCCGCGCGCTCGGTTTTGAGCGCAGTGGCCTTGTCCACCAGCATGCCGCAAATGGGATCCTTGGCCATGGCCTTGCCGGCTTTTTCCGGCGGCGCGGGTGCGGCTATCGTTTGGCCGTGGGCATGGGCATGCGCGCTGGCGGCCGGGTTAGATGCACCACCGACGAACTGCGCGGGATTGATTTGAAATTTGCTGAGGCAGCGAGTGGAGCAAAAGTAGTACGTCTGTCCGGCGTGGCTGGCGCTACCCGCCGCGCTTTTTTCGTCCACCGTCATGCCGCACACTGGATCGATCGCCATCTCAGCCTCCTTGGTTTTCCAGTTCTGTCGCAAACACGAAAACAAATTCGCCGCCGTTGATACTCACTCCCAGGTTGCCGCCATAACTTCCGGCGTAAGCGAGCCAGCTGGGTTTGTCGCCGGCGCATTCTTGAATTACCGGATACCCCACGTCGTTTTTTCCGTCGAACCAGGCGACCAGCATGGCATCCCTGGCCACCTTCTTGGTGAGAACCTCGGCGAGGGCATGGGCGGCGGCGTAATCCAACGCCGCTCCCTGGACGCTGACATCAATCTCCTTGATGTTTCTGTGCGGGTCCTGGGTCGAAGGGAAACCGGCGCCGACGGTTGTCATGCTGTTCTTCTGTTCAAGCCTCCACCTGCTTTCAGCCTGCCGCCATCGTGATGGGCGCCATGCCGCACTTCATCGCCACCATCTCGCGCAAGGTTTTTTCCTCGGCACCGAAGGCTTCCACCGCGAGCGGATCGAACTGCGTTCCGGCTAGGTGCAGAATCTCCTCCTTCGCCGCGTCGAAGGACAATCCTTTGCGGTAAGGCCGATCGGAGGTCATCGCATCCAGCGTGTCGATCACCGCGAACAGCCGCGTCGCGAGTGGAATAGCCTCGCCCGAGAGGCCGCGCGGATAGCCTGTGCCGTCGAAGCGCTCCTCATGGCAGAGAACGATTTCCGCAGCCTCGGCCATGAACGACGCGCTCACGAGGATGCGGTGTCCGATCTCGGGGTGCGTGCGCATGACCGCCCACTCGTCTTCTGTCAGCGGCCCTTGCTTGAGCAGGACGGCGTCCGGGATGCCGACCTTGCCGATGTCGTGCAGCAGCGCGCCCCAGTAAATCTGGCGCAGCAACTGCGGATCCCGCGTGAAACGCCGCGCCAGCACCTGGGTGTGGCAGGCGACGCGCTGCGAATGCAGACCGGTCTCCTGCTCGCGCGCATCCAACGCCGCCACCAAGGCCTCGGCCAAGGCGAGATAGGCGCGGTCGCGCTCCGCCTGCAAATCGTGCTGTTCCCGCTGCTTGAGGAAACAGGCCTCACAGCAGAACCGATCTTCCTCCCGCGCGAACGGCGCGGCAGGGATGGCGTGGCCACAGAGGCTGCAGGCCGGCGCGTCATTCCGCGCTTGCATGGCACGTGTCGGGATGGGTTGTCGTCATCGCACTCGGCCTCTTATCCTGCATTAAGAAACCCGGCGAAAACTTCTCTGCCGGGCCCTGCCCAAGATCACTTCTTCTTGGGTGCGTCGCCGTGCATCATCTCGTCCATCTGCTTGCGCATCTGATCCATGCGCTTCTGGGTATCGGCATCCATCATCATGCCCTTGCCCATCATCCCCGACATATCGTTCATCATGGTCGCCATCTTGCGCATGCGCTCGCTCATCTGCTTTTGCTGAGTTCCACTCATAGTGCCCTTGGACATTTCCCCGGACATGCCCATCATCTGATCGGCCATGTCACGCTCTGTGGTGGACATTTGCTGCGCCCCGGGACACTGCCCGTCTTTTTTAGCATCCATCATGCCAGACCCCATTTGGGCGTTGGCCGGAAGTGCCAGCGCGAAAACACCGGCCGCGACCAGGGAAGACAACAACGTGGATAAAGTGACATGCTGTTTCATGATTCTTCCTTTCAGTTTTAGAAAATGACCAACCATACGCTCCCAGCGGGAGACACCTTAATGGAGCCAAGAAAGCCCAATCATCTAACTTCTAGAGTCTCTACCAACCCTTCTCCGGCTCCCTGCCTGGCGTGCTGAGTTGGTCAGGGCGGCAATGGCGAATGGCCCCGATCCCAGGACAGGCAGATCCATCCAGCCGAACATTGCGAGCGCCACGCACCTTCAGCTACCCGCGAAGAGCGCCCGCAACTCACCTTCTGTTGGCTGGCGGCGGAACACCACTTTGTCATCTACAACCAGATTGGGTGAGTGCCGGATGCTATATCGCTGCACGATTTCCGGATGGTCCTCTACGAACAACACTTCGTAGGTGATAGCCAAATCTTTGAGCTCGCGTTCAAGATTGTGGCAGTGACTGCAACTGCGTGTAGCAATGATCCTGACGTTCATGACTTGATCTCCTGTATGGGTAAGAACTTCGCTTATCCGACTTTCCCGTCATCGTTGCGCATCACGAAAAGCGCGACGACCCAGAGTGGCAGCCAGTCGACACTTTCAGGGGATCCATATCCACGACGCTTCTCACCGCAGTTTTTTGCTCCAGAATCCCCATGCGATTCCATAGAGCGCGCCCAGCACAAAACCTGTGGCGGTGAACAGCACGAACCCGGCCAGAAAAGCGATGGGGCTGCCGGAGATCGGCCACGGGCTGGCCGGTGCAAGCGCGGCCAGCAGTCCAAAGGGCGGGAATAGCGCGTCGAAAATGGCGCAGAGGACGTACGCCATACCCAGAGTTGTCGCCAGCGAAAACGCATGCACATTCCAGAAGCCAGCCATGACATACCTCCTTAAATATGATTTGTTTCATAAATTGTTCAGCCCCCTTTTTTCTGCCTCTGCGTCATGGCCTTTGTCATTTCACGCCGAGACCCTCGTCCTTGCGAGCGCCCTCGCCGCGAACCTTGCGCTGCACCTGCAGGGCCGTGAGGCCATCGTGTCGCCCTTGCTCGTTGTAAAGCACGTCGATGACCACGCCCTTGTCGTCGAACACCAGGGTATAGGTGCGCACACCGTTCCCCGGCTCGGTTTCATAGACAGTGTGCTTTTGCTTTTCCCTTGTGGGATGCTGGTAGGTTTTGGCTTGCTTGATGCCCACCTCGTATACCCAACCTACCTTGCCGTTGGGCAGGATCAGGCTACGGATGGCTTTGCCGTGGTGGCTGAAGGCAGCCTGTTTGGTGATGACGCCCAAGGGATAGGTCCGCAGCACCGTCTCGGGATCAGACTGAACGGTGAAGTCTGGGGGCATGGATAACTGCCCTGCCAGGGTAGCTGTCGCCGCAACCGTGGTCAGTACCAGCAGTACATTTAGGATAGGTTTCATTGCCATCGTCCTTCGGTTGGTTGAGATGCAATTGCGACTATCGGCGAGTGTCCTGGATCGCCGGGTGCATGGAGCAGGTGCGGGTTGCATACCGAAGCCGGCAGGCCTGCCGACGCCGAATTTGGCCTCCAGGTTCGTGCGTTGGCCAAATGGTCACAACATCACCCCGCGAGATCGGCACGTCGTTTCAGAAACTCTTCCCGGTCGATTTCGCCACGTGCATAACGTGCTTCCAGGATATCCAGCGGCGTCGATCGCTCGGGTTTCCCAGTCCGGCCGCGAATACCGTAGAGCATGACAAGTGCGACCAGCAGGATCGGGACAAGCCAGCCCAGGATCATTCCCCACCCCATGCCATAGTGTTCAAAGCCCCACATTTCCGACCCTTATTCTGATTGGCACATGGCAACGCCACACCCTCAGACCCCAACGGCTTGCACCGCTGGGGCTTCCTATTGGCTATTCTATAAATCAGTTGTCGAGCACCGAGCCATAGGTATCGCCACTCCCTTTCCCGGGGGCATGGCTATCGCCAGGCTTGTGTGGCACATGTTGCTCACCCGCCTGAACATCGAGCAGGATCGAACCATACGTATCGCCGCTCCCTCTTGCCGGATCATGGCTGTCTCCGTCAACGTGGGGAAAATGACTGTCATGCACGTTGGTAATGCTCTGTTTCAGGTCGGGGTCACTGTCTTGGTGATAGGCCCATACCGGGGTGGCCAACAAGGCCAGGGTAGCGAATGCAATAGTGGCTTTCATGATTTGCTCCTTCACTTCAGCTAAGTAAATACGACGGCAATTTCCGTCGCGAACGGCCATCATTTGACCGGTTCCTCAGGGCCGCCCTGAGGCTTGCCCCTATTCGATTGGATCATCATCTGCATCATGTCCATGCGCTTCTCCATCATGTCCATGCGCTTGGCCATCATGTCATCCTGCCCTGCCGCGCCGCCTTGCGTGCCCTGGCCCATCATTCCGCCTTTGCCCCCCATCATGCCCATGCCACTGCCCATCATTCCGCCCATCATCGGACAGTCCATCATGCCGCCCATCATGCTTCTCGCCGCCATCATGTTTTCCTGCATGGTCTGCATGTGCTCCTGCAGCAGTTTCTGGCGCTGTGCCGGGTCTTTGGACTTGGCCATCTGCTCCAACTGACTCTGCATCCGTTTGGTATTGGCCTCCATCTTCTGGATCGTCTGATCGGCAGCGGGCGCTGCTGCGCCGGCCTTTTGATCAGGGTGGTGCGCGTCATCCGCGAGAACGGGCTGCATAGCCAAAGTGGAAAGCATCAGCGTGGCAAATAGCGTGTGGCGTTTCATGGTTAACTCCTTTGCGTGAGGTAAATGAGGATTACGGTTTGACGACTTCGAGCGTGGTCACGGTAAGTGCGCCGTTCACCATGTTGGCAAGGAAATGAATGTTGTCTCCGGGCTTTACTCGGTCGAGCCAACTGGGATCGCTGACGCGAAAAACCATGGTCATGCCCGGCATACCCAGATTCTCCAGCGGGCCATGCTTGATGGTTATCTTGCCCGCTGTTTTGTCCACCTTCTTAACCACGCCTTCGGTAAGCACGGCGGCTTGGTCCGCAGCCCCGTCGTGGCTTGCGGGTTGCTTATCGGCCCAGGCTGGCAGTCCGAGGGTCAAGCTCAAGCCAAGAATCAGGCTGTTCAGAATGGGATTCATGGGCATTCCTTTCAGTATTGGGTGTAGGTCCGGACGGACCCCCTCTGGTTTACGAGAAAAACTTTGTAGGGATCCTTGCGGCCACCGGCTTCCATGCCGGGCGAACCGACCGGCATGGCCGGCACCACCAGGCCGCGGGCACGCGGGTTTTCCTTGAGCAGACGCTTGATCTCCCTAGCCGGGACGTGGCCCTCAACCACGTACCCGCCAATTTCAGCGGTATGGCAGGAACCGTAACCGGACGGCACGCCGCGGCGAACCTTGTGCTCTGCTACGTTGTCTGTGTCGTGGCTTCTGACGGTGAATCCATTCGCCTTGAGGTAATCGATCCACTTATTGCAGCACCCGCAAGTCGGGCTCTTGTAGACATCAATCACCGGGGGTGCTGGAACAGCCCAAGACGCTTGGGCAAGACTGCCGATAAGAAGACTGGCAACAACGCTTTTCATACGAGGCCTCTGTTCACGATTGGAGTCAGTATGGAACGGGATTTGTCACACCAAGCTGACAGAGGGATTACATTTGCGTCATCTTCGTCCGGTAATTGGCGCGCTCCCTATAGAACCTTGGCCGTTGGGAAGGCTCATGAGATCATTGCCAGCGGCCTTGCCACCCCGTAAAAGCCCCTGTCGTAGCTTGAAAAAAAGAGGCAATCTGGCCCTTCTCAATCGATAAAAACAAGACGTTCCATGTTTGATAACACTGTTGATCCTGAAGCGCTTTGCTTCGGCTGCGTGTACTACCCGCCGAACCTGCCGCCCAATGCTTACACCCCTGAGGATTGGGAGATGCTCCAGGCGCGGCCCTGTTCGTTCGAACACAAGCCGGGCGATACCGACTGCCTGGCAACGCGGAAAACCAGTTGCAGTTTGGTCGACCTGGAAGCTTTGAAGCATCGGCCGGGTTAAGTTGTTGGGGCTCCCTGATGTTCATGGCTCGACCCCTATCCGCCCCACCATCCCGGCTTTGCAGCGCCCCGGAATCATGCGGGCGAAATCGAACGCGCCGGCCCCGTTGAGGTGCCCGACGATATCGCCCAGCCGACCAAAGCCGACACAGCGAGAGAAATGTGACACGCGGCGCCGAAGGATGCTGCTGCCGTCACTCGACCATCACTTTACCTACCATGCCGGCCTCCATATGGCCGGGCATCAGACAGGCAAAATCAACGGTCCCCGGCTTGTCGAACTGCCAGACGATGTCGCCGCGCTGGCCGG
>JAJZPR010000048.1:15172-17470 GCA_021847835.1 Pseudomonadota bacterium
CGAGCCAGATCGGCGGTCTTGCCGAACTTGCTGGCTCGTTCAACGCCGACATACGGTGCGAATTGACGCGTGAACTCATACCGCAGGCGCAAGCCGGCCGCAGCATCGGATAGACCGCTGCCAATACCCCGCGCCTCATCGCTTTTACCGTATAGGTTGACTTCGATACGGGGTTGCAGAATGAGCTTCTGCGTCAGCAGCAACTCGTACTCCGCGCCCAGACGCAACGCGGTTCTACCCTCATTTCCCACATAGGCGGCCGCGTCGACTTCGAACCAGTAGGGCGCGAGGCCCTGTACGCCGAAGGCCAGCCATCCGCGGTCCGGCCCCACGCCGCTGTCGTAGCGCGCGCCCAGTTGTGTGTCCCAGTAGGTGGCAATGGCATGCCCCCACAGCAGCTCGGTCCGGGCATCCTGCAGTTTGCCGTGGGCGGCGTCGCCCTCGGCCTTGACGACCAGACGATCGAAATCGCGGCCGAACCAAGCCTGCGCGTCGTAAGCCGTGGCGTCGCCCTCACTGGCATACTGCCTCTCCAGTCGATCGACGAGCAGCGAGCCGAAGGTTTGTTCGTCGGCCATGCGCAGTTGGCGCGGCCCGGGAAGCGCATAGGCCCCCGAGTCGAGCGCATAGCCTCCAGAATAGGCATGCGGGTCGCGCGCATCCGGCGGGGCGGAGCCGCCCTGCATGTCCATGGAGCCCATGTTCATGCCGCCACCCTGATTCATGTTGCCAATATCCTGCCCGGTGTCTTGCGCCATACCGGCTTGGCTGCCCTGATCCATGCTCGGCATCGACTTCATCGCCCCGGCTGGCTCCTGCGCCCAGGCGGAAGCCAGCCCGAGCGCCAGCACCGCGGCGGCAAGCCAATTCACCCGTTTGTTTGTCATGGTTTCGTTCTCCTCGTTCGTTCGGGCCGCGTCATGCCACCACCACTTCGCGGAACATGCCCGCGTCCATATGCATAAGGAGGTGGCAGTGCCAGGCCCAACGGCCGAGGGCGTCGGCGCTGACGAGGAAGCTGACGCGCTGCGCCGGCTGCACGTTGATGGTGTGCTTGCGCGCCTGGAAGCGTCCGTCGGAGCTTTCCAGTTCGCTCCACATGCCATGCAGGTGCATGGGATGGGTCATCATGGTGTCGTTGTGAAGAATGACCCGCAGCCGCTCGCCGTAGCGGAAATGCACGGGCGTGGACTGGCCGAACGCGACCCCGTCGATCGACCAGGTATAGCGTTCCATATTGCCGGTGAGATGCAGCTCGATCTCGCGCTCGGGGCCGCGTGGATCAATCGGCCCGCCTATCGTATGTAGATCGGCGTAGGTGAGAACACGGCGGCCGTTGTCGCGCAGGCCGACACCGGGGTCGTCGAGGTTGATGCGCGGCGTGTCGACGCGCATGTCCGTGCTCGGGCCGTACTCGGTTCTGGCGTGACGCACACGCACGGCCTCGCTCATGTCGCCCATCATGTCGCTCATGTCGAGGGGTTCGGGCTTGTCCGGCGCGGGAACAGCCGCTGTCATGCCCGCGCGCGGGGCAAGCGTGCCGCGCGCATAGCCGGTGCGATCCATCGACTGCGCAAAGATCGTGTAGGCCTCCTCCCTGGGCGTGACGATCACGTCATAGGTCTCGGCCACGCCGATGCGGATCTCGTCAACCGTAACCGGCTCGACGTCCTGGCCGTCAGCCTGCACCACGGTCATCTTGAGTCCGGGAATACGCACATCGAAGAACGTCATCGCGCCGGAGTTGATGAAGCGCAGCCGAACCTTTTCGCCCGGACGGAACAGCCCGGTCCAGTTCCCGGCCGGGGTGCTGCCGTTCATGAGGTAGGTGTAGGTGTACGCGGAAATGTCCGCCAAGTCGGTCGGGTTCATGCGCATCTGCTGCCACATTTTGCGGTCGTCGACGGCGGCACTGAGCCCGTTCCTGGCTGCGTCGCGGAGAAAATCGACCGCCGTGGGCTTGTTGAAATTGTAGTAATCGCTTTGCATCTTGAGCTTGTGCATCACCCGCATCGGGTCTTCGTCGGTCCAGTCTGACAGCTGGATGACGTAGTCGCGGTCCGCGCGTATCGTCTCGCCTTCCGCCGCTTCAATGACGATGGCGCCGTACATGCCGGTCTGCTCCTGCATGCCGGAGTGCGAGTGGTACCAGTAGGTTCCGGTCTGCGCCACCTTGAAGCGGTAGGTGAAGGTTTCTCCCGGCGGGATGCCCTTGAAACTGATGCCGGGCACACCGTCCATGTCGAAGGGAAGAAGGATGCCGTGCCAGTGGATCGAGGTCTCCTCGGCGAGCCGGTT
>JAJZPR010000049.1:0-2241 GCA_021847835.1 Pseudomonadota bacterium
GTGCAGGCGGCGGGGGCGAAATCCGACAGCGCCTTCATCGACGGCAACAGCGTCAAGCTGCGCTTCGCCAGCACCGACGAGCAGATCAAGGCCAAGGACGCGCTGCAGGCGGCCCTGGGCGAGCGCAACACCGTGGCGCTCAACCTGCTGTCGGCCTCGCCGCAGTGGCTGACCTCCATCCGCGCCCTGCCCATGTACCTCGGCCTCGACCTCAGGGGCGGCGTGCACTTCCTCCTGCAGGTGGACATGAAGGCCGCGCTGGAAAAGGCCGCCATCCGCTACCAGGGCGACATCCGCACCGAATTGCGCAACGCGAAAATCCGCTACAGCCGCATTGCGCGCGAGGGCAGCAAGGTTGAAGTGAAATTCTCCACCCGCAGCCAGCGCGATGCCGCCATCGATACGCTTTCCCGAGCCTATGCCGACCTGAAACTGACAGCCGCCGACGGCGCCGATGAATTCATCCTCACCGCCACGCTCACGCCCGAAGCGGAGAAGCGCATCCAGGAATTCGCCGTCAAGCAGAACATCCAGACCCTGAGGAACCGCGTCAACGAACTGGGCGTGGCCGAACCCGTGATCCAGCAGCAGGGTGCCGACCGCGTGGTGGTGCAACTGCCCGGCGTGCAGGACACCGCCAAGGCCAAGGACATCCTCGGCCGCACCGCCACCCTGGAAATCCGCCTGGTCGACGAGGAAGGCGACGTCAACGCCGCCGCCGCGGGCCAGATCCCCTTCGGCGACGAGCTCTACCAGAGCCGCGACGGCTACCCGGTGCTGGTGAAAAAGGACGTGGTGCTGACCGGCGACTCCATCACCGACGCCGCCCCCGGCTTCGACAGCCAGACCAATCGCCCCGCCGTGCACGTCAACCTCGACGGCAAGGGCGCACGCATCTTCAAGGACGTCACGCGCGAGAACGTCGGCCGCCGCATGGCCATTCTGCTGATCGAACACGGCCAGACCGAGGTCGTCACCGCCCCCGTCATCCAGGAGGAAATCGGCGGCGGCCGCGTGCAGATCACCGGCATGGAATCGCCGCAGGAAGCCTCCGACGTGGCGCTGCTGCTGCGCGCCGGCGCCCTGGCCGCGCCCATGACCATCGTCGAGGAGCGCACCGTCGGCCCCAGCATGGGCAAGGAAAACATCGAGAAAGGCTTCCACTCCAACATCTGGGGCTTTGCCGCGGTGGTGGCCTTCATGGTGTTCTACTACCGGGTGTTCGGCATGTTTTCCGCGCTGGCGCTGGCCATCAACGGCTTTTTCCTGATCGCGCTCCTGTCCATGCTGCAGGCCACGCTGACCCTGCCCGGCCTCGCCGGCATCGCGCTCACGCTTGGCATGGCCATCGACGCCAACGTGCTGATCAACGAGCGCATCCGCGAAGAACTGCGCAATGGCGCCTCTCCGCAGGCGGCCATCCACGCCGGCTACGACCGCGCCTGGGGCACCATTCTCGACTCCAACCTCACCACGCTCATCGCCGGCATCGCGCTATTCTGGCTGGGTTCCGGCCCGGTGCGCGGCTTCGCCGTGGTGCTGTGCCTGGGCATCCTCACCTCCATGTTCAGCGCGGTGACGGTGTCGCGCGCCATGGTCAATCTCACCTATGGCCGCAAGCCGCGGCTGTCGAAAGTTTCCATCTGAGGACCGCAAGATGATCCGCTTTTTCGATGTCGATCGCGTCATCCCGTTCATGCGCTACGGGAAGATCACCACGGCCATCTCGCTTGCCACCTTCTTCTTTGCCATCTGGGCGCTGTGGGCCAAGGGCCTCAACCTGGGCGTGGACTTCACCGGCGGCACGGTGATGGAAGTTGCCTACAGCCAGCCCGCGCAGCTCGACAAGATCCGCGCCTCGCTTGAAGCCACCGGCCTCAAGGAAATTTCGGTGCAGAACTTCGGCACCTCGAAGGATGTGCTGATCCGGCTGCCGGTGAGCCAATCAGCCAATGCCGCGCAAATCAGCGAGCAGGTGATGACGACGCTCAAGGCGCAAACCCCCGACGTGACGCTGAAAAAGGTCGACTTCGTCGGCCCGCAGGTGGGCAAGGAACTGTACGACAGCGGCGCGCTGGCGCTGTTCGTGGTGGCCGTCGGCATCATGATCTACCTGGCGATACGCTTCGAATGGCGCTTCGCCCTCGCAGGCATCATCGCCAACGCCCACGACGTGATCATCATCCTGGGCATGTTCGCCTTCTTCCAGTGGGAATTCACCCTTACCGTGCTGGCGGGGAT
>JAJZPR010000049.1:2341-16848 GCA_021847835.1 Pseudomonadota bacterium
ATCGTGCTCGCTTCGACCCTGGGCAGCCTGGCCGGCGCCACGCTCAACTACGTGTTCGCGCTGTGGGTGGGGCGCCCCTTCCTCGAGCGCTGGGGCAGGTATTTCTTCGTGCGTCAGGAGCTGCTGCACAAGACCGATGCCTTCTTCCTCAGGCATGGCGCCGTCTCCACCTTCACCGGCCGCCTGATTCCGGGCATCCGCCACCTGATCTCGCTGCCCGCGGGCCTCACCCGCATGCACTATGGCAAGTTCGCCTTCTACACCTGCCTGGGCGCGGGCATCTGGTCGCTGATCCTCACCGCCATGGGCTGGTACATCGGCGGCAACGAGGAACTGATCGCGCGCTACCTCAAGCAGATCACGATTGGCCTGGTTCTCGTCATCGGCGCCGGCATTGCGCTGTACTGGTGGTGGCAAAAGAAAAATTGAGCGCCTGTCCCTGCGGCAGCGGCAAGGCACATGCCGGCTGCTGCGGGCGTTATCTCGATGGCGGCGAGCTTCCGGCCACGGCCGAGACGCTCATGCGTTCGCGCTATACCGGCTATGCGCTGGGCAACGAGGCCTATGTGCTTTCCACCTGGCATGCCTCCACCCGCCCTGCATCGTTGAATCTCCGCGGGCAGCCAGCGCCGAAATGGACAGGACTCAAGGTGCTGCGCCACGAGCAGCAGGATGAAAACCATGCCATCGTGGAATTTGTCGCGCGTTACAAGGTCAATGGACGTGCATTCAGGATGCAGGAAACCAGCCGCTTCGTGAAGGAAGAAGGCTGCTGGTATTACTTGGACGGCAATGTCACGGACGACATGCCTTGATAAAATCCGACAGGCTTAAATTTCATGGACAGGAACAACATGCGACCCGGTGAAACCCGACTCAAACCCTTGTCAGCCATCCTCTTCGGCAGCCGCTGGCTGCAGCTGCCCTTGTATCTTGGCCTGATCGTCGCCCAGGCGGTCTACGTCTACCTGTTCTGGGTGGAGCTTACCCATCTGGTGATGGAAACCCCACATCTGACCGAGGAGAAGATCATGCTGCTGGTGCTGGGCCTGATCGACGTGGTGATGATTTCCAACCTGCTCATCATGGTCATCGTCGGCGGCTACGAAACCTTCGTGTCGCGCCTGGGCCTATCCGGCCACCCGGACGAGCCGGACTGGCTGTCGCACGTCAACGCCAACGTGCTCAAGGTCAAGCTCGCCACCGCCATCATCGGCATCTCCTCCATCCATCTGCTGAAGACCTTCATCAACGCGCACAACCTGGACGAGAAGACCATGCTCTGGCAGGTGGTCATCCACATGGCCTTCGTGCTGTCCGCCATCGGCATCGCCTGGATCGACAAGCTGATGGGCCATTCAATGGTGGACGAAAAACATTGATTCGGGAAACACCGGATTCACGGGGGAAAACCATGGGGGTTTTTTGTTGGCGGCCACTTCACCCCATGGCCGCAGGCAATCACATAAGAAAGCTTTGGCTCTCCCTGTGTTCCCCGTGCGCCCTGTGGTTAATCGACTTTCAGGCTTGACTAAGCCCGCCGCGCCGCCGCTTCCACCATCAGCCGCTTCATTTCCGCGACCGCTTTCTCCCAGCCGGTGAACAGCGCCTGCGCCACGATGGCGTGGCCGATGTTGAGCTCGTGCACGCCGGAAATCGCCGCGATCGGCTGCACGTTGTGGTAGGTCAGGCCGTGGCCGGCATTGACCGTCAGGCCCAGGCCCAGGCCGTAGGCGACCGCCTTGCGGATGCGGTCGAGTTCGCGGTGCCTGGCGACCGGGTTCTCCTGGTCGGCGTAGTGGCCGGTGTGGATCTCCACCGCCGGCGCGCCGCACTCGCGTGCGGCCTCCAGCTGCTTGTAGTCGGCGTCGATGAACAGCGACACGCGCACGCCGGCTTCCTTCATCCGCGTGCAGGCGTCGCGTATCCTGTCCACCTGGCTGGCCACATCCAGCCCGCCCTCGGTGGTGAGTTCCTCGCGCTTTTCCGGCACCAGGCACACGTCCTGCGGCCTGATGCGGGCGGCGATCGCGAGCATTTCTTCCGTCACGGCCATTTCCAGGTTCATCCTGGTCTTGAGCACGCGGCGCAGGATCTCCACGTCCTCGTCCTGGATGTGGCGGCGGTCTTCCCTGAGATGCAGGGTGATGCTGTCCGCGCCCGCGGTTTCCGCCTGCAGGGCCGCCTCCACCAGGCTGGGATAGCGGGTCTTGCGCGCCTGCCGCAGGGTGGCGATGTGGTCGATGTTGACGCCCAGGTAAATCATTAAAACCTCACTTCAAGCCACGGAGAACCCAAGGGACAAGTTTCAAGACACAAGTTTCAAGCCGGGATTCTGTCTTGCGCCTTGTCTCTTTTGTCTTGCAACTTGAGTTCGATTTTTTCTGCATCTCCGCACCTCTGCGTTCCTCGCCTTTCATTTCTCGATCAGTTCCTTCAGCATCTGCCGAGTATAAAGCGGCTTGCCGCCCAGGTGGTGGTTGATGAGCGCGCGCATGAGCTGCTTGGCCTCGGACCGCGTCACCGGCGAGTCGAAGCGGTCCTGGTCCATGTCCAGCAGGGTGCGGCCCGACACCGGAATGCCTGCGCCATTGCCGCCCCCCGAGTAGGGCCCGCGCTCGGGCACGAAGTAATAAGCCTGCTCCTCTCGCACCGGCTGTGCAGTCTCGGCTTCCTCGTGGAAAGTGGCGGCATAGCCGATTTCCGACAGCAGGTGGCGCTCGAAGCGGCGCAGTACGCGTTCCAGGCCGTTGTCCGCAAGCTGCGAGAGTTCGGAAAGCGTCGCCTGGTAATAATCGAACAGGGCCTCGTGCGGATCGTCGCGCGCCAGCAGTTTCAGCAGCAGTTCGTTGAGATAGAAGCCGCACAGGAGCGGCATGCCGGCAAGCGGCGCCAGGCCGCCCCGCCACTCGGCGCCGTGCAGGGTGCGAACTTCGCTTTTGCCGAACCAGGACAGCAGGAGCGGCGTGAACGGCTGCACCTGACCGCGCAGGGCGGAACGCGGCCGCCGCGCGCCGCGCGCAACCAGGGCCATGCGCCCGTGATGGCGCGTGAACACCTCCACCACCAGCGAAGTCTCGCGAAAGGGATAAGTATGCAGCACGAAAGCGGGTTCGTTGTCGATGCGGGCCTGGGCCATGCGAAGCAATCAGTCGTCAGTGATCGGTTTCAGTGAAAACCGTTCAAACTTTATTCGATGCCGAGCGATTTCAGCGTCCTGACGTCATCGGCCCAGCCACCCTTGACCTTGACCCAGACTTCCAGGTAGACCCTGGCGTCGAAGGCCTTTTCCATGTCCAGCCGCGCCTGGGTGGAAATGGCCTTGAGCTTTTCGCCGCCCTTGCCGATGACGATGGCTTTCTGGCTGTCGCGGTCGACCAGGATGGTGGCGAAGATGCGGCGCAGATTCCCCTCTTCCTCGAACTTGTCGATGACCACCGCGGTGGCGTAGGGAATCTCGTCGCCGCACAGGCGGAACAGTTTTTCGCGTATCAGCTCGGCAGCCAGCACGCGCTCGGTCTGGTCGGTGACGTCGTCCTCGCCGTAGAGCGCCTCGCCTTCCGGCAGGTGTCTGGCCAGGGTCTTCAGCAGCTCCTCCAGCCCCGTGCCATGCTTGGCCGAAACCGGCACGATCTCGGTAAAGTCGTGCTCGGCCGCGACTTTCTGCAAATACGCCAGCATGGCGGCGCGGTCCTTGAGTTCGTCCTGCTTGTTCACCACCAGCAACACCGGACGGTCTTGCGGCAGCAGCTTCATGACCTGGCGGTCGCCCTGGTTGAGACGACCGGCCTCAACCAGCATGAGCACGGCATCGACATCGGCCAAGGTCTGTTTCACGCTGCGGTTCATGGCCGTGTTCATGCGGCCGCCGTGGCGCGTCTGGAAGCCCGGCGTGTCGACGAACACGAACTGCACGTCGCTGTCGGTGCGGATGCCCAGCACCCGGTGCCGCGTGGTCTGCGCCTTCTTCGAGGTGATGCTGACCTTCTGGCCGACCAGCTTGTTGAGCAGGGTCGATTTGCCCACGTTGGGACGGCCGATGATGGCAACGAGGCCGGCGCGGTGCGGACTAGGCTGCATTTTTCACTTGGCTTCACCCACCTGCTTCAGCACGGCCAGGGCGGCTTCCTGCTCGGCAGCGCGGCGGCTTCTGCCCTGCCCTTCGGTAGTGATGCCGAGTGCGGGAATATGGCAGGCGACCACGAAGAGCTGATCATGCGCCTCGCCGCGGGTGCCGGCCAGCCGGTAATCCGGCAGTGCATGTTTCCTGCCCTGCAGCCATTCCTGCAGGCGGGTCTTGGCGTCCTTGCCGGAAGCATTGGGATCGATGCTCGCGATGATGGGTTCGAACTGGCGCAGCACCACCGCCTGCGCCGCCTCGAAGCCGGCGTCCAGGAACACCGCGCCGAAGATGGATTCCAGGGTGTCGGCCAGGATCGAGGGGCGGCGAAAACCACCGCTTTTCAATTCGCCCTCGCCCAGCAGCATGTAGTCGCCCAGCTTCAGTCGCTGCGCGATTTCGGCCAGGGTTTCCTGCCTGACCAGGTTGGCGCGCATGCGCGACAGCGTGCCTTCCGGAAGATTGGGAAAGGCATCGTACAACGCGCGGGCAACGATGCAGTTGAGCACCGAATCGCCCAGGAATTCCAGGCGCTCGTTGTGCTGCGCGCCGTAGCTGCGGTGCGTGAGCGCCTGCCTGAGCAGAGCTTCCTGGCGGAAGGCATAACCCAGGCTTGCGGATAAGCGGCTTGGCGACTTATTCAAGCTGTTGCGCGATCTTGCTTTCCCTGCCGTCGGAGCTGGCCGAGAAGTCCGCCAGCAGGCTGACGTTGGCCACGAGCGGGGTCTGGAAGGTGTATTCGACGGAAATCACGGTCTTGCCCTCTTCACGCCTGATCCTGAGATCGGCAGGGGTGACGGTGCTGATGTTGTCGACCATGGCGCGGCGCGCGAAGCGGTCGCGTATCTCCGCATTGCTCATGTTCTTGAAGCCGGCCTCGCCGCCGATGTCGGTGAGGATTTTCTTGATGGTGATGAACTCCGTGTAGGCGGGAACCAGCTTCATGGCGACCAGCGCCACGAACACGATCACGACTCCCCACAACACCATGCCCACCAGGGTCACGCCGCGCTGCTGCCTGCGATCAATCATGTCGCCTCCTCAATTGATGGTTGTGCCGATGCGTTTGAAATCACCAAAATTCATCCAGATGAAGAATGCCTTGCCAACGATGTTCCGCTCGGGCACGAAGCCCCAATAGCGGCTGTCATTGCTGCCGTCGCGGTTGTCGCCCATCATGAAATAGTGCCCCTCCGGCACGCGGCAGGCAAAACCTTCCTCATTGTAGGTGCAGTTTTCCTGGTAAGGGAAGGTCTTGAGCTGCTCGCGGGCGAAGCCCGGAATGCCCGGAATCGTCATTGCGCTATGTTCGCGCTCGCCCAGCTTTTCCTGGTAGACGATGCCGGTGACGTAATTCAGGCCGCCGGTTTCGAAGCTGAAGGTGCCGTTTTCGCGATACGACAGCACCTGGCCGTTGATGGCCAGGCGCTTGTTGCGATACTCCACAAGGTCGCCGGGAACCCCGACGACGCGCTTGATGTAGTCGACGGCGGGATCCTCCGGGAAGCGGAACACCATGACTTCGCCGCGCTGCGGGTCGTTGACGTCGATGATTTTCCTGTTGGCCACCGGCAGGCGAATGCCGTAGGTGTACTTGTTGACCAGGATGAAATCGCCCGCCAGCAGGGTGGGCATCATGGATCCCGAGGGAATGCGGAAAGGCTCGACCAGGAAGGAGCGCAGCACGAACACCAGCAGGATCACCGGAAACAGGCTGACCGAATATTCCACGCCGGGGCTGCGCGCCTCGCCCTTGCCGCGCTTCTTCGAGAGGATCAGCTTGTCCCACAGCCAGATCGCGCCGGTGATGGCGGTGGCGAGCAGCAGCAGCAGCGGCAGGCTGGCCACCCCCTTGAACACCAGCGTCACGCCCGCGATCAGCAGGGCAAGGAGAATGATCGAGAGGGCATCCATGCTTATTTTTCCCCCACCTGCAGGATGGCAAGGAAAGCCTCCTGCGGAATTTCCACGTTGCCGACCTGCTTCATGCGTTTCTTGCCTTCCTTCTGTTTTTCCAGCAGCTTCTTCTTGCGCGTGATGTCGCCGCCGTAGCACTTGGCCAGCACGTTCTTTCTCAGCGCCTTGACGTTCTCGCGCGCGATGATCTGCGAACCGATGGCGGCCTGCACCGCCACGTCGAACATCTGGCGCGGAATCAGTTCGCGCATCTTGGCGGCCAGCTCGCGCCCGCGATAAACCGAATTCGAGCGGTGCACGATGAGCGACAGCGCGTCGACCTTGTCGCCGTTGACCAGGATGTCCAGCTTGACCAGGTCGGCCGGGCGGAATTCCTTGAACTCGTAATCCAGCGAGGCATAGCCGCGCGAAGTGGATTTGAGCCTGTCGAAGAAGTCCATCACCACCTCGTTCATGGGTAGGTCGTATTTCAGCATGACCTGGTGGCCGACGTATTTCATGTCGAGCTGGATGCCGCGCTTCTGGTTGCACAGCGTCATCACGTTGCCGAGATAGTCCTCCGGCACGAAGATGGTGGCGGTGATGATGGGTTCGAGGATGGTCTCGATCCTGGCCAGATCCGGCAGCTTGGAAGGGTTTTCCACCTCCACCGTGGTCCCGTCACGCATCATGACCCGGTAGACCACGGTCGGCGCGGTGGTGATGAGGTTCTGGTCGAACTCCCGCTCCAGGCGCTCCTGCACGATGTCCATGTGCAGAAGGCCCAGAAAGCCGCAGCGGAAGCCGAAGCCCAGCGCCTGCGAAACCTCGGGCTCGAACTGCAGCGCGGCGTCGTTGAGTTGCAGCTTTTCCAGGGCGTCGCGCAGCGAATCGTAGTCGTGCGATTCGACCGGATACAGGCCGGCGAACACCTGCGACTGGATTTTCTTGAAGCCGGGCAGGGGCTCGGCCGCGGGGCGGTCGGCCAGGGTCACGGTGTCGCCCACCTGCGCAGCCTTGAGTTCCTTGATGCCGGCGATGATGAAACCCACTTGGCCGGCGGACAGCGACTCCTTCTGCCGCGACTTGGGCGTGAACACGCCGACCTGCTCGCACAGATAGGTCGCACTGGTGGCCATCAACTTGATTTTGTCCTTGGGCTTGAGCACGCCGTCCACCACGCGCACCAGCATGACCACGCCGACATAGTTATCGAACCAGGAATCGATGATCAAGGCCTTCAGCGGTGCCGATTCGTCGCCGCGCGGCGCCGGCACCTTGGCCACGACGGCCTCCAGGATGTCGGGCACGCCCATGCCGGTCTTGGCCGAGCAGCGCACCGCGTCGGTGGCGTCGATGCCGACGATGTCCTCGATTTCCTGCGCGGCGCGGTCGGGGTCGGCCGAAGGCAGGTCGATCTTGTTCAGCACCGGCACCACTTCCACCCCGAGGTCGATGGCGGTATAGCAGTTGGCCACGGTCTGCGCCTCCACGCCCTGCGAGGCGTCCACCACCAGCAGCGCGCCTTCGCAGGCGGAAAGCGAGCGGGAGACCTCGTAGGAAAAGTCCACGTGCCCGGGGGTGTCGATGAGATTGAGGTAATAGGTCTTGCCGTCCTTGGCCTTGTATTCGAGCGCGGCGGTCTGCGCCTTGATGGTGATGCCGCGCTCCTTTTCCAGGTCCATGGAGTCCAGCACCTGGGCTTCCATCTCGCGATCGGACAGCCCGCCGCACAGCTGGATGAGACGGTCCGCCAGCGTGGACTTGCCGTGGTCGATGTGGGCGATGATGGAGAAATTGCGGATATTTTCTTGCACAGCAAAAAGGGCACAACACGTGTGCCCGGACGAATGACTCGATGGCCTGGATTTTACCGGAAAATCAAGCCCCTGAGGGCACACAAGAAGGACAAGAGGGGAGGAGAAAAGCTTTTAACCGCGGAGTTCGCAAAGTAAAGAAATCGAAAACTCCGCGTCCTCCGCGAACTCCGCGGTTACTTTTTTGAATTTATCAGATTCCCCTCATGTCCTCTTTGTTCAAATCGAGGCTCGTGCCCTTTTCAGGCCTTGCCTTCAAGCCAGGCCCGCAAGGCTCGCTCGTCCAGGAAATGCCGGCAGATCTCGGCCTCACCCGCCAGCAGCACCGGGATGTCCCAGCCGTAGCGGGCTTCCAGTTCGGGCTTGCCGGTGATGTCGACTTCCTCGACCGCAAACTGAAAACGGGCGGCCCATGGCTTCAGGGCTGCCCGCATGTCCTCGCACAAATGGCAACCGTCCCGTCCCAGCAGGGTGAGCTTACTCACTGCCGTTGCCGGATATCTTCAGCGGGATGTAGAGGGACGAATCGCCACGCCGCACCAGGATGGCGGCGCTCTTGCCTGCCGGCACCGCATTGATCAGCTTGCGGAACTGCTCGACCGTGCGCACTTCGGTGTTGTTGACCGCGAGGATGATGTCACCCACACGGATACCCGCCCGCAGCGCATCGCCCATGGCCTCCTCCACCAGCAGGCCGCTGTTTATCTTGAGCTGTTTTCGCTGCTCCGCGGTAAGCTCGGACAGCGCCAGGCCGCCGCGCGAATAGGACTTCTGTTCGCCGGGACCAAAGGCGAGCTTGTCATCGGCCGGCATCTCGCCCGTCACCACAGTCAGTTCCTTGAGTCCCCCCTTGCGCCAGACCTGCACCGGCACTTTGGTGCCCGGCTTGGTGCTTCCGACGATGCGCGGCAGATCGCCCGAACTTTCGATCGGCCTGCCGTCGAACTTGAGCACCACGTCCGAGGCCTGCAGACCGCCCTTGGCTGCCGGGCTGCCTTCCTGCACGTCGGCGATCAGCGCGCCGCGCGGGCGGTCCAGGCCGAAGGATTCGGCGAGATCGGAGCTGACTTCCTGGATGGCCACGCCCAGCCAGCCGCGCGATACCTTGCCGCTGGCCTTCAGCTGGTTGGCGACTTCCATCGCCACGTCGATGGGGATGGCGAAGGACAACCCCTGGTAGCCGCCGGAGCGCGAGTAGATCTGGGAATTGATGCCCACCACCTCGCCGCGCAGGTTGAACAGCGGCCCGCCCGAATTGCCGGGGTTGACCGCCACGTCGGTCTGGATGAAGGGCACGTAGCTTTCCGTGGGCAGCGCGCGGCCCTTGGCGGAAACGATGCCCGAGGTCACGCTGTTCTCGAAGCCGAAAGGCGAGCCGATCGCGACCACGGCCTCGCCCACGCGCAGCTTGGCAGGGTCGCCAATGGTGACCGTGGGCAGATTGCCGGCATTGATCTTGATCACGGCGATGTCGGTGCGCGTGTCATAGCCGACCACCTTGGCGGTGAACTTGCGCTTGTCGATGAGCTTGACCGTCACTTCGTCCACGCCCCGCACGACGTGGGCGTTGGTCAGGATGTAGCCATCGCCGCTGACGATGAAGCCGGAGCCCGCGCCGCGCGCGGGAATTTCGCGCATCGGAGCGCCAGGCGCCATGCCGGGCGGGAAGAAGTGGCGGAAGAACTCGTACATGTCGTCGTCTTCCGGCAAGGGGAGGCCGCCCGGGGCACGCTGCTGAATGATTTTCGTCGTGCTGATGTTGACCACGGCGGGGCCGTGTTTCTCGACCAGATCGGCCACGTTGACAGGGGTGGCCTGCGCCGAGGAGGAAAACAGGGCAACGGAAAACAGCAAGGCTACGCCGAATACGCTTTCGAGAATGAAATGTTTCATCACAACCTCTTCAACATGATTTAGCGACCAAAGAAACCTCCGCTTCGCGCCGCAGCATGAGCGGCCGCCAGGCGCGCGAGGAGGCCCTGAATTTTTGCGCCAGCCCCGCCAGCAGCAGCCCGCCAGCCGCGCCCGCCACCGCGCCCGCGTCCCCGCCGGCATGCTGGCCAAGCAAGCCGCCTGCGATCAGCAGCAGCAGCGGCAGGCCGTACAGGAACAGCGCCGACTTCCACAGCGCACCGGAGGGAATGCCGATCACCACCCGTTCGCCTGTCCTGGCGCGCAGCACATTGTCCACGGGAAAGGCGCGCTCGCGCCGGCCGAACAGGTCGGCCAGCCTGCGCGTGGAACAGCCGCCCGCGCCGCAACTGCCGCAGGTGCCGGACTCGCGCGCTTCCACCCAGGCGGTATTGCCTTCGGTTTTCAGGACGATGGCGTGCTGTTCCAGCATTCCCGCACTCCTGCCAGGCTACTGCGCGCGGGCGCTGCGGGCGCGGGCGCCCGTCACGGCGGCTTGCACAGGCATCGACCGCCTCATTTCCTCCGCACCGAGTTGACCACCTGCAGCAGGGCCGATGGCGGCACGTCCCCCACGGCCGTGACCTTGTGGTCGCCGATCCGCCGGGCATAAATATTGGTGGCGCCCTCGGTGGACAGTCCTTCCAGCCCAGCCCCCCCGCTCAGCACGGGCTCGATGAACACGGACAGGTTGCTCATGCCGTCGGAATACACGCTCTGCAGCACCGGGCTTTTGACGCCGGGCAACGGACGCATGCTTTCAAGGATGCGCGCATAGCCCGGCGGCGGGCTCACCGACCAGACGATGTCCTGCCCCCCCCTCGTGAGGCTTGCAGGCTGCATACGCTTGCCGTCCGTGCGCACTTCGAACAGCGCCTTGTCCGGCCGCTTGCCGATCTCGACTTCGGAAAACACGAACATGGCAACGCGCGCGCCGTTGTTGTCCAGGGTTTGCAGCTTGAGCGGCAGCGAAGTGGCGCGATCCACCCATATCATGTGGGCATAACGGTACTCGTCGCGCGGCTCAAGGATGACGACCTGACAGTCGCGCCCCGCCACTTTCTCGCTGCCGCCCAGCTTGGGAATGTAGTTTTCCGCCAGCCGCGCCGGCTCGTTCGGTACGGCAGCAGGGAAAAAGCGCTGCACTGCGCTTTTGTCGACGCGCACCGTCTTGCCGTCGGCAAGATTGCAATACAGCTCGTCGTCGTGGCGGACGAATTCGCGGTACGGGCCGTCCAGCACCTCGACCTTCTCCCGCTCCTGCTTGCCGTCCACGCGATGCGATACCCGCAGCACTTCGACATGTCCACCGTGCTGATAGACATAAGTGCCGGTGTAATTGAGCTGGCGCGCGGCCTGGTTGGCGCGCGCCAGCCATTCGACCGGATCCGCCGCCAGCGCGATCTGCGCGCCCAGCAGCGGCACGAACAGGGCGGCCAGCAGCGAAACGGCCTGCCTCATTTGACAGACTCATCCGCGCTCGCCACCACTGGCTGATAGGGCGAGGCCACCGCCATGGAGGAAAACTCCTGATGCGCCGCCAGGTAGGGCGCCATCTGGGCTTCCATGCTGCGCGGCCGTTCCTTCTGCGCCACTTGCGGGGCGCCGGCATCGTCGTTCAGGCCGGGCAGCAGGGCAATCACGGAAACCACCGCCAGCGAGGCCGCCAGCGCCATGGCCACGGGGACGGCACGGAGCCGCAGGCGCGGCGCCAGCACGGTGGGTTCGGCAGCAAGACGCTCATGGAAGGCCTGATCGAAACCGGGCGAAAGCAGCGGCGCGCCGCGCATGGCATCGCCGATCTCGTGGTAAAGCGCCCAGCGTTCGCGCGC
Source organism: Pseudomonadota bacterium (assembly GCA_021847835.1). Classification (GTDB taxonomy): domain Bacteria; phylum Pseudomonadota; class Gammaproteobacteria; order Burkholderiales; family Thiobacillaceae; genus UBA6918. The sequence goes on from JAJZPR010000049.1 coordinate 13,918, forward strand.
CGCCTCGTCGCGACAGAGCTTTTTGACCGTTTCGGCGCGCCCGCGGGCGGCGGCCTCTCCGTCCATCAGATCAGACAGCCAGTCGGCCGTCGCATCCTCGGCCAATGCATGTATGCGTGAAGTTTGCATGATTACCACCTCTTGTCCTTGCCAGTGCCCAGCATGGGGCGAATCTTCTCCGCGATGGCCTCGCGCGCCCGGAAAATCCGCGAGCGCACGGTACCGATCGGACAGTCCATCATTTGCGCGATTTCCTCATACGACAGGCCCTCGATCTCGCGCAGCGTGATGGCCGTCCTCAACTCCTCCGGCAGCGCCTCGACTGCCTTGTTCACCGCATTCGCGATCTGCTTGGTCTGCAATTCGGCTTCCGGAGTGGCGATATCGCGCAACAACTCGGCATCCTCGAAGCCTTCCGCCTCCTCGGCGTTGAACTCCGTCGTGGTCGGCGCCCGCCGGCCGCGCGCCACCAGGTAATTCTTGGCCGTATTCACCGCAATGCGGTACAGCCAGGTATAAAACGCACTCTCGCCGCGGAACTGTGGCAGTGCGCGATAGGCCTTGATGAAGGACTCCTGGGCGATGTCCTCGATCTCGGCCGGGTCGCGCACCATGCGCGACAGCAGGCGGGCGAGCTTGCGCTGGTATTTCATCACCAGCAGTTCAAAAGCCCGCTTGTCGCCTTTTTGCGCACGTTCGACCAGTTCCTGGTCAACCTCGCGGTCCACAATCCCCCCCTAACACCCTATTTAATTGTGCTTATTGTATATCGAGCGTGACTCGCTTTTTCGGACTCCGAGCCGCAAAAAAAGTTCAGTTTGTCCGCTTTTCCGGGTCTTTCGCATTTATGATTAGCATCCAATCATGCACAACTGCGAAGTTCTCATCATCGGCAGCGGTCTCGCCGCCCTCACCACTGCGCTCCATATTGCGGAGCACAAGCATGTCACCATCCTAACCAAGCGCGAGCTGCTGGACAGCGCCAGCAGCTGGGCCCAGGGCGGCATTGCCGCGGTGCTGGACAGCCACGATTCGGTGGAAGCCCATATCCGCGACACCCTGATCGCCGGCGCCGGCCTGTGCGACGAGCACGTCACCCGCTTCGTGGTCAGCCAGGGCAAGGAAATGATCGAGTGGCTGGCTGCCCAGGGCGTGGCCTTCACCCCCGACCGCAAATCCGCCGGCTACCACCTCACGCGCGAAGGCGGCCACAGCGAGCGGCGCGTGGTGCACGCCGCCGACGCCACCGGGCGCGCGGTGCAGACTTCGCTGGCCGACCGCATCCGCAACCATCCCAACATCACCCTGCTGGAAAACTACCTGGCCATCGACCTCATTACCGGCCGCCGCACCGGCGGCGACGAGCGGCGGGTGTACGGGGTGTATGCGCTCAACAATGCCACCGGCCGGGTGGAAACCTTTGCCGCCGGCTACGTGGTGCTGGCCAGCGGCGGTGCCGGCAAGGTCTACCTCTACACCACCAACCCCGACACCGCCACCGGCGACGGCATCGCCATGGCCTGGCGCGCAGGCTGTCGCGTGGGCAACATGGAATTCATCCAGTTCCATCCCACCTGCCTGTACCACCCGCAGACCAAGTCCTTCCTCATCACCGAAGCGGTGCGCGGCGAGGGCGGCCTGCTGAAATTGCCCGACGGCGAGCGCTTCATGCCTGCCTACGACCCGCGCGCCGAGCTGGCGCCGCGCGACGTGGTGGCGCGCGCCATCGACTACGAGATGAAAAAGCGCGGCCTCGACTGCGTGTACCTGGACATCTCGCACAAGCCGGCCAGGTTCATCATCGAGCATTTCCCCAACATCTTTCGCCAGCTCTCGGAATGGGGCATCGACATGACCCAGGAACCCATCCCGGTGGTGCCGGCCGCGCACTACACCTGCGGCGGCGTGGTCACCGACATGTGGGGCTGCACCGACCTGTGCAACCTGTACGCCGTGGGCGAAGTCGCCTTCACCGGCCTGCACGGCGCCAACCGCCTGGCCTCGAACTCGCTGCTGGAATGCCTGGTGTTCGGGCGCGCCGCCGCGCGCCACATCCTGGAAAATTCGCCCTCGGTTTCCGCGAGCATCCCGGAATGGGACGAGTCACGCGTCACCGACGCCGACGAGGAAATCGTCATTTCGCACAACTGGGCGGAGCTGCGCCGCTTCATGTGGGACTACGTCGGCATCGTGCGCACCAACAAGCGCCTGGTGCGCGCCGCGCATCGCATCCGCCTCTTGCAGGACGAGATCGACGAGTTCTACCAGAATTTCCGCGTGACCCACGATCTCATCGAATTGCGCAACCTGGTGATGACCGCCGACCTCATCGTGCGCTCGGCCATGCTGCGCCATGAAAGCCGGGGGCTGCACTACAGCCGCGACTACCCGGAAATGATGCCGGTGGGCGGCAACACCGTCGTCAACCCGCGCCCCGGCCTGGTCTGCCCCGGGGTGTGCGAAGTGCTGATGCCCGACCTGTAGAGGCCATCTCGGCTTTGCGGATTTCCCCGTTTACCAATTCATTCGAACCAGACGTGCGATTCCGTTTCCACGATTTTGCCGTCAGCGATGATCGAACTGACGCCGAGGACCTGGGACCCTGTCTGGCCCGGTACGGGAACGGGGTTTTTCAAGTTCGAATAGACCCGGATTTCCATGGTTTCGCTGGCAATGTCGTAGATGTATTCGAGCCGTACCGGTGCGATCTCGGACCGATCGAGCCTCCGGCCGAATGTCTGCAATTCACCGCGGTCGACCGCATCGAGATAACTGTTCACGATGGTTTCCGCACCAGCGATATGCGGTCTCGTGGGATCGGTCAGGCAATAGCTTGGTTTTGTCGTATAACCGCTACCGAGGAGACTGATCGTCAAAATCAGCGGTATGAAATAGCGCTTACGCAGACTTCCCCTCTTTAAGAATACTTAG
>JAJZPR010000050.1 GCA_021847835.1 Pseudomonadota bacterium
CCAGATCCTCGTAAAGGTGCGCAAGGCTCACACCAGCGGCGATGAGCGCATCGCGTTGCAAATTGGTGGACTGGGATCCGTCCGCCTTCGATACCCGCATGTAGCCGATCAGCACCTTTTCACCCGTCACGTATACGTTCGATTATGTGACAGTGTGAGCCGGAAAGCTCTATCCGTCAAAATTTGTCACTTAACCCGTCATTTTGTTTAAGACATGCAAAGGGTGCATCAGGCAGGTAATGTGACAGAAATTCCGGCGGGATGCCTTCCTTCACGAAGGTGGCGCGCAACCGTTCCAAGGAAGCGGGATCGCGCCGACCATAGGAAGCCAACGCGAACAGCGAGCGTGCCGTCTCGGGGTTGTGTCGCGCTTCAATGATGGCCTCGTCGATGGCCTGGACTGCACGCTGCCAGTGATTGATGGGCTCGGGCTTCGGCGCTTTCGTCGGCAGGCCACTGGTGAACCCGGTTTGGGGCTCGGACCAGAATAGCTTTGCCTGCTCGCCTGGCGGGCTGATGTCCCTCACCTCAATCAAGCTGATTGCCGTTGCCGCCGCCTCCAGCATCTGTAACCGTACTATCGGATTCAGGGTTTCATACGGTCGCCACAGACTTTGCCCAGCACGCAGCGGATGCCCGCAGCCTTCCCAGACTTGGCGGGGATACCCCGCGCAGGTTCCGCACGCGGAAAGCGGGGTGTTCAGCTCATCGAGCAGCGTGCGAAGAAGTCGAAACCACAATCCGGCGTGGATGCGTCGGCGCGGCAGCTCCACGTGACCGGTTGTCAGTGCCTGCCAGGTACGCTGGTCCATCGCCGCAATCGCGTCGCTGGCGGTGCGCGGTTCGGCGTCGGCGTTCTCCCAGCCGAGAAACCGCCCTGGCACGCCCCAATAGGATTCCAGCCAGCAGCCATGCAGCGGGCAGCTCAGCATCAGGGGCAGCTTCCACGCGAGCAGTACGGCTTGGTTCTCCGGATCGCTCAGGCAGAGCGGACAGGCGCGGTTTATCGGCTGGCTGGGCAGCCAGGCACGCCAGCTCGTGATGGATCGCGTCTTACGGCGGAGTCTTGGCAGCAACACCGAGAGCTGAAACGCATAGGTTTCCAAGGCGTCTGGAATCTGGTCATCAAGGCTGTCCAGTAGCCAAGGCACCCATCCGGCGAAACTCATACAGCGCAGCCGGTCCAGCTCGATGCCGCTCCGCTGGGAAAGCAACGCCAGCAGCGAGAGTGGTGGCGCGGTGTCCAGGTCATCGACCTGGCCGTGACCAAGATCGTGCTCCAGCAGGTCGGGCTCCTCCATGTGATAGCAAAGGGCCACGCGGTTGAGCCATGAGGACAGCGCCTCGCCTTCTTTCGGGGCGGGATGCAGCGGCCAGCGCGGCGCAGGCTTCACATCAGTTCCCGCTCGAATTGCCGCCGCCGCTCGCTGGGTCCGGTGTAAACGGCCATGCTGAGTGTGCGATGGTTGATCGCTTCCTCGCCGCTCTCCACGGCGACGATGGCCGCCGCCATCAGCAAGTGCGCCAGTTCCCCTATGGTGCCCTCGCTGCGTGTGAGCAGGTAGCGAGCCATGTCCAGCGTGGCAATTGGGGAAGGCCGGCGCAGCGGGAGCGAAGCGGCGAAGCTGGCCAGCAGTGAGCAGCAATCGTCGTTGGCCTCCCATACCGGCAGCATCATCGGCTCGAAGCGATTTTCCAACTGGTCATCGGAGCGGATGGCTAGGTAGGCGTCGCGCGTGCCTACCCCAACCAACGGGATGCGCAGTTCGTTGCCGAGGAAGCGCAGCAGGTTGAGGAATTCCCGGCGGTTGACGCTGTTGCCGGCCAGCACGTTGTGCAGCTCGTCGATCACCAGCATGCGCACGCCGACCTTGCGCAGCAGTGCCAGAGCCAGTTGCTCCATTTCCGGCAACCGTGGGCGTGGGCGCAGCGGCGCGCCCATCGCGGCGAGCAGCGCGACGTAGAAGCGGATCACGGACGGCTCGGACGGCATCTGCACGACCAACACCGGGATGTGCTCCTGGTCGGCGTCGGAGCTGGCCGGGTGGGTGCGGCGGAACTTCTCGACGATCATCGACTTGCCATTGTTGGTCGGGCCAACCAGCAGCAGGTTGGGCATGCGTTGCTTGTTTGGCCACGCATAAAGGGCTTCCAGCCGGTTCAGCGCCTCGACTGCGCGCGGATAGCCGATCCAGCGGTCGGCGCGAAGGCGCTGGATGCGCTCGTCCGCCGGAAGACGGGCCAAGCCCTGGGCCGCCGGCAGCAGGTGGGACAGGTCGATGATGGGATATTCGTCCACGGCTACCACTCCTCAATCTGGTCGAACGGTTTGGCGGGTGGCAAGTTGTCTGCCTGCGGGTCGGCAATATCCGTATCCGGCGGAACGGGCTTGTCCGGCCGAGCTGATGTCTTGAGGTGCTGGCGGCGATCCGCGTCACGCCGCGCCTTGCGTGTGGCCTTCTGCGCGCTGGTCACAATCTCACGCATCTGGCCGATCATGCGGAACAGCGCCGACTCATCCACCTGTTCGCGCCCTTGCTGCCGCAGTTTCGCCAGCGCCTGCCGTTGTTCCCAGAGGGTGACAGCCGGATGCGACAAGGTACGGTAGGGAATTTCCAGGTAATGCTGTCCCTCCGGTTCCAGGACCCAGATACGGCTGATGTCGCGCGGATCGCGCCGGATCAGAAAGGACGGCCAGCGTTCACGCCGCGCAATCCACGGCTTGAGCGCATCGGCGTAGTAGTGGATGTGGTCGATGACAAAGCCGGTGCGGGTCAGCGTGCGCCGGAGGATCGGCAGAAAATCGACCAGGAACGAAGTAGCGCGTGTGACGACGGCCGGTACGCCGACACGCGCCACGGCCTCGGCCCAGCGCGCGGCCGGCGGTTGGAGCAGGCCGTTGTGCACCGAACCGTGGTAGGTGCCGACCGCCAATGTGAGCCAGCGCTCTAGCTCGCGCAGCGTCAGGGCGGCCTTGTTTTCGGAATCGTAGTCGCCGCGCTGGTCAGGGTTGGAGAAGGTCGTTCCCGGCAGTTCGTCGTGAATCATCTGCATCGCCGTGCCGATGATCCGTTCCACGATGCCGCCATAGTGCGGCTGTCCCAGCGGGCGATAGTCCAGCCGGATGCCATGCTGCTCGCAACCCCGGCGCAGGGCCTCGCTCTTGAACTCGGCCGCGTTGTCTAGGTAGAGCAGCAAGGGCTTGCCGCTCATCTGCCAATCCATTTCCACGTTCAGTCCTTCCAGCCAAGGGCGCTTGTCGCAGGCGACATGCACGAGGCACAGGCCAACCGAAACGGCAGACGGCGCTTCCAGCGTGACGACCATGCCGAGCACGCAGCGGGTGAACACGTCGATGGCGAGGGTCAGGTACGGGCGGCCAATAGGTTGCCGGTCGCGGTCATCGACCACGATCAGGTCGATGACCGTATGGTCTATCTGCACCTGCTCCAGCGGCGCGGTCACGGCAGGAGGCTCGCCGCCCACACCTTGTAGGTCACGAGCGGCATCCTGGCCTTCCCGCCGGCGGATGACCTTGCGCGGGTCAAGGCTAGCGATCCGTAAGGCCACGGTATTGCGCGCCGGCACTCGCAGTTTTTGAGCCTTGCACACCTGAGTGACTTCGCGGTGAAAGGCCGCTAGGCTGCGCTTCTGCTTGGTCAGGAACCGCTTTTGCAGTAGCTCGTGGATGACGCGCTCGACCGGTTCCGGCAAGCGCCCCTTACCTTTACCTCCACCGGACTGGCCGGGCACCAGATCCGTCACGAGGCCGCTGCCTTGCCGGGCACGCCGGATCAGAACGTATACCTGGCGCCGAGACAAGCCCAGCGCCTGAGCCGCCATATCGGCCGCTTCGTGCCCGACCGTCTCCGACTGCGCCAACGGACTGATGATCTCCGCACGACGGCGCGCACGCTCCCAAGCCTCATCAGGCAGAGTGGCCACGCCTTGTTCTGGAATCCGTGGGGTGTCCGTCGCCATGCTCACCTCGCTTTGGTGCACACGAGTATTGAGCATAGTCGAGATTGGTGCAGATCACTTCTGATATTGAACTGTCAGGAGCTGGCTGCACAACAGCCATTACGCCCAATCAACTGGTGCAGTCGTCTTCTGAAAATGACATTTGGCGTGCTGGTAGGATGCGTATAGAAAACGGTGGTTTGCTGATGGACCTTCGGGGAGGGATGAGATGGGGTACACGCCATATTCCGGGCTTGGGCTGCTGAACGCGGCCGTGCGCCACAAGGTGTTCGTCAGCTACTACCACAAGGCGGATCAGGCTTACCGTGATGCCTTCGAGCGAGCGTTCGGGCATCTGTTCATCAGCAAGTCCGTACAGCCGGGGGATATTTCCACAGACGTGAGCACCGAGTACATCAAGCGCCTCATTCAGGAGGGGTACATATCGGACGCATCAGTGGTAATCGTCCTGGTGGGGGCAAAAACAAGGTGCAGAAAGCACGTTGATTGGGAAATCTCGGCTGGCTTGAACAAGAAGATCGGCGGGTACTCCGGCTTGCTGGGTATTCTGCTACCGTCATTTCCTCTACAGCCAGGGAACCAGTTCAAGTATGACGACTTGCCAGCCAGACTGGCAGACAACGCGAAGTCCAGTTATGCGGCCATTTGGACTTGGGAAGGGATCACGGTATCGGAGCAAAACGTGAAAAGCGCCGTCCAGGACGCATTCGATGCCCGAATCAGCCGGGCCGAGAAGATCGATAACAGTAGGCTTCAACTTGGGAAGAACCTCTGCGACTGATGACTCTGTTTTCCATCGCCCTCACGACCGTTAGCGGCCTGCAAATCGAGATTGCATGGTGGGTGCTTGCCGGCTTCATCCTGCTTGTTGTCGGCATCGTGTATGCCCGTCGTCATCAGCTGTTCGGCAACATATCCTCTCTTGAGGTGGACAAAGCCGAGTTCGGCATTGGCAGTGGGAAGGTCACCCTGAAGGCCAACCTCGAAGACCTACAGATCGGGTTCCAGTTTTGGACAGAGTTGACCACAAGAAAAATCGGCCTTCCTCTCGATGAAGAGAACGATGTGATCGTCGAGGTCTACAACTCTTGGTACGAGTTCTTCCGAATCGCCCGAGAAATGATCAAGGGCATTCCAGTCACGAAGGTCAGGAGCAGTGAAACCACCAAGGAACTGGTGCTTATTACCGTCCACATTCTTAACAAGGAACTTCGTCCCCACCTGACGCGCTGGCAAGCGCGATACCGCCGATGGTGGGACGGCGCAGTCAATGACCCAACGCACAAGGATGTGCCACCTCAGCAGCTTCAGCGCTCCTACCCACAATATGAAGAACTGATGGCGGAAATGAAAGCCGTGAACGCCAAGCTGGTGATCTACGCGAACCATCTGAAAAAAATGGTTGGCATATAGCGCGGTCACCTTCTTCTCTCCGACCCTGACGCGCTCCGCTTCGCTCGCTTGTCTCCTGGCTCGTTCGGCTTCGCCGAGCCGAGCCCAGGCCGGGTTCGGTTGCAAAACCGATTGATACTTACAGGTTCGTGACCTAACGGGTGATGGCGACTACAATGGTCGTTGCGGGCCTTTCATGCAGAGCAGCCATCACCGCGAAGAAAAAGTTGCAAAACGCAAACCCACATATTCGCTATCCCTCAAGCAGGCTCCCAGAAGAGCCAACGAATATGTCAGCTCTATCTGGGAATATGTGGGAAATCCTAATCATTCACGGAAGCGCAAAAAAGCCATCCAATTATGTCGTTTTTAAGAGGAAGCCAACCGGCGGACGGCGACTAGAATTAACCCTGATTCTGGGTCGTCTCGACCCGAACGCACGCCGCAAGGCGAACCATCAACCCGACGGGGAAGCTCCTGTCGGGGGTTTCTCCGTCTTTTTTCAGGAGAAACCAATGCAAAACGAAACCATCAGCCTCTACTTCCGCGAAAACGGCTCTGACAAGGAGTACCACGCGGACCTCGTGGAAGCTGAAGGCGGCTACGTGGTCAACACCCGCTACGGTCGCCGCGGGTCCGCGCTGACGAGCGGCACCAAGACCAAAGACCCAGTACCCTACGAGAAGGCCAAGAAGGCCTTCGATAAGATCGTCGCAGAAAAGATGGGCAAGGGCTACACCACGGGCAAATCCGGCACGGCCTACCAGGGCACGCCGAATGAGGCGTCGTACACAGGCGTGCTGCCCCAGTTGCTCAACCCGGTGGACGAACCCGACCTCGAGCGCCTGCTGAAGGACCCCGCCTGGCTGCTCCAGGAAAAAAAGGACGGCGAGCGCAGGATGGTAAGCAATGTCGGCGGCGCCTGGTTCGGCATCAACCGCAAGGGCATGCGCGTGGCTTTGCCGCTCCCTCTGGCGGAAGCTCTGTCCACCCTGCCGGAAAGCACCATCCTGGACGGCGAGATCATCGGGGACGCCTACCATGTCTTCGATCTCCTCCAGCTCGCCGGCGATGACCTTCGTCAGGCCACCTGCGAGAACCGAGTGGAGATGCTGGGCGACGTCATGCGCGCGGTGGCCAGCTCCAACGTCGAAGTGGTGGCGACTCAGCGTACCGAAGCCGAAAAACGCAGCACCTTTGCCATCGTCAAGGGGCGAAATGGTGAAGGCGTGGTGTTCAAGCGGGCGAGCGCGCCGTACGCGGTCGGCCGGCCGAACTCGGGCGGCGATCAGCTGAAGTTCAAGTTCGTCGAGCGCGCCACGCTCTTCGTCGAGAGCCAGAACGACTCCAAGCGGAGCGTGCAGGTGGCGGCGTACGACGAGCAGGGCAACACGATCCGGCTCGGGAACGTCACGATCCCGCCGAACCACGACATCCCGCAGGCAGGGGATGTGGTGGAGGTGCAATATCTGTACGCATTCGACCGGGGCTGCATTTTCCAGCCCGTCTGGCTGGGCAAGCGTACCGATCAGGATCTGAGCGACTGCAAGCTGTCCCAGCTCAAGTACAAACCCATGGCGGAAGCCGCCTAAGTCAGACGCGCGCCGCCGGCGTTGCGCTCAGGAGAAATCATGAAGAAGCAACCGATGCTGGCGCCGCGCAACCCCTATGTTGCCGCTGCCAGATTCAGAAAGTCCGGGTCGCACGCCAAGAACGCGAAAGCGTTGCGGCGCGCTGACAAGGTGATGGTTCAGAGCGGCAAGATCGGCTACTGAACGAAGGCCTCTCCTCCGGGAGGGGCCTTTCCTGAGAACACGTTTTCAGGAAAGGCGTCAGCCCCACGCGCGGAACAAAGCGCAATCAACAACCCTAGCGGGGTCATGCCCGTCAGGGTGTGCTCCGCGTCAACCGAGGGCAATCAGATGCTGAACCGCTTCATCGCAGATCTGCAAGCCGGGTTGCAATGGCTGAAGGAAGAGATCAACCGGCCCATGCCGGGAATCGAACCGAAGGCACGGCGCTCGGCATCCGGATCCCACCAGAAGCTCGAGCCACGGCGTTCGCGCCGGCCGGCTCCGGCAGCACCGGAAAACAACCACGACGAGGACCGTCACCACCATCAGGCCTACGACTCGGACGCTTTTGCAAGCGACTCGGGCGGTGCAGATGGGGGCGGCGGGGACTGACAAAGACGGCAGGAATGCATGCCTTTGTCAGCCGTGCGTCATCACAAACCAATCTATCCTTGCTTCACGCGAAGCCGGGAATTCTCAAGGAAGAAAATCATGTTGAATTTCGAAGACGAACAGCAGGCCGTCGAGAAGACGGTCAAGCAAACGGGCCGCGTTGCCGCGGTCGACAAGCGGGTGATCAACGGCCAGACCGATGTGAACCAGCTCGTTCCGTTCAAGTATAAGTGGGCCTGGGACAAATACCTGGCCGGCTGCGCCAACCACTGGATGCCGCAGGAAGTGAACATGGGCCGCGACATCGCCCAATGGAAAGACCCGAACGGTCTGACCGAGGACGAGCGCCGGATCGTGAAGCGCAACCTGGGCTTCTTCGTGACGGCTGACTCTCTGGCGGCCAACAACATCGTGCTCGGCACCTACCGGCATATCACCGCACCCGAGTGTCGCCAGTATCTGCTGCGGCAGGCCTTCGAGGAGGCCATCCATACCCATGCCTACCAGTACATCGTGGAAAGCCTGGGGTTGGACGAATCCGAGATCTTCAACGCATACCATGAGGTGACGTCGATCCGTGACAAGGATGATTTCCTGATCCCGTTCATCGACACCCTCACGGATCCGGCGTTCAAGACCGGCACGCCGGAAAGCGACCAGAAGCTCCTCAAGAGCCTGATCGTGTTCGCATGCCTGATGGAAGGCCTGTTCTTCTACGTTGGCTTCGTGCAGATCCTCGCACTGGGCCGGCAGAACAAGATGACGGGCGCCGCGGAGCAGTATCAGTACATCCTGCGGGATGAGTCGATGCACTGCAATTTTGGTATCGACCTCATCAACACCATCAAGATGGAGAACCCGTACCTCTGGAACGATGCGTTCAAGGAGGAGCTGAAGGGCTTGTTCATCAAGGCGGTCGAGCTGGAATTCCGCTACGCGGAAGACACCATGCCTCGCGGTGTGCTGGGCTTGAACGCCAGCCAGTTCAAGGAGTACCTGCGTTTCATCGCCAACCGGCGTGCCACGCAGATCGGACTGGATGAAATCTTCCCCGGCGCGGGAAACCCCTTCCCGTGGATGGCCGAGATGATCGACCTGAAGAAGGAAAAGAACTTCTTCGAGACGCGCGTGACCGAGTACCAGGCGGGGGGCAACCTCTCATGGGACTGACCGCTGAACTGAAACCGGCCACCGCAACCTCCACAGACGAAGAGGAGCTCGGTCTGCCAGCGCAGCCGAGCTACGATCAGGATGAAATCAGGTCGGCCATTTCAGACGCCGGCGACGTCGAAAAATACGTCGCCAAGGCGCTGAAATCACTGGAGCACGAGGATTACGATTCGGTGAAAGGGTACCTGCAGGACATCGAGACAACTTCCTCATCCGCGGCCGGCGCGCTGTCCGCGATGGAACAGGCCATCTCCTGCTACGAAACGTGGGGGGAGGCGTGGAAAGACGAGGCGCTGTCGCGGCCGACCAACGTCATCGAGCTTCTGGATAACGATTATCGGTCGTGCCTCAACCAAGTGACTGAGATCATGGCTGACGAAGATCTGCCTGACAGGCTGATCGACGAAAAGTCCAAGGTAGTGCTCCGCTCGTGGGGTATAAACGATCCCGAGTTGGTCGCGGTCATCCTCGCCATTTGCAAGATTCGCGGCGAGGCGCTGTACCAGCGGCGAAAGGGACCGCAACCCGTGGTGCCGATGAAAACCAAGATCAGGGAAATCACCGGGAAATCCAGCCGGCCGTTTTTCTGATTCTGACGCAAGGACCGCTCGGCCTCATGGCCGGGCGGAGGACTGAAACCGAGTTGCCGCAAGGCAGGAATACCGCGAAAGCGGCATTCCCATACCGTCCATGAACGACGATATCGGAATGCCGTCTTCTTGATGCATCACCAGCTCCGGGCATCGAGGCCGTAAGGCAGGAGCAAACCAATTCATCCCAACCAGGGGGACATCCCTGGCGGGTGTCTCCCATTTTTTCAGGAGGCACTATGGGAATCATCAAAGAGGAAACCTTCGGCCTTCACAGCTGGATGGCCACCTACACCGCCGAACTCAAGGTCTACCAGGACACGGACGAACCAGACCCGCGAAACATCCAGGGTCGGTGTCCGAGTGTGATGGTTTACACCGTTCCGGCGCATCTGATGCGCGATGCGGAAGATCTGTTTTATCCGCACTCCGCCGAGTCCGTCTTGGCCCGCTTCATTCGCGGCGAGGTTGTGTGGGTCCGCGATGTCCCTTACGTGGGGATCGTCGGGAAGCCAGGCTACTACGAGCTGGCTGGCCAGGATCGCAAGCAGAAGGTCGTCGGATGGTGGAGCCCGCGCTGGGCACTTGAGCGTGCTGCCGCGCAGGCAGTGCTGAGTCGGGACGCCGATGGGCAGGAAAAGCTGACGAAGGAAGCGGAAGACACCATCGAATGGCTGAACAAATGGCAGCGTGGCGAGGTGTACGGCTACCGACTGTCGATGTTCGACCCGGAGGAGGGCGACGAGGGCGACTTCGTTGTCGACTCTGAGTGGGGATTCTACGACATGGCCGAGCTCGAGCGCGCGGTCGATCAAACACTGGAGCACTGGCGGGTCAAGCGTTGCTACAACGCCAAGACGCCGTGGGTTTCCATCTCAAATGGCCTCTCGAAGGCCGCTTAACAAGGAGATTGGCATGAATGAAATCATGCAGTTTTGCGTTCAATGGAAGCATCCGGAGAACGATTCCGTCCTCACGGCAGCCATCGCGGTGCTGGATGACGGCACGTGCACGGTGGTCGGCGTGGACACCGGCAAAGAGTACGTCATGCGGAAAATCGCCGTGCATGCGGCCGCCTGCGAAGACGGCAGCCTCACGGTGAATGGGAAAGCGGTTCTTCCGGAAAACTACTGCACCAAATGGCGCAGCATCCTCAAGAAACCGTTCACCCCGGCAGAACTCGCCGGCAAATACATCATCGTCTGCAATGTCGTGCGCGGCGAGGGCTACCAGGGGTATCTGGAAGAGCTTGCCAAGGCATTCGGCTGCGAAATGCCGCAGGCCAATGGCGACTTCATCCGGATCGACATGCTGGCGCCCGAAACCGAGGCGCTGATGTTCAAGAACTACGGAGCCCTGTCGTCCATCGACAACAGCGGCCAGTGGTCGGTCTGGAAAATGGAGAAGGTGGAATACGACCTGTTTTCGATGCAGGAGGCAGCATGAGCTACAGAGTCGAATTCACTCGTACCGTCATCGCCATGCCGGGCGGTCTGTATGCCCTGATGTCGTATGGCGGGGACAACAACTTCACCACAACCAGGGGTGGAAAAGGCGAGCGCATCGCCCGCCGCTGGTGGCTGCAGCATGTTGGTGACAAGACCAGCCTCATGAAACTCTCGTGCCTGCTGGGCGCGGATTGCGAAGCCGGCTGGCTCAAACCGGGCGGACGCAATGTTTCGGCGGAAGGGTATATCAGGTCGACCCGTGAACTGGTCAAGGAAGCGCCGATGTTCCCGGACTATTGCCAACGTACCAACGTGGCACTGCCGAGCAAGCTGACCTTCGCAGCAAACGCCAAGGTGCTGAATGCCAACCCGGAAGCAAAGGCTATCTTTGCCCTCATGGAAGGCAAGGAAGAGACGTACTACGGGGATGCGGAAGTTCGCATGGACGTGCCCGTCGACGAAGAGTTGCCGGCGCTGATCGACAAACTGCGCGGCTTGTTGGGCAAAGACCTCCAGATTCGCGGAAGTCTTCATTCCTTCAAGTACCAGAATGATTGGTGATCGGCATGGCGATTTCAACGTCCGTAACGATCCTCATCGACCAACGGGGCAACAGCAACAAGATCTGGGCGCAGGTGCTGGGCATATCTGACGGCAAAGGCAAAAGCCCGGTGATCCATGGACCGATCCGGAAGAACGGGGCCGGCCTGGTGGAAAACCAATCGAGCGCGAACTGGCACGACAAGCAGGACAAGGGTTATCAGTTGCTCGTTACGTTCCATGGAGTGCCGCACGGCATGGAACGTGCCTGCGTCGCCGCCATGGCACACGTGAAGGCCGGTGAGAGCCAGCTGCTGTTCGACGGGGGAACACCGCAGGAAGTCGCTTTTGCGAGGGCGTGTGCCGCGAAGTTTCTGCAGCAGGGCAACTGGGGGGGCCACGGCTTCACTGTCGATCTTTCGAACGACAGAAGTCAGGACTCACCCGTGACCCCTCCCCAGTCGGCGCGGCCGAAGGCCAAACCGGCGCCAGACCTGAGCAAGCTGCTCAAAAGCACTCGCCGCAGCGGATTTTTCTGACGCGGCGATCACCAACCAGCCAGCCCTTCGGGGCTGGTTTTCCAGAACGGTTCACGACTGCTGTGGAAAGCCAGTACAGGATTTTGTGCGCCACGTGCGCCAAAACGGGCGAAAGCCTGAATCAAACGGCAACACCGGGAAGCCGGTACGCCACATCTCATGCACGGGAAGCCGTGCTTTTCTTTTCGAAAAGGGAAAAACATGAAGAAGATCGTTTTTGCGGCGATGGTCGCATTGGTGTCGATGACGTCTGGCGCGGCCGAGGCTCAGTTCTGGGGTGATAACCCCATCGAGTCGTACAACCGCAGCAGCGGCAGCTATGCGCGTGGGGAAGCCCTCCGCAGTGGCGATGTCCAGGAAGCAACCGTGGTGGCTGTTCGTCGCGTCCAGCTGGAAGCGACAGCCACGGCTGACACGACAGGCAAGGCGGTCGGTGGCGCTCTCGGCGCTCTGGCCGGTTCGAAACTGGGCAATGGCAACGGCAAGTACGCCGGCGCCATCATCGGCGGTCTGATCGGTGCGATAGCGGGACAGGAAACTGCCCGCAGCGTTTCCGAGTCGGGTGCGGCCGAGGTGATCATCCGGTTCGCGGATGGGAAGACCAAGTTCGTCGTGCAGGAAGACGGCGGACGGTTTCGCCCGGGCGACCGGGTGTATGTGATGGCGAGTGGGGACTGGAAACCCACGATCCGTCTGACGATGGCTGAGTAGGCCATTTCAACCGCCCTCTGGGGGAGAACCCAGAGGGTCTCTCCTGTTGGGAAACCATGTAAGGAGAGAACGTGGAAATCGGAGTTGGTGACATCGTCTTTTGCCAGTTCCCGATGGAAGAAGGAGGCTCCTTGCCCCATTTCTGCATCGTGATCGAGGTAGAAGAAACCATTACGGGCAGCCGGGTGCACGTGGCCTTCGGTTCTTCCAAGAGCGTGTCCGAATCGGGGCATCTGAATTGGGAACTGGTTGTCACGAAGGAAGTCGACATCCGTGATTGCGGGGTGCACCTTCCAACCAGGTTCGATCTCAACAAGACTGCCTGGAAGCCAATCGAGGCCTGCTGCAAGAAGGGTTCGATTCCGAAGCGGCTATACGGGGCATTCAGGAGCGCGGCGATTCATGCCGGGCTGATTTAACAACCTACCACCCGCTGTAGAGCGGGTGGATCAACCCTTGTTGTCGAACCCGTGTTTCTCGAAAAAATCGGCGAGCTGTTGCGATTTTTCTTTAGGCCGTCTTTCGATAAGGCCACGACTCTCCCACTCTGATAAATTTTCCTCGGTCGGGTAATCCAAGAGATGCCGCTTGAGCATGTCTACGATGAGATGACGTTTCGCGAGAGGATCTGAAACAGCCTTTGCTTGTGCCTTCGCGGCGTCGGGAAGAAAGTCGAAGAGAAAGAAGTTCTCCAGGCTGTCGTCATCTTCATGAGGAAGGGGAATGCCTTCCGCAATTCGTTGCTCGACACGTCGAATGAAATCCTCCGGGGCATGCAGATAGGTGATCCCTCCGACCGTACGGCCGCGCCGCTCAAACGCGAGCTCGACGCGGATATCGTCGATCAGATCCTGGGATGGGTGACGGGTGTCGGCGTGAAAGACGTCGTGAAACATGCGACTGACGGCGATGACGATAACCTCGTCCTCGGACAAGCCGGATTTGACCGCGAGCTGGCGCAGGCCCTCAGAGTCGCTGGCTGTGGCAATTTGGCGAAAGAGTTCGTTGAGATTCATGTAATTCTCCTTTTGTGGGTGCGAGACGACACACGGCCTGCGCGGTCGTTTTTCCAAAAGGAGTCGGCCGGAACAGCCGGACACGTTCCCAAATTACCACCTGCCGCCCCCGTGTCAACGGTCAGCTCGACCGCACCCATCGAAAGAGGCACGAAAAGGACGCCGTTTTTGTCGTCTTTGCCACGCGCCACGAAAGCAGGCCGGGCCTAGAATTAAGCCAGTTTCAGCCGGGCAGATACCTGCCCAACCAACAACCCAGACGGGGCAAGCTCCCCGGATGGGGCTGCTCCGTCTTCTTTTTGAAGGAGCAGCAATGCAAAAGCAATTCACGGTCGAAGAAGCCTTTGGCTTCCCAGGCGCAGCCATTCCTTGCCGCGGCGAGGACGTCCCGAACGAATTCACGCCGGAGAAGAATGACCGGTATGTGTTCCGCAAGGACGTTCTCCGCGTTTTCCGTGCTTTCATGGAAAGCGAGCAGGTGGCTCTCGAACTGCAGGGGCCGAAAGGTTCCGGCAAGACCAGTCTGGCCGAGCAGTATTTCGCGCGCCTCAACCTCCCGCTTCTGTCCATCACGGCACACGAGCGGACCGAGCCGGGCGATCTGATCGGCTACTACGTCATCAACGACGAGGGCAAAACCGAATTCCTCCCCGGGCCCGTCACCAAGGCCGCGATGGAAGGCTGGGGTGTCCTCATCAACGAGTCCAATGCCATGCCTCCCGGCACGGCAACGTCGCTGAACGAGTTCCTGCAAGGGTCCGCGGTCTACATCCCCGAGCTGCGTCAGACGATCAAGCCCAAACCGGGTTTCAAGGTCATCTGCACGACCAATCCCGAGGACGACGCTTCCTACCGTGGGCGCTATCTCCAGGACGCGGCCTACGCCGATCGTTTCATGAAGATGCGCGTGGACTACATGGACAGCGAAGCTGAGGAGGGCCTTTTGACCGATGTCCTCGGCGACTACGGCCACGAAGATCCCGAGCCGATGGCAAAGAGCCTGGTCGACGTCGCCAATCGTGTTCGCACGATGTACAAGGGCGGCACCTGCCGGCTGACCATCTCCACTCGCGCGCTCGTCAACTGGGCAAAGCGTACGCTGGACTTCGCCGGCATCGAGCAGACCGGGGTCAACCCGATCTACTACGCGCTGGATCTGACCGTGTGCAACCACACGCGCGACGTCAACAGCGTGAAGGCGGTCAAGGAAACCGTGCTCCAGGTCTTCGGTGTCCCTGAAGTCGTGGAGGTGGCGAATGCTGCAAGTTCTGATTAATCAGCCAAAGGCTGATGGTTGGGACCTGGGCTTCTTCTCGGATTTCGGACTTTGCACCAAGACTTCCGAACTCGTGCACGGCAACAAGGCGCAGTCGTACGTCATGTCGATTTTCAGAAGTGACGACGACGAACCGCTGTATTCCAGCGTTGTGGCGGGCGGCAGTTTGACGCTGTCGCTGACTGATCCGATGCAGGATGTGCTGGGGGCCTTGCTGGTTGCGGTCAAACGCTACCAGGGGAAACTGATCCTCGGTGACGAGATGGTTTCGCCACGGCAGGCCTGGGCGGAAATCGTGCCCAAGTCGCAGGAAGATCCTGCTATCCGGTCTTTGCTGGAAAAGCACGGGGTCATTCCGGTCGATCTGGTGGCCAAGCTCAAGCGCGGCCGCGCGGTGTTCTAGGGGGGACAGGTATGCAGCTCATTCCTGTCACCTCGAGCGCAATCAGCGAGATCGGCTGGCATCACCAGGTCGGTTTGCTGGTTCGCTTCCGCGGGGGCGCTATCTGGTGCTACGACGATGGCGACCACGCACTCTTCGACGCGATCATGGCTTCTCCCTCCAAAGGGCAGGCATTTGATCGGCTGGTGAAGAAGCAGAACGTCAGAGGGGTCGAGATCGCCGAACGGGAACTCGAATTCCTGGACGGTGGCTTCGCCGACCAACGACCGAACAACCCCGTGACGTACCTGCGGGAATTGCTCAAAACCAATCGCGCTTCGGCGTATTTCTAACCAAGCCAGGCCCGCAAGGGTCTGGCTTTTATCTCACTGCTTGAGCCGTCTTACGGAAGCCCGCGGGTTTCCGCAAGCCGCGTTTCTGCGGTCCTGCGCCAGTTAGGCGAAACAATCATCCGGCCAGTGATGGCCCGAACCCTCGCGGGGACATTCCCCGTAAGGGGAGTGCTCCGCTCTCTTCTTGCAAGGAGCAAAACAATGAGCATCAAGAATGGTTTTCTGGTGTTTCTGAATACCAGGCTGTATGGCGGTTCCACAACGCTGAAGCCGGAAGATATTGGCCTCGACGCCAAGAAACTTCCGCCTTCGGAAATTGCCCAGTTGGGCAAGAAGTTCCTGATCAACCCGAAAGACCTCACGCGCGTGCAGAGCGCCGCCAAGGGCGTGCGCTACAAGCTCGAGCAGAAGGCGGTCAAGGTCGAAGGCGCGTTCTTCATCCCTGAAGCTATCGCTGACTCGGTGCTCAAGGAGGTCGACGCTGCGATCGACGAGGCCAAGTGCGAAATCGAAAGCTTCCTGACCAACTTCGAGCAGAAGGCGCAGGCCTGGCGTGACAGTCATCCCGAATGGGACGGGCTGCTCGGCAGCGTTCCGACGCGCGACACCCTCGCGGGCCGCATGAAGATCAAGCGCACCGCGGTTCGGGTGGGCGAGATCGAAGGTGGCGAAGAGGAGTTCGCGAACTCCCTCCTCGGGGAAATCCTCAGCAGCATGCATGACGTCGGTGCCCATCTCTACCGGATGGCACAGAACGAGGTGCTCAAGGGCCGCTCGATGATGCCGGTCAGGTCGCTGCAGAAGAAGCTCACGGCGTATGGCTTCCTCTCGCCTGAGCTGTTCCAGTTGGCGCACGATCTGGGAGAAATCCTGGCGGGCAAG
>JAJZPR010000078.1 GCA_021847835.1 Pseudomonadota bacterium
CGACAACACCGACGGTGCCGAGGAAAACTATAGTTGGAACTGCGGCTGGGAAGGGGACGAGGGCGTGCCGCCCGAGGTGCAGAAACTGCGCAAGCAACAGGTCAAGAATTTCTGCTGCCTGCTGTTCTTGTCGAACGGTACGCCCATGTTCCGCGCCGGCGACGAGTTCATGCACACGCAGGCCGGGAACAACAATCCTTACAACCAGGACAACGAGACGACCTGGATCGATTGGGACCGGCTGGACGCCAACCCGGACATATTCCGTTTCTTCAAGCTGATGATCGCGTTTCGCAAGGCGCACCCATCGCTGGCGAGGAGCCGGTTCTGGCGCGAGGATGTCCGTTGGTACGGGGTCGGCCAGGATCCCGACCTGGCAGACGATTCGCGCAGCCTCGCCTTTGCCCTGCACGGCGGGTCGCACCAGGACATCGACCTCTACGTGATGATCAATGCCTATTGGGAGGAACTGACTTTTGAGATACAGGAGGGCGCAGCGAACGCGTGGCGGCGCGTGGTCGATACCAGCCTCGAAAGCCCGTTCGATATTCTCGAACCCGGCAACGAAAGCCCCTTGCAGTCGATGGAATATCGTGTGCCAGGCAGAGCCGTCGTCGTGCTGATTCGTAACAAGGACGGGGGTTGACCGCAATGAAAGTGAATTCTCTGGCAGGGAAGCTCGCTCCGCCGGCGATACTGTCCAATATCTCCAAACTAAGGAGGTGAAAATGAAGAAGACAAGTCGCAGCGCAGCGCCGTCCGGTGCGCTGGTGATCTTCGGCGTGACTGGCAACCTCGCCCGCAAGAAGATCCTTCCGGCACTCTACGCGATGGCCAAACGCGGCGTCCTCAATGTCCCGGTGGTCGGCGTCGCCGCTTCCAAGCTGAGTTCGGCGCAGCTACGCAAGCGCGCCCGGGACGCCATCAGGAAATCCGGCAGGGTCGATGACAAGCCAGCCCTCGATCATTTGCTCTCTCTCCTCAGCTACGTGTGTGGCGACTACAATGACCCGGGCACGTTCGAAGCGCTCAGACAGGCGCTGGGCAAGGCCCGCCGTCCGGCGCACTATCTCGCCATCCCGCCCGCGTTGTTCGAGACGGTCATCCAAGGGCTCGGCGCTTCGGGCCTGGCTGAGCAGGCGCGCGTCATTGTCGAAAAGCCGTTCGGACGCGACCTGGCCTCCGCACGAGACCTCAACCGTGTCCTGCGGTCGGTGTTTGCGGAAGACGCGGTCTTCCGTATCGACCATTTTCTCGGCAAGGAGGCGATCATGAATATCCTCTATTTCCGCTTCGCCAATTCGTTCCTGGAGCCGATCTGGAACCGCAACTGCGTGGCCAGCGTACAGATCACCCTGGCCGAGGCTTTCGGCGTGGAGGGTCGCGGCGCGTTTTACGAAAGCGCCGGCTGTCTGCGCGATGTCGTACAGAACCACCTGTTCCAGATCGTCGCGCTGCTGGCCATGGAGCCGCCGGCCTATCAGAGCTTTGGTGCCGTCCATGCCGAGAAACACAAAGTGTTTCAGGCCATGCGCCCCCTGCAGCCAGACGATCTGGTGCGCGGCCAGTACGCCGGTTACCGCAGGGAACCGGGGGTGGCGAAGCGCTCCAATGTCGAGACGTTCTGCGCCCTGCGGCTTTTCATCGACTCATGGCGCTGGGAAGGAGTGCCGTGGTACCTGCGTTCCGGCAAATGTCTGGCCGCATCAGCGGCCGAGGTCCTGGTTGAGTTGAAGCCACCCCCGCAACGGCTGTTCGACGACTCGGCGCCGGTGGACGGGCGGGCCAATTATTTGCGATTCCGGCTTTCTCCCAACTCCGCCGTCGCACTGGCCGCGCGCGTCAAGCGCGTAGGCAAGGAGTTCACCGGCGTCCAGCACGAGCTCTTCCTGCTGGACGAGCAGCTGGAAGAAGAATCACCCTACGAGCGGCTTTTGGGTAACGCCATGGCCGGTAATGGGGCGCTATTCGCCCACGAGACGTGTCTTGAGGCTGCTTGGGCGGTGCTCGATCCTGTCCTGACGAAGCACCATCAAGCCACGCGATACAAACCCGGCAGTTGGGGGCCTAAAGCTGCGAATGCGCTCATCACGACAGGCGGTGGCTGGTACAACCCGATATCGGGAAAGGCGGCAAAATGACAGCGGCGAGAAAAGTGGCATTCCTGATGGAGCTGGACAACATCCTGCTCGACAACGATCGCATTGCTGCGGATTCCGGTGTGCAGTTGTTCGTGAAGTCGTGGCCGGCGCTAATGCAGCGCATTGCGCTGGAGAGCGCTGCGCGCGCTGACAGCAGGTTGCAGGAGCCGCGCCGATGAGCACGCAGATCAGCCCGCTGGCAGGCCAACCCGCGCAGGCCGCACAGCGGATGGATGTCTCGAAGCTGGTCGACGCCTACTATAGCCGGCGGCCCGACCCCGCAGTACCCGCGCAGCGCGTTGCATTCGGTACCTCAGGGCATCGCGGCTCGTCGTTCGACGCCAGCTTCAACGAAGCCCACGTACTCGCGATCAGCCAGGCGATCTGCCTTTACCGCCAGGGGCAGGGCATCGACGGGCCGTTGTTCATCGGCATCGACACGCATGCGCTGTCGGTGCCGGCATTCGAAAGCGCCCTGGAAGTGCTAGCCGCCAACGGTGTCGATGTGATGATTGCCAAGGGTGGCGAATACACGCCGACGCCCGCGGTGTCGCACGCGATCCTGGTCTACAACCGCGGTCGTAAGTGCGGGCTGGCCGACGGCATCGTGGTGACGCCTTCGCACAATCCGCCCGAAGACGGCGGCTTCAAATACAACCCGCCGCACGGCGGCCCGGCCGAGACCGGCATCACCGGCTGGATCGAGGCCAAGGCCAACGCGTTGCTCGA
>JAJZPR010000079.1 GCA_021847835.1 Pseudomonadota bacterium
GCCGAATATTCCACTCCTTAAATAGCCACGCAATCGTGGTGTCGCACGCCTTGCAGCCCGCGCCCGCCTGTCTGATATAACCGAAACGGCGCCAGAATAGCCCGACCGGGCCAACGTGCCCGCAGGCTGGGCAGCGCATGCGCGGCGGGATGATGCCCGCGGTGGATGATGCCGTGGAGGTCATTCAGTTACTCCTTCTATTCGGGCCTCAAGTTCAAGCCGGGCCGCCCTTGCTGCCCGCCAGTGCTCCATCGCCACCGAGCAGGCTTTCACCAGCCGCTCAGGCACGGGCTGGCCGCGCATTTCATGGAGCAGGCAGGCGAGCAGCGCCCGGGCGACTGTCGCACTGGCCGACTTTTCCGCCAGCGCGGCCTTGGACCGCTTGCCATGTCGCCACAAGTTCCGCTGGATAGCCAGCTTGCCTTCGGTAGTCCGTGGTCCGGTTGACCTTGCATGCGACCTGCAAAGGCCGCCCGTTCTAGCCAGCACCGGGTTTTTGCAGGGCAGGCCCGTGGACCTGGAAATCGCGGAACAGCGTGGGATGTCGCGCCAGGCCACGGTCAGTACACGCTTCGCCGCCGCTTCAAACTTTCGGGGATGCCCTGATGACGATGGGTGACCGCCGGCCGTTGGTCTGAACCGCGGTAACCGTACAGATTTTCAGGCTGCCGGCCGCAGTGCACATCCAGGTCGGTTTGCGGTGGCGGCCCCGGGGGCGGTGTCGGAGCGGGGGCGGCTTCCCCGGCCATATCCGTATCATAGGGAACATCCACCAGCACAGGTTCCGCTGATAGCGGAGGGGGATAGGGGAGCTGTATTCAAAGCCAAGATCGTGATTCCCCTGGGCAAGGGTGAAGGCCAACCGCCGCGCAGCGTCCTTGTAATCGACTGGTTCTGCGGAACCAACCCCCCCGATGAGGTGCAGCTCAGACGGCATCAAGCGGCCAAGAAGCTGGTAGAACGCGCCAGGGTCCGCTAGCGCCCAACGATGAAGGCCGTCAGTCAGCTCCATCTTCTCGAACGTCTCCACCAAGGCCCCGGCGAAGACTTTGGGGAAGTGCTCAGGCGGCGTTTTGGGGACTTTGCGGCGCGGCATCATGGCCCTCGCTGGGCAAACGGGATGATTTCTGCCGGCTCGATGGGTAGCACCGTGAAATTGACGGCCTTCAATCCGCGCCACGGGAGCGGGCCGGCCGCCGGGGTGCGGCCTTTGCCAAAATGCTGCTGAAGCAATTTCCGGGCGCTCATGGTCAGGTGGAGCCGCCGCCGACGGTGGCGTGGATAGCCGAATGCCAGCCGGTCGAGGTTGTCAGGCTGGTGATGCGGTGCAGGCTTATGCCGTTGGTCACAGTGTTAACGTTTATGACAATATCACTTACCTTGAGCCCGACCGCCGCACTGGTGGGCGAGCCCGCGCCGCATCCGGCGAAGAAGTTGGCCGTGGTGATTTGGGTCGAATCGTGCGACGATTCGTAAATGTGCAACGCCTGGCCGCCGGCAATTTTGGTGACTGCAAGCCGATTACCGAAGGGTTGTGGGAGATGAGGATAGACCAGGGGCCGGGCTATCGGGTCTAAGCGCCGGCAACAGGCCGATATCGAGACCGCCCTGGATTACTGGAAAGACTGGCAACGGAGGCGCAAATGAGCCGAGCATCTCGCCCCACAATGAAGCAATGGTGGAACTGCTGCGGGAGGACCCCACCTTCGCGGATGAATACCTGGCCGCCTCTCTGGAGGCGATTGACGAGCCCGGGGGTCGCGAGGCCCTGTTGATGGCCCTGCGGCAAGTAGCCCAGGCCCAGGGCATGGATGCCGTGGCAAAACGCGCCGGTATTCAGCGCGAGAGCCTGTATCGCACCCTCTCCCCCCACGGCAACCCCATCCTGAAAACCCTTCTGGCCGTCCTCGATGCCGCCGGGCTACGCTTGGCGGTCAGCGGAAGGGAAGAGGCTCACCATCCGGCTTGACCGTGTAATGGGCTGGCGCGCAAGGTTGGCGGCCGGCTATCCCACTCCAGTGTGTAACACTCGACTTGAAGAGCGGCGAGCTTATCGGGGCCGATATGGGGTCGGGGTCACAGCAGCTCGAATTGTTCCAGGCTACCCGTCAGCGGCTTTGACGGCCTGCTCCAGCCGCAACCTCGCTTCATGCGCCGCGGTCCAGCGCTCCATCGCAACCGCATAGGCTTCGACCAAGCTGTCTGGTACGGGCTTGCCGGCTATCTCGCACGTCAGGATCGCCAGCAGCGCCTTGGACACGGCATGTGAGGCGCGTTGCTCGACAATGCCGGATTTGCTGCACCTGCCATGCTTGTACAGCATCTCGGCGATGGCTGCGCCGATCCGGTAGCCGGCGGCGCAGGGGACGCAGCGGCGCACCCGCACCAATGCGCAAAGCGGCAGCGCCGGGCCGGTCCGTGCGGGGACGAGGCGAATCTCCAGGAGCTGACCGAAGCGGGGAACGTATTCGGTCTCGAAGGCGATGCCGCCCGCGCTGAGGTCGCGGCAAATGCCCCAGTGAATGTCGCCGGTCTCCAATACCTTGACCGCCAGCGCGCGGCGGGCGGAGGTCCGCCCCTCACGCCTGCGTTCCCGGCGCGCCAGCAGGGAATTACCCCGGTAGAGAATCCGTACGATCAATTTCCGGCGCCTCGTCCAAAGGTGTGCCGATCGGGCTGGAGGGTTTCCGTGCCATTATAACGTAAACCCGGACGGAAATTTGCCGATACAGTGCTTGACAGCCACGGGGAGCCCCTGGTTAAACCGGTGCGGTTTCGGCTCCCCCTGATTACCAACACCGCCCTGCACGCCAAAGCGGCAGCAGGCCCGAGTTCGAGCGCCAT
>JAJZPR010000080.1 GCA_021847835.1 Pseudomonadota bacterium
TAGTAAGGCGTCAGGTCCATCCCGCCGCCGAACCACCACACCGCTTTGCCGCCCGGCGGCGTTGCGGTGAAAAAGCGCACGTTCAGATGGGAGGTGGGCGCATGGGGATTGCGCGGATGCAGCACCAGCGACAGCCCCATCGCCTCGAAGCCGCATCCGGCCAGCTCCGGGTGCTTGGCGGTTGCGGAAGCGGGCAGTTTTTGGCCGCGCACGTGGGAGAAGTTTACCCCGCCGCGCTCGAACACATTGCCTTCCTCGATGACGCAGGTCAGCCCCTCCCCGCCTTCCGGACGCTGCCAGGCGTCGCGCTGGAAAGCGTTGCCGTCGGTTTTCTCCAGCAGGTTGATGATACGTTCCTGCAGGTCGAGCAGATAGGTTTTTACCTTTTCACCGTACATGTCATTTCCGGATGATTTTGCCGCTGACCAGATGCTGGATGGTCGAGGGCGTTTTTCGGGTGCCTATCCTGCCGGGTACGACCAGGACGCTAGGGCCGAAAGCTTTGGCGCAGGCGGCATAGGTCTTGAGCGGCTTCAATCCGGCACGATTGGCGCTGGTGGAAACCAGCGCCGAGCCCACTGCACGGCACAGCGATGCGGCCCCAGGGTGGGCGGTCACTCTCACGGCGATGCTGTCATGCCGGCCGCGCAGATTATGCGGCGTATGGCGGGAAGCGGGCATCAGCCAGGTGTGCGGCCCCGGCCATGTCTGGTCGAGAAGGCGGCGCTGTTCTGTTGTGGGCGGAAGCACGTAACGCTGCAGGTGGCTGAAACGGTCGGCGATCAGGATTAAGCCCTTCGACTGGGGCCGCCCCTTGATCTTGAGCAGTCGGCGCACGGCGCGGTAGTTGCGCGGGTCGCAGCCCAGGCCGTAACAGGATTCCGTGGGATAGGCGATGACTCCGCCGTGAGCGAGGTGGGCCTTTACTTCCCGAATTAGCGCGGCGCTTAACGTGAAACTCGCGCAGCGAGGCCTCGTCCCCCTCGCCCTTTGGGAGAGGGCAGGGGTGAGGGAAACGGTCATGGCGAATCGTCGTTTCATTATTCGGGGCGGCAATTCGCCATGACCGTCAGGGGCATCATTCCTTGAGGGAAGCTTGCAGCGCCAGATTCCTGGCGGCGATTTGGTCCGCGGTGCGGGCACGGTCGTCCTTCAGGCGTTGTGCCAGCGCCTGGTCATGCAGTGCCAGAATTTGCGCTGCCAGGTAAGCTGCGTTTTTTGCGCCGGCCTTGCCGATGGCGACGGAGGCCACGGGTACGCCGCCCGGCATCTGCACGGTTGAGAGCAGGGCGTCGAAGCCGTTGAGCGGCCCTCCTTCCATCGGCACGCCGATGACCGGGCGGAGGGTGTGGGCAGCGACGGCGCCGGCAAGGTGGGCGGCCAGCCCGGCGGCGGCGATGAACACGGCGCAGCCGCGCTGGTCAGCCTCTTCCACGTAGGCTGCGGTTGCGGCAGGCGTGCGGTGGGCGGAGGAGATGCGCACCTCGTAGGGGACGCCGAAGGCGGCCAGGATATCGAAGGTGGATTTCATCACGGGCAGGTCTGAATCGGAGCCCATCAGGATGGCAACGAACGGTGACACGATTGTTCTCCTAAAATTGTCAGCCACAGATTTACACGGATTATTTTAAGAGTACCCTCTGTTACGAGGGCTTATCCGTGTAAATCCGTGGAGAAACATTATTTCTTAATCGCCCGGTAACCGATGTCGTGCCGCATCTGGCAGCCTTCGAACTTGATCTGGTCGGCGATTTCATAGGCGCGCTGCTGGGCCAGCTTGACCTTGTCTCCCAGCGCAGTGACGCACAGCACGCGGCCGCCGCTGGTGACCACCTTGCCGTTCTTGAGGGCGGTGCCGGCGTGGAATACATGGTAGTCGCGCGGGATTTCTGCCAGCAGGTCGGCAAGCGGCGGCAGGCCGTTGATGACATCGCCCTTGCGCGGATCTTCGGGGTAGCCGTGGGCAGCCATCACCACGCCCAAGGCAACGCGCCGGTCCCACTCGGCTTCAACCTGGTCGAGCGTGCCATTGACGGCGTGTTCCGCCAGGGTGAGCAGATCGCTTTTCAGGCGCAGCATGATCGGCTGGGTTTCCGGGTCGCCCATGCGGCAGTTGAATTCCAGCACCTTGAGGTTGCCCGCGGCGTCGATCATCAGGCCGGCGTAGAGGAAGCCGGTAAAGAGTTCGCCCTCCTGGGCCATGCCCTGCATCACCGGATCGATGACTTCGCGCATCACCCGCGCATGCAGCTCCGGGGTGATCACCGGCGCGGGCGAATAGGCGCCCATGCCGCCGGTGTTGGGACCCTGGTCGCCATCCAGCAGGCGCTTGTGGTCCTGGCTGGTGGCGAGCGGCAGCACGTGCTTGCCGTCGGCCATGACGATGAAGCTGGCTTCCTCGCCGAGCAGACATTCCTCGATCACTACCCGTGCGCCGGCACTTCCCAGCTTGTTGCCCGCCAGCATCATGTCCACGGCGGCGTGGGCCTCATTCAAATCCTGCGCCACCACCACACCCTTCCCGGCGGCCAGGCCGTCGGCCTTGATCACGATGGGTGCACCCTGCTTGTCGATGTAGGCGTGGGCTCCGGCCGCATCGGTAAAAGTGGCGTACGCGGCGGTGGGAATGCCGTGACGCACCATGAAGGCCTTGGCGAAATCCTTGGAGCTTTCCAGCTGCGCGGCGAATCGGGTCGGGCCGAATATTTTCAGCCCCTCGGCGCGAAAGGCATCGACGATCCCGGCGGCCAATGGCGCTTCCGGGCCGACCACGGCAAAGGCGATTTTTTCCCGTTTGGCGAAT
>JAJZPR010000051.1 GCA_021847835.1 Pseudomonadota bacterium
GGCACGCTGACCGCGCGCGTCGTGGTCAGCCAGCGCGTGCCCAAGGGCATGTGCCTGATGTACCACGCGCAGGAAAAGATCATCAACGTGCCGGGCGCCGAGGTGAGCGGCTTCCGCGGCGGCATCCACAACTCGGTGACGCGCACCATCACCAAGCCGACGCACATGATCGGCGGCTACGCGCAGCTGGCCTACGGCTTCAACTACTACGGCACCGTCGGTTCCAACCGCGACGAGTACGTGATCGTGCGCAAGATGAAGAAGGTCGACTGGATGGAAGGCCCGCTGGTCGAGCGCTGAACGGAATCGTTTCGAGGGCTGGTGTCTCCCCCTGCCCTCGCCCGCGCCCACTCTCTCCGGCGCGGTTTTTTTACAACGAGCCGGGGCACGCCGCCCCGGCCATGCAAGGAGTTGGAACATGAAAGTACGTGCGCAAATTGCCATGGTGCTGAACCTCGACAAGTGCATCGGCTGCCATACCTGCTCGATCACCTGCAAGAACGTGTGGACCTCGCGCGAAGGCATGGAATATGCGTGGTTCAACAACGTCGAGTCGAAGCCCGGCATCGGCTATCCCAAGCAGTGGGAAAACCAGGACGTGTGGAACGGCGGCTGGAAGCTCAAGGGCGACGGCAAGCTCGAGCCGCGTCAGGGCAGCCGCCTGAAGATCCTCGCCAACATCTTCGGGAACCCCAACCTGCCGGAGATCGACGACTACTACGAGCCCTTCACCTACGACTACCAGCACCTGCAGAAGGCGCCGCTGTCGCAGACGCCGCCCACCGCGCGCCCCATCTCCGCCATCACCGGCGAGAAGATGGAGAAGATCAACTGGGGCCCCAACTGGGAAGACGACCTCGGCGGTGAATTTTCCTCGCGCAGCCGCGACAAGAACTTCGACAACGTGCAGAAGGAAATGCACTCGACCTTCGAGAACACCTTCCTGATGTATCTGCCGCGGCTGTGCGAGCACTGCCTCAACCCGACCTGCGTCGCCTCCTGCCCCTCCGGCTCGATCTACAAGCGCGAGGAAGACGGCATCGTGCTGGTCGACCAGGACAAGTGCCGCGGCTGGCGCATGTGCATCTCCGGCTGCCCGTACAAGAAGATCTACTACAACTGGAAGAGCGGCAAGGCCGAGAAGTGCATCTTCTGCTACCCGCGCATCGAGGCCGGCCAGCCGACCGTGTGCTCGGAATCCTGCGTCGGCCGCATCCGTTATCTGGGGGTCATCCTGTATGACGCCGACCGCATCGAGGAAGCCGCCAGCGTCACTGACGAGAAGGAACTCTACGAGGCACAGCTGAAGATCTTCCTCGACCCCAACGACCCGGAAGTCATCGCCGCCGCCCGCGCCGAAGGCATCCCCGAAGCCTGGCTCGAATCCGCGGTGAAGTCACCGGTGTACAAGATGGCGATCGACTGGAAGATCGCCTTCCCGCTGCACCCGGAATACCGCACCTTGCCGATGGTGTGGTACGTGCCGCCGCTGTCGCCGATCCAGGCCGCCGCAGAATCCGGCCAGATGGGCATGAACGGCATCATCCCGGACACCAAGTCGCTGCGCATCCCGATCACCTATCTCGCCAACCTCTTGACCGGCGGCAAGGAAAAGCCGGTGATCACCGCGCTCGACCGCCTGCTGGCGATGCGTGCCTACATGCGCGGCAAGTCGGTGGAAGGCAAGCCCAACACCGCTGCGCTCGACCAGGTGGGCCTCAGTTCCGCTCAGGCCGACGAGATGTACCGCTATCTGGCGATCGCCAATTACGAGGACCGCTTCGTCATCCCCACCACCCACCGCGAAGAGACGATCAACACCTTCGAGGAGAAATCGAGCTGCGGCTTCACCTTCGGCAACGGCTGCTCGGACGGCGTCTCCAAGCCCAGCCTGTTCGGCAATCGCAAGAATGCGGTGCCGGTCGACCTGTCGCAGCTGCACGCCAGGAAGAAAACCGGTTAAGGAGCCCACACGATGAAAACCTTCAAAGTGATTTCACTGCTGCTGATGTATCCGGAATCCGACTGGCTGGCGGCGCTACCCGAACTGGAAGACGCGCTGACGGACGAGGCCGAGTTCAACGGCGACGCTGCCAAGCGCATGGCGCCGCTGTTCGCCCTGCTGCGGCAATCGAAGCTGATCGAGCTGCAGGAGAACTACGTCGCCACCTTCGACCGCAATCCCTCGCATTCGCTGCACCTGTTCGAGCACATCCACGGCGAATCGCGCGACCGCGGCTCGGCGATGATCGACCTGCTGGAGGAATACTGGAAGTACGACTTCGACGCCAGTTCCTCCGAACTGCCGGACTACGTGCCGCTGTTCCTCGAATTTCTCTCGCTGTTGCCGCTCGACGAAGCGCTCGAACTGCTCGGCGACGCCGTTCACGTGCTCGCTGCCATCGGCCGCAAGCTCGACGCCAACGGCAGCCCCTACGCCAGCGCCTTCCAGGTGCTGGAAGCCTTGTCGCCGGTGGCGGCCCAGGCGCTGGCCGAACCCCCGGTGCGCGATATGGACGAGGCGATGGAAATGTTCGGCCCGTCGGTCGACGGCGTCGAGCCCCTGCTCAAGCCTGGCCCGCAGGTGTCGGTGGTGCAGATGCCTGCCTCGCGCCGTCAGGCCGCTGCCTAACGCATAGCCCAGGAGGATCTGACAATGTCTTACTCGCAATATTTCCTGTTCGGGATCTACCCGTATATCGCGCTGGCGGTGTTCTTCCTCGGCAGCCTGATCCGCTTCGACCGCGAGCAGTACACGTGGAAGAGCGATTCGTCGCAGCTGCTCAGGCGCGGCCAGCTGCGGCTGGGCAGCAACCTGTTCCACGTCGGCGTGCTGTTCCTGTTCTTCGGCCATTTCTTCGGCATGCTGACGCCGCATTTCCTCTACGAACCCTTCATCAGCACCGGCGCCAAGCAGATCCTCGCCATGGTCTCGGGCGGCATCGCCGGCGTGCTGGCCTTCATCGGCATTTCGCTGCTGCTGCACCGCCGGCTGACCGAGCCGCGCATCCGCGCCACCTCGAAAACCAGCGACATCCTGATCCTGCTGCTGCTGTGGCTGCAGCTGCTGCTGGGCCTGGCGACCATCCCGCTGTCGGCGCAGCACCTCGACGGCAGCATGATGGTGCGGCTGGCCGAATGGGCGCAGCGCATCGTCACCTTCCGCGGCGGTGCGGTCGAGCTGCTGGCGGGTGCGGGGTGGATCTTCAAGACCCACCTGTTCCTCGGCATGACGATCTTCCTCGTCTTCCCGTTCACCCGCCTGGTGCACGTGTGGAGCGGCTTCGCCGCGATGACCTATGTGGTGCGCGCCTGGCAGCTGGTGCGGCCGCGGGGATGATTCCGATGTGCTGGTGTAGCGGAATCGCTTCCCCACCCCAACCCTCTCCCGCTTGCGGGAGAGGGGTTGAAGACTGAGCCTTTATGCCCGACAGGGTGCAAACCGATTTAGGAGACTGAAATGACGCATGTTGTCATCCTGGGGGCCGGCATCGCGGGCGTGACCGCGGCCTATGCCCTGAAAGCCAAACTGGGGCCGCGCGACGAGGTCACGGTGGTGTCGGACAAGCCCTACTTCCACTTTGTCCCGTCCAATCCATGGGTCGCCATGGGATGGCGCGAGCGCGCCGACATCGCCTTTCCGATCGGGCCCTGCCTCGACGCGCGCGGCATCAGGTTCATCCACAGCGGCGTCAGGCGCATCCAGCCCGACGTCATCCAGGTCGACCTGGAGAACGGCGACGTGCTGTTCTACGACACGCTGCTGGTCGCCACCGGCGCGACCGGCATGGCCGACGAGATTCCGGGGCTCGCCGACTACACCCATTCGGTGATGCACATCGAGCAGGCCGAGAAGGCGCTCGCCGCCTACCGCGAGTTCGTGCGCCGCCCGGGTCCCATCGTGATCGGTGCAGCGCCGGGCGCGAGCGTGCTGGGGCCGCTCTACGAATACGCCTTCCTGATCGACGCCGATCTCAAGCGCCGCAACATCCGCGAACGGGTGTCGATCACCCTCGTCACGCCCGAACCCTGGCCGGGCCACCTCGGCCTCGGCGGAGAAGGAGGTAGCCGAGGTGCGGTGACCGCCGCGCTGGCCGATACCCGGATCAGCGCGATCTGCAACGCGCGCACCGTGCGCGTCGACCGTGACACCATCCATATCGTGGAGGTCGACACCGCCGGCAACGAGAAGCAGACCCATGTCTTGCCGTATGCCTATTCGGTGTACTGGCCCGCCTTCGGCGGCGTGCCCGGCGTACGCAACGCGGCCGGACTGGTGGACGAACGCGGCCTGGTGGTGGTCGACGAATACCTGCGCAATCCGGACTACCCCAATGTGTTCGCGCTGGGCGCCTGCGTGTCACAGCCGGCGGTGGATGCCACGCCGGTGCCGGTAGGCGCGCCCGATTCGGTGTATTCCATTTCCAGGGCCGGGGAGATCGTGGTGCAGAACATCCTCGCCATGATCGACGGCGCGCCGTTGACCAGCCATGTGCCGCAGCGCGCCAAGTGGTTGACCGATATGGGCACGAGCGGCGCGGCCTACCTGTCGGAGCCCCAGGTGCCGCTGCGCGACATCAACTGGATGCGCCAGGGGCGCTGGGTGCATCAGGCCAAGGTCGATTTCGAAAAATACTTCGTCAACAAGATTCGCCTGCAGCCCAGCGGCCAGGCCCATTCGCCGGCCTCGCAGATTGCCGGCGTGATGGATCGCCTGCTGTCCGGGCTGGCGGACGCCCGCAGCGCGGCACCGTCGGCCGGCAGCGGCAAGCCGCTCGAAATCCGCCTGCCGCAGGACCCCTGCATCGAGCTGCGCGCACTGGCGCGCTCGACCGGCCGTGAACCCGGCGCGCTGGCGGCGGAACTACTGGCTGCTGCGGTGGACGACGCCAAGGCCTATCTCGACGACAACGGCGTCGAGGCGCTGGCGCGCGCGCGGCGCGAACTGCTGGTCGAGGCCTTGCCGGAGCGCCAGCCCGGCGTCGAGTTCCATGGCGGCGGCACTTGATCGATCAAAGATTCATTCAATATACTTGATTAAACCGAGCGACCCGAAAGGAGAATCGACATGGACGGCACCCTGCCTGCGCGCGATGCGGAAGGCTATCTGATCGAACCCGGCGACTGGAACGAAGACGTCGCCCGCGTGCTGGCTCGCGACGAGAACATCGAGCTTACCGACGACCACTGGGACGCGATCCGTTTCATGCGCGAGTATTACGAGGAACACCAGATCGCGGCCGACGCCCGTTTCGTCATCAAGCATCTGTCCGAGCGCTTCGGCCGCGATGCGCAAAAGAAGCTGTTCGAGCTGTTCCCCTACGGCTACGTGAAGCAGGCCTGCAAGATCGCGGGCATGAAGCGTCCGCGTGCCTGGAGCACGGGCTGAGGAAAACCGGACATGGCGCTGATTCCCCTCGAAGACCTGCAGAAACGCCCTCCGCCCGCCGGCTGGGCGCCTTTCGCCCTCGGCTTCCGGCCTTTTTTCCTCGCGGCCGGGCTCTATGGGGTATTGATGATGGCGTTGTGGCTGGGGGTGCTGCACGGCCGTCTCGATCCCGGCGGCCTATCGCCGCTCGTCTGGCACGGCCATGAGATGCTGTTCGGCTTCACCGTGGCGGTGATCGCGGGATTTCTGCTCACCGCCGCGCAGAACTGGACCGGCATCCGCACGCCGCACGGCAGGCCGCTCGTCGTGCTGTTCCTGCTGTGGGGGGCGGGACGGCTGGCTTTCCTGATCCCCGGCCTGGCGCCGGAATGGATTGCCGCGATCGATCTCGCCTTCCTGCCGGCCCTGGCGTTCGCGCTCGCGTTGCCCATCCTGCGGGCGAGGCAGCTGCATAACTATCCATTTCCGATCATGCTGCTGGCGCTCGCCGCCGCCAATGCGCTGGTGCATCTGGAAACGCTCGGCTGGAGCACGACCGCCAGCCTCGGCCTGCATCTCGCCGTTTATGTGATCGTGGTGATGATTGTCGTGATGGGCGGCCGCGTGATTCCCAGCTTCACCGACAACAAGCTGCGAACCCGCGCGAGGCGCTGGCAATCCATCGAAATCCTGGCGCCGGTTTCAAGCGTGGTGGCGCTGCTCGCCGCACTGGCCGCGCCCGCCTCGCCCGTCACCGCGCTGCTTGCCGCCCTGGCGGCGGCGGTGCATGCCACCCGGCTGGCGGGCTGGTACACCAAACAATACTGGGCCGTGCCGCTGCTGTGGGTCCTGCATCTGGGCTACGCATGGATCGCCGTCGGCTTCGCACTGCTGGCCTGGTCGGCAGCGGGGATGGATGCGGCGGCCGGTAGCGCCTTGCATGCCTTCACGGCCGGCGGCATCGGCGTGCTCACCCTGGGCATGATGGCGCGTGTTTCGCTCGGCCACAGCGGACGCCTGCTGGAACCGGCGCCGGTGATGACCTGGGCCTTCGCCGCCGTCAACTTCGCGGCGCTGGTCCGCGTTGCCGCGCCGCTGCTGTTTCCGCACGCCTATGCAACGGCCATGGCCGTGGCCGGCCTCTTGTGGGTGGGCGCATTCGGCCTGTTCGCCGCGATCTACGCGCCCATCCTGCTGCGCCCGCGGGTCGACGGCAAACCCGGTTGACGCCCCCTGTCGGCGCGCCAACCGCGGCCGCGGTTTCGCTGGCCATGAAACGACCCCGTGGCGTGCGGCGCCGGGTTTTTCAAGCCTCGTGAGCCTGGTGGAAGACGGGTCCGGGGTATTCGAACCCGCCCGTGAGGCGGAG
The DNA here is from genome assembly GCA_021847835.1 of Pseudomonadota bacterium. Lineage (GTDB taxonomy): Bacteria > Pseudomonadota > Gammaproteobacteria > Burkholderiales > Thiobacillaceae > UBA6918. The sequence continues at coordinate 6,738 of JAJZPR010000051.1, forward strand.
GGCCTCCGTTTCCGAGTGTGCGGCGCCACCCATTTCCTATAGTGAAAAACCCTACACTCCGGGAGACTGACATGCGCCGCTGGAGCCTGATACTCGCCTTTCTCTTGCCCCTGTACGCCGCCGCTCCCGCCGCGGCAGCGGGCAACTGGTTCGAAGACAAGATGAGCTGCATCGCCGTCGGGGCCGTGGCGGGCGCCGGTGTCGGCGCGGCGGTCGACGCCCTCACCGTCGGCGGTGGAACGGTGGGGGGTGCCCTCATCGGCGCCCTGCTGTGCCAACCGGCCGACGCCGATGGCGACGGCGTGCCGGACAGCCGCGACAGCTGCCCTGACACGCCCAAGGGCGCTCCCGTCGACGACAAGGGCTGCCCGCTCGACAGCGATGGCGACGGCGTGCCCGATTATCTCGACACGTGCCCGGATACCCCACAGGGCGTGAAAGTCGACGAGCACGGCTGCGAGATCAAGCCGCCGCCCGAAGCAAGCCCTGCGCCCGCTGCCGATGTCGACAGCGACGGCGATGGCGTGCCGGACCGTCTCGACGCGTGCCCCGATACGCCGCGCGGCACCCGGGTCGACCACACCGGCTGTCCGCTGGTCGAGAAGATCGAGCTCAAGGGCGTCTGGTTCGACTTCGACTCGTCCGCGCTGCGCCCTGAATCCACCCGCGTGCTCGACGAGGTGGCGCAGGTCTTCAAGCGCTATCCTTCGCTGGTGGCCGAGATGGCCGGCCACACCTGCAGCATCGGCACCGAAGCCTACAACCAGGGGCTGTCGGAGCGCCGCGCGCACGCCGTGCGCGATTACCTGATCGGCCAGGGCGTTCCGGCCGGGCAGTTGACCGCCAAGGGCTACGGCGAATTGCAGCCCATGGCCAGCAACGCCACGCGCGAAGGCCGCGAACAGAACCGTCGCACCGAGATGCACGTCCTCAGGCAGTAGCTGCCGGGGCGGGCTGCGGCCCGCCCCCGTGCGGCGTTCGCGCGCCGGCGTTGACGCCGGCCCCCCAACCCGGGCAGGCTTGGGCTTTCTGCGCTCAGCGATGCCCGCCATGATCCTCCGTCCCTCCTTCGCGCGCTGGTTCGCGCTCTGCCTGTTTTCGTCCTCGGTGCTTGCCGCCTCGCCCGACGGCGTGGTGGCGGTGTCGCATCCCGCCGCGGCCGCCGCCGGCGCGCGCATGCTGGCTGCGGGCGGCAACGCCATCGACGCCGCCGCCGCGGTGCAGTTCGCGCTCAACGTGGTCGAGCCGCAATCGTCGGGCCTCGGCGGCGGCGGCTTCATGCTGGTCCACCTTGCCCAGACCGGGCAGACCTTCATCGTCGATTCGCGCGAGCGCGCACCGCAGAAGGCCAGCGCCGACCAGTTCGCCCCCGACGGCCTGCCCATGCCCTTCCCGCTCGCCTCGACCAGCGGGCTTGCGGTCGGCGTGCCGGGCACCCTGCGCGGCGTCGACACCGCGCTCAAACGCTGGGGCACGAAGACGCTCGCCGACACGCTGGCACCGGCGATCGAACTCGCCGGGCACGGCTTTCGCGTCAACCGCTTTCTCGCCGCCGACATCGCGAACGACGGCGGGCGCACCGCGCTCCACCCCGAGACCGCCGCGATCTTCCGCCCCAAGGGCGTGCCGCTCGCCGAAGGCGACTGGCTGGTGCAACCCGACCTCGCCCGGACGCTCAGGCTCATCGCCGCCAGGGGGGCGGACGCCTTCTACCGCGGTCCGCTCGCGCGAGCCATCGTCGAGGCCCAGCGGCGCACGCGCAGCGAACTGGGGGAGACGGGGAAAGGCCGCATGGCGCTCGCCGACCTCGCGGCCTACCGGGTCGCCATCCGCGAACCGCTGATCGGCCACTACCGCGGCTGGACGCTCGCGACCATGCCGCCGCCCTCGTCGGGGGGATTGACCGTGCTGCAGATGCTGGGCCTGCTGGAGCGCTTCCCGCTCGGTGACGCCGCGCAGGGCTACGGCTTCGGCAGCCCGAAGACGCTGCACGCGATGATCGAGGCGATGCGCCTGGCCTTCGCCGACCGCGCCGTGTGGATCGGCGACGACGATGCGGTAGCGCTGCCGCGCGAAGGCCTGCTGCATCCCGACTACCTCGCCACCCGCGCCGCGCTGATCACACCGGACCGCCGCATGGACACCCCGCAGGCCGGCGACCCCACGCCGTGGGACAAGACCGCCGTGCCGCCGCCGTCGTCGCGCGCCTGGGCCGAAAGTCCGCATACCACCCACTTCGCCATCGTCGACCGCTGGGGCAACGTGGTCAGCTACACCAGCACCATCGAATACACCTGGGGCTCGGGCATCACCGTGCCGGGCTACGGCTTCCTGCTCAACAACGAGCTCACCGACTTCAACTTCGTCCCCGCCGCCGACAGTGCCGCAGGCAACCCCGGCGCCAACGACGTCGCCCCCGGCAAGCGCCCGCGCTCCAGCATGGCGCCGACGCTATTGTTCAAGGACGGCAAGCCCGTCGCCGCCTACGGCTCGCCCGGCGGCGCCACCATCATCAATTCCGTGCTCAACGTCACCCTCAACCTCATCGACCACGGCATGCCCATGCAGCAGGCCATCGCCGCGCCGCGCCTTTCGGTCACCCACGCCACGGGCAAAGTGGGCTGCGAAGGCGGCCTGGCCTTCATGCAGCCGCGCATCGGCGTCGCCGCGCAGGATGCGTTACGCAAGCTGGGGCATACGGGGCTGGGTGAGGCGGGCACGGACGGATGCGCCGAGACGATCGGCTCGGTGCAGGCGGTGATGATCGATCCGGCGACCGGCGAGCATCATGGTGCCGCGGATGCGCGGCGCGAGGGGACGGTGGTGCGGGTCAGGCCTTGAATGAGGGGGGGCGACCCGAGGCGCTCGCTGGCCGCCTTCGAAAGCCGGCGTTCAACGTCCTGTCGATAGAAGGGCTGGGCGCCGCCGGCGTATGCACGACTCACACGCGGAGAGAGCCACGGAAGCCCCTGGCGGCGTAGTACGACTGCGCTCCGTTGTGATAGACGAACACCTTGTCGTAGCGTCGATCACAGAAGAGGGCTCCGCCGAGTGATCTAACGTCAGAGGGTGTTTTGATCCAGCTGGAAGTCTTCGTGTCAAACTCACCGAACTTCTGCAGTTCGCGGTACAGCTCCTCCGTCAGAAGTTCGATGCCCATCGCGGCGGCCATTTCGACTGCGCTGCTCTCGGGCGTGTGCTCCTTCCTGGATGCGCGCGCTTCGGCGTCGTAACAGGTGCTTCTGCGTCCTATGGGACTTTCCGGTGAGCAGTCACAGAAGATGAGGTGGCCGGAATCGTTGGCCCCATCCATGACGTCCGGCTCACCGCCCGTGGCTTCCATCTTTTGCAGCGAGCCAAGCGCATCAGGATTGCCTTCGAGTCTGGCCTGTACGTCGGACCATGCGACTCCCGCATGTCGGTGCATGTTCTTTTCGAAGCGAGCCTTCAATGCCTGGAGCAACGCTTCGCGCTCTTTCGTCTTCATGGTCATCGCAGTATGTTCTCAATCGATTGCGACGCATCAGGGATGTGGCTTGTGCCGTTCAAAACGTCTGGATTCAACGACCTGCGCAGATTGTCGCGCAACTCGGGGGGAAGATGGGTTAGCCGCATAGTTGCTGCAGCAAGGCAAGACCTGCGGGCCACTGGCCAAGGCCACTACTGGCGTTGACGTGTCCGGCGGCACCGATATTGACCAAGCGGCTGCCCCATGCAGAGGCGCATGTTTGCGCATGGGCAAGCGAACCATACGGATCGTCGGTGCTTGCGACAACTAGGCTTGGAAAGGAGAATCGCTGCTTGGGCAGCGGGGCAAAACCAATTGCCTCGGCGGGGAAACCCGGGCCTTCTGGATTCGGGACGGCGACAAGGAGTGCGGCCTTGATTGGCGAATGCGTCCTTGCCGCCCAATGAGCAACAGCGAGGCAAGCCAGGCTATGTGCGACTACGACTACCGGTGAACCGATGCGCCGGACTGTGTTTTCAAGAACGGAAACCCACTCTTCACAAACCGGGTTATCCCAATCGCGTTGCGAGATGCGCACGAATGCCGGGCTGGACTGCTCCCAGAGCGATTGCCAATGCTGAGGCCCTGAATTTCCGATGCCCGGGAAGGTAAGTACCGTTGGCGACATTAAGGCTCCGATGAATGTGCGGCGTACGGATATTCACCAGACCGACCGGTCCGTAACATTGAAATTCGCAGAACATGCAGCTGTGCATTGACTGCTTGATCCATGGTCGGTTCGTCGAGGACGCCTGCCCGCACGGGTAATGATAATCCGGAGCGCGAGCAAGGCTTCGGGCCGAACCGAGCCATTGCGTACTGCACGCAAAGCCGCCCGCTCCCCAAAAAAAAGCCAGCAGATGCTGGCTTTTTTCGTCCGATCCGCCTCAGGCCGCCGCCAGCGCCTGCTTCCGGTACTTGTTCAGATCCCGCACGTTTTCGAAGGTCTGTCCCAGGAGGTTCGACAGGTTGCGCAGAATACCGCCGACGACGCGGTTTTCCCAGGTTTCGTCGAAGCGGATCTGCTCGTCGAGCCAGCGCTCCAGCCATTCGGGGTCGGGCAGGCGCGACTGGATGGTGTCCTGCGGGTAGAGCGCTTCGTTGACGTGCAGGTTGGTGGGGTGCAGCGCCTTGTCGGAGCGCTTGCTGGAGGCCATGAGGAAGCCGATCTTGGCGAAGGCGGCGGCGACGTTCTGGCCGCCCTCCTTCAGCGCGCGCTTCATGTATTGCAGGTAGGCGCCGCCGTGGCGGCCCTCGTCGCGCGAGATGGTTTCGTAGATGTGCTTGATCACCGGCTCGGTGTGCCATTCGGAGGCGCACTTGTACCACTGGGTGAGGCGTACTTCGCCGCAGAAATGCAGCATCAGGGTTTCCATCGGCGGCGCCGGGTCGAAGGGGAAGCGGATGGCGTGCAGTTCCTCCTCGCTGGGCGCGAACTCGGGCTTGAAGCGGCGCAGGTATTCCATCAACACCAGGGCGTGCTTCTGCTCCTCGTAGAACCAGATGGACATGAAGGCGGAGAAGTCGCTGTCGTGCACGAAGTCGCGCAGGAACATTTCCGTCGCCGGCAGCGCAGCCCACTCGGTGATGGCGTTCATCTTGATGGTGAGCGCCTGTTCGTCGGTGAGCTTGCTGGCGTCGAACTGGTCCCACGGAATGTCGGTTTCCATGTTCCAGCGGGCGCGTTCGAGAGATTTGAAGAGGTCGATGTAGAGCATGTCGGAGCGGGGCGCGGGTTGTTTGGTGTTTTCCCCTTGCGCCATTGTTGACGGAATGGGTGACATTTTAGTGTCAATCTGACTTTTTGCTTCCCTTTTCGTTTTGCCCGCCTGCGAGGCACGCGGGCGAGCCCTGGAATGGGAGAGCATGCGGACGGCGCAAGCGGCTTGCGGATCGCCGTGCCGCCGCCGGCACGGGAGCCCAGGGCACCAGGGCGGGCCGGCCGGCCGTCGCGGGTGGAAGACTGGCTTGGCGGCGGCAAGACGAGGATTCGGGAGCGGGCACGGTCTGGCAGCCCCTCCCCCGCCCGGCAGCGGGTGCCGGGCGTGCTCCTCATATGAGGCCGACTCAGATGAGCCGGGTAGGCACGCGCGTGGAGGCGGACTTTTTCGTGTTCGAGTCGCGCAGGATTCCGTCCGGGGCGTTGAGCTGCTGGTAGCTCGCTTCGGCCGCCTTGAGCAGATCGGAGCGCTCCAGGTTGCCCGACAACACGTAGCCGGTGCCGTTTTCGATCCAGTAGAAGGCATTGACTTCGTTGACCTGGGAAAACTCGAAGGCGGCGCTCTGGTCGTATTTCATTTCCTGGGTTTTGACGTACAGCGTCAGGCGCCGCCCGATCTTGTCTTCGTACATGAATTGGGCTGCAGGGCCTTGCGTCCCGGCCAGCAGGCGCCCGCCCATCAGCGTGAAGCCGACGGATTCCAGCTTGGGCGCCTTGAGGTTGATGCCCAGGCGCTTGGAAAGCCACGCTTCCAGATGGTCTTCATCGCTGGCCTGGATCTCCACCGGATGCGACACTTCGCTTGCATAGGTGACGTACGCGACGGCCGCATGCTTGACCATGGGCGGCATGCCGTTGTGCGGGAGCGCGTGCTGCATCTGCCAGCCCAGGACCACGCCCAGTGAAAGCCAGGTCAGGGTGAGCGCAAAGGATGCGGGACGCCAGCTGCCCAGCGGCGTCGCCGGCACCAGGATGCCCCCTGACCCGCCCGCGCGCAGGAGACCGCCGGCCCCGTCGCGAAGCCGCGCCCACAAGCCGGCAAAGAAGGGGCGATTCGAGCGGACCTCGGATTCCGTTGCCGTGTGGAAGGTCTCCAGCAAACGGCCGGGTATGTCTTCTTTCAATACCGGGTCGAACAGGCCGTGGATATCCTCGTTGATGTGCGAATACCGTTCGAGCTTTTGCGCTTCGTCCGGATGGGTGGCGAGATAGACCTCGACTTCGCCCCGCTCTGCGTCGCTCAGACGGTTGTCCACGTAGGCCTGCAAATCTGCTTCGGTGATGGATGGCTTGATCATGGCGTGCCCAACATAAAACAATTCGAATAATCTGGTGCGTTCATATCACCACTTTCAGATTCGGCTTGACCGGACATCCGTCCAGCAAACTCCGCAAGCGTTCGCGGCCGCGTGAAAGCCTGGACATGACGGTCCCCAGGGGTATTTCCAGGGCCTGGGCCACTTCTTCGTAGCTCAGGTTTTCCAGGCCGACCAGAAGAAGCACTTCCCGCTGTTCGAGCGGCAGCGCGAGCAAGGAAGCGGAGAGGTCGCGAATTTTCAGCCCTTCCTCCTGGCGGCCTCCGACCAGCACGTCCATGTCCTCGTCCAGCGTCTCCAGGTCCCGTTTCGAACGAACCTGATTGATATGCACGTTGTGCATGACCGAGAACAGCCAGGTGCGCAAATTCGTTCCCTGTTTCCACAGCGAGAATTTCCTGAGTGCGCGCTCCAGGGTGTCCTGGACCAGGTCGTCCGCCTCGATTTCATGCCTCACCAGCGCCCGCGCGTAGCGCCGCAGATGAGGGATGTGAGCCATGATGGGATGTTCTGTCGTCATTGCATTTCAACCCTGGCAAGCCACCCCAATGCAGTCCGGCCGCCTTCTCCGGGCGGACAGGGCGCGGGTCCGCGGCAATCCGGACGCCGTTCCCGCATCGCCCCGGGGGTTGACGGATGGCCGCGACCGCGGTCCTCCACTTCCCACGGAGATCCTGGTGACATGAAGTCGTATAGGCACGTCATGCGGCAGCTTTCTTCCTCGATTCAAACGCTTCATACGGATAAACAGTCGTCAAACGGGATTTATTCCCGGGGCGCACCCGCTTCCCTGGGCCTGAATCGGCGGTCCGTTGCGAGTGTGTCCGGATTATAGGCGCAGCCCGTGCCAGTCCTGCTCACTCCAATGAACATGCGCAATCCGGTTTTTATTCCATTTTTTGCGCCAGCGGCCGGCCCGTCGATGATCCGGTTCGAAGGGAATAAACCCGGCTGAATATCTGTTCACCGGTGTGCCCCGTTGCGGGCGCCCTCACTTCATCGACCTCCAAAGGAGAATTGTTATGTCGCACTTTCGAATCCCGGCCTGGGGCCTTGCCGCCCTCCTCTCGTCAGCGCTGGGTTCCGTCCCGGCCCTGGCCTACGCCGACTCCGCCGTCGTGGATGCCTTCCACGACTTCCTGCCCACCTATACCGCCGGCCCCGCCAACGGCGATCTGGACGTGATTGCCGCGGCGGCCTTCTACGATGGCGCCGACCAGGCCTTCACCTTCAGCACCATCCTGGCCGACAAGGTGGGCCTGACCCCGGGCGCCCTCTATGTCTGGGGGATCGACCGCGGCCTCGGCACCGAGCGCTTCCTGGCGGGCTCGCCCGCCATCGGCGCCGGCGTGTTCTTCGATTCGGTGCTGGTGGTGCGCCCGGATGGAACGGGTACGTATAACGACTTCATCAACGGCAAGGCAACTGCACTGGACCCCGCCCACATCAAGATCAGCAGCCTCACCATCACGCTGGAGGATCTGCCGGTCAGCCTGTTTGCACCCGGGACGGCAGGTTTCCGGGCCGACCCCGGCCAGTACACCTGGAACCTGTGGCCGCGCGTGGGACTGGGCAGCAACAACCAGATCAGCGACTTTGCCCCGGATGGCGCCAACCTGGGTTTCCAGGTCACCGCCGCGGTGCCCGAGCCCGAGACGTACGCGATGCTGCTGGCCGGCCTGGGATTGATTGGGTTCAGGGTGTCGTACACGCGGCGCCGCGCGTAAGCGAAACGGCCTGAAGAGCTTTGGGCCTGTTGCGGTCCACTGCTTGCAGTTCGTGTGCAGGGGCTGGCCCTGCACACGCCTCGTCCCCACGTTGACGGCCCGCCTGCTGCCGACCGACAGCCGGCGTGCATGAGGGCCTCGTGAACGACAGGAA
>JAJZPR010000081.1 GCA_021847835.1 Pseudomonadota bacterium
TAGGCGGCACGCTTTTCCGGCAGGCCGCGATAGACCTCGAATGCCCGCCGCTCTTCGTGTTCCGGTACAAGCAGCGCCTGCAGGTTGCTTGCCAGGTAGGCCTCGATAGCAGGCTGCCATTCCTTCTTCGTGATTCGGACGACGTCGCACACCGCCACCGGGTTAATGCCTTCATCCCGCAGCTCGCGCATCAGGGTTTCGACGTTGGGGCTGAGCGGCATCTTTCCCTGCTTGACCCGTTCGAGTGATTCTGTGGCGAGCTTGAAATCGGCTTTGGCGGCGTCCAACTGCTGGTACAGCGTGCCATCGATGTCGTTCAGTGCCTGGATGGCTTTTTGAGCCGCCTGAACGGCAGTGCCCAGGTGCGCTTCGATTTCAGTCCATTCAGCCTGTTCAAAGCGTTCCAGCAAGGCCGCCAGTTTTTGCGATTCGGCGCTCAATGAGCGCATGACCTCCTCATCCAGCACACCGGCGTCCGCGGCCTTCTTCAGGAACCCACGGAACTGGGAAAGCTGGTCAAACATGCCCCTGGTATTGCGTTCGGCCCGATCATGATGCCCTCTGATCTGGCCTTCCAGACCGGCGTAATCGGCATGAGCGCCATGCTGTTCGCGAAGCTTGCGGTATTGGGCCGCTTTTTTGGCTGCAGTTTCCTGATCGTCCTTCAAGCTACGGAATTCCCTGTCAGCAGAATCAAACGCCACTTGGGCTTCCTGCTGGCGGCCCTCGCATTGCTCGTGCACCTGGTTGGCGTGCTCGCGCGCCGCGTCCAGGCCCAGCGCCTTCCAGGTGACGGCTTTTCTGGAGGCCTTGGCCGCATTGTCGAAGGTGTCGTGGACCGCGGTGCCGTCGACGATCTTCTGCTCGACATCGGCCACCATCTCGGCCAGGCGCCGGAAGGACTCGGTGACCTCCTTGAACTTCTTGATGTTCGTCGGCCGGGACTCGAGCACGTCGTTGCGGACGATCTCGTCCACGGTCTTGTCGAAGCGCATCCGCAGCGCGAAACGGAACGCGCGGATAAATGCCTCGTACGACGGCGCACCGCCCGATCCGCGCAATTCGAGCAGGCAAGCGCGAATGTAGCGATCGGCCTCCTGGAACACGCATTCCTCGCCGGAAACTTTGGATCGCTGCAGCAGCTGCTGCTTGAAGGCGGCCCATTCCCGCGGCTTTTCCTTGCCGTCGACCGTCTCAAGGTGATCCCCCAGCGTCAACTCGACGTCCGGGAGGAGATAGCGGCCCAGCACATCGTGTTGCTCGCGGTCCTTGGAGGCATAGATGCACACTCCCATGGAGACGGGCTTGTTGGTTTCCGAGTCGCGCCAGACGAGGGTGATATAGGTGTTCGAGTTCGGCCGCACCCGGTCATCGGGCATACCGCCGTACTGGCCGAGGCAATAGCTCCGAATCGACCGTGTCGTCTTGTTCTCGTCAGCCTGGGCGTTCAGCGCCATGAGCCGGCTGTTTGCGCCAAACATGGCGATCTGGACGGCATCGAGGAACGAGCTCTTTCCGCTGCCGTTTGCCCCGAACAGCCCAGTGATCTCGGCAATGCGGACATGCTCTCGTTCATACAGAAAGAACTGCACCAGGTTGATACTTTCCAGATATTTCATGCTTCTTCTTCCTCTGGCTGCTCCGGACCTTGACCGTCGCCGTCCTCGTTAGACTCCCCTGCGGGTTCGTAGGACTGTGTAAATTGGGCCAGTCGGGTAATCGCGGTCTCGCCCAGCAGATCCACGATCGCGGGACGTATGGCCAGCACGTAGGGCTGAATGTCACCGGCAACCGCGTCGGGAAACTCATGTTCATCCACCTTGCGCACGATGCCCCAGCGCCGAAGCGTCCGCACCAGACCGTCCAGTTCGCCGCGTCCAGGCAGCTCGCGCTTGCCCGTCGTGGAGAGGCGATACTTTTCCTCCAGCTCGACCGCATCGCAGATCACTTCGCCGTCATCGTTCAGCTGCCCGGTCCGGGCCTGTTCGTCGTAGATCTTCCGGAGCACAAGGGCGAGCAGCGTTTGTGCGGTATTGGCCGTGCCCGCCCTGCCGTTGTCCGGAATCGCGCACGCATAGCGGAGCTGCCGGTTCACGGTCAGGCCGACGCCGACCTGGGAGAGGACGTGCTTGAATTCGCGCTCGAACCGCTCGATCATGCCGTAGGACATGCGGCTGTGCCGGTCCGCGTAGTACAGAACCTGTTCTGCAAGCAGACGGCTGGCGGTCGACTCGAACTCCTCGGCCACATATTGCCTGTCGGTTTTCGCAGCGATGTTTTCCCAATACTGGCTCATGTCGCCTCTCCTTTTGTAGCTGCCGGTTTTTTCGCTCTCTCGATCCGGAATGGAACGCCAGTGATCCACTTGTTTTCTGCTTCCTTGTCGCCGGTGCGACGTACCCGGAAGCCGCGCATCATGGCTAAGGCCTCCCGCTGCAAATCAGGCGATCCGCTATCCATGGCGGCACCGAGCACCAGCAAGGTCTGATAGGCACGCACATCCGCGACGCTGCTGATCTGGAGTTCTTCGCTGGCGACGACAGGGCGGCCTGAAAGCTGACGCGACACGAACTCGACGAGTTTGGGGGCGTTAACCATCCGAACATTGCGTGCGAGCGCCCGGAGTTTTGCCCGTGCGATGTCTTCCTCGGTCGGGATGGTCTCCCTTAGTTGCGTGGCCTTCTCCCGTGCCTCCTGTCGGCGTGGTTCGGCGAGATT
>JAJZPR010000001.1 GCA_021847835.1 Pseudomonadota bacterium
CGCTGGAAGAGCACAACCGTGCGGTCAACCGCTACCAGAGAAAACAGCAATAGGCCCGCCGGGACTTGAACATGGCCATACAGCCCGGAAAATTCATCACGCTCGAAGGTGTCGATGGCGCGGGCAAAAGCACCCATCTCGACTATCTCGCCGACAAGATCCGTGCGCGCGGCATCGAGCTGATTGTGACGCGCGAGCCCGGCGGCACGCCGCTGGGCGAAAAACTGCGCGCGCTGCTCTTGAACGATCCCATGCAGCCCGACACCGAACTGATGCTGATGTACGCTGCGCGCGCCGAGCATGTGGCCGCCCTTATCAAGCCGGCGCTGACGCGTGGTGCCTGGGTGTTGTCCGACCGCTTCAGCGATGCGAGCTATGCCTACCAGTGCGGCGGCCGCGGCATCGACGCCACGCGCCTCAAGGCGCTGGAGGCGTGGACGCTGGCCGACTTCGGGCCGGACCTGACCCTGCTGTTCGATGTCGCGCCCGAAGTCGCCGAATCGCGCCGCGCACAGGCGCGGACAGCCGACCGCTTCGAGCAGGAACAGGCGGCGTTTTTCGCCCGCGTGCGTGCGGCCTACCTCGAACGCGCGAAGGCCGAGCCCGGCCGCATCCGCGTGATCGACGCCAGCCACGGCATCGAACCCATTCGCGCCGAACTCGACCGCATCATGGAGGGGCTCTGATGCCAGCGCCTTACCCCTGGCTGTCGCAAACCTGGACGCGGTTGCTGGCCATGCGCCAGCGCCTGCCGCACGCGGTGCTGCTGGCCGGGCCGCAGGGCGTGGGCAAGCTCGAACTGGCGAAAGGCTGGGCGCAAAGCCTGCTGTGCGAGCAGCCCCGGCCGGACAATGAGGCCTGCGGCGAATGCGAAGGCTGCCACTGGTTTGCCGCCGGCACGCACCCCGACTTCATGCATCTCACCCTGCTGGAAAAGGAGACCAAAGAGGGCGAGGTGCGCCAGGCCACCGAAATCAGCGTCGAACAGGCGCGCCAGGCCGTCGATTTCGTGCAGCTTTCCACCTACCGCGCGGGTAGCCGTCTGGTGCTGGTCGAGCCGGCGGAAGCGCTCAATACCGCCTCGGCCAATGCCCTGCTCAAGGTATTGGAAGAGCCGCCGATAAATACGGTGTTCATCCTGGTGAGCCACCAGCCCCGCCAGTTGCTGCCGACCATCCTCAGCCGTTGTCACAAGCTGGAAATCGGCCTGCCGGATCAGGCTTCGATGCAGACCTGGCTCAGGCAAAATGGCCTGGACGAACAGGCTCTCGCCTGGGGCAGCGGCGCCCCGCTGGCTGCGCTGGAAGCGCGCGAGGAAGGAGAACTGGAAATCCGCGCCGAAATGTTGGGCGCCTTGGGCAAGGCGGAAAGCCTGGATTGCGTGGCGCTGGCCGAAACCTGGAACAAACGGCTGCCCGCCCGTGTCTGGCATCGGGCAAGCTACAAGTGGCTGCTGGATTTGCTGGCCTGCCGCCTCGGCGGCAAGGCGGGATTCAATCCCGATTATGCAGCCGCCCTGGCCAAGCTGGCAAAGCGTGTCAATGTGGCGAATCTGCTGGATTTCATCCGGCGCGAGTCGGAAGCGGGGCGCTGGGTCGATCACCCGCTCAACCGGCAGATGGCGATGGAAGCATGGCTGATCGAATACAGCCGCATTTTCGAAGGAGCAGGTAAATGATGCAGTCGCCGACATCGGAAATGGGGATGGGTACGCGTCCCGGCGTGCTGTCGCTTGCCATCAAGGAAAGGGCCGCCCTGTTCGCCGCCTACATGCCGTTCGTCAAGGGCGGCGGACTGTTCATTCCCACCAACAAGCCTTACAAGATCGGCGAGGAGGTCTACATGCTGTTGTCGCTCATGGACGACCCGGCCAAGATCCCGGTCTCCGGCAAGGTCATCTGGGTGACTCCGCAGGGCGCGCACGGCGGCCGTGCACAGGGCATAGGCGTGCAGTTCGCCGCCAACGAAAGCGGCAATGTCGCGCGCAATAAAATCGAGGGTCTCCTGGGCGGGGCACTCAAGTCCTCGCGGCCGACGCATACGATGTAATTCAGCCGCAAGTTTCAAGTTTCAAGATGCAAGGTATAAGATGCAAGCCTCTTGAAGGCGCGAAGCGCCGCTCCTGCATCTTGTCTCTTGTATCTGATTAATGTTTGTCGATTCGCACTGTCATCTGAATTTTCCCGAGTTCTCCGAGCGGTTGTCGGAAATCTACCGGCACATGCAGGACAACGGGGTGAGCCATGCGCTGTGCATCAGCGTCGACCTGGAAAGCTTTGCCGAGGTGCTGGCGATTGCGCAAAGCCGCGACAACCTCTATGCCTCGGTCGGCGTACACCCGGACTACGAGGACTGCACCGAACCCACGGTGGAAAGCCTGGTTGAACTCGCGGCCCATCCCAAGGTGGTCGCCATCGGCGAAACCGGCATGGATTACTACCGCACGCCCGGCCCGCTGGAATGGCAGCGCGAGCGCTTCCGCGTGCACATTCGCGCGGCGCGCGCGACGAACAAGCCGCTCGTCATCCATACCCGTGCCGCTTCCGCGGACACCCTGCGCATCATGGCCGAGGAAAAGGCGAGCGAGGCCGGCGGCGTCATGCACTGCTTCACTGAAAGCCTGGAAGTGGCGCAAGCCGCCATGGACATGGGCTTCTACATTTCCTTTTCCGGTATCGTCACTTTCAAGAACGCCAAGGAATTGAAGGAAGTGGCGAAAGCCGTACCGCTGGAAAGAATGCTGATCGAAACCGACGCGCCCTATCTTGCGCCGGTGCCGCATCGCGGCAAGACCAACGAGCCGGGCTTCGTGAAGCACGTGGCCGAGGAAATCGCGCGGCTGAAAGAGATTTCTCCGGAAGAGGTGGGTGAGGCGACCAGCCGCAACTTCAGGCGCTTGTTCAAGACGGGCTAGCCCAGCGTCGGCATGGCCAGGGTGTTGCCCGTGCGCTCGGCCAAAGCCGGCCAGCGGCTGGTGACGACCTTGGTGCGGGTGTAGAAATACACGCCCTCCATGCCGTGCATGTGCAGGTCGCCGAACAGCGAGGCTTTCCAGCCGCCGAAGGAGAAGAAGGCCATGGGCACGGGAATGGGCACGTTGATGCCGACCATGCCGACTTCGATCTCGTTCTCGAAGCAGCGCGCCCAGTGGCCCGATGAGGTAAAAATGGCGGTGCCGTTGCCGTAAGGGTTGGCGTTGATCAGTTCCACTGCCGCTTCGTAGCTTTCCACGCGCAGCACGATCAGCACCGGCCCGAAGATTTCTTCACGATAGATGTCCATTTCGGGCTTGACCCGGTCGAACAGGGTGGGGCCGACGAAAAATCCGTTTTCGTTGCCGGCTGCCTGGAGGCCGCGCCCGTCGAGCGCCAGTTCGGCGCCTTGTGCCACGCCGCTGTCGATGAGCGACACGATGCGGTCGCGATGCGCGGCCGAGATCACCGGGCCCATTTCGATTCCATCCGCATCGCCGCGGCCGACCTTGATTTTTTCCGCCCTGGCCTTGAGCAGCGGCAGCAGGGCGTCGCCCGCCTCGCCCACCGCCACCACGGTGGAGATCGCCATGCAGCGCTCGCCCGCAGATCCATAAGCGGCGCCGACCAGGGCATCGGCGGCGAATTCCATGTCGGCGTCGGGCATCACCACGGCGTGATTCTTGGCCCCGCCCAGGGCCTGCACGCGCTTGCCGTTCCGGGCGCCGGTTTCGTAGACATATTTCGCCACCGGGGTGGAGCCGACGAAAGAAATGGCGCCGACATCGGGATGATGGAGGAGAGTATCGACCGCTTCCTTGTCGCCGGGCACCACGTTGAGCACGCCGTCGGGCAGGCCGGCTTCCTTGAACAGCTCGGCCATGCGCAGGCTGCACGAGGGCACTTTTTCCGAGGGCTTGAGCACGAAGGTGTTGCCGCAGGCGATGGCCACCGGGAACATCCACAGCGGCACCATGACCGGGAAATTGAACGGGGTGATGCCGGCGCACACGCCCACCGGCTGGAGCAGGGAATGGCAGTCGACGCCGCGGCCGACGTCCTCGGCGTGCTCGCCTTTCAGCAGATGCGGTACGCCGCAGGCGAATTCGATGACCTCGATGCCGCGCTGCACCGAGCCGGTGGCGTCGGCCAGGGTCTTGCCGTGCTCTTCCGAAGCGAGCCGCGCCAGTTCCTGGCGGTGCGCCTCCATCAGCTCGCGGAAGCGGGTGAGGATGCGCGCGCGGCGCAGCGGCGTGGTGTCGCGCCAGGCAGGGTAGGCGGCCTTGGCCGCCGCCACGGCGGCATCGACATCGGCCTTGGACGCCAGCGGCACCTGACGGGTCACCTCGCCCGTGGCGGGATTGTATACGTCGGCGGTGCGGCCGCTCTGCGCCTGCACGCGCCGGCCGTTGATCCAGAGATGCAGTTTTTCGGCTGGCATGGGTTTTCCTTTTCCAGATTGCTCTTGGAGCGAGAGATTAACGGTTCAGCCGAGTTCCCACAATGGCAGCGGATTTACTGCCCGAAAAACTCCTTGACCCTGTCCATGAAGGACTGCGCCTTGGGGTTGTTGTTCTGCTGGGAGAGCGACTCGAACTCGCGCAGCAGTTCCTTTTGCCGCGACGACAGCTTGACCGGGGTTTCCACCACGACGTGGCAGTAGAGATCGCCGGGAGCATTGCTGCGCACGCCCTTGATGCCCTTGCTGCGCAGGCGCAGAACCTGGCCTGACTGGGTCTCGGGCGCGACTTTCAGGCGCGCGTGGCCGTCGAGGGTGGGGATCTCGACTTCGCCGCCCAGCGCCGCGGTGGCGAAGGAAACCGGCATTTCGCAGTGCAGGTCGTCGCCGTCGCGCTTGAACAGGGCATGGGCCTTGAGATGGATCTGCACGTAGAGGTCGCCGGGCGGACCGCCGTTGACGCCGGCCTCGCCTTCGCCGGCCAGGCGGATGCGGTCGCCTTCGTCCACGCCGGCCGGAATCCTGACCGACAGGGTCTTGTGCTTCTTGACGCGGCCCTGGCCATGGCAGGTGCCGCACGGCTCGGCGATGATCTTGCCGCTGCCGTGGCAGCGCGGGCAGGTCTGCTGGATGCTGAAGAAGCCCTGCTGCATGCGCACCTGGCCGTGGCCCTGGCAGGTGGGGCAGGTGGTGGGCTGGGTGCCGGGCTTGGCGCCGCTGCCGTGGCAGGTCTCGCATTCCTCCAGGGTGGGGATGCGGATCTTGGTCTCGGTGCCGCGCGCGGCTTCCTCCAGGGTGATTTCGAGGTTGTAGCGCAGGTCGGCGCCGCGGTAGACGTTGGAGCGGCCGTGCCCGCCGCCGGCTGCACCGCCGAAAATGCCTTCGAAGATGTCGGAGAAGTCGAAGCCGCCCGCGCCGCCGCCGAATCCGCCAAAGCCGCCCGGCCCGCCCTGCGGGTTGAGGCCCTCGTGGCCGAACTGGTCGTAGGCCGCGCGCTTGTCGGCGTCGGACAGGACCTCGTAGGCCTCCTTGGCTTCCTTGAATTTTTCCTCGGCCGTCTTGTCGTCCGGATTGCGGTCCGGATGGTGCTTCATGGCCAGCTTGCGGTAGGCCTTCTTGATTTCGTCGTCGGAGGCGTTCTTGGCGACGCCGAGGACTTCGTAGTAGTCGCGTTTTGACATTGGTAAGTCGTGAGGGGTTGTGGGCGTTAGGGGTATGCAAAAGGCGTGCGGAGCTTGGCTTGCGCCTCACTCCTCACGCCTTACGCCTCACTTGTCCTTGACTTCGGTAAATTCCGCATCGACGACATCGTCGCCGCCCTTGCTGCCTTCTGCCGCACCGGCTTCGGCGCCGCCGGTCTTGGCGGCTTCGGCCTGGTACATCTGCTCGGCGAGCTTGTGCGAAGCGGTGGCCAGGGCATTGGTCTTGGCCTCGATGGCGTCCTTGTCGGAACCGCGCACGGCCTCTTCGACTTCCTTGATCGCGGCTTCGATCTTCTCCTTCTCGGCGGCGTCGATCTTGTCGCCGTATTCGGTCAACGATTTCTTGACCGCGTGCACCATGGAGTCGGCGGCGTTGCGGGCGGTGGCCAGTTCGAAGGCCTTGTGGTCTTCGGCGGCGTTGGCTTCGGCGTCCTTCACCATCTGCTGGATCTCGGCTTCAGTCAAACCGGAACTGGCCTGGATCTTGATCTTGTTTTCCTTGCCGGTGGCCTTGTCCTTGGCCGAGACATGCAAAATTCCATTGGCGTCGATGTCGAAGGTGACCTCGATCTGCGGCATGCCGCGCGGGGCAGGGGGGATGTCGGAGAGGTTGAACTGGCCCAGGCTCTTGTTGCCGGAGGCCATTTCGCGCTCGCCCTGCAGCACGTGGATGGTCACCGCGGACTGGTTGTCGTCGGCGGTGGAGAACACCTGGGAAGCCTTGGTGGGAATGGTGGTGTTCTTGGGGATGAGTTTGGTCATCACGCCGCCCAGGGTTTCGATGCCCAGGGACA
The DNA here is from genome assembly GCA_021847835.1 of Pseudomonadota bacterium. Lineage (GTDB taxonomy): Bacteria > Pseudomonadota > Gammaproteobacteria > Burkholderiales > Thiobacillaceae > UBA6918. The sequence goes on from JAJZPR010000001.1 coordinate 6,428, forward strand.
GCGGGGTGACGTCGAGCAGCAGCACATCCTTGACTTCGCCCTTCAGCACGCCGCCCTGGATGGCCGCGCCCACGGCCACGGCTTCGTCGGGGTTGACGTCGCGGCGCGGATCCTTGCCGAAGAATTCCTTCACCTTTTCGATGACCTTGGGCATGCGGGTCTGGCCGCCGACCAGGATCACGTCGTCGATGTCGGACACGGACACGCCGGCATCCTTGATGGCGGTGCGACAGGGTGCAATGGTGCGCTCGACCAGCTCGTCCACCAGCGACTCGAACTTGGCGCGGGTCATCTTGATGGCAAGGTGCTTGGGACCGCTGGCATCCGCCGTGATGTAGGGCAGGTTGATCTCGGTCTGCTGCGCGGAGGACAGTTCGATCTTGGCCTTTTCCGCGGCTTCCTTCAGACGCTGCAGGGCGAGCACGTCTTTCGACAGGTCGACGCCCTGTTCCTTTTTGAACTCTTCGATGATGTAGTCGATGATGCGCTGGTCGAAGTCCTCGCCGCCGAGGAAGGTGTCGCCGTTGGTGGACAGCACTTCGAACTGGTGCTCGCCGTCGATTTCGGAGATTTCGATGATGGAGATGTCGAAAGTGCCGCCGCCCAAGTCGTACACGGCAATCTTGCGGTCACCTTCCTTCTTGTCCATGCCGAAGGCGAGCGCGGCCGCGGTCGGCTCGTTGATGATGCGCTTGACTTCCAGGCCGGCGATGCGGCCGGCGTCCTTGGTGGCCTGGCGCTGGCTGTCGTTGAAATAGGCCGGCACGGTGATGACGGCTTCGGTGACTTCCTCGCCCAGGTAATCCTCGGCGGTCTTCTTCATCTTGCGCAGCACTTCCGCGGAAACCTGGGGCGGCGCCATCTTCTGGTCGCGCACCTCCACCCAGGCGTCGCCGTTGTCAGCCTGAATGATCTTGTAGGGCATGAGGCCGATGTCCTTCTGGACTTCCTTTTCCTGGAATTTGCGGCCGATCAGGCGCTTGATGGCGTACAGGGTATTCTTGGGGTTGGTCACGGCCTGGCGCTTGGCAGGGGCGCCCACCAGGATCTCGCCGTTGTCGGCGTAGGCGATGATGGAAGGCGTGGTGCGCGCGCCTTCGGCGTTCTCGATCACTTTCGGCGTGCCGTTTTCCATGACGGCTACGCAGGAGTTGGTGGTGCCCAGGTCAATTCCGATGATGCGTCCCATGGTTCTTTCCTTCTGAGAAATCAATTAGCTGGTTAACAATGTTGGGTTAAGGGTTTAGTTTTCAAGCACCCGAATCACGCGTCTTTTGGTTTGGCCACCATGACGAGGGCAGGGCGGATCACGCGGTCATTGAGCAGATAGCCCTTTTGCAGCACGCTCACCACGGTGTTGGCCGGCTGGTCGGCTTCGACCAGGCTCATGGCCTGGTGGCGATGGGGGTCGAAAGCTTCGCCCACCGGGTTGATTTCGGTCAGGTTGAATTTGCCGAATACACCGGTCAGCTGCTTGAGGGTGAGTTCCACGCCGCTCTTGAGGTTTTCGGGATTGGAGGCGTCGGCGGCCAGTGCGGCTTCCAGGCTGTCCTTCACTGCCAGCAGCTCGGAGGCGAAGCCTTCGATGGCGAATTTGTGTGCCTTGGCCACGTCTTCCTGGGCGCGGCGGCGGATGTTTTCGGTTTCGGCCTTGGCCCTGAGCCAGGCATCGTGGTGCTCTGCCGCCTGGAGCTCGGCTGCTTTCAACAGATCTTCCAGGTTGGGCATGGTTTCCTTGTCTTCTTCCTGCGGGGTTTCCTGGGCGTTGTTTTCGGTCTGCATGCGTGCTCCACACAAAAATTTGAAATCTATCTGGGGATGGTGTCAGGGTTTTCAAGCCTCGGCAGCCGGACAAAAAACGTGCATGGCGGTTAAACTGCAAAACTTGCAAAAATGACGGCAGATGGACCGGCAGCATAAATGAAGCACTTGATCGCAATACTAGGGTTGTGCGTCTCCTGCCCCGCAGCCGCCGCAGCCCCGTCGCGGCCGGAATTCCACCGTCTCGCCTACGCTCTGCATGAACGGCAAATTGCCAAACATACGATCCGCACGGAGGAGGAGAGCGGGGAATACCAAGGCGTGGCTGCCGCAGGCTACCGCTATCGCACGACCAGCTATTTCGACGCCGCGACCGGCCGCCTGCTGACGCGCGTGCAGCGCGATGCGGACAGGCCGCAGGCGATCCACAGCGTCGAGGTGAACATCTACGATGACACGGGCAGGCTCGTTCGCGACTATCTTTCAATAGCACTGCCCTGGAAGCCGGACTGGCCTGCAAGTGCTTACCTCAATCTGCACCATTACAATGGCGGACTGCACAGCTGGCGCCAGTATGAGCTTGACGGGCGGGTGAATTACGAATTCTGCGAAGGCGAACTGGACGGCAAGAGCGTGAAGATTTCGCTCGACTGGACCGACATCAACGAGAAAACCACCTCCACGCCTGCATACAAGGCGTGTTTTGACGGCATGCGCAATGACTGGGAGCCCTATCTGAACCCGCATTGAGGACGTTGAGCGCCCTTGCCTTCATACCGATCTGAATAACTGAGACTGATTTCAGATTTGCCTTATATACGCCACTCGATTACAATGCCGGGCTGCTCGGAGAGGTGGATGAGTGGTTTAAGTCGCACGCCTGGAAAGCGTGTTCAGGGTAATACCCTGACGGGGGTTCGAATCCCCCCCTCTCCGCCAGCCTGAATGGGCTGGATCGGGGGATTCGAACCCGCCTCGAGCACATTGCGTTTCATCGAGAAACGCGCCCCGAAAATCTGGCAATCGCCAGAACTGCTTTCAACGCAGTGTCCCTGACCTCCTTCCTGCACAGGCCTTGCCCGCAGTGTTCCCGGTTAGCGACTGAGTGCTAGCCGCCGCGACACGGGCACGCGGCAGCATGTTTTTATTCTGTGCCTGTCTGGAAGAACGAATTGACTTTTGAAACCCTCTCCCTCCACCCCTTCATCCTGAAGGCCATCAACGATTCCGGCTATACCACGCCCACGCCCATCCAGGCCGAAGCGATTCCGGTTGTGATGGGCGGCCACGATCTGATGGCCTCCGCGCAGACCGGCACCGGCAAGACCGCGGCCTTCATGCTGCCCGCCCTGCACAAGCTGAACGAAGCGCCTATCGGCCCCGGCAAGGGTCCGCGCATTCTGGTGCTGTCGCCCACGCGCGAACTGGCGCAGCAGATTACCGCTGCGGCCGACAAATACGGTAAACATATGCGCCGTGCCAAGTGCGTATCGATTCTGGGCGGCACGCCCTACCATGTTCAAAACAGGCTGCTGGCCAGTCCGGTGGACATCCTGGTGGCGACGCCCGGCCGCCTGATCGACCACATGCAGCGCGGCAAGCTGGATTTCTCGCGCCTGGAAATGCTGGTGCTGGACGAAGCCGACCGCATGCTGGACATGGGCTTTATTGATGATGTGCACCTGATCGCCAAGGCCACGCCGGCATCGCGTCAGACGGTGCTGTTCTCGGCCACGCTGGACGGCAAGATGGCGCAGATTGCCAAAGCCCTGCTGCGTGAGCCCAAGCGTGTGGAAATCGCGGGCCAGCAGCAGCGCCACGAGAATATCGAGCAGCGCCTGCATTTTTGCGACGATCTGAACCACAAGACCCGCATTCTCGATTACCTGCTGCGCGATGCGGAAGTGAACCAGGCGATTGTGTTCACCGCCACCAAACGCGATGCCGACCAGTTGGCCGGCGATTTGTACCAGCAGGGCTTCCCCGCAGCCGCGTTGCACGGCGACATGCAGCAGGGCGCGCGCAACCGCACGCTGACCAAGCTGCGCCGCGGCGAGATCCGCATCCTGGTGGCGACCGACGTGGCCGCGCGCGGCATCGACGTGGCGGGCATCAGCCACGTCATCAACTTCGACCTGCCCAAGCAGGCGGAAGATTACGTGCACCGCATCGGCCGCACCGGACGCGCGGGCGCTTCCGGCATCGCGGTGTCGCTGGTGTCCAGCCGCGACGGCATGCTGCTGCGGAAAATTTCCGGCTATACCGGACAGAAAATCGAAGCGGCGGTGATCCCGGGCCTGGAACCCAAGACCCGCATGCGCGAGGATGGCCCGCGCCGCGATTTCAAGCCCGGCAAGCCCGGCAAGCGCCGTTCGCCGAACGAGTTCAAGCAGGGCGGCGGCTTCAAGCCGAAAGCCGCTGCAGGCGGCCACAAGGGGCGCAACGGCAGCGCTGCCGGTTTCACGGGACCGAGCGAACGACGCATGCAGGAGCGCTACGCCGCCCAGCCCGACCAGTCGCAAGGGAACAAGCGCAGCGCCAAGCCGGCGGGCCAGCGGCCTGCAGGCCGTTCGCAGCGCCGCGAGTGGGAATAAAAGCGGCACGGGCGGCATTTGAATTGCGGCAGCGGGCATTGCCCCGATAGAATCGGGGTTTTGCCGCTGCCTGTCAGATCGATATCCAATGCCTAGCCACCCCTACCACGGACGCCTCTCGGTTGTCGTCCCGGTCAAGAACGAAGAGGACAACGTCGAGCCGCTGGTGCGGGAAATCGCCGCCGCGCTCGCCGCTCGCGCCGAATTCGAGATTGTCTACGTCGACGACGGCAGTACCGACGGCACGCCTCAGGTGCTGGAGCGGCTGAAGGCGGAGTTTCCCATGCTGCGCGTGATCACCCATCGAGCCTCGTGCGGACAGAGCCAGGCGGTGGCCACCGGCGTGAAGTACGCGCGCTACGAATGGATCGCCACGCTGGACGGCGACGGCCAGAACGACCCGGCCGACATTCCCGCGCTGATCGACGCGCTGGCCGACCCCGGACAGCCTGCCAATCTCCAGTTGCTCGCGGGCTGGCGCAACAAGCGGCAGGACACCTTCATCCGCAAACTGTCCTCGAAAATCGCCAACGGCGTGCGCAGCCGTTTCCTGCGCGACAATACCCCCGATACCGGCTGCGGCCTCAAGCTGTTCGCACGCGCGACCTTCCTGGAACTGCCGCACTTCGACCACATGCACCGCTTCCTGCCCGCGCTGGTGCAGAGGAATGGCGGGGCGGTGGTGTCGGTGCCGGTGAATCATCGCCCGCGCGAGCGCGGCACCTCCAAGTACGGCATCCACAACCGGCTGTGGGTGGGCATCGTCGACCTGTTCGGCGTGGCCTGGCTGCAGCGCAGGGTTCGCCGTCCGGAAATCGTTTCCGCCGATTGAATGAAGCGCCCGCATCTGCCCGTCTGGCTGCGCGGCATCTTCCTGATTCTTTCGCTGATCGGCATCGGCCTGCTGCTGAAAAACGCCGGACTCGAACACCTGTTCGAGCGCGAATGGATAGACACCAACGTGCGCAGCAACGGCCTGCGCGGCTACGGTCTGTTCCTGGCCGCGGGCGCCCTGATGACGGCGATCGGCCTGCCGCGCCAGGTGGTGGCCTTCTTCGGCGGCTATGCCTTCGGCGTCATGGCGGGCCTGCTGCTGGGCGCGGTGGCGGCGCTGGGCGGCTGCATCCTGGCCTTCTATTACGCCCGCCTGTTCGGGCGCGGGCTGGTCAGGCGCCTGTTTCCCGAGAAACTGCAGCGTTTCGACGATTTCATCCGCGGCCATCCCTTCTCGATGACCCTGCTGGTGCGCCTGTTGCCGGCGGGCAGCAATCTGGTCACCAACCTCATCGCCGGCGTGTCGCGCATTCCCAAGCTCGCGTTCTTCGGCGGCAGTTTCGTCGGCTACCTGCCGCAGACGCTGGTGTTCGCCCTGGCCGGCAGCGGGCTGACCGTGGGCTCGCAATGGCAGATCGGCGCGTCTGTCGTGCTGCTCATCGTGTCCGGCCTGCTCGGCGTGCGCCTGTACCGCCGCATGCGCCACGGCCGCTCCTACGCCCGTGAACTGGAAACCGCTTCTGACCCTGAATGATGAATTCGCAGATTTTCAAAACAGTGGCCGGCCCGGCTGCGATCCTGACGCTGCTGACCATTGTGGCGCTGCTGGTGCGCCCGCTCACGCCCATCGACGAAACCCGCTACATCAGCGTGGCATGGGAGATGTGGCTGAAGGACGAATACCTGGTGCTGTTCAAGAACGGCGAGCCCTACAGCCACAAGCCGCCCCTGCTGTTCTGGCTCTACAACCTGGGCTGGGCGGTGTTCGGCGTCAACGAATGGTGGCCGCGCCTGGTATCGCCGCTGTTCTCCCTGGGCAATCTTTTCCTGACCCTGTCGATCGCGCGCAGGCTGTGGCCGGACAGTCTCGATACCTGCCGCAATGCCCTGTGGATCCTGGGCGCGAGCCTGTTGTGGATGGTGTTCTCCACCTCCGCCATGTTCGACGTCATGCTGGCCTTCTTCGTGCTGCTGGGCATGCGCGGCCTGCTGATCGCCGCGGACGGGTCGATGAAGCGCGGCTTCGCCTGGCTTGCGTTTGCGATCGGGATGGGCGTGCTGGCGAAGGGCCCGGTGATTCTGCTGCACCTGCTGCCAGCCGCCGTGCTGGCGCCGTGGTGGGCCGGAAGTCTGCGTGGCGGCCTGGATTGGAAACGCTGGTACGGCGCGATCCTGCTGGCGCTGCTGGGCGGCGTGGGCATCGCCCTGGCCTGGGCGATTCCGGCGGCGATCCATGGCGGCGAGGAATACCGCAATGCGATTTTCTGGGGCCAGACCGCCAACCGCATGGTCGATTCCTTCGCGCATAAAAGACCGTTCTGGTGGTATGTGCCGCTGCTGCCCTTGCTGCTGTTCCCCTGGCTGTTCTGGACGGGTTTGTGGGGCCGGTTCGCCGCACTCAGGCGGGAGGGCCTCGACCGCGGCCTGCGTTTCTGCCTGGCCTGGATGGCGCCGGTGTTCATCGCCTTCTCGTTCATCAGCGGCAAGCAGATTCATTATCTGGTGCCGCTGTTCCCGGCCTTTGCCCTCTTTGCCGGGCAACTGCTGGGCAGAGGCCGGGCCGGCGGCGTGTGGCTGCCCGCGCTGTTGTCGGCGCTAGTGGCAGGCGTGATGATTTATTTCGCGCTGGCCGGGCTGCCCGGCAGTCTGAGCATCTGGGGCGAACTGCCCTGGTGGCCGGGGCTCATGCTGCTTGTGCTTGCATTGGCCGCTATGCGGCTGGGCAAATCGGAGGGACTGCGCCTGCCTGCCCTGGCCATTCTCGGCGCCGGCCTGTTTGCGCTGGTGCAGATTTACATTTCTCCGGGCGCGGCGCCCAGCTATGATGTGCGCCCCATGGGCCATGCCATCAAGCGCTTGCAGGATCGGGGCGTGCCGGTGGCGAACCTGGCCAGGTACCATGCCCAGTTCCAGTTCGCCGGCAGGCTGACGCAGCCGCTGGCGGAATTGGGGCGGGGCGATTTGCCTGCGTGGCTGGAAAAAAATCCGCACGGTGCGGTGGTGGTTTACGTCGACCGCAAGCGGCAGTTGCCGGCATCGCTGTTCAGCCAGCCGTATCGCGGCGAAACCGCCGTGCTGCTGAGCGCGGAGCAGGCGCTCAGGCTTCCGGAGAAGGAGTGACGCCTACTTCGCGGCTGGGCGAAATGGTGGAAATGGCATGCTTGAACACCATCTGGCCGGCCTGATCGTGGCCTTTGAGGTGGATCACGAACTGGTCGAAGGAATCAATGCGGCCGGTCAGCTTGATGCCATTGACCAGGAAAACCGCCACCGGCATGCGCTCGCGCCGCAGGGTGTTGAGAAACAGGTCTTGCAGATTGTTGCGGGTATCCATGGCTAGCTTGGCTGACTGACGGTTGGATAAAAACAGTCTAGCATGTCCGGCGGGATTGCCGGACATGGCTGTCGGATTTATTCGATCTTGGCCTTGGCGCGCAGTTCGGCGATGGCGTCGCGCACGCGCTTCTGCTGCAGTTGCTGGCGCACCTCGTTTTGCACTTTGTCCAGCGGGGGGAACTGGGTCGGGCGCACATCGTCCAGCCTGATGACGTGCCAGCCGAATTCGGTTTTCACCGGGCTCGCGGTGGTTTCGCCCTTTTTCAGCTTTTGCATGGCCTCGCCGAATTCCTTGACAAAGGCGCCGGGCACGGCCCAGCCCAGATCGCCGCCGTTCTTGGCGGAACCCTTGTCGGCGGATTTTTCCCTGGCCAGCTTGTCGAACGCGGCCTTCTTGTTCAACTGCGCGATGATGGCCTTGGCTTCTGCCTCGGTCTTCACCAGGATGTGGCGCACCTTGTATTCGCTGCCGCCTGCGGCGGCCTTGGCCTTGTCGTACTCGCTCTTGATTTCCGCATCGGAGACCGGATGATTCTTGACATAGTCTTCCAGGTAGGCCTTGGTCAGCTGTTCGCGCCGCATCATTTCCATGGCGGCGACCAGTTTGGGATTCTTGTCCAGGCCCTTGTCGATGGCGGCGCGCGACAGCAGTTCCTGGTTGATCAGCGCCTCGCGCGCGCGCGTTTCCAGATTGGCGTCGTTGGGCGCACCCTGCGAAAGCAGGGTCTGCTTGGCCATTTCGCCGTAAAGCGCGGGAATTTCGCGGCCATTGACGGTGGCGACGGGCTTGTCCTGCGCCATGGCCGGGGCAATCGTGGCCAGCAGCAGGGTGAGAATCAGGGAGTGCTTCATCGGGTGCTCCTCATGTTGGAAATTTAGAATTCTTCCGGGGTGTAGGCGCTGATGGCCAGGGCATGAATGCCTTTTTGCATCAGGTCTCCCAGGGTTTCATAAACCAGGCGGTGGCGGGCGACGGCATTGAGGCCCGCAAAGCGGCCGGACACGATGGTGAGGCGGTAATGCCCGCCGCCGGAGGCGCCCGCATGTCCGGCATGCTGCGCGCTTTCGTCTTCCAGGTTGAGCGAGGTGGGCGCAAGTGCTTCCAGGCGCTTGCGGATTTCCGCTTCGATGCTCATGCCGGCAGCACCTTTTTGAAGGGTTTGACGCTGACCCCGGCGTACACCCCGGCGGCGACATAGGGATCGGCCTCGGCCCAGGCCTTGGCGGCATCGAGCGAGTCGAATTCGGCCACGATCAGGCTGCCGGAAAAGCCGGCCGGGCCGGGGTCGGGGCTGTCGATGGCCGGGAAGGGGCCGGCCAGCAGCAGGCGGCCTTGCGCCTGCAGGGCGTTGAGGCGCTCGATATGCGCGGGCCGCGCAGCCAGGCGCTTGTCCAGGCTGGCAGGGACGTCTTCGCCCATGATTGCGTACCACATTATTCGGGTTTTTCCTTGTCGATGTATTTGGCGAGCATGAGCGACTGGGCCACCACGAACGCCAGCATCAGGCCGATGCCGCCATACAGTTTGAAGCTCACCCATGCATCCGTCGAGAAATTGTAGGCCACCCACAGGTTGGCCACGCCCATGAACGCGAAGAAAATGCCCCAGTTCAGATTCATCTGACGCCAGGCCGCTTCGGGAAGTTCCATCTGGCCGCCGGTCAGGGTGCGGATCAGGTTCTTGCCCAGGGCCGCGGCGCCGAAAATGGCGGCGGCGAAGATCCAGTACAGCACCGTCGGCTTCCACTTGATGAAGGTCTCGTCCTGCAGCCACAGCGTGGCGCCGCCGAACACGGCGATGATGAACAGGCTCACCCACAGCATCAGATCGACCTTGCGGCCGCGCAGCTTGACCCAGCCGACCTGCACGAAGGTGGCTAGGATGGCGACCAGGGTGGCGAGGAAAATGCCGGGCTGGCCGCCGGGCGCGGTATGCACGCCGAAGCTGCCGAGGATGCTCTGCGCGGCATCGGGATGGGCGCCGCCGACCTTGTAGGCAACAAAAAACAGAATGACCGGGAACAGGTCAAACAGGAATTTTTTCATTGGGTGCGTCGCTCGCGTTGAGGCCTTGGGGCTTGAAAAAACCTATTTTGCTATGATTTGCCAAGCTTACCAAATACCGTGAGGCGTCCCTTGACGTTTCCGCAACCACATTGAATTACGACCTGCATTGTCATTCCAGCATCTCCGACGGCGTTCTCGCTCCGGCCGACCTTGTGCAAAGGGCGGCGGAGAAGGGCGTGGATGTGCTCGGGCTCACCGACCATGATGATGTCAGCGGGCTTGCCGAAGCCGCGCAAGCGGCGCGGGCGGCCGGCATCGGCTTCGTCAACGGCGTGGAAATTTCGGTGACCTGGAGCGGTGTCACACTGCATGTCGTCGGCTTGAACATCGATCCCGATGACCCGGACTTGCAAGCAGGGCTGGCCGGCATCCAGCAGGGCCGGCATGCGCGCGCCGAGCGCATCGGCCAGGAGCTGGGCAAGAAGGGCATCGCCGGCGCGTTCGAGGGTGCGCTCAGGCATGCGGCGAATCCGCGCATGATCGGGCGCACGCACTTCGCCCGCTTCCTGGTCGAGCAGGGCGTGTGCAAGGATGTCAGGAGCGTGTTCAGGAAATACCTGGTGCGCGGCAAGCCCGGCTACGTCGCGCACGAATGGACTTCGCTGGAAAGCGCGGTGGCCTGGATACGCGCGGCCGGCGGCCAGGCGGTGCTGGCGCACCCGGGCCGCTACGACCTGAAAGGCAAGGCCACGCGGCGGCTGCTCGCAGAATTCAGGGAACTGGGCGGCGAGGGCGTGGAAGTGGTGACGGGCAGCCACACGCCCGACCAGCATGCCCTGTTCGCGGAACTTGCCAATCTGCACGGGCTCGCCGCGTCACGCGGTTCGGATTTCCATGCCCCGGGCGAACACGGGCGCGAACTGGGCGGCGGCCCGGACCTGCCGGTGAAATGCACCCCGATCTGGCATAATTGGAATTTAACAAGCACAAGGCAAACTCGGACGGCCTCCAAAACCGTCCCCACCTGATGGCCCAATACTTCAACATCCACCCCGACAACCCCCAGCCCAGGCTCATTCAACAGGCAGTACAGGTCCTGCGCCAGGGCGGTGTCATCGTCTATCCCACCGATTCCTGCTATGCCCTGGGCTGCCACATCGGCGACAAGGACGCGGCCATGCGCCTGCTGCGCGTGCGCGGCCTGGACGAGGGGCATGACCTCACCCTGGTCTGCCGCGACCTGTCGGAACTGGGGCGCTATGCCCAGGTGGACAACAGCCAGTTCCGCCTGCTCAAGGCGCATACGCCGGGGCCGTACACCTTCATCCTCAAGGGCACGCGCGAAGTGCCCCGGCGCCTGCTGCACAAGCGCCACGACACCATCGGCCTGAGGGTGCCGGACCACGCCATCGTGCAGGCGCTGCTGGCCGAGCTGGGCGAGCCCATCCTGTCGTCCACCCTGCAACTGGCCGGCGAGGACGTGCCCCTCAACGAGGCCTGGGAAATCCGCGAGCGTCTGGAAAACCTGGTGGACCTGGTCATCGACGGCAACGGCTGCGGACTGACCCCGACCACGGTGGTCGATCTCAGCACGGGCGAGCCGCGCGTGCTGCGCTACGGCAAGGGCGACGCCTCACCTTTCGAGAGCTGAACTGGCTGACATGGAACTCACGCTGATCCAGAAAATCGCCGTATTCGCCATTCCGGTGATTTTCGCCATTACCCTGCACGAGGCCGCACACGGCTACATCGCCATGAAGTTCGGCGACAAGACCGCCTGGATGCTGGGCCGCGTGACCGCCAATCCGCTGAAGCACATCGACCCCGTCGGCACCATCGGCCTGCCGCTGTTCCTGCTGCTGATGAGCAAGCTCGCCGGGGGGCCGACGTTCCTGTTCGGCTGGGCCAAGCCGGTGCCGGTCAACTTCAACAACCTGCGCCGGCCCAAGCGCGACATGCTGTGGGTGGCGGCGGCGGGGCCGGGCGCCAATCTGGTGATGGCGGTGTTCTGGGGCGCCATGATCCAGTTGGGCCACGCGCTGGGGGGCGATTTCGGCCTGCCGCTGATGCTGATGGGGGCGGCCGGCATCCTCATCAACGCCATGCTCGCGGCCTTCAACCTGCTGCCGATCCCGCCGCTGGACGGCGGGCGCATCGCCGTCAGCCTGCTGCCGCCGGGGCCGGCCGGCATGCTGGCACGCGTCGAGCCCTTCGGCTTCTTCATCCTGATCGCGCTGATTTTCACGGGCGTCCTGGGTTTCGTGGTCTGGCCGCTGATCAGCCTGATCGCCGGCTTTGCGACGCTGCTGACCGGCGTGTCAGACAAATTGCTCCTTTCCCTGATGTCCGTCCTGCTCAACTGAATCATGTTCGCCAACCGCGTACTTTCCGGCATGCGCCCCACCGGGCGCCTTCATCTCGGCCATTACCACGGCGTGCTCAAGAACTGGCTGAAATTGCAGCACGAGCACGAGTGCCTGTTCTTCGTGGCCGACTGGCACGCGCTGACCACGCACTACGACACGCCCGAAGTCATCCATCAGAACGTGTGGGACATGGTGGTGGACTGGCTGGCGGCCGGCGTCGATCCCTCGCAGGCCACGCTGTTCGTGCAGTCGCGCGTGATCGAACACGCCGAATTGCATCTTTTGCTGTCGATGATGACGCCGCTGGGCTGGCTGGAGCGCGTGCCGACCTACAAGGACCAGCAGGAAAAGCTGGCCGACAAGGATCTCTCCACCTACGGCTTCCTCGGCTATCCGCTGCTGCAAAGCGCCGACATCCTCATCTACCGCGCGAATCTCGTGCCGGTGGGCGAGGACCAGGTGCCGCACATCGAGTTCACCCGCGAGATCTGCCGCCGCTTCAATCACCTCTACGGCCGCGAACCCGGTTTCGAGGAGAAGGCCCTTGCCGCCGTGAAGAAACTGGGCGGCAAGAAGGCGAGGCTCTACCAGGAAATGCGCACCGCCTACCAGGAGCAGGGCGACGAGTCCGCGCTGGAATCCGCCAAGGCCATCCTCAATGACGCGCAAAATCTTTCCCTGGGTGACCGCGAGCGCCTGTTCGGCTATCTCGAAGGCGGCGGCCGCATGATCCTGGCCGAGCCCGAGGCGCTGTTGACCGAGGCCTCGAAGATGCCCGGCCTCGACGGCCAGAAGATGTCCAAGTCCTACAACAACACCATTGCGCTCAGGGAAGACCTCGACAGCGTGGCGAAGAAAATCCGCACCATGCCCACCGACCCCGCGCGCGTGCGCCGCACCGACCCGGGCGATCCGCAGAAATGCCCGGTATGGCAGTTCCACCAGGTGTATTCCGACGAAGGCGTGAAGGACTGGGTGGTGAAGGGCTGCACCAGCGCCGGCATCGGCTGCATAGAGTGCAAGCAGCCGGTGATCGACGCGGTGCAGCGCGAACTCACGCCCATCCACGACCGCGCCAGGCATTACGAGGAGAGCCCCGATCTCGTGCGCAACATCATCGCCGACGGCTGCGAGAAGGCGCAGGAACTGGCGCGCGAAACCATGCGCGACGTGCGCGAGGCCATGGGGCTGAACCTGGGCTGACTTGAAATCCGGGGAACCGTCCTAAACTCTACCGAAAGGTTTCAAGGACGGCACATGATCGAAAACGAGAATTCCCAGGCCATAGAAGGCGAGATCATCGAGGAAGAGGGCGGGCAGAAACTGCTGCCGGCCGAGTCGCGCCCGAGCGAGCTCTACCTGCTGCCGCTGAGCGAAAAGCCTTTCTTTCCCGCGCAGACCCTGCCGCTGGTGATGAAGGAGTCCGCCTGGCTGGAAACCGTCGAGGCCATCGGCGACACCCCGCACCACATGGTGGGGCTGGTGCTGATCAAGCCCGAGGATGCCGACAAGGCCGCGCGCGAGGACTTCTACGGCATCGGCACCATGGTGCGCATGCACCACCCTGCCCGGAACGAGGGTCGCATCCAGTTCATCGCCGAGGGGCTGCGCCGTTTCCGCATCGTCAAATGGCTGTCCGACAAGCCGCCTTATCGCGTCCAGGTCGAATATCCCAACGAGCCCGGCAAGCCCGAGTCCGAGGAGATCAAGGCCTATGCCATGGCCATCATCAACACCATCAAGGACCTGGTGCCGCTCAACCCCTTGTATTCCGAGGAGCTGAAGTTCTTCCTCAACCGTTTCAGCCCCAACGAGCCTTCCCCTCTCGCCGACTTCGCCGCCAGCCTGACCACGGCCAGCAAGCAGGAACTGCAGGAGGTGCTGGAAGCGCTCGGCCTCAAGCGGCGCATGGAGAAGGTGCTGGTGCTGCTGAAGAAGGAACTCGACGTGGCCCGCCTGCAAAGCCAGATCCGCGGCCGCATGGAAGAGAGGATGTCCGAGCAGCAGCGCCAGTTCTTTTTGCGCGAGCAGCTGAAAGCCATCCAGAAGGAGCTCGGCCTGTCCAAGGACGACAAGACCGCCGAGCTGGAAAGCTTCAAGGAACGCATCAGCAAATTGACGCTGCCCGAGGCCGCGAAAAAGCGCATCGACGAGGAAATGGCCAAGTTCTCGGTGCTGGAAACCGGTTCCGCCGAATACACCGTCTCGCGCAATTATCTCGACTGGCTGACCGTGCTGCCCTGGGGCGTGCATTCGCAGGACAAGCTCGACCTGAAACGCGCGCGCAGGATACTCGACCGCGACCACGACGGCCTCGACGACGTGAAGGACCGCATCATCGAATTCCTCGCCGTCGGCGCCATGAAGGGCGAAGTGTCTGGCTCCATCCTGCTCCTGGTCGGCCCGCCCGGCGTGGGCAAGACCTCGATCGGCAAGTCGGTGGCGGAAGCCCTGGGGCGCAAGTTCTTCCGTTTCTCGGTGGGCGGCATGCGCGACGAGGCCGAGATCAAGGGCCATCGCCGCACCTACATCGGCGCCATGCCGGGCAAGTTCATCCAGGCTCTGAAGGAGGCCGGCACGGCCAACCCGGTCATCATGCTCGACGAGATAGATAAAATCGGCGCGAGCTACCAGGGCGACCCGGCTTCGGCGCTGCTGGAAGTGCTGGACCCCGAGCAGAACGTCGATTTCCTCGACCACTATCTCGACGTGCGCTTCGACCTGTCCAAGGCGCTGTTCATCTGCACCGCCAACCAGCTTTCCATTCCCGGGCCACTGCTCGACCGCATGGAAGTGATCCGGCTCTCGGGCTACATCACCGAGGAAAAGATCGCCATCGCCAAACATCATCTGTGGCCCAAGGTGCTGGACAAATCCGGCCTGAAAAAGAACCAGGTGGCGATCACCGAATCCGCCATCCGCCACGTCATCGAGGGCTACGCGCGCGAGGCGGGCGTGCGCAGCCTGGAAAAGCAGCTGGGGCGCGTGGCGCGCAAGGCCGTGGTGCAGATCCTCGACGGCGCCGTGACCCCGATCAAGGTCGGCGTGAAGGAAATCGAGGCCTATCTCGACAAGCCCGTGTTCCACAAGGAAAAGCCGCAAAGCGCGGTGGGCGTGGTGACGGGGCTGGCCTGGACGGCGATGGGCGGGGCCACGCTCGACGTCGAGGCCACGCGCGTGCACACCCTGAACCGCGGCTTCAAGCTCACCGGCCAGCTGGGCGACGTGATGAAGGAGTCCGCCGAGATCGCCTACAGCTACGTCGCCAGCCACCTCAAGGATTACAGGGCCGACGAAAAATTTTTCGACACCAGCTTCGTGCATCTGCACATCCCCGAGGGGGCCACGCCCAAGGACGGCCCCAGCGCCGGCATCACCATGGCCACGGCGCTGCTTTCCCTCGCGCGCAACCAGAAGCTCGCGCGGCCGCTGGCCATGACCGGCGAGCTGTCGCTCACCGGCCAGGTGCTGCCGGTGGGCGGCATCCGCGAGAAAGTCATCGCCGCGCGCCGCGCCGGCATCATGGAGCTGATCCTGCCCGAAAAGAACCGGCCCGATTTCGACAAGCTGCCGGATTACATCCGCCAGGGCATCACGGCGCATTTCGCCAGCAAATACAGGGATGTGGCGCGAGCGGTCTTCCCGGACTAAGGGCGGAAAAACGCGCCCGGCATTGGCCCCGTGCGGTGGTAAAATGCCTGTCATGGAAGCCCTACAGGCCGAACTCCCCATTGCCCGCGTCAAGGGCGAACCGCTGGCGGAAATGCCGGTCGACCTCTACATTCCGCCGGATGCGCTGGAAGTGTTCCTCGAAACCTTCGAGGGCCCGCTCGACCTGCTTTTGTACCTCATCCGCCGCCACAACCTCGACGTGCTCGACATCCCCATGGCCGAGCTCACGCGCCAGTACCTGGCCTACGTCGAGGCGGCGCGCACTTCACGCCTGGAACTGGCGGCCGAATACCTGCTGATGGCGGCGATGCTGATCGAGATCAAGTCGCGCATGCTGCTGCCGCGCCCGCCGCGTGCGGAAGAGGGGGGCGAGCCGGAAGACCCGCGTGCCGAACTGGTGCGTCGCCTGCTCGAGTACGAACAGATGAAGCTGGCCGCGCAGCGCCTGGACAAACAGCCGCTGGCCGGGCGCGATTTCCATGTCGTGTCGGTGGCCGTCGAATCCGCCGCCCGCAGGCTGCCCGACGTGCGCGCGGAAGATCTTTCCGCGGCCTGGCTGTCCATCCTGTCGCGCGCCAAGGTCAACCGCCACCACCGCATCAGCCGCGAGGAACTGTCGGTGCGCGAGCACATGACGCGCATTCTCAAGCAACTCCAGCCCGGCCAGTTCCTCGAATTCGCGAATCTTTTCCGCGCCGAGGCCGGTGTGGCCGAGATGGTGGTGACTTTCCTCGCCATCCTGGAACTGGCCAAGGAAACCCTGATCGACGTGACCCAGGCCGAGCCGCTGGCGCCGATCTATGTCCGTTTGCACGAAGAAACTCTTGATGAACGACACGCCGACGATCAACAGTCTTGACGAACTGAAGCGCATCCTCGAGGCCGCGCTGCTGGCCGCGGATGCGCCCTTGTCCCTGCGCGAGATGAAGCGCATGTTCGAACAGGATCTGTCCGAGGACATGCTGCGCCGCGCGCTCGACGAGCTGAAATCCGACTGGGACGCCAAGGCCACCGAACTGGTGCAGGTGGCCGAAGGCTGGCGCTTCCAGACCCGGCCCGAAATGCAGCCCTACATTGCGCGCATGCGCAACGAGAAGCCGCCGCGCTATTCGCGTGCCGTGCTGGAGACGCTGGCCATCATCGCCTACCGCCAGCCGGTCACGCGCGGCGACGTCGAGGACATCCGCGGCGTATCGGTCAACGCGCAGATCGTCAAGACCCTGGAAGAGCGCGGCTGGATCGAGACCGTCGGCCACCGCGACGTGCCCGGCAGGCCCGCGCTCTTGGCCACCACGCCGCGCTTCCTGTCCGACCTCGGCCTGCGATCGCTGCAGGAGCTGCCGCCGCTGGAGGAACTGGGCAACCTGCTCGCGCCCGACACCGCGGTGACCCCGGAAGAAATTGAAGAGGTGCGCGAGGAACTGGCTGCAGAAGATGTGACCGAAAGCGAACCCGAAGCAAGCGGCGCTGAAGCGCAAGAAGTTGAAGAAGCGCCGGCCGAGGAATCGCCGGCAGAAGAAATCCAGGCAACGGCGGATGCAGATGAAACCGCCGATGACGGCGAGCCCGGCAAGCAGACGTTGGCCGCAGCCGCACACCCCCCTTCCGAATCCTGATACGCGCCCTCGACCGTTAGCGGACGAGGGCCGTTGAATCACCAAGCGAACCGATAGCCATGCCTTCTCGCCGCCGCAGTCCATTGCGCCCTCCCAGCAAGCCTGTCATCCGGACGCCGGCCGCTGCCGAGCCTGCCGCGGGAAAACCATCCGGCCGCCTTGCACGCCAGGCCGAGCCGGAAGAGCAGGTCAGGCTGCACAAGGCTCTGGCCGACGCCGGCGTCGGCTCGCGCCGCGAGATGGAAGCCTGGATCGCCGAGGGCCGCGTCACGGTCAACGGCGAGACTGCGCAGGTGGGCCAGCGCGTCACCTCAAACGACGTCATCAAGGTCTCCGGCCGCCGCGTCTATCTGCGCGCGCCGGAAACGAAACGCATCCGCGTGCTGATCTACCACAAGCAGGAAGGCGAGATCGTCAGCCGCGACGATCCCAAGGGCCGCGCCACCGTGTTCGAACAACTGCCCAAGATCCGCGGCGCCAAGTGGGTGAGCGTGGGGCGGCTGGACTTCAACACCGAGGGCCTGATGATCTTCACCACCAGCGGCGAGCTCGCCAATCGGCTCATGCACCCGCGCTTCGAGGTCGAGCGCGAATATGCCGTGCGCGTGCTGGGCGAGCTGACCCCCGAAATGCAGCGGCAACTGCTGGACGGCGTGGAACTGGAAGACGGCGAGGCGCGCGTGGAAAGCCTGGCGGAAGCAGGCGGCGAGGGCGCCAACCGCTGGTGGCGCGTGGTCATCAAGGAAGGCCGCTACCGCGAAGTGCGGCGCCTGTTCGATGCCGTCGGCGTCAAGGTCAGCCGCCTGATCCGCACCCGCTACGGCTCGGTCGCCTTGCCGCCGCAGCTCAAGCGCGGACAGAAGCACGAGCTCGACGAAACCGAGGTCAAGCGCCTGCTGCGCTGGGCGGACATGCCCATCCCCGACAGCCGGCCGCGTCCTCCCGGCCGCAATGCGCCGCGCACACCCGCGCCGGGCCGCCGTGGCAAACCATGAATCCGAAAAAGGCGTGAACACAGAGGAAGCAAAGGTAACAGAGGAAGCCATTTATCTTCCACACTGTTCCCCTGTGTCAATTTTTGCTGATGACAAATCACAACCTCGTGCTCTATCCGAAAAATCCCGCCTGGGGGCCCTCCAGCCTCGCGCCCCTGGCCGATGTGCTCAAAGCCATCGGCCTTCTTGGTGTGGAACGCAGTCATGGCCTGTACGGCACCGGGCCGGAGTATCTCGGCCTGATCACTTATCTCGGCTGTTCGCCGCAGGTGGCCCTGGGCGAAAACGAAGCCGCCACCACCATACGCATCAACGGCATTTTCGATGCCCCGCAGTTCGTGCATGGCGCCAACCTCAAATCGCCGCGCTGCCCGCAGTGCCGCAAGACCCTGGCAATGCCAGCCGCCTCATTGCGGGCAAACCGGAATCTGCACTGCGATCATTGCGGGCACGAAGGAAACGCGTGCGGATTCGACTGGCGGCGCAGCGCCGGCTGTGCGCGTGTCTTCATTGAAATTTCCAACGTGTTCGAATCCGAGGCGGTGCCCGGAGAGCAGCTCATCGCTTGCCTGGACGCGGCAAGCGATGAGTCATGGGATTACTGCTACGTGCGGAAAGCGCCCGGCTGAACGCTGCCGGCCTTTCCGCTGCCTGACGTCTATTTCTTCTCGGTCAGGCGCTTGATGATGCCGGCCGCCCATTCCCTGCCGCCGAGGCCGAAGGCCAGGGCCAGAGCCAGGCCGACTGCGCCGAAGCCGATCTGGAAGGCGGTGATCAGGAGGTGGGTGCCGATCTGCAGCTGCTCCAGCGCCACGAACACCACGAAGATGATGACCGAGTATTCGGCCAGGGTGCTCAGAGTCAGCGCGCCGTCCACGCCCATGTTGTTGAGATAGGCGAACACCAGTCGGTTGATGAAACGCGCCACCAGCACGCCGAACACCAGCACCAGCACGGCGACGATGATGTTGGGCAGGTAGAACACCACCTTGTTGAACAGCTCGGCCACCGTGGTAAGACCCAGGCTGTTGGCGACGGTGACGATCACCACCAGCAGGATGATCCAGTACACCAGGTTTGCGATCAGCCGCGACAGCGTGAGGTCGATGTTGCCCTGGCGCATGAAGGCCTCGATGCCGGTCTTCTTGCCGAGTTCGTCAAATTTCAGGGTGTCCAGGACTTTTCCGACGGCCGAGCGCACGATATTGGCCAGTATCCAGCCCAGGAACAGCAGAACCAGCGCGGCCAGCAGTTGGGGGACGAATGCTGCCATCTGGGTCCAGAAAGAGGTGAGAGATGCGACGAATACGTCAATCTGCTGCTGCATGTGATCCTCCTAGAGTATTGCGGGTGTGAGGGTTTGGCCCTGAATTATAAACGACGGTTTTTGAAGTCTTCGCGGCGCAACAAAAACACGTATTCGTCGCCGCCGCTGGTTTCCAGCCAGACGAAGGGAAGCCCGGGGAAAGCGGTTTCCAGGGCGTCGCGGTTGTGGCCGATTTCCGCGACGAGCAGGCCGCCGGGATTGAGGTGTGCGGGCGCATCGGAAAGGATGCGGCGGATGTGGTCGAGCCCATCCTCGCCGCTCGCCAGCGCGAGTTCCGGCTCGCGCCGGTATTCCTCGGGCAGTTCCGCCATGGAAGGCGCATTCACATAAGGCGGATTGGTGACGATGAGATCGTAGGTCCTGCCCTTGAGTTTTTGCATCAGGTCGGACTGGACGAGATGCACCTGCTCCTGCAATCCGTAATCGGCCACATTCCTCTTCGCCACGGCCAATGCATCCTTCGAGATGTCCACCGCATCGATTTCGGCATGCGGGAAGGCATGCGCCAGCAGGATGGCGAGGCACCCCGAGCCAGTGCAGATGTCGGCGGCGGAATGAATGGACTCGGGGTCATCCAGCCACGGCGACAACTGTTCCCTTAACAGCTCTGCGATGAAGGAGCGCGGCACGATCACGCGCTCATCCACGTAGAAGCGGTGTTCGCCCAGCCAGGCTTCGTGCGTGAGATAGGCGGCCGGCACGCGCTCCTTCACACGCCGCTCGATGACGTTCTTGAGCGCATCCGCCTCGCCGTGGGTAAGGCTCGCATCCAGAAAAGGTTCCAGGCGGTCCAGCGGCAGGTGCAGGGTGTGCAGGATGAGATAGGCCGCCTCGTCGAAGGCGTTGTCGCTGCTGTGGCCGAAGAACAGCCCGGCCTCGTTGAAGCGGGAGACAGCAAAGCGCAGCCAGTCGCGCACGGTGATGAGGGATTCGGTGTCGTCGAAGGCGTCGTGGTTTTTTTTCATTGGGTTCGGCTGAGGTGAGTCGGGGGAGTGGGGCCTGTTCAGTCCAGCAGTTTTTCCAGCGTGCGCTGATAGATCTCGCGCAGCGGCTCGATGTCCGCCACCGGGATGTTTTCGTTCAGCTTGTGGATGCTGGCGTTCATGGGGCCGAATTCGATCACCTGCGGACAGATGTCGGCGATGAAGCGGCCGTCCGAAGTGCCGCCTGTGGTGGAGACGTCGGCGTCAAGGCCGGTGACTTCCCTGATGGCGGCGGAAATTTTCTCGACCAGATCGCCCTTGGGCGTGAGGTAGGGCTTGCCGCCTTCTTCCCAGATCAGTTCGTATTCGAGGCCGTGCTTCTGCAGGATGGCATGCACGCGCTCCTTCAACTGCGCCTTGGTGCTGGCGGTCGAGTGGCGGAAGTTGAAGCGGATCTCGACTTCGCCCGGCACGACATTGGTGGCGCCGGTGCCGCCGTGGATGTTGGACACCTGCCAGGACGTGGGCGGGAAATATTCGTTGCCTTCGTCCCACACCGTGGCCGCCATTTCTGCGATGGCCGGCGCGGCCTGGTGGATGGGATTGCGCACCAGGTGCGGGTAGGCGATGTGGCCCTGGATGCCCTTGACCGTGAGCTTGCCGGAAAGCGAGCCGCGGCGGCCGTTCTTGATGGTGTCGCCCAGCTTCGATACGCAGGTGGGCTCGCCGACGATGCAGTAGTCGATCTTCTCGCCGCGCGCGGCCAGGCTTTCCACCACCTTCACCGTGCCGTCGGTGGCGACGCCTTCCTCGTCCGAGGTAATGAGCAGCGCGATCGAGCCCTTGTGCTTCGGGTGTTTGGCGAGAAAGCCCTCGATGCCGGTGACGAAGGCGGCGATCGAGGTTTTCATGTCGGAAGCGCCGCGCCCGTACAGCACGCCGTCGCGGATGGTGGGCGTGAAGGGATCGGACAGCCACTGATCGAGCGGGCCCGTGGGCACCACGTCGGTATGGCCGGCGAAGCACACCACCGGGGCTTCATTGCCCTTGCGCGCCCACAGGTTGGTGACGCCGTTGGATTCGACGATTTCGAACACGAAGCCGAGCGGGGCAAGGCGGGACATGAGCAGCTCCTGGCAACCGGCGTCGTCGGGGGTGTTGGATTGGCGGGCGATCAGGTCTTTGGCGAGGTCGAGGGTGGTGTTCATGGCTTGAAAATCTCTTGGTATTGTTCGGCCGAGAAGCCGAGATGATAGGTGCCGTCCACGTCCAGCAGCGGCCGCCTGATGGCGCTGGAGGTGGCGGCCAGGAATTCGAAGGCCGCCTTTTCGCTGGTGACGGCATTCTTCACTTCGTCCGGCTGCTTGCGCCAGGTCGGGCCCTTTTTGTTGATCAGCGCTTCCCAGCCCAGCTGCCTGGCGGCCTTTTTCAGCACGTCCAGCGGCACGCCCTGTTTCTTGTAATCGTGGAACTCGGCCTCGATGCCGTGCTCGCCCAGCCAGGCGCGGGCCTTCTTGACCGTATCGCAATTGGGGATGCCGTAGATCTTCATGTTCACGTTAAAAAAATGCAGCGGCGGTAAAATGTCGGCAATGATGAATTTTAACCGCTCATGAGACACCACGCCTCAAAAAACTCCCCGCCCGGCCCGGCCGACTGGCGCACCCTGAAGAAACTCGGCCCTTACCTGTGGGATCACCGCTGGCGCTTCTTTTTTGCCGTGAGCTTCCTGATCGGCGCCAAGATCGCCACCATCGGCGTGCCCATCGTCCTGAAGCACATCGTCGACAGCCTGGACACCGCCAAGAACGCCGTGCTCATCCTGCCCGTCGCGCTCATCGTCGGCTACGGTCTCTTGCGCCTCGCCACCACGCTGTTCACCGACCTTCGGGACATGATCTTCGCCAGGGTCACCCAGGGCATGATCCGCAAGATCAGCATCGAGGCCTTCCGCCACCTGCACAACCTGTCGCTGCGCTTTCATCTGGAACGCCAGACCGGCGGCGTCACGCGTGACATCGAGCGCGGCAGCCAGGGCATCTCGGCCATCATCAACTACCTCTTGTTCCGCATCGCGCCGACCCTGATCGAAATCCTGCTGGTAGGCGCCATCCTGCTGGTGCAGTTCGACTGGGTGTTCGCCGCGATCACCGTCGGTGTCGTGTTGATCTACATGGCCATGACCATCGCCATCACCGAGTGGCGCACCAAATACAGGCGCCAGATGAACGAACTCGACTCCATCGCCACCACGCGCGCGGTGGACAGCCTCATCAATTACGAAACCGTCAAATACTTCGGCAACGAGAAGTTCGAGACCGAGCGCTACAACACCAGCATGGAGCGCTGGCAGGATGCCGCGGTCAAGAGCCAGAATTCGCTGTCGCTGCTGAATACGGTGCAGGCCTTCATCATCGCCACCGGCGTGACGCTGGTGCTGTGGCGCGCCTCCGCCGGCGTGGTGTCGGGCCAGCTGTCTTTGGGCGACCTGGTCATGATCAACGCCTTCCTGGTGCAGATCTTCCTGCCGCTCAACTTCCTCGGTGTCATGTACCGCGAAATCAAGCAGTCCATCACCGACATCGAGCGCATGTTCAAGCTGCTCACCCAGAACCTGGAGGTGCGCGACAAGGAAAACGCAGCGGCCTTGCAGGTGGCGGGCGGGGCGGTGCGCTTCGACGACGTCAGCTTTGCCTATGACCCCGAGCGTCCCATCCTGCAAGGGGTGAGCTTCGAGATTCCCGCCGGGCGTACCGTCGCCGTGGTCGGCGCTTCCGGTTCCGGCAAGTCCACCCTGGTGCGCCTGCTGTTCCGCTTCTACGATGTCACCGGCGGCAGCATCCGCATCGACGGCCAGGACATCCGCGACGTCAGCCAGGAATCCTTGCGTGCGGCCATCGGCATCGTGCCGCAGGACACCGTGCTGTTCAACGATACGCTCTACTACAACATCGCCTACGGCAGGCCCGATGCCACGCGCGAACAGGTGGTGGAGGCCGCGCGCGCGGCGCATATCCTGCATTTCATCGAGTCGCTGCCCAGGGGCTGGGACACCGTGGTGGGCGAGCGGGGCCTGAAGCTCTCCGGCGGCGAGAAGCAGCGCGTGGCCATTGCGCGCACGCTCTTGAAGAACCCGGCCATCCTGGTGCTGGACGAGGCGACCTCTGCGCTGGATTCCAGGACCGAGAAGATCATCCAGGCCGAGCTGCGCGAAGTGATGAAGAACCGCACCAGCCTGACCATCGCGCACCGGCTTTCCACCATCATCGACGCCGACGAGATCCTGGTCATGGAGGCCGGGCGCATCATCGAGCGCGGCCGCCACGAAGTGCTGCTCGCCATGCGCGGGCATTACGCGCACATGTGGGAGATGCAGCAGCAGGCGATGAAAGACCAGGCCGAGGCGGCATGAGCCGGATTTATTGAACAAGCAAAAAGCGAATTCACAGGGAGGATGTAGAGATTCAGGGAGTAAAAACATTCCTCCCGTCTCTCCCTTAAGCGCTCTGTTATTGATTTTATTCCGGCAGGCATGAAAATCAGCAAAGTCACCTGGGCCGACGCTCAGGCCGAACTCTCCGCCATTCGCCGCACAGTGTTCATCGAGGAACAAAAGGTGCCGGAATCGCTCGAATGGGACGGCGAGGACGCGCATGCCCTGCACGTGCTGGTGACCGAGGATGCGGCGCCCGTCGGCTGCGGGCGCATGCTCGCCGACGGACACATCGGCCGCATGGCGGTCTTGCAAAACCACCGGGGCAGGGGCGTGGGCCGGCTGATCCTGAAGACCCTGCTCATGGAGGCGGAAAAACTCAGGCGCGGCCGCGTGTTTCTCAACGCCCAGACCCGCGCCGCCGGCTTTTACGCAAAATACGGTTTCATCCGGGTGGGCGGGGAGTTCCCCGACGCCAATATCCCTCACGTACGCATGGAGAAGACCTTGGACAATTTCAGCGAAACCTTGAACAGCCGCTTTGCCATCCCCGGCCGCCTGCGCTTTCAGGACAGCGGGCCCGGCCTGCCGGTGGCGGAGATCACCACGCCGGACGCGATTGCGCGCGTGGCGGTGCAGGGCGGCCAGGTGCTGGAATGGCAGCCTGCCGGCCACAAGCCGGTGATCTGGGTGTCGAAGGCCGCGGTCTACCAGCCCGGCAAGGGCGTGCGCGGCGGCGTGCCGGTGTGCTTCCCCTGGTTCGGGCAAATCGAGGGCAAGGCCGTGCACGGCTTCGCGCGCACGCGCATGTGGGAAGTGCGCGAGGCCAAGGTCGATCTGGCCGACACCGTCGTGCTCAGGCTCGGCATCAAGGATGATGAGTCCACTCGCGCGATCTGGGACCATGCCTTCGATCTGGAACTCATCGTCACCGTCGGCGCCGCACTGAAAATGGAGCTTGTCACGCGCAATACCGGAGCCGTGCCTTTCACCCTCACCGACGGCCTGCATACCTATTTCCGTGTCGGCGACATCCGCCAGACCAAAGTGCATGGCCTGGATGGTGCGGCCTACCTCGACAAGACGCGCGACTTCAAGCAGTTCACCCAGAGCGGAGCGGTCACTTTCTGCGAGGAGACCGACCGCGTCTACATCAACACCACGGCCGATTGCCTGATCGAGGATCCCGTGTCCGGCCGCATCCTGCGCGTGGCCAAGGCGGGCAGCAGTTCCACCGTGGTGTGGAATCCGTGGACCGAGAAGGAAAAGGGTTTCGCCGACATGGCGGCCGGCGAATACAAGGACATGGTGTGCGTGGAAACCGTCAATGCCGGCCCCGACGAAATCACCGTGGTGCCCGGCGGCAAGCACAGCCTGCTGGCTTTTATCGGCGTGGAATGAGGAAAGGGAAATGCGAAAGCGAATCGAGACCAGCGTATTTTTAATCGGCCTTTTGGCGCTTGCGGGCTGCGAGAAACCCGCGGACGGCGGCGCTTCTAAACAGCAGGGCGCGAATGCCGCCGCGGCCAGGACGGCCGCCTGGGTGAACCCCGATCTGGATCCGGAACAGATCCGGCGCGGCCGCCAGGTTTTCGAAGCCAACTGTCAGGAATGCCACGGGCCCGGGGGCAAGGGCCAGGGCGGCGACTGGCGCGAAAGGCGGCCCAACGGCATGTTCCCGCCGCCGCCCCTGGACGACAGCGCCCATGCCTGGCACCATCCGACCGCGATCCTGAAAAGGAGCGTCCGCAACGGCAGCCCGCCCGGCTGGGGCGACATGCCGGCCTGGGAAGGCAAGCTGACCGAGGCGCAGATCGACGACGTGGTCGTCTACATCAAGTCGCTCTGGTCGCCCGAGGTTTACCGGCACTGGACCGAAATCGAGAAGCGCTCGCTGGAGAACTGAGCCGGCCGGATCAGTTCAGATCCGCCGCGTGGGCCTTCAGGTCTTCCAGCGCAACGACTTTCAGCGAAGTCTGGTGGCTGGCGCCCAGCACCACCTTGGGCGCGTAGCCCGCATCCAGCGCCTGCTGCCAGCGGCTCGCGCACAGGCACCAGCGGTCGCCGGGCTTGATGCCCGGAAAGCCGTATTCCGGCATGGGCGTGGAAAGGTCGTTGCCGGTGTAGCTGGAAAAGGCGAGGAAGGCCTCGTCCGCAATCACGCACACGCCGTGCAGGCCGACATCCTGCGGCCCGGTGTTGCAGCTGCCGTCACGGTAAAAGCCCGTCACGGGTTGGCGGCTGCAAACCTGCAGCGCCTCTGCCTAGCACGTTCAATGAAGGATCCTGTTGCTCGTTTTCGCTCATGGTTTCTACGGCGGTGGGTAAGGGTGAAGGATACCGGGGAAGTGGTCGAAACGCGAATCAACGGATGATGTTTCAGGAGGGCAGGTATCGGCCAAAAAGAGACATTGGCCTGGTCAATTTAGGTTTCTGCTTACCCTTCAATAAGAGACATTCAACTTGTCCGTATTATTGGGGGTTATTATAGGGTAAAAAAGGGGACTCTATGACTTGGTTACTTAATTCGTCAGAGCCTAAGACTTTCCGGATCGTTGTCCTATTGATAATTCTCGTGCAGTGCTCGTTTGTCATTCATCAGATGGCCATGGCTGCATCAGGACGTCTGTTCAACGCGGCAACTGCTATTACCGTTCTCCTTGTCGCTGTTGGGCTTTACCGACGTGTCCGATGGGCGCGCATGGTTTCAGTTATCTTTCTTTGGGGCGTTATCCTTATAGCTTTCGGGCTACTGAGCCCCTTCCGTGTAAGTGATGAAATGATGGCTGGTATTGAAACGCCTCCATTGACGGAGTTGGTAATTCAATTTGCCATAGTTTGTGCACTTTCACTCTGGTGCCTGCATGTGCTTGGAAAGTACAAAGCAGCATTTCGGAGGGCGTGGCTATAAACGGCTGCTTTCTGGTTGAGAGCAGCCGTACACGCACATCTATCGAACTTCCGCTTCGGGTCGGTATCTGCCATTGAGTGAATGGTCGATGCAGCCCATGCCTACCTTGCGGCCACTCAAACAAAAAAGGCTTAGAGCGAAAATCTCCAAGCCTTTGTTTTGTCTGGTGCTGGTGAGAGGAGTCGAACCTCCGACCTACTGATTACGAATCAGTTGCTCTACCAACTGAGCTACACCAGCGCGAGCGGGATTATACCTTGAACTTGTGATTTCACCCTCACCCCGGCCCCCTCCCGTGAAGGGAGAGGGGGAAAATCCTTACATGCCCGGATGCGGCAGGTGTTCTTCCAGACGCGCCAGCACACGCTCGCGGCCCAGCAGTTCCAAGGTGGCGTCGATGGAGGGGGTCTGCGGTTTGCCGGTGACCAGCACGCGCACGGGCATGGCGAGCTTGGGCATCTTGAGGCTGAATTCCTTGGCGACGTCCTTGACCAGGGCGCCCAGGGCTTCGCGGGTCCATTCGATGTTGGCGAGGCGGTCTTTCAGCGCGCGCAGGGCGTCGAGGTTTTCCTCGGTGACGTGTTGCGACAGCAGGTCGGCGCTGGGGGCGAGGTCCTGGTAGAACAGCATGGCCTCGTCGGCGAGGTCGTTGAGCGTGGCGGCGCGCTCCTTTACCAGGGCCACGACTTTGAGGGCATCCGGGCCGTTTGCGATGTCGAGGCCGCGTTTGGCCATGCGTTCCTTGAGATCGGCGACGAGTTCGGCGTCGTTGGCCTGCTTGATGTAGTGCTGATTGAGCCAGCGCAGCTTTTCGGTGTTGAACTGGGCCGAGGAGGCGGTGATGTGGTCGAGGTCGAACCACTGGATGAACTGGCCGCGCGAGAAGATCTCGTCGTCGCCGTGCGACCAGCCCAGCCTTGCCAGGTAGTTGATGACGGCGTCGGGCAGGTAGCCTTCCTCGTGGTACTGCATGACCGATACCGCGCCGTGGCGCTTGGACAATTTCGTCCCGTCGTCGCCCAGGATCATGGACAGGTGGGCGTACTGCGGAACCTCGGCGCCCAGGGCCTTGAGGATGTTGATCTGGCGCGGGGTGTTGTTGACGTGGTCGTCGCCGCGGATGACGTGGGTGATCTGCATGTCCCAGTCGTCCACCACCACGCAGAAGTTGTAGGTGGGGGTGCCGTCGGCGCGGGCGATGATCAGATCATCCAGCTCGGTGTTGGAAATCTCGATGACGCCCTTGACCAGGTCCTTCCAGGCCACGCTGCCCGTGGCCGGGTTTTTGAAGCGCACCACCGGCTGCACGCCGGAAGGCGGCACCGGCAGGGTCTTGCCGGGCTCGGGGCGCCAGCGCCCGTCGTAGCGCGGCTTTTCGCCGCGCGCGCGCTGGGCGGAGCGCTGCGCGTCGAGTTCCTCGGTGCTGCAATAGCAGTGGTAGGCATGGCCGCTTGCCAGCAGCTGCTCGATCACTTCCTTGTAGCGCATGAAGCGGTGGGTCTGGTAGAACGGGCCCTCGTCGTGATTGAGCCCCAGCCATTGCATGCCGTCCAGGATGGCCTGCACCGCCTCGGGCGTGGAGCGCTCGATGTCGGTATCCTCGATGCGCAGGATGAACTGTCCCCCGTGGTGCCGGGCATAGGCCCAGGAAAACAGCGCGGTGCGCGCGCCGCCGATGTGCAGGTAGCCGGTGGGGGAGGGGGCGAAGCGGGTTCTGACCATGGAATGCGGATGGCTGAAAAGCGATGATTTTACGCGAAAGCGTGGGTTCGCGTTTGACCGCGGGGGCCTGCTTGTGGTTAAATTCGCCCCGTCCAATCGGACGGCATCTAAAGTCTTGGGCAGTTAGCTCAGCGGTAGAGCACTGCCTTCACACGGCAGGGGTCACTGGTTCGATCCCAGTACTGCCCACCAAGATAAAGCAAAACAAGCCCTTGTTAATCAAGGGCTTTTTTGTTGCGTTCGTTTGCTTTCATTTGCGCTCATTTGCTTCTGTTTGCAGTCATTTTTAGGCAGAAGTGTCGGAGAAGTGTCGGAGAAGTTCATCCACCTTGCAAGGTGATGTATGTTATACACCACTATGATTTAAAAGAAGATTTTGCAAATTCACGCTTGACTTCGTTTTGCGGTTCTGGTCAAATTGTCAATGAACGTTTCACCCTGGCGGGTGGGTCAGGTGGCCCGCCCGCACCCCGCTAGGCAAGGGGTCAACGGCCGGCGCGAGGATCCCTCGGGACGCGCGCCTTAGGCGGCAGCACCGCCAAAAGGGCTAAGGAAAACGGCTCGCGAGTTAGCGAGCTGGCAGGCAAACCCTCCGACCGAAAGGTCGCAAGGAGCTTTGCCATGTCATTTTCACGCGTTTCCTCCGGGGAAACCCCGCCCCCCCATTCATTTCCGCCAGTCCTTGACGTTGCCGACCTTGCCGTTTTGATGCGGCAGGCTGTGCCGACGATTCTCTCTAACCGCACACGCGCGCCAGAGCGGGTTCCTCCTTCATGCCAACCGCCCGGAGCCAAGCAACCTCTCTGGCTTTTGGATGACGTACTGGCCTGGCTCCGGGAGCACCAGCACCCGGCGGAAGGCCGGAAAGTTGGGCGCGTTGGGCGCCCCACGAAGGCAGAGCAGATCGCCAAGAGGCGCGCTGCCGCAAAAAAACAGGATGGGAAAGGAGACGCGCGATGAGCCATTCCACCCCCACCCCTGCCAAGCTGGTGCAGCAGTGGCTCCCTCGCCTTCGCCGCATCGCCTGGAAAACCGGGATTGACCTAGACGACATCAAGCAGGAAGGCTGGTTGCTGGCTGCTGCCGGCGTACGAAATCCCGAGGCAGGAGACTTCGTGCCGCGGTGGCTGGCGGCCGTCGAACGGCACGCTGGCGAGCTGGCGAAACGGCGCATCATCGAGCCGCCGCCGGAACTGGTGCGGCAGGTCGAGATTGCCGCAGGCCTTGCAGAGCGGCAGGAAGGCGATCCAGCCGCCGAACTGGAAGGCGCGCAGGCGGTGGCAAAGCGCCTGGAGGGGCTGGAGATAAAGCAACTGATCGACGAGCCGCGCACCACGCGCGAGATCGCGCAGGTGCTCGGCAAGAGCGAGCGGCAGGCTCGGCGCGACAAAAAGCGGCTGGAGGAGTTTTCCACGGTGCAGGGCGATTTTTGGGGGGGAGCCGGCATCACCGAGCGGGCGGCGCAGATGCGGGTGAAGCGACAGATCGAGCGGGCGCGGGCGGGGGATTTGTTTTCTGGCCCGACCGATGACGACGGTGACGAGGGGGAGGAATGAGCTACCAATACCTCGACCTCGCCGATTGCATTTCCCGTCGGCCGCAGATGCCTGAGCAAATCCTGCCCGGACTCATTCGCGGGATCGTCGGCTCGATTGTCGCGCCGGGCGCGACAGGGAAATCCATGCTTGCCCTGGAGCTTGGCATCTACCGCGCGACCGGCCACGACTGGCTGGGCTTCGGCCAGTGCGAGCCGGGCAGGGTGATCGTGTTTGCTGCCGAAGATCCTGCCCCGATCCTGGGCGGCAGGATTCACGACCTGGCCTGTCATCTCTCGCCGGACGAGCGCGAGCTGCTCAAAGAAAACCTGTTTGTGGTGCCTGTCACCTCGGGCATGCCGCGCGACCTGCTTGATGGTGGGAGAACTGCGGACGAGATAAGGAAACACGCCGATGGTTTTGACCTGGCGATCATAGACACGATCAGCCGCTTTCACACAGGGGACGAGAACAAACGGGAAGATGCGGCGCGAGCCATGCGCCAACTTGAACGCATCGGCGAGGCTGGTCCCGCCGTGGTGTTCCTAGGGCACACCAGCAAGGCGGCGGCGCTGGCTGGGCAGGGCGATCTGCAACAGGCCGCGCGCGGCAGCAGCGTGTGGGTGGACGAGGCTCGCTGGGTCGCTTTCCTGGCGACCTGTTCGACGGACGAGGCCAAAACCTATGACATCGACGAGGACGTGCGCCGGAGCTTCGTGAGGTTCGGCCTAAGCAAAGCCAACTACACCGAGCCGAGGCCGGATATATGGCTCCGCCGGGACTATGGGGGGGTGCTGTTAAAAACGGAGATGCAGAAGGCGCGCAAAGCGCGCGGTGGAAAAATGGGGGGCGATGATGACTGGCGTTAAACCACCGATGCCGACGACGACGGCGCACGTCGTGCGCCTCATGCTTTTCCAGCCGACGAGGCGGCCGGTGATGAGGGAGCGCATCATCACCACGCCATGGGGTCAAATACGCATCAAGGCGCGGCTCGGGCAGATACACGAAGATGTACTGGAGTCGATCTGCTACTGCCGAGAAAAGAGAAAAGACCTGGAAGACGGCGCGATTAAGCTGCTCGTCGATCCCGCCCAGGTGCGTCGGCGCAGCCGGCAGGACGGCACTACGCTACAGCGCATTATCGAAGACTTGCAACAGGCCATCGTCGAGATCATCGAACCCCGGCATCTGGCATGTCAGGGGCAGATTTTGGGGTATCTCGACAAAGCGGTGCGCGCGGATGGCACGCCGATCACCAGGCACGACCCCTTGACCGGCGGCGCGCGACCGCTCTGGAGCGTGACACTCGGGCCTGTGTTGTCGCGGCTTGTGGCGGGAGATGTTTGGATAGGGTACGACCCGGCACCGCTCGCGCAACTGCGGCACGGCATCAGTCAGGCTGTGGCGCGGCACGTGCTCTCGCACAAGCGCGCGCCGGCGGGGGGTTGGACGCGCAACGGCCTGATCCGGGCGGTGTCGGGGGAGCTAACGGAACAGCAAATGCGCGACCGTCGGCGCGAGATCAAGTCCGACGCCGACCAGCTTGCGGAATTCGGCATCGAGATCAACGGCGACCGAGTGCGGGTGCGGCGCGTGGAGCAAAACCGCGGAGGGGGGGAGCAAAACCGCGATGGGGGGGAGCAAAACCGCGATGGGGGGGAGCAAAACCGCGATGTTGGCAGGTACAGATTCAGGTACATGAATCAGGGGCCGGGTTTGAGGCCCCGGCCCATTCTGGACAACGAAAGAATTTAGCCCACACCCCCCCACTCTCAGATCATCACCGTGGGGGTGGAGAAAGGATACAAAATGGAAAAAAAGTGCCCGGCAGAACAGGCCAGGGCGATGGTGTTGGCCCTTCTTCGCTGGTGCCAGGCCGTCGAAATCACCGTGATCCGCCGGGTCGGGACAGACCGCGAGCAGCCGCTCGACCGGCCGCACCGGGTCGAGTCGGTCGCTGACCTGGACCGCCTGCTGCCCTGGCTGCGCGCAGAAAATGTGACAAAAAATGGACAGATTTTTGTCAGGCCAGACCCCAGCCAGCCGCACCCATGGCTGTTCCTCGATGACCTGCCCGTCCGGCGCGCCCTGGCGCTGGCGGAAAAGTACGCCAGCCTGGTCATAGAGACCAGTGTAGGCAACACCCAGGTTCGCCTACAGGCGAATCGTTCTCTGACAACTGAAGAGCGGTCCTCCGTGCAGCGCGAGCTGGCGCGGCTGATCGGCGGAGATGGTGGCAGCGTGGCTGGTGACAAGTGGGGCCGGATGGCGGGCTTCACGAACCGGAAGCCTGCCAGGCGCTGCCAATGGACCAACTTGCTGACCGACAGCACCACAGCGTCGGCACGGTTCGACCCGACCCCGTATCTGCAGGCCGATCTCCACCCCCACGGTGATGATCTGAGAGTGGGGGGGGCGTGTCCTTCCCCGGACGGGGAGGACGGCAGCGCCCGCGAGTTCGCTTTTGCGTGTCACCGCCTCCTAGATGGCCTTGACCCTGGCGAAGTCATCCGCCTCGTCGCCGACCACTCACTCCGACGCGGAAAGCGCCGAACCTGGCGCGAGGCGGAAAAATATGCGGCGCGGACCGTCTCCGCCGCCCTCGCCGCCCTCCGCAGCCTTCACTGGCTCACCCCTGACTGATTTATTGGTTTGATGGTTGGCCTATCGGCACGAAACATAAGTTCTGTGTTGCCTCCTTCCACAAACAGAACTGCGTCGTATTCCTGGTGAGATGCCAGGCATTCAGCACCCATCTTTCGCTCGAACCGCCCAGGCTTGCCGGTGAACTCTGCGACGAGCCCGGAATATTCAAATTCAAGAATGACGAACAGGCCATTGCTTGAATGGTCCTCTGCGCCCCTCTTTTCCATCGCCAAAAATCTGAAACCGCATTCCATTCGGTTTGAATGTTGCGAGCGCGACCAGCCTCCACAATGCTCGCCTGCCAATAGACCATGCCTGCAAATCGAATCCACGTTTTCGGCTGGGGTTGCGTGGTAAAGAATCACGCCAGATAGTTGAAGCGGCCTGAAGTTCATCATTATCACCTTGTCTGTGCCCGCTCGCTTCGCTCGCAGGCCCCGCTTTCAAAAACACACCCCACGCACTGCGCGCCGCGCTAAAACCGCTGAAACCCTTGGGCCGCAACGCTTTCCGCGTTTACAGCGCGTATACATCCGGGGCGCGTTTTTCCCCGCTTTCGTTCTCCCGCAACGCTTTCCGCGTTTACAGAAAAAATGACCGCGCCCGGCAGATATTAGTTTGTCTTGTCCATTTTTTCAAAGGAGGTCATCCATGGATCGGGTCGAACTTTTGCAGCAGCGCTTGGCCAAGGCCAAGGCCGCGCTGCGCGAGGCCAAGCGGCGCGAGAAAGAGAAAGAAGAGCGGCGCGTTTTTGATCTGGTCCGCCGCTCTGGGCTGACGCTGCCGGAACTTGAAAAAATGCTGTCCGCCACGCCCGCGCCGGACAGCAAAAACAACAGCGGGGCCTGCGAATGAGCAGGTCGGTTGTTTCACTTCGGTTGAGCACCGCTGAGCTTCAATTCGTTGACCGACTGGCGGCAGAAAGGGGCGTCACTCGCGCGGCTGCCCTGCATCAACTTTTTCTCCAGCAAGTCGCCCTAGTCGAGATCGAAAAAACGGTGGTGGCGATTGTCGATTCCCGGCTCTCCGGTATGCGTGCAGAGCTTCAAGAACTGCGCCGGGAAATCGGCGATTCGGTGAAGCGCGATGACCTTATCAAGGCCACGAACTTCCTCGTGAAGGAGCTGAAAAAATGACTGCGAAACAAGCAATCAGCGATAGCGTTTTTAGACTCAAACTTTACGCCGGCGCGCTGTTTGCCGGCGCGTGGAGCGGCGGCGTTTTTTACGTCATCTACCTATCCGACGGCGCTGCAGATGACATCCCGAAATTTATCCAGTTCGTCGGCATGATTTGGCCGAGTTTCCAAACTGAAATCCTCATCTCAACCGCTGCGGGCGCGGCGTTGTTCTGGTGGCTCGCCTGGATGATTCTGGCGAAGCCTTGGCGCGATTCTTCAGCACCACCCCCGGCCGCTGCCCGCGTGCGCACGCCTTGGGACAAGTAACCCAATTTTTTTCAAGGAGAAACAAATGATTCTTTTCATGTTGCTGGCCGCTCAGTCTTTCTATTTTCGCCTCTATCTCTACCCGCGCCACGAGAAAAACTGGATGCGGATTTTGGGAAACGGCAGCGCCCTGTCCTCCGCCGCCTCGTTTTTGGTCTGGAACGACCCTTTCAGCCTGGCGGCCTGGGCCGGTTTTACGTTGGGCGGCGCGGCTGTGGTCTGGATTTGGTTCAACAAATCGAAACCCGGCAGCGACCATTTGCGCGGCCAGGTGCTCGTGCCCGGCGACGAGGTGGTCCGGGAGATCAAGCGCCAGAAAATGGAAACCCGCCTTGAGATCGGCGAGGTGCC
The DNA here is from genome assembly GCA_021847835.1 of Pseudomonadota bacterium. Taxonomy (GTDB): domain Bacteria; phylum Pseudomonadota; class Gammaproteobacteria; order Burkholderiales; family Thiobacillaceae; genus UBA6918. The sequence continues at coordinate 41,067 of JAJZPR010000001.1, forward strand.
CATCCCCATCAGTGTCGAGGATCGCGGCTTCCTGTTGGCTGGCTCACCCGGAACCGGCAAGAGCCAGGCGATCACCCGCTGCCTCGACACCCTGCAGTCAGACGGCCATCGGGCCGTCATCGCAGACGCGAGCGGGATCTTCTACAGCCGCTATGCTACAACCGCCTCCGTGTTGTTCAACCCGTACGACCGCCGCAGCGTGGTTTGGTCCCCCCTTGCCGACATCACCAGCCCGGAAGACTGCGCTGCGATGGCGCGCTCGATCATCCCTGATGGCGATGGCGATTCGAGCGAATGGAACGGCTACGCGCAGACTCTTCTGGAAGCCGTCCTGGAACACGCCTGGGAATCGAACCTCGCCACTGGCGAAGTCCTGCGCCTGGCGACTGTCGCCAGCGCGGACGAACTGCGCCAGACCCTCCAGCCCGGCCCAGTCATGGCTTTGCTCGACAAGGACGCCTCGCGGATGCTTGGGTCGATTCGCGCCATCACCGGACGCTACCTCAAGCCCTTCACCGCGCTCGACCAGGCCGCTGGCCGTGATGCTTTCAGCATACGTTCGTTCATCACTAACGAAAGCGGCTGGCTCTTCGTCACGTATAAGCAATCCCAGCGAGACGCCATGCGGCCCCTGATCGCCTGTGCTCTGGACATCGCCAGCAGGGCTATCCTCGACCTGCCACCGGCTGCCGGCGACCGCTCGCAGCAGCGCCGGACGTGGTTTGTGCTCGATGAACTGCCACTGCTTGGCCGCATTTCTAGTCTCGTCGCGCTTTTAACCAATGGTAGCAAGCACGGTGCGGCGGTGATTGGAGGTATCCAGACAATTTCACAAATCCGCGAAACCTACGGCCGGGAGCAAGCCCAAACCATCCTGTCCACCCTCGGCACCTGGTTAACCCTCCGTGTTACTGATACGGAAACCGCCGATTACATGTCGCGCGCCCTGGGTGATGAAGAAATCCGCCGTGTGATCCAGTCCGGCGGCGAAGGCGGTACAACCGGGAACCGCAGCACCTCCGAAAACTGGTCCGAGCAATACACCACCCAGCGCGTGGTGATGCCATCCGAACTGCAAAACCTCCCCGATCTGTGCGGCTATTTGAACATCGCTGGCCCGCTTCCCGCCTGCCCCGTGCGTCTTCCGCTCGCCGAGCAGCGCGCCCCTGTTGCCGAGCCTTTCGTCCAGGCTGAACGAAAGCCGCGTCAGGCCGCCATTGAGAATGACGAGCAAGAGCAAGACGCAGCTCAAGCTGAAAAGCCGACCGAGTTTTCGTTGTGAGGTAACGGAAGATGGTTTGCTCAGTTTCCTCAATCAAAAGCAGCGGCGCCGCCAGCGCCTATTACAGCCAGACCGACGACTACTACCGTGACGCCGGCCACGCGCCGACCGCCTGGGCGGGCAAGGGCGCGGAAGCCCTTGGCCTGCGCGGTGAAGTCTCAACAGCGCAGGCCGAAGCCATGCTGGAAGGCCGGCTTCCCAACGGCGAGCGTGTGGGTGGCAGGGGCCACCGGCCCGGCTGGGATGCCACTTTCTCGGCCCCCAAAAGCGTTTCCGTCGCCGCCTATGTCCACGGTGACGACCGGCTGATCGGAGCGCACGATGCGGCAGTGCGCGAAGCCATCGGCTTCCTGGAGCGCGAGACGGCGGCGACCCGGATCCGCGAAGGCAACGCGATCCGCACGGAGGCCACCAGCAACCTGGTGGCGGCGACTTACCGGCACGACACCAACCGGGAAGGCGAGCCGCAACTGCACACCCATTCGGTCATTATGAATGTGACGCAGAGCGCCGACGGGCAATGGCGTAGCCTGGAATCGAAGCCACTTTACCGGCTCCAAACCGAGGCTGGCGCCGTGTACCGCGCCGCCCTAGCCCGCGAATGCGAGCGGCTGGGCTACACCATCGAGAAAACCCAGGAAGGCAAACATCCCAGCTTCGAGCTGCGCGACGTGTCGAAGGTCGAAGCTGGGGTGTTCAGCAGCCGCTCCCAGCAGATCGACCGTGAGCTGGAACGAATGGGGCTGACCCGCGAAACCGCGACCGCCGAACAGAAGCAGATCGCCGCGCTCAATACCCGCCAGGCGAAAGAAAACCTCGACCGTGGGAACCTCCTGCTCGAATGGCGCGAGCAAGCCCGCGCCGCAGGCTTTGAGCCTGGGCAGCGGCCGGAGACGCGCGAGATCGAGGCAGGGGAGTACCAGCGCCGTGCTGATGAGGCGGTGAAGTCTGCCATCGAGCACCTGTCCGAACGCGAAACCCGCTTTACCGAAAAGCAAATCGTCACCGAAGCACGGAAAATCGGCATGGGCGGGATCGACGACCGTGACATCAAGTCCGCCATCGACCGCGCCGAGACTCGGCACGACCTGGCGCGCACAACCACGCGCCAGTTCGACGCGATCACCGGCCAGAAGCAGCAGCAGGCTGGCTACACAACGCGCGAGGCGCAGCAGACCGAAATGAAGATGCTGGCGCATGCCGACCGCGCTGCCGGAGCCGCAAGGCCAGCTATGAGCGCCGAGGCCGCTGAGTCTGCAATCCACGCTCAGGAAGGGAAGACCGGATTCAAATTCAACGAAGCCCAGGTGGAAGCCACACGCGCCGTGTTGGCCGGCCAGGATCGCATCACGCTCATCCAGGGCTACGCCGGTACTGCCAAGACCACCTCAGTCCTGGCCGCTTCATCCGATGCCCTGCGCCAGCAGGGTTACGAAGTCGTGGCGCTGGCGCCGACTCACAGCGCCGCAAAAACCTTGGGCGACAGCATCGGCGCGGAATCGCAGACCGTTGCCAAGTTCCTCAACAGTCAGCACCAGCCCACCGCAGACGGCCGGCGCGTCTACATGGTGGACGAAGCTTCCATGCTGTCCGCCCGCGACATGGAAAGGCTCCTGGAGCGCACCCAGCACGGCAGGCTGATCCTGGTCGGCGACGTGAAGCAGCTCGGCAGCGTGGAGGCCGGCGCCGCTTTCCGTCAACTGCAAACGGAAAGCAGCCTGCGAACTCAAGTCCTCGATCAAATTGTTCGGCAACGCAATGACGAACTGAAACAGGCTGTCTATGACGCCATCCGGGGTGATGCGCGCGGGGCCATGGAGAAGGTGGAGGTGCGCGAACTCAACACCCGCGAAGCGCGCGTTGCCGAGATCGCTAAAACCTATTCCGCTCTCGACCGCGCGGAGCGCGAGAAGACCATCGTCATCGCGCCAGGTCGTGATGACCGACGAGAGATAAACGAGGCCGTCAGAGCCGAATTAAAGGCTCGTGGCGAGCTTGGAGAGGACCGGGCAATACAAACCCTCGACCGGAAGGATTTGACCAAGGTGGAGGCCTCCAGAGCGGCCAGCTATTCCGTCGGCGATCATGTGCAAGCCGTACGCAACTATCAAAGCCTCGGCCTCAAGAAGGGAGAGTCGGCGCGCGTGGTGGCGGTGGACGTGCACAACAACAAGCTCACCATCGAGAACGCACGAGGCGAGCAGAAACGGATCGACCCTGCCAAATACGCGAAGCTGCAGGCCTTCGAGCCTCGTGAAATGCAGGTCTCAGTCGGCGACCGCCTGGTCAACCGTGAGAACACCGACCGGCTCAAGAACGGCGCTGTTCTCCACGTCGAGAAAGTCACTGACACCCACGTTCACGCGCGCGCCCGCGACGGCAAGCTGCACAAACTCGACGTGAGAAAAGACGACCACAAGCTCGACCACGGCTACGCGCAGACCGGCCATGAAGCCCAGGGGCGCACATGCAAGAACGTCTTGATCCATGCGGAAAGCAACCGCGTGAACCTCCAGAATCAGCAGAACGCTTACGTGGCGTTGTCCCGCGCCACCGACAACGCCAAGGTCTACACGGACTCGCGCGAGCGCCTCGCCGAGCAGATCGAGCGCGAATCCGGCCAGAAGGAAACCGCGCTTGATCGTTCCGAATCCGAAAACGATAAGACATTTCAGAATCAGAAAGACAGTTCTGAAAACGATAAGTCATTTCAGAAAGACATTTCCGAATCGGAAATCAGTTTCGGAAACAGCGTCGAGGTCGAGCAGGCTCAGGCCGCGCCGTGGGATGTGTCGCAGCCGCAGCCAGAACATGACCGCGACCCGCACATATTAGGGAAGGAGAACGAAATTGAGCGATGAACGAAAAAACCAAACCCAAGCGAAGCCCCAGGGCGGCGCGATGCTGGCCGCCCTGCCTACCGAAATGCTGCCGCGAAAGCAGCCGAGCGGCGAAAACAAAATCATCGCCACCCTCCGCGAAGCGCGGCTTCGGGAAACCGCGCCCGCGCCCACCATCCTCAGTCAAAGGAACCGCAAATGAAACTGAAAACCCTTTCCCTTACTACCCTTGCGCTGGCTCTTCCCGCCCACGCCGGTGGCGCCACCGGCGGCGCCACCGAAGTGACTCAGCTCCTCAACCATATAGAGCTGGTGGCTCAGGTCGGCGAGGCCGTGCAGACCACATCGAACACGCTGATGACGGCGCAGGCCACCATACAGATGCTTCGGCAGCTTTCGCCTGACGTGGTTTCGCAGATGACCGGGCTTCCCATCGACCAGGTGGCGAAGCTGGCCGAGGCTTACACCGTCATGAGCCAGGCGACGCAGGTTTACCAGGATGCCGAAGCTGTGCTCAGGAAGGCGCAGCAGGACGCCGCGAGGCTCAAGATTCCGCCGTCCGAGCTGCTTCGATACAAGGCCGAGGCGGCCTACAGGCATGGCGGCATCTACCAGCAGACCTACGAGCAGGAACAAGCCAAGCTCAAGCGCCTGGCCGAAGTTTCTGCCGACGTGCAGCGGCAGGCCGAGGAGGTGAAGAGCATCGACGCCAACGTGAAGGGTATCCAGTTCCTCGCCGGCCAGAACGTCAAGATGCAGGCCGTCCTGGGGCTGATCGGCGACTCGATTCACACGGCGAATGCGAATGCGGCGATGGCGGCGGAACAAGAGAAGCAGGAAAGGATGCGCGCGGCCACGCAGGAAGCCGAGATGCTGGAAGCCCGCCGCCGGGCGACGCAGACACCGGAGAGCAAGATCAGGCTCCCCGGCGAAGTGCTCAAGTAAGGAGACAAACATGAGCGAGAAAAAGAATCCGAATCCTGTCGTCCATCTCACCGCCTGGCTTGTCGAACACGACCAGGCCGAGCGTGCGCGGCTGATCGAAGAGTTGGAGCAACGCAAGGCTGCTGGCGAAGAGCCGAGCGGGGGGTGGCAGGGGTGGAAGCGTTTCGCGGTCTATTTTGCCGACCGTTACCCGTATAGCGCGGCCTTCCTGCCGTTCGCGATTTCGCTCTACATCGTTTCCTTTATTCAGATTATGGGAGGCTGAACATGGCGCTCGGAGACGTTGCCGGCCTGCTGGAGCCGCTGATTACCACCGCCGAGGGGATGGGCGGCGCATTCGTGCCCATCGGCCGCGTGCTGCTTGCGCTGGCCGTCACGCTTGCCCTGGCGTTCGCTGTCTACGATTGGTGGATGGGGTCTGTTTCCGGCGCCGTCTCGCGCGCCGTCCGTGCGGGTATCATCCTCACCATCCCGCTTTACCTGCTGTCCGGCAGCAACTGGCAGACGGACATGAAAATTTTCACCAAATTTTTTGCAAGCGACCTGACTGCGCCTGTGCTGGCCGCGACCAATAGCAACAGCGGGGTGCGGGCGATCAGGAATACCATCACGAAGATTTCGACGAGCATGTTCCCGAACACCAGGCAGGCCGAGGACAACCGAAGTGCCTGGGAGAAGGTGCGCGACTTCATCACCAGCGAACAAACCGTTGGCGGCGCGGTATTCAGTGCGCTCACCGAGGCTTTCTTCGAGTTGCTGCTGTTCTTTATTTCCGCCTTTCTTGTCGTCGCGCTCATTGCCGCGCTCTATGGTCCTCTGCTGGCGTTTCAAATTGGGGTGATTCTTGGACCGTTACTGCTGGCCTGGTTGCCGTTTCAGCCTATGGCGCACCTGTCTCGCAACTGGCTCCAGTTCATGCTTTCACAAGGCTTCGCCCTGGTCGTCGGCATCACGATAGCCGTCATCGCTGCGGCCAGCATCGAGAACTACACAAACTCAATGGCGCTGATGGGTGGCGACCCGAGCCTGCCCTGGTACGAAGAACTGGCGGCCAAGCTCGGCGGTTTCATGGCGTCCTCGGCCGTGATCCTGTTCGTCGCGTGGATGCTTTTCCGCGCCGATGACATCGCGGCTGCGTTGATCGGTGGCGGCGGAGCTGGCACCGGCGGAGTCGGCGCGGTAATCCTGAATAAAATCCAACCCAAAGGCACGCCGAAGGCCGGCGATAAGAAGGGCGGCGGCGGTGGAAAAGACGATTAAGGAGAAGGTCATGCTGAAAAAGCGAAAACAACGCATCTACATTTTTGGTATCCCATTGAAGGGCGAACCAGGCGATCCGGTGGGCAACCCGCCGGGGTGGTATAGCAAGCTGCTCACCGTCGCGCTGGATGTCGGCATGGCCTTTTTCCTGGTGGACCTGTACTTGTTTTTCAGTCTGGTGTCGCAGCTCAACCAGTCGAGCGCCCTGCCGTGGGTGAGATGACTCCGCGCGCAATCATGCCCGTGTCTTCGACACCGGCGGCGCACTGCGCGCCCTTCGGGCTTGCTGGTTCGTCATCGTCACGGCTGCGCCGTCGCGATGGGCAAGGGCTTAATGGCGCGGCGGGCCGCGCTGTGCCGGTGAAAGCATGTTTGTGCTGCCCGGCACCTGGTCGAACCTGCTTTTCGGAGCCGCCCAATGCCGTGCCCTCCCTCGGCTCGCAAGCAACCCGTCGCGCCAGCCTGCGCGGGCGTGAGCATAAAGCCGCTCCCTGCGGTCGCTATTTATCCCTCCCGCCCGCTTGTCTGTCACGCCGGCTTGCAACTCGCCGCCCCTCTGCATCGAGAACATGCAGGGCCGGTCGGCCCCGGCAAAGAGTGAGGCGGCTCCGAAAAGCAGGTTCTTTTTCAACCAGGAGGGTAAGCATGGCAACACAAACGAACACCGTCGCCAACACCGCGCCCCCTTCGGGCGCCCCCGCGAGGCCCACCAAAAAGCAGGTGTGTGAGAAATGCGGCAATCTGGATGCCTCCGACACCCTGGCGCTGGGTGACGGCGTGGGCTGGTGTCAGCGGTATAACCAATACCGGGCGCTGAGGATTGAGCGCGAATGCAACGACTTTTGTTCACGGAGGGCGGAATGAGTTTTTGGCGAACTGTGAAACGCGGCTTTGGTTACGGCTTTGGCGGCCGACTCGGCTGGGAAGCCGGCGGCCTTGTCTGGGGCTGGATCATGAAGGTCATCGGCTGGATCGTCCTGGTAGTCGGCGCCGGCGTGGGCTTGCCGATGGTGGCGGGAAGCGTGGGGAAATACCAGGAGGTCAAGCAACGTATCGAACAACAGCAACAGCACCAGGCGCCGGGGGAGAAGGCGGGGAAGGGGGTGGTTGATGCAGCCCATCGCTGACCCGGCGGCCTGGCTTGCCGGGCACGACATCAAGGCGCACCTCGACGCCGCATTCGCCGACCCGCTGGCGCTCGGGCGCGAGGCCCTGGCGATGGCCGGCGGCGACCTGCTGTACGCATGCCAGCAGCAGGAGGAATTGAAAGCAGAGATCGTTTTGGCTTGGCTGCACGAAAAAGGCGGAGGGGTGGAGATGGTGGAAGCAGCGGCCTTGACGCTGGAAGAGGCCGGGGGTGGCTGAAAAGCCTTGCCGGGCGCGGTTTCCCGCCCGGCTGCACTTCCGCCGGCCGAGTTAAACCCGAAATCTGCAATTAATGATAATAGGGATTATCATTAATGCGCCTCGGATTTGAGGCGTTTTTTTCAGGCCGGGCGGCTTCTGATATGTCCAAGGCAGAATAGCCGCACCAAGGCTTTCCTGGCGGCCGCCAGCCACCCTTTCAGGCGGCCAGCTTCGTGACTTCTGCCGCAGCCTTGGCCAAGGTTTCTTCCGGCACCCCGCTTTGCCTCAGTTTCTCAACGAGTTGCGCGATGGCAGACCCTTCGAGCCGTTCCATGTCCTCACGCAGTCCTGCGCCAACATAGGCACGCATTAAAGCCTGGTATCCAGAAAAGCCCTTGAGTGGCGCCACACGCTTCAAGTCATCGACAACATCCGCCGGCATCCGAAGCGTGACGGAGATCATGGGGCGATCCTTGGACAAGCGTTTCTTGATGGTTTCAAGTTTCATAGTATGCGCGCTCCTTTGGTTCGGCCTTCCGGGCCGAGATCAGACGGATGTGGTCATCCTCGATGATTACGTGGACGACAAACAACACACGAAAATCGAAATCGCTACCGATGGCCCCGTCTCTCTGCTCGTGGTCGGCTGAAGCATCCACGTAATGGATGAACGGATCGAAGAACACTTGCGCGGCCTGCTCGAACGAAACACCATGCTTCTCGATGTTTCGTCTGGCCTTCTCAGCGTTCCAGCGGAACCGGATGCCGCGAAGATCGAATTCGATATCCATGCCCAAACTATACTTGATGTATTGATAATGTCAATACGCCATCAAGCCGGCCCCCGGCGCGCAGATGTGTGTCGTGTTTGAGCATGGTGAGCGTGCATCGTCTCCACCAGTTCGTCATCGGTCGGGTTGTAATACCTGGCCAACGTGTTCAGATTTGACCATCCTCCAACCTTCGCCAACTGGCGGATGTCGTAGACCTTGGCAAGCCGGCTGGTGGCCTCGTGCCGCAGATCGTGGAAATGCAGATCCACCAGCATCCGCGCAAGCGGTGTCTCGCCGACTTCTTCGCAATCCTCTTCGTATTTCTTCCGTGCGCGCGAGACGGCGCGCGTGAAACTCTTCTTGACGGCATCGGGCGTGGTGGGGAACACCCTGCCGCCAATGCTTCTCGGCAAGGCTTTCAGAATTTCCAAGGCGCGCGGCGAGAGCGGGACGTTTCGCGACACGGGTGCCTCGTCGCCCTTGCCGATTTTGGTGTCTGGGATGTGCGCGAGTTTACTGGCCTTGTCCACGTACTTCCATTCAAGGCCGAGCAGTTCCGAGCGGCGCATCGCAGTTTCCAGAGCGAATTCGACCAGCGGGCGCAGCCATGGGTTAGACGGGCCGGTGAGCTGCCCCTTGGCATTGCGCGGCGTGACCGACAGCGCAATGAGCAGCCGCTTTTCCTCTTCGCCCTGGATGCGGCGATCCCGGTGGGCTGGGTTGGCGGGGCGTTCCACCTGGAAAACTGGATTCTCGATGTTGAGTTTCTTTTTCTTGATTCCAACAGTGATCGCAGCGGAAAGCGTGTTCAGGTAACGGTTGATCGTTGATCCCTTTACCTTGTTTTCCTTGGTGTATTGGTTGCACCAGGCTTCGATCAGGTCATGGCTTAGTGCGGCCATGCTGTATTGCGCCAGGTCGGACTTAAGCAAGATGCCGATACGCAGCCCATCAACGGCCTTGCCTTTGTTTTTGGGCATGATGTTGTCTCGGTAATACTCCAACACCTGGGCAAGCGTTGTGTTGGCCGCGTTTTTCCGGCTCTTGAATTCACCGTGATCCATGTCACGCTCGACTGAGCGCGCCCAGGCTTCCGCATCCTTGCGATATTCAAAGGTGCGAGTTTGCGCTGGGTGCCCTTTGCGGCGTACCTTGACTTCATACTGATACGGGCCGCGTTTGTAGATGGATGCCATGTTGTCTTCCTCGACAAATTTTCAAAGCAGTGTCGGAGAAGTGTCGGAGAAAGTCAATAACGGCCTTGAAAACCTTTATAAATAAGGCTGTCCTAGTACCTTCACACGGCAGGGGTCACTGGTTCGATCCCAGTACTGCCCACCAAGATTTATCAAGCCTGATTTACCAAGTCTGCAAAAAATTCCAAAGACCGGCATCTTGCCGGTTTTTTCCTGAATCATCCGTCATTCGTGCGATGCATTCGCCATATTGCATCAGCAATCTTCACGTAACAACTCTCTATTTCATATCCGAATAGAAATTCGAATTGAACTGTTTGGGGTTGATCCTATCTTAGCTTGGAGTTTTCGGGTGCCATGAATAACCACGATGCCGTCTCGGCATCGCGGTTATGCCCGACTGCAGCATGACCACTGGAACGAAGCTTGCTTCGGTTTTGGCGTACGCAGGCCTGTCTGACAGGGGCCATGCCTACTTTGCTCTGCTAAACAAACTTGTCACAACGATCCGGAATCACGGGCCAGGCGTGCACGGTGTTCCGGTGATTTATGAAAGTTTCGAATCATGGGTAAACAGTTGCGGCTCGAAGCAGAAGACTGGGAAAAGCTCTGGAAAGTGATCCGGAAGTCCTTTTCCATCAACAGGCACGTCGAGTTTTTCAGATGGCTGCAGGGCGAGGTGTATGAGTATTTGCCCCACGACGCCCTGGTGACCGCCTGGGGGGATTTTGCCAGCGGCCAGCTCAGCTACGACGTGGCTTCCGGCATTCCGGGGGTTCGCACCCAGCATATCACCGAGGGTGGCGGCATCGATGCCTTGATGGGGAATCTGTATTACCGATGGCGTAGCAGCAACGAACAGTGGTATGTCCTGGACAATTTCGATCTGGCCGGCATGAACCGGGGCAAGCTCAATGGCTGTGTCGCGAAGCTTGGGCAGATGAAATCCGTATTGGTGTATGGCATCCGCGACCGCCGCGGCAACCAGGATTGCCTGTATGTGTTTTTCGACAGGGGGAGGCAGGTGCTGGCGCAGCAGCCTACCCTTGAATTGCTTCTGCCGCAGATCGATGTGGCGATGAGGCGTGTCGGATGCCTTGCCCCGATGGTCGAAGAGGATGCGGATCGCGCCGTGCTGTGCGATATCAGTGAACGCGAACACGAGATCATGAACTGGGTGAAGCATGGCAAGACCAACCATGAAATCGGCCTCATCCTCGGCATCAGTCCCAATACCGTGAAAAACCATCTCAAGCGCATCTTCCAGAAACTCGGGGTTTTCAGCCGCGCCCAGGCCGTGGCCAAGTACGAAGGGCTCCAGCCAGGCTGGTTGACGATCGCTCCTCCGTCTCGCGCATCGACGGAGAGGGATGGTGGCTGGCAAAACGATTCAAGGGCGCCCGGGCAGTTTCAGGCCGGCCATGAAAGAACTCGGAAGCTGATTTGAAATGTCTTTGTTGATTGCCGGGCAGCGTCCCGTTCTGCAACGCCGAAGCAGCATCAGCAACACGCTCCAGACCGGGCTGGACGGTCTGGCCGTGATCGGCATCGCCTATTGGCTGATCGATTACCATATCGGCCGCCTCACTTACGATTACACCATCCTGCTGCTCCTGATGATGGGCGTGCTGGCGGTGGTCTATGACCATTACGGCATTTATCGCGGCACTACCAACTTTACCCGCAAGGCCTTCACCATCCTCAAGGCATGGACCATCACTTTCGCGGTTCTGGTCATGCTGGCCTTTCTTGCCAAGCAGAGCGAAGGCTATTCGCGCCTGCTGATCGGGCAACTCTATGTATCGGGCTTTGCGGCGCAGATTTTCCTGCACTTTCTGATCAGGGTCTTCCAGTTCAAGCTGTTCGAACGCGTCCATCAGCCGGAGAACGTCATCATCGTCGGCCATGGCACGCTGGCGAACTACCTTTATCAGAAGATTTCCAGCAACCTCTGGCTGAACCAGAAGGTGCTGGGCTGCGTCCTGCTCAGGGACGACGACACCGCCGCTGAAACCGCTGCGGATGGCGCGGAAGGACCGCCGGTGCTGGGCAAGGTCTGGAACCTTACCGAGCTGATCGAGCAGCATGACGTCCGCACGGTTTATCTGGTGACGCCGCTGGATGCCTCCAAGGTGCTGGAAGAGCTCTACTTCTCGCTTCTCGACAGGCACGTGGCGGTGCACTGGATTCCCGACATCTTCTCGCTGCGCCTCATCAACCACAGCGTGTGGGAAGTTTCCGGCCTGCCGGTCCTCACCCTGTCGGAAACCCCGCTCACCGGTACCCGGCTGCTGATGAAGACGGTGGAGGATTTCATCCTGGCGTCGCTGATCCTCGTCATGATCGCACCCCTGCTGGCGCTGATCGCAATTGCCGTCAAGCTCGACAGCCCGGGGCAGGTGTTTTTCAGGCAGGAGCGCATGGGCTGGAACGGCAGGACCTTCAGGATATGGAAGTTCCGCAGCATGGTCGTGCATCAGCCCGAAAACGGGATCATCCGGCAGGCGCAACAGAACGATCCACGGGTCACCAGGGTGGGCGCTTTCCTGCGCAAAACCAGTCTGGACGAACTGCCGCAGCTGTTCAACGTGCTGACGGGTGACATGTCACTCGTGGGGCCGCGTCCCCATGCCGTCCAGCACGATGAAGAATATTCCCGCCGCATCAGTGAGTATTTTGCCCGCCATAACGTCAAGCCGGGGATCACCGGCCTTGCCCAGGTCAGGGGCTTCAGGGGCGAAACCAGGAATATCCAGCAAATGGTGCAGCGGGTGGAGTCGGACATCGAATACATCAACAACTGGTCGATAGGGCTGGACCTGGCCATCCTGCTTCGCACCACGACGGCATTTACCGGCAAATACGCCTACTGACCTCGTGCCGTCCATGCTGGAGGCATTGCGCCCGGATGCTTGCTTTTCCCGGGTTTCAGTGCAGAAACCCGCCGCCATTGCCACTCATCATTAGCCCGATCGGGCTAATGATGAGTGGAAACCCGGCCGGCATATGCTTGTCTGATGGTTGGTTGAAGGATGCATGCACCGTCTTGGTGTCATTGCCTGTTTCCCGGAGCCGATTTGGCGTGGACACGATTGGCTGCGCGAATCTCCGGGGCGTGACCCGAACGGGTCATTGAGGTGATCGACTTGCAATCGGTAACCTTGGAGTACATGGTCGGCGTAGTGTTTGGCCGCATGCTTGAAGGTGGCCGGTCGTGTCGGGAAGCGGTCGTAAGCGAATTTGAAGTGATGTTTTCCTCTAACTTTTCATCATTAAAGGAGACAAAGATGAAAAAGACAATTGTCGGAACGTTGCTGTTGTTGTCGGCGGGTGCCGCGTCTGCTGCGACCGTGGATGGCTCATTCAGTATTTCGCCGGGAACTGAAGTGAATTTTTCCACGCAGGTTAGCGGCGGCGAGACCCTGATGTACGGCCTGGATGTGGGTTCCCAGGACGTGAATACCACGATTACACGGCTCACGCCAAATTCCGATACTCACAGCGTTCAATATGCCTTGTATGAAACGGGCTTTGAAGGGGACGTCGACCTGAGCGGGAAAACGCCTTCTTACACCGGCACGAATCTGCTACTTGCCACGCTGACTGCCAATACGGACTACGTGCTGAAGATGGTTTTCGACATGGTGGGCACCTACAGGCACCAGATCACGGCGGCTGCCGTTCCCGCGGTGCCGCTGCCTGCGGCGGCGTGGCTGTTCGGATCGGCGCTGCTCGGATTCATGATGATGTCCAACAGGCGCAAAGTCTGATTTCTTGAGAGGGGAACGCTGCGGGCGGGAGCGTCTTTCCCGCAGTTTCCCCGGACGCGCCGTGGCCCGCTCTCCTGGGTATCGGGGGATGCGTAGCACAAGCGGAGCAGGGGTGAGGTTGCGCATGCCGGACCTCGCCTTGCCCGGTGCAAGCCTAAGGGGGGCTGACTGCCCTCTTTTTTTATGCACGGTGCGTTTCCATTATCAGAGTCCAACAACGAGGGGTGTTGCATGAACAGGTTTTTGCAGGCATTCATTTCATTGGCCTTGCTATTGACGGCCAACGGCGCATCGGCAGCGGCGGACCAGCCGGGGACTTATCGCTTGCGCTCGGGGGATGCGGTGCTGATCTCGGTCTGGCGTGAAGATGCCTTGCAGAGAGAGGTGCGCGTGCTTCCGGATGGAAGCATCACCTTTCCGCTGGCCGGCCGGGTAGAGGTGAACGGGCTGAACGCGCAGGAGGTGGAGCAACGCATCGCGGCGAAGCTCAAGCCCTACCTCCCCGATCCGGTCGTGACCGTCGTCGTTACCGGCATCGAAGGCAATCATGTTTACGTGCTGGGCAAGGTCGGCAAGCCCGGGCTCATGATCCTGAACGGGCCCACCACCGTCCTGCAGGCCTTGAGCATGGCGGGCGGCCTGGACAAATTTGCCGACGAGGGTGCCATCAAGCTGGTGCGCGTCGAGGCGGGCAAGCAGGAAATTCTGCCTGTGCGGTACAAGGATCTGATTTCCGGCCGCAACATGGCGACCAACATCCAACTCAGGGCGGGCGACACCATACTGGTGCCGTAATGCCAGTCTCACATCACAACACAACACTCCTCGCGCTTGAGGAAAGGCTGGGAGAACACACTTGAGATTCCATCATTCTGCGCGCCTGCCGGCCCTGGCGGCCGGCACCTTGCTGTGCAGCCTGCCCGTTGCGGCCGATGTCTGGCATCACGCCGTCACCGCGCCCTTTACCGGGGAGTACGACTCCAACCCGGCTATGGCAACCGCAAACGAAAAGAGCGTGTGGCGTGCCAAGTTCTCGCCCAGCTATACCCTGACCCGCACTTCCGGCGCGGACGAATTCAAGGCCGGTCTTGTCCTGAATCTGGAACGATCGAGCGACGAATCGCTCAGCGCAAGCCGCCAGGATCCCGGCTTGCTGCTGGGCTGGCAGCGCCAGACGGAAACCGGCGAATTCGGCCTGCTTGCAAGGTATGACGAGGCCTCGACCCGCGTCACCGAACTGGACGAATCGGGCCTGCTTGCCGTGGACGGCACTCGCGTCACCCGATCGCTGGCCGGGAAGTGGCGTACCGCGCTGGGCGAGCGCAGCTCCCTTGCAGCCGATGCCGCGTACAGGAACGTGTCCTTCGACGGCGGCAGCTTGATCGATTACACCAACCTTGCCGGCGGCGTGACCTACAGCTATGCCTTGAGCGAGCGCGTCGAGCCGTTCATGCGGGCCACGGCCAGCCACAACGATCCGGACGCAGTGCGCTCATCCTCCAACTATTACAGCGCCCTGGGCGGGCTGAAATGGAAAGCCACCGAGCGCCTGGACTGGACCGTCCAGGCCGGTGTCGGCAGGACCACCGGCAACAACGGCGACTCCGGCTGGCAGGGCGGCCTGGGACTGCACTATGCCATCCCGCGCGGTGAACTGACGCTGGACGTGGGGCGCACCGTCAACCCGAGCAGCGAAGGCGGTTTCGCGGAATCCGACCAGGTGAAGGGAAGCTGGGGCTATGCCATCGACGAGCGAACCCGCTCCGGCATCGATGCCACGTGGCGGGATTACAAGGGCACCACCCCCAGCACCACCCAGCAGCTTGGCGCCTGGCTGAACCGCGAATTGACGCCTTTCTGGAACGCACGCCTTTCCTATCGGTACAAGCTGCGTCAGCAGGACGGCCAGCCGGATGCCTCGTCGAATCTCCTGGGCCTGACCCTTATCTACACCCACCCCGACCTTTGAACGAGCAGCAAGCCCATGGCCGCCACATACGAGCTGACCTTCGACGACTACCTTTCCATCATTCGCCGGCGTGCGGTTCATCTCGTCACGATCTTCGTGGGGATACTTGCCGTTGCGGTGGTGGTGGCGGTGGCCATCCCGCCTTTGTACCAGTCGTACGGAATCATTCTGGTGGAGTCGCAGCAGATACCGAAGGACATGGTGCAGACAACCATAACGGGTTATGCGGACGAGCGCATCGAGATCATCAAGCAGCGGGTCATGACCCGCGAGAACCTGCTCAAGGTCATCGACAAATACAAACTGTTTGCAGGCGAACGCAAGCCAACCACTGCGTCGGAAAGAATCGACGAGTTGCGCAGCCGCATAAGCATCGAGCCCATCAGTGTGGATATCAAGGGCAAACGCAGGGAACAGGCCACCATCGCCTTTAAGCTCTCTTTCGAGCATCGTCAGCCCGAAATGGCCTTCAAAGTGGCCAATGAGCTCATTACCCTGTTCCTGGATGAAAACGTAAAGGCCCGCACCGAGCGGGCCACCGAAACCACCGAGTTTCTTACCAGCGAAGCGAACAAGCTCAAGCTCGAACTGGAAACTCTGGAAAACCAGGTTGCGGCCTACAAGCAACGGCATGGGAGCGCTTTGCCCGAGCACCTGGGGCTGCACATGAACATGGTGTCGCGCACCGAATCGGAAATCAGGGAAATCGAGCGCGACCAGAAGGCGGCTCAGGAAGAACTCCGCTTCCTGGAGCTGGAGCTTGCCGCGGCCAGGTCCGGGAACACGGCTGCGGCGAGAGCCACCAATGCAAGCTCGGCGTCCGCTCCGGTGCGGGAGGTGGACAGGCTGAAATCGGAATACGCCAGACTGACCGCCATTTATACGGAAGCGCATCCCGACGTGCGCGCCGTGAAGCGGAAAATCGAAGCTCTCGAGGCGGTTGAACCCCCTGCGCCTGTCGCAGGCGGCAATCCCGTGGAAACGGCCTCACTGGAGGTGGCCAGGATACAGGCCAGGATTGCTGCAACCAACAACCGCATCAATTCGCTGGCCGCACAGTCTCAAGCGCTGCGCGGAAAGCTGGTGTCATATGAGCGGCAGATCATGCAGACGCCGCAGGTGGAACGCGGCCTGGCCGCCCTGATGCGCGACTACGAGAACGCACAGAAGAAATATGAGGAAATTCGCGCCAAGCAGATGAGCGCGCAGATCGCCGAGAATCTGGAAGAGGAAAACAAGGCCGAGCGCTTTGCCCTGCTGGAGCCGCCCTTGATGCCGGAAAAACCCGTGAAGCCCGATCGCATGAAGATCATGCTGCTCGGAACTTTCATGGCCATTGGCGGGTCGGGTGGACTGGTGTTCATGCTGGAGATGCTGAACCAGCGCATACGCGGCGTCGATGCCCTGGCGGCGCTGACGCGCCAGCGCCCGCTGGCAGCGATTCCCTACATCACCACCAAGGATGAGATTTCCAGGCGGAAGCGCAGGCTCTGGCTGCTGGTCATCCTTCTGTTGCTTGCCATCGCTGCTTCGGCCGCCCTGGTGCATTTCACGTACATGTCACTGGACATTCTGCTGCTGAAGCTCATTTCCAGATTCGGCTAGGGGAAACGGACTATGGAACAAATCAAGCATGTCATTGAAACGGCCAGGCAGAACGTGCATGGACTGGGTATGCCCGACCAGCTGACGGGCACCGCGGGCGGTGCTCCCGCACACGAGGCAGGGAATTTCAGCTATGGCCAGACCAGAATCGTGCGGCTCGACCCGAAACATCTCGATAGGCACCGCATCGTTGCATTCAACAAGAGCAACCCGCTGAGCGTGAGCTTTGACATGTTGCGCACCCAGGTGCTGAACAGGATGGAAGCGGAGGGCTGGCGCACCCTGGCCGTCACTTCGCCGACGCCCGGCTGCGGGAAGACCATCGTGGCGATCAACCTGGCCATGAGCATCGCCCACCACACCGGCAAGACCGCCATGCTGGCGGATTTCGACCTGCGCAAGCCCGCGATAGCCAAAAGCCTGGGCCTGCCGCCCGGAAAATCCCTCAACGACGTGCTCGACGGCGAGGCCACACTGGCCGAAGCATTGGTCAATCCGGGCCTGCACAAGCTGGTTGTCCTGCCGACCTCGAAACCCGTTCCAAAATCCGCCGAAATGCTGTCGTCAAGAAAAGTGGAGAGCCTGATCCAGGATATGCGCAATCGCTACGAGGAGCGTATCGTCATTTTCGATCTGCCCCCGCTGCTCGTCGCCGACGATGCCCTTACCGTGCTGCCCAGGGTGGATTGCGCGTTGATGGTGGTGGGAAACGGAATGGTGTCCAGGGCGGAAATGGAGGAAAGCCTTCATCATCTTCATGCCACGAATCTCGTCGGCACGGTGCTCAACAAGGCCGAAGCCAGGTCGAAATATTACTACCACTACTGAAGGGGAAGTTCGTGCAGCCGCTGTTGCCGAAAAACCTGAAATACGGGGAAAAGCCTGCCAGGGCCGCGGATGGTGTAATGACGCTCGGGAAAGAGGCCGCGATTTCCGCATGCCGCGGTTATGACGGGGCCGGGCGCCGTGATGGCCGCGCGACGCGCATCGCGCTGTTCGGGGCCGCTCCGGACACGCCCAACATGGGCGTCTCCGCCCTGTTCACGAGCGCGGTCACCGGCATCGGCCGCTACATCGGGAACGTCGAATTCGTGGTCTTCGACAACGGCCTGGGGCGCCGCGACGCAATCCTCAGTACCCATGACGGAAAGGAAATTCCGCTGATCCGCTTCGGCGCCAGGGGCGGGCGCCGCTACTACCGGCCCGAGAACCTGGCCGGCATGTCCGTGGCTTCCCGTCTGGGCACGCTCGGCGCGCTCGTCAACGAAGGCCTGCGCCTCCTCGACTCCTGCGACGCCGTGCTGGACGCCTCCGGCGGCGACAGCTTCAGCGACATCTATGGCCGTGAACGCTTCGACAATGTCCATCGCCCCAAGATCATCGCCGCCAGGCGCGGCAGGCCGCCCATCCTGCTGCCGCAAACCTATGGCCCCTACAAGGACCCCGCAGTGCGGGAGCTCGCCGCCTCCGCGGTTCGCCGGGCCGGCATGGCCTGGGCGCGGGATCCGCGCAGCTACGAAGTGCTGAAGGATCTGCTGGGCGATGACTTCGACCCGCGCATCCATCACTGCGGCGTGGACATGGCCTTTTCGCTGCCGGCCAGATCGGCGTTTCAACAGCTTCAGCCCGCATTGAGGCGCTGGCTGGAAGACAGGGATGCAGGCCATCCGCTGCTGGGCTTCAACGTCAGCGGCCTGATCTACAACGACCCGGCAGGCGCGCTGAAGAAATACGGCCTCAAGGCGGACTACCGGCAGGCGGTCACGGGTTTCCTGGAAAACATCCTGCAAGACACGCCGGCCCGCGTCGTTCTCGTTTCCCATGTCATGGACAAGCCCGGCCATTACGAATCCGACCTGGCCGCCTGCCTGGGCGTGGCCAAAGGGCTCAACGAACGCCACGGCGGCAGGGTGGAAGTGGCGCCGGCGACGCTGGACGAATCCGAGGCCAAGTGGCTGATCGCCGCGATGGACTGGTTCTGCGGCACGCGCATGCACTCCACCATCGCCGGCCTTTCCAGCGGTGTGCCCACGGCGGCCGTTTCCTACAGCGACAAGACCAAAGGGGTGTTCGAGACCTGCGGGCAGGGAGCGCAGGTCATGGACCCGCGCCTGATGACGGCCGACGAAATCAGGCAGGGCCTGCGGCGCTCCTTCGACATGCGCGACGGCACGCGAAACGCGCTGCGCGGCGAACTGCAAGAGGTCATGGCGCAGGCCGAGCGTCAATTGAAATCCATTGCCGGGCAAATAAGGCGCTGATGCCTTGCCAGGGCAAAGGTGAAAGTGGAGTTTCCGGACCGCCATGTCGCTGACGCAAAAAACGATTCGGGCTGGGCTGTGGGCGCTGGTGCAAAACGGCGGCCGGCAGGTGATCTCCACCCTTGTGTTCCTGGCGCTGGCCAGGTTCTTCCTAACCAAGGATGAATTCGGGCTCGTCGCGCTGGCGACGCTGCTGATCACCTTCCTGAACGTTCTGGTCAGGCAGGGCCTTGGCACCGCCATCATTCAGAGAAGGGAAGTCCGGGACATCCACCTGGACACCGCTTTCTGGGCGAATGTCGCGACGGCGATAGTGCTGACGGCCGGCGTTGTGGCGGCATCGGACACGCTGGCGCATTTGCTGGGCGACCCTCGTGTCTCGCCCATACTGGAGGTGCTGAGCATAGGCATGGTGATCACTTCGCTCAGCCTGACGCACGAGGCCATTCTGAGTCGCGAACTGCAATTCAAGAGCCTGGCCATCCGCACCCTGGTTGCATCGCTTGCGAGCGCCGCCGCCGGCATTGGGTTCGCCCTGGCAGGCGGCGGCCTGTGGGCGCTCGTCGCGATGCAGCTTGCGGCCGCCATGAGCGGGCTGCTCGTTCTCTGGTGGGCAAGCCATTGGCGGCCCAGGCTGCGCTTCTCCGCAGGCGCCTTTCGCGAATTGCTGCCGATGAGCGCCAGCATGACGGGTGTGGCGATCGTATCGGCCCTGAACGACCTCGTCGACCAGTTCGTGATCGGCAGGATGCTCGGCACCCCCTCGCTTGGCGTTTACGTGGTCGCGCAGAAAGTCGTCAAGCTGCTGGTCACGGTGTTCGTGCAGGCGTTCTCCAGTGTTGCGCTGCCGAGTTTTTCCCGGCTTGACGGCGACAGGGATCGCATTAGAAACGCCTTCCTCCGGGCGACGAGGATGGCCACCTTTGTCTCTTTCCCCGTCTTCCTGGGATTGGCCGTCACCGCCGACCTGGTCGTGCCGCTGATGTTCGGCGACGGCTGGGGCGAAGCGCCGGTAGTGATGTCGATCCTCTGCCTTTGGGCGGTGGTCGGGTCGGTCAATTATTTCTTCGCCCCCGTTCTTCTGGCCGCGGGGCGGGGGAATGAAGTGTTCATGAATACGCTGCTCGGCGCCGGCCTGCTCATCGTGTTCGCCCTGCTGGGTGCGGAGTATGGCGTGGCAGGGGTCGCTGCCGGCGTCCTGCTCAAATCGGTCTTCATGATGCCGCTGTGGCTGCGCCAGCTCCGTGCACATGTGGGCGTGACGGGCGCGATGCTGATTGGCGCCTTTGGCGGGAATCTTCTCGCGGCATCCCTGATGGCTTTGTCCACCTTGATGGTTCGTTCATTGCTGACATCGGGCCATGTGGTCGAGATGTCGGTTTCGCTGCTTGTGGGCATGGCTGCCTATGCAATCCTTTCCATGAAACTTTCGAATGCGGCAATTACCGAATGCATGTCGCTTGCCAGGCTGGCAATCGTGAAGCGGGATGCGAAAGCCCTTCAGGGCGACTGACTGAGATTCCATGGATATGCGCAAACGGATTATCGATTTCTTCAAGGAAGCCGCTTTCAGGACTGTGGCATACGCGGGCACGGTCTTCCCCTCTCGCCAAAGAGCGGCGCTCATCTGCCCGCCCGCGGCCGCTCCGGGAAGCCTGGGAGACGAGGCCATGATCAAGGCGCTCGTCGGCGAATTGAGGAAGAACGGCTTCTCGCGCCTTGGCATTCTTGAAACGGGAAGTTCGACGGCGTGGCAAGAGGCGACGGAGGTGGATGCCGGCGTGCCGGCGCCCAGCGCGTCGCTGGGCGGCTGGCTGAGGTTCCTGCGGGCGCTGAAGGCTTATTCGCACGTGTACGTGATAGGGGCGGATTGCATAGACGGGAATTACTCGGTCACGGGGTCGAGGCGGCTTCTGAGACTGGCCGATTTTTGCGCCAGGGCGGGGAGAAACACGACCATCACCGGATGCTCTTTCAACGCGTCCGCCGATCCCCTGATCATCGAAACGATAGACGGGCTGGACCGGCGCGTGCGTTTGCTGGCCAGGGATCCCATGTCGCATTCCCGGATCACGGCGCTGACGACGCATCATGCCGAACTCGTCGCGGATCTTGCGTTCCTGCTGAAGCCAAGTCCCCAGCACGCGGCGGAAACGATCGACTGGATCCGCAGGGAGCGTGCCGCGGGGCGAACCGTTCTCGGCGTCAACCTTGGCGCCAGCGCACTGGGAACCAAAGATCGCAGCACGATTCTGAAATGCGTGGACGCTTTTGCCCATGCGCTGGGAAACCGTCTCGAAACCGACGCGATGCTGTCCATTGTCCTGCTGCCGCATGATTTCCGCGGCGAATCGAGCGATCTTGCGATGTGCGAGAAGCTGCACGAAAGCCTGTCATCGCGGTTCGGCGCACGCGTCCGACTGTTCGACGAGCATGTCGGCGCTTCGGCGATAAAGGCGGTTGCGGGCGAACTGGATGCATGCGTCACATGCCGCATGCACCTTGCCATCGCCTGCCTCGGGAACGGCGTGCCGGTGGGGGCTGTCACTTACCAGGACAAGTTTGAAGGGCTGTTTGGCCACTTGGGGATTACCCCGCCGGTGATCAGCGGGATGCAGGCCACGGATGCGGCAGCCGTCGCGAAACTGGTCGATGGCACGCTTGCCGAGGCGGCGTCGATCAGGAAAACGCTGGCCGGCACGCTGCAACGCGTCCGCGCGCTGTCCGAAAGGAATGTCCCGTTTTCAAACCGGCAACACGCCACTGGATGAGACTCATGTCACACACGCCGAAGATCCTCTACATTGCCACCCACTGCCCGTTCGGCGAGTCCTACGGCGCGCGGATGCGGACGCTCCAGATTGGCAGGCTGCTGCAACGCGTCGGCCCGGTCACCATGGTGCTGGCCTCCGTCGGCCGCTGGAGCGACGAGGACATCGCGCAGACACGCGCCGAATTCGATTTGCGGGTCGTCAGCCGGGCAGAGCCGGTCCCCATCCGGGGCCCGGTGGAACGCCTGCGCCATGAATTCGACCCCGGCTACCTGAATACGCACGGTTTTGCCGTGCCCAGGGCGGATGCCGAAAAGGTGTTCGCGCTTGCGGATTCGCATGACGTCGTCTGGCTGCACACGCTGCGCGTCGCCAATCTGTTCAGGCGCTGGAAATGGGAGCGTTCCGTCCTGGATATCGACGACTTCCTCAGCCAGTATCACGCCACGATGGCGTCGCAGGCCGCCAATCCGGTGCAGCGGCTGATCTCGTCCCGGCGCGCATGGCTGTGGCGGCGGCGGGAGAAGGACTTGTTCGATCGGTTCGACGCGGTCTCGGTTTGCAGCGAGGAAGACAGGAGCCGGCTCGCGCACCCGGAACGGGTCCACGTGATCCCGAATGGTTTCGATGATCCGCCGCAAGTGCGGCAGGCCGGGAGTCCCTCGTGCCTGGGCGTGATTGGCAGGCTCGACTACCTGCCGAACCGCGATGGGGTGGAGTGGTTTCTGCAGAAGGTCTGGCCCGGGGTGAGGGCCCGCATGCCCGATGCGGAATTCCGCATCGTCGGGACCGGCGCCCCGGAAAGCTGGGGCCGGATTGCCGGGGTCAGCGTGCTCGGTTACGTCGAGGACTCCGCTGCGGAGATTGCAGGCTGGGCGGCGATGACGGTGCCGCTGCACATCGGCGCCGGAACGCGCATCAAGATCGCGGAGGCCTTTGCCCGGGCCTGTCCGGTCATTTCGACGACACTGGGCGCCTTCGGCTACGAAGTGGAAAACGGCCGCGAGCTGCTGCTGGCGGACACGCCGGAAGCCTTTGCCGATGCATGCATTAGGGTGCTGCGCTCGAAGGAGGAAAGGGCCCGCCTGTCCGCGGCCGGCCGGTCGTACTTCCTGTCAAGACTGCACTGGGATGCGCTTGCGCGGCGCGTGGAAGACGCGGTCGAAGGGGTTCGTCGACGAAACCAATCAGTCGAGCGGGAGCGGGAATATGCCTGAACCAAGAATATCCGTGGTCATCCCTACCTACAACCGCGCCGGATGCGTTGGCGAGGCCATAGACAGCATCCTGGCGCAGACCTACACCAATTTCGAAATCGTCGTGGTGGACGACGGTTCCACCGATGCGACGCAGGAAGTCCTTGCGCGGTACGGCGACAGGATCCGATGCATCCGCCAGGAAAACGCAGGGGTGAGCGCCGCCCGCAATCGCGGGATCAGGGAGGCGCGGGGCGAGTGGGTGGCTTTTCTGGATTCGGATGACGAGTGGCTGCCGGAAAAGCTTGACCGGCAGATGGCGTGCCTTGCCAGGCATCCCGACATCATCGGCATCGTGTCGGACGTGCAGATCATCGTGGGCGAAATCTCGCAGAGGCTTTTCGATATCCGCAGTTTCCGCCTGCCGGATGCGGATTACGCGAGATTGGAGAGGCCGCTCGTTTCCGTGTACGAGGTGAATTATTTTCCGTCGTCATTCATGTTCCGGCGCGATTCGCTGATGGCGGCCGGCCTGTTCGACGAGAATCTTTCCTTCTGCGAAGACATAGACCTGTGCGGAAGGCTGGCCCTTCTGGGGGCGTGGGGGGTCGTTCGCATGCCCCTCGTCAGGCTGATGCGAAAGTCGTCCGAGAATCTCTCCGCGCAGCACGTTGCTGACGCATTGAAAACGCCCCGCACGCTGATATCGATCTATTCCGGCCTGCTTGGGCAATGCGGCCTGTCCGGCGGCGAGACGGCGTATCTGAAGAGGAAGCTGTCGGAGCAGTATTTTGCCCTGGGCTACGAGCAGATGCGCCGAAACGACCATTGTCCTTATCTGGGCAGTCTTTCGTCGTCGATCAGGACGAATCCGTCCTTGAAGACGGCCGCCAAGGCGGCAGCACTCCTGCTTTTCCGGGCCAGGCTGTACCGCAGGCTCGCGGATGGCCTGTTCCGAAAGGAAGCCGGTTTCCGCAGGAGCGCCATTTCCCGGACCGCAGAAAATACCGGGGTGTCGCCTTGAAGCGGGATTTGAAATACGGCGTCGTCGCCGCCGTAAACAACGAGCAGGTCCTGGCCGACAATCTGGCGGCTTCGCCCTTGTTCGGGCGCGGCGTGCCCTTCGCCGGCATGCGCTGCTATACGTCGGCGGGGCTGGCCTATAACGCAGGACTCGATGCGACGGACGCGGACATCGTTATCTTCGCCCATCAGGACGTGTACCTGCCGTCGCACTGGCTTGAGCAGTTGCAAAGCGGAATCCGCGCCATCGAGGAAGTCGATGAGCGCTGGGCCGTAATCGGCGTTTATGGCGTGGAACCGGACGGACGGCATATCGGGCATTGCTGGTCGCGAGGGCTCGGCAGAACCCTGGGTGAGCGCTTTTCCTCGCCCCGCATGATCGGTTCCATCGACGAGATCGTCATCGTTCTCCGGCGTTCGTCCGGATTGCGGTTCGACGAACGACTGCCCGGCTTCCACCTCTATGGCACGGATATCGTCCAGGCAGCGCTGGCCTCGGGCCATTCGGCCTACGTGGTGCATGCGCCGGTGATTCACAACAGCAACCCGGTGCGCACGCTGGCCGGTGCATACAGCAAGGCCTATCGATACATGCGGCGGAAATGGCGCGATCGCCTGCCCATTGCGACCACCATCGTGACGCTCACCCCGACCGGCTACCCGCTGTGGCGCCACATCATCCGGAAAGAGCTTTCCACCCTGCTTGGCCGGCGGCCAAAAAGGGTATTGCGCGAGCGTGGGCCCGGCCGCCCCATTGCGCAGGAGGTGGGCTTTGAGTGAATGGTTCAAGCCGTGCGATGCGGCCTTGGCGCGATGCAGGCCGTCTTCGCATACACCCGAGGGTGGCGAAGGATGACAGGCGCGACCCTGGCGGTGGCCATGCTGTCCGCCGTGTTGGCCCTGTCCCGCCGCCAGGCCGGTGCGGCCTTGGGCGTCATCGTTTTGTCCATGCTGCTGTGGCCGGAATACCTGCGCATCCCGTTCGGGCCGGTGCAGATGTCCGTGCCGCGTTTCGTCGCGCTCCTGCTGCTGATCAAACTCATGGCGCAAGGGAGGCTTCGCTCCATCCGGTTCGGCAAGGTCGACGTGCTCGTGATCCTGATCTGGGTGTGGACGGTGCTGGCCACCTTTGCCGCCGGCGCCGAATTTTCCCAGGTATCCCAGATGATCGGCCGCGGCCTGGATACGGTGTTGGTGTATTTCGTGGCGCGCATGGCATTGACCAGCCCCGAAGACGCAAAAAGCCTGTATTGGGGGCTGGCGCTGACGGCGCTGGCGATGTGCGCAGCCGGCGTGTACGAGGCGCTCACCTGGAACTCGCCGTATCACAGATTCTCCACCGCCGCCGCGCTGAGGGCCGATGGCTACGAGGAAATCCGCTATGGCATGCTCCGCGCCCAGGCCAGCACCACGGTGTCGATTTACTTTGGCCTGGCCATGATGCTGGTGACCGGACTGCTCTGGTCGATACGCGGCTATGCGGAAAGGGCTTTCGCGTTCAGGCTCTCCATCCTGGCGGCGTTTGCCGCGACGCTGTCATCCTTGTCCAGCGGCCCCTGGCTGGCCATGTTCATGCTGATCGGCATGAATCTGTTCTACAGGCGGCCGTCCATGGTCAAGCCCCTCGTGTACGCCCTGATCATCCTGGCCATCGCCCTGGAGATCGCATCGAACCGGCATTTCTACAATCTGATCGACTATCTGGCGCTGGACAAGCACACCGCCTGGTACCGGACGCGCCTCCTGGAGGTCGCCTTTTCCCGCTGGAGCGACTATTGGCTGTTCGGCGTGGGCTCCAACTGGCCCCACCACTGGGGGGCCATGGTCGATGGGCGGCTTTTCGTCGACGTGGTCAACAATTTCCTGATCATCGCGCTGTATGGCGGCCTGCCCGCCATGTTCATGTACGTCGCGGCGCATGTCGTTGCGATCAGGCGCACGGTTCGCGCCTTTCGTGCCGACCCGGCGGACATCCCGCGCCGCAAGCTGCTGTTCGGTCTGGCCGCGGCGCTCGTGGCCCTGGACGTGTCGAGCATGTCGGTCGGCCTTTATGGCCCCGCGCTGCTGCTGAGCCACCTCCTGCTTGGATTCATCGTCAGCGCCGCGACGGCCTGGCCGGCGCGGGAAGCCGTGCCGAACCGGGATGACGAGTACGCCATGGGAGCGCGTATTGCCACGCAACCGAGGGCATACGCATGAGCAATCCGGCATTGACCATCATCGTCGTCAGCTACAACACCCGCGAAATGACGCTGGCGTGCCTGCGTTCGGTTTTCCGCGAAACCAGGACAGCCTTCGAACTGATCGTGCTGGACAATGCCTCCGACGACGGCTCGGCGGAAGCGATCCGGGCGGAGTTCGGCGACCGGGTCGAATTGATGGCCAGCACCGAGAACCTGGGTTTTGCGGCAGGGAACAACCGCGCGGCTGAAACGGCCCGCGGCGAATACCTGCTGCTGCTCAATCCCGACACGGTCGTGCTGGACGGGGCGATCGACCGCCTGCTCGAATTTGCACGCAAGCAGCCGGAAGCGGGCATCTGGGGCGGCAGGACCCTGTTCGGCGACGGCTCGCTGAACCCGGCCTCGTGCTGGTCGCGGCAAACCCTGCGCAGCCTGATTTTTCAGGCCATGGGCCTGAGTTCGCTGTTCCGCCGCAGCAGTCTTTTCAATCCCGAAGGGATGGGCGGCTGGAATCGCGAAGGCATCCGCGCAGTCGACATCGTATCGGGATGCTTTCTGCTCATCCGGCGCGAGCTGTGGGAAACGCTCGGCGGGTTTCGAGACATATTTTTCATGTATGGCGAAGAGGCGGATTTGTGCCTGCGGGCGCGGGCACTGGGCGTCCGGCCCATGGTGACCTCCGCCGCCACCATCATTCACCATGGCGGCGCTTCCGAGAAAGCCAGGGCCGGCAAGCTGGTGCGCCTGTTGCGGGCGAAAACGCTGCTCATCCGGTTTCATTTTCCGGCCGCCGGCAAGTGGGCGGGCGTGCGCCTGCTCTATCTCTGGCCGGCCAGCCGCTATTTCGCCCATTCCGTGCTGGCGGCGCTCGGACGTTCGGCATCCGGCGAGGCGCGCAAGGAGTGGGCCGAAGTATTGCGTCACAAGCATGAATGGTTCGCATGCCATGCGCATGATTGACGAATGAAGATGAAAGGACGGTTCATGAAAAATTCGTTCAGCCGCCTGGCTTCTGCGCTCGGGGGGCTGGCAGTCATGCTGCTGTCCGCGGCTGCGAGCGCCGGCGAGCAGACCTGCTCGGGCATAAAGTACCCGGCCCCGTCCGGCCAGAAGAACGACATCGTGTTTGTCTTCGACAAGTCTTATGTCTGCGGCCAGTTCGCCAACGGCGACTGGTGGGTGAGCGCGGATGAATCCGGCATGGTCACGCTGGTTTCGATTCAGCCCGATGCGGAGGACGGGGCGAACGGCGTCGAAGTCAATCCGGTTTCAAAAAGCCGGCAGGGGTTCGACAAAAGGATCAGCGGCTACGACGCTTCGCTGGTTCCCGGCTTTCCGCTGCGCCTCAAGGGGGATGCTTCCGTCGTCAAGACGGTGAGCGTCCCGTCGAACAAGAAGAAGTGCAGGCCGTGCTTGCAGTTTGCCGCTGTGCTGACGGTGGTGAGATCGCCCGTGCCCAATGGCGAAAACGTTCTGAGGCCGGGCTACTTCGGAGTCAAGAAAACCTACCAGCCGGTAACCGAAGACATCGCCAACCGCCTTCCCAAGCTTCCCGCGAGTTGCTGCAGCGAGGCGAAGGAGGGCGACTTCGGCAAAATCGCAAGGCGCTACCAGGGTGTGCAGCTCGACCATCTGGAAGGCTGGACGGGCAGGGACATGCACCCCATCGACAACATGCCCGACTACGGTGCGTCGATCGCGGCCAGCAACGCGGCGTCCGCCCTCAGGTTCATGCTCGACGATTTCAGGATCGGCAACAAGAGTCACAAATCGGCCCTGCTGAATTACCTGCAGATGGCGGCCGATCTCCGCTCCATGGCCGAGTCCGGCGTGAAGTGGCCTGCCAACGGCGGGCACGGCAACGGCAGGAAGCTTCCGCTCGCGGTTGCCGCCACGCTGCTCAAGGACTCGGCGTTTCTCGACGCCATGCGGGCGAGCTCATTTTCCGAGGATGAGCAGGTTTATTTCAGCCCGGTTTCGCAACAGGCCCTGTACGGGCGGCAATGCAGCGACAAGCAGTACTGGATGGGCGTCAGCTCCGGAAGGGGGCCGCGCGACTGCCGCGATCCTTACGGCTATATCGACGGCGGCGGCCGCGAAATCGGCGAGGCCTATCAGAAATGCTGCACCGCGAAGCCATGGAAATACACCGCGCTCGCGGTCGAACTGCTGGGCATCCGCGACACCTGGCGGAACGATGCCTTCATGCAGTACGTCGACAGGTGGGTCGAGCACGGCGTCTGGGCCAGCCCCGATGCCTGCGCGCCCTACAACGGAAAACCCGTCGATTACGGAGTCGGCTATGGCCCGGCGAAGGGGAAATGCGTTTCCGGCAGCGGCCGCTATCCCGGAAAACACGGGGCCAACCGCGACTCGGGCCATTACGACAACAAGCTTGCGGAGCAGATGTGGAAAAAGTTCAAGCGATGAACCGGAAGGCCTTGTCCGTCATCATCCCGGCGCACAACGAAGCCGCCGTCATCGCGGATTCGCTTGCCTCCTTGCTGGCGCAGGCGCGCGACGACGACGAGATCATCGTCGTCTGCAACGGCTGCAGCGACGATACGGCCGCCATCGCGCGGCGCTTCGAGCCGCGCGTGACCGTTCTCGATACGCCGGTCGCATCCAAGACGGCGGCGCTCAATCTGGGCGACCGCCATGCCGGCGCGTTTCCCAGGATCTACATGGATGCCGACGTGACGCTGGGCGAGGGCGCCCTGGACGGGATCGCGCGGGCGCTCGAATCGGGCCGATGGCTGGCGGTGTCGCCGGATCCCGTCATGGATTGCAGCGGCGCCGGCTGGGCGGTGAAGGCGTATTACGACATCTGGCTGTCGTTGCCTTACTGCAAAAGCGGCATGTTGGGAGCGGGGGTGTATGCCTTGTCGGAGGAGGGGCGCAAGCGCTTCGACCGCTTCCCGGACGTCATCGCCGACGATGGCTATGTGCGGGCGCTGTTCAAGGAGCATGAACGGGGCAAGGCGGAAGGGGCGCATTCCATCGTGCGCGCCCCCGCCAGCCTGCATTGGCTCATCAAGATCAAGCGCCGCAGCCGTTTGGGCCAGATGGAACTGGCGGCCCGTTTCCCGGAACTGGCATCAAATGAGCGCAAGGATTATCGCGGCGCGCTGTTGAATGCATTCCTGAGTCCCTTGAAGTGGCCGAAGCTTGCCGTCTACCTTTATGTGAACCTGATGTCGAGGCTGGCTGCAAAACGGCGTCTGGCCAATCTGGCCCGGTACCGGTGGGAGAAAGACCTTTCCAGCAGACAAGGCAGGCAGGAGGCCATGAGCAGGGCGGCGGCGAAGAAGAAGGCGCTTCTTGTGGCCTCGCACGGCGGCCACTGGGTGCAGTTGCGCCGGATCGCGCCTGCCTTCGACGGACTCGACGTGCGCTATGTCTCGACGGATGCCGGCCTGGCCGGCGAAGTGCATCCCGCGCCCCTGTCGGTGGTGCCGGACGCCAATCTCGACGACAAGCCGGCCCTGATCGGACTGGCCGTCAAGCTGTTCCTCCTGGTGCTGCGCCAGCGCCCCGACATCGTGATATCGACGGGCGCCGCGCCGGGGTTTTTCGCGCTGATGTTCGGCAAGCTGCTGGGCGCCAGGACCATCTGGGTGGACAGCGTCGCCAATGCCGAGCAGTTGTCCGTCTCGGGCGCCAGGGTCAAGCCATTCGCCGACTTGTGGCTCACGCAGTGGCCGCATCTCGAACGCAGGGACGGCCCGCTCTTCAAGGGGGCGGTCCTGTGATTTTCGTCACCGTGGGCACGCAACTGCCGTTCGAGCGCCTGGCCGAAGCCGTGGACGCATGGGCTGCCGGCCGGCCGGCCCGCAGGGTCTTCATGCAACTGGGCGAGACGGCATATCGCCCCCGGCATTGCGAATTTTCGGCTTACACCCCGCCGGCGGAGTGGGAGCGCCTGTTCGACGAGGCCGAGCTGGTGGTGTCCCATGCCGGCATGGGCACCATCCTGAAAAGCCTGGAACGTGCGAAACCGCTGGTGATCATGCCCCGGCTGGCGGCGCTGGGGGAGCATCGCAACGATCACCAGCAAGCCACGGCCAGGCGGCTCGGCGGCCTGGCGAACCTGCGCGTGGTGAACGATGCGGGCGAACTGGCCATGGCGCTGGACGTGCCGCCAGGTTGCGCGGAACTGTCCGCGCAGAAGAGCAATCCGAATCTGGATCGCCTGATCCGGGAAATAAGACAATTCATCGCTGCTGGGGAAAAGACATGATTGATATCCAGCGTATCCGGCAGTGGCTGTCGAGCCGGGACGGGATGCTGACGGCAGCGCTCGCGCTGGCCATGGCATGGCTGATGTACCGCTCGGGGCTGCTCGGCATCTGGGTGGAGAGCGAGGAATACGGCCATGGCCTGATGGTTCTGGGGGTGCTGGCCTATCTCGTGTATCAGCGGTGGGATGGCTATCGGCCGGAGCATCCCAGGCCCTGGCTGGGTCTTGCCCTCGCAGTGCTGGCAATGACCTTGGCCGTGGTCGGGGAAACAGCCGGGATTTCCGTGCTCGCCTATTACGGCATCTGGTTTTTCGCCGTCGCGGCCGCGTTTGCCGTCGGCGGATTCGGGCTGTTCAAAAAACTGCTGGTCCCGCTGCTGATCGTCCTGCTGCTGTTCCCTTTGCCCAATCCCCTGGGCCCCATGCTGACCTCGGAATTGCAGCTGATTTCATCGAAACTCGGCGTGTGGCTCATCCGCATGTTCGGCGGCAGCGTTTATCTCGAAGGCAACGTGCTGGACATGGGGAGCACGCAGTTGCTGGTGGCCGAGGCCTGTGCGGGACTGCGCTACCTCTTCCCGCTCATGAGCCTGGGGGCCATCGCCGGCTACATGCTGCACGTCCCGCTGTGGATGAAGTGGGCCGTGTTCCTGGCGACGGTTCCCATCACCATCTTCATGAACAGTTTCCGCATCGCGGTGACCGGCATACTGGTGGCGAACGGCGGCGCCGCGCACACGGAAGGCTTCCTGCACTTCTTCGAGGGCTGGGTGGTTTTCATTGCGGCGAGCCTGCTGCTCGCGGGCGTGGCCTGGCTGCTGCTCAGGCTGCGGCCCGGTTCCCCGAGCCTGATCGACGCCCTGCTTGCCGTACCGGATACCGTGCGTCCCGCAAAAATTTCGCATGATTCTCCGGCCGGCAGCGGCGGCATGCCCAAACGCGCGCTGGGCGCGACGCTCGCCCTCATCCTGCTGGCGGCCGTCCTGCCAGCCCTGCTGGACAGGCACGACCAGCCCATGCCGGCGCGCAAGACGCTGGACGGCTTCCCCTCGTCCATCGGCGAATGGGTGTCGCGCGTGGATCGCCTGCCTTCGATCGTGGAGGAGGTGGCCGGCGCGTCCGAATATTTCTACGGCGATTTCCACTTGCCGTCCGGCGAGGTCGTGAATACCTACGTGTCCTATTACGAAAGCCAGCGCCACGGCCAGATTCCGCATTCCCCCAAGGTGTGCATCCCCGGCGGCGGCTGGGTCATAGAAAGCCTGGAGCCCGTTCTGATCAGGAGCCGGGCGGGGAAATCATTCGAGGCGAACCGCCTCGTCACCGCCAACGGCGGACAAAGGGTGGTGTCCTACTACTGGCTGAAACAGGGGCCCAGAATCTATCGGCAGGAAATGCTCGCGCGGCTCGACCTGATTCGCTTCGCGCTTATGGAAAACAGGACGGACGGCGCCCTGGTGCGCCTGGTCACCGAACTGAGGCAGGGAGAGCCGCTGCAGGCCGCCGATGCCAGGCTGGGGCGTTTCGCCTCCGAATTTTCCGACGTGCTGCCCGATTATGTGCCGGACTGATTTGTTCCGGGGAGCAAGTGCCGGCGTTTTCCGCGCCTGACATTTGCCAATCCAACCTCGACTGACTGCATAGGAGTGCCACTCATGTCTTTTATTGCGCACAGGAAATATACGAAGAAGAGTCTCGATATGGCTGCCCATGTTCTTTTGGGCGTTTTCATGCTGGTGATGGTGGGCTGTTCCTCGCCCGACGACAAGGCGAACAGGTTCTACGAGAAGGGCGCTGAACTGCTCGAGAAGGGTGAGCTGGACAAGGCCCGCATCGAGTTCCAGAACGCGCTGCAGATCAAGGGCGACATGACGAAGGCCTGGTACGGCCTGGCGCAGATCGCGGAGCAGCAGGGCGACTGGCAGAAAGTGTTCGGCTATCTGAACAAGGTGGTGGATCACGATCCCAAGCACCTGGAGGCCCAACTCAAGCTCGGGCGGCTTTTCCTGGCCGCCGGCCAACTGGACAAGGCGCTGGCCGCGAGCGACAGTGCCATGGCGCTGGCCGGTGACAATGCTTCCGTTCTGGCCCTGCGTGCCGCCGTGCTCTACAAGCTCGAAGACCGGCAGGCGGCAGTGGTGCAGGCCAATGCCGCGCTGTCCAGGGATCCGGACAACATCGATGCGCTGATGGTGCTGGCCAGCGAGCGTCTGGCGGCCGGGGACGCCGACAAGGCGATCGAATATCTGGACCGCGGCCTGAAGCGCAATGAAAAGAACATTGCGCTGCAACTGCTCAAGGTGCAGGCGCTGGAGTCGCTGGCCAAGCTGGATTCGGCCGAAGCCATTTACCGCAAGTTGATCGCCTTGTACCCGGAGACGCGGGAACTGCGCCACATTTTTGCCCAGTTCCTTTTGAGCCATGGCCGCGCGGATGCCGCCGAGGCCGAGTATCGCGCCGTCGTGGCCAAGAATCCGGCCGACCTCGAGGCGCGCCTGGAACTGGTTCGTTTCGTGAACACGGTAAAGGGGCCGCAGGCCGCGGTGGAGGAACTGAAATCCCAGATTGCCGGGAATCCGGACAACAACGAGCTCAAGTTCGCACTGGCCGGACTGTATCAGGCGCAGGACAATCGCAAGGAGTCGGAAACGGTTTTAAAGGCCATCATCGAGAAGGAGGGTGGCAGTCAGGCAGGCATCAAGGCCAAGGGCCGTCTAGCGTCGATGCTGCTGGTAAACGGCGACAAGAAAGAGGCCGCGGCCCTGATCGAGGATGTGCTGAATCACGACCGCCGCAACGAGCAGGGGCTGCTGCTGAAGGCTGGCATGGCTGTCGAGGAGCACAAACTGGAAGAGGCCATCGCAGACTTGCGCACCATTTTGCGCGATGTGCCGGATTCGCCCAAAGCGCTGCTGCTGCTGGGCAGGGCGCATGAATTGGCGGGCTCGCCGCAGCTTGCCCATGACCATTACCTGAAGGCTTTTCAGGCGAGCAATCTGGCCGCGCCCTTCGGCATGGCCTATGGCGAGTTTCTGCTGAAGCGGGGCCAGGCCGAGCGTGCGGAGAGCGTGGCCGAAGATGTGCTCAAAGCTTCGCCCGGCCACGTGCCGGCCATGAAGCTGCTGGCGCAGGCCCGCATCAACAAGGGCGACTGGCCGGGCGCCCAGGCGGTGGCCGATGATCTGCGCAAGCAGGGTGACAAGGAGAAGGTATCGGATCACATCATGGGTGCGGTATACGCCGCCAAAAAGAATTATGCCGAGAGCATTTCCGCGTTCAGGCGCGCTTTCGATGCGGCGCCGTCGGAGCCTCAGTCCATGGTGGCGCTGGTGCGCACCTATCTCAGGGCCGGCAAAACCAGTGAGGCGCTGACTTTCCTCAATTCGGTGGTGCGGTCCAGCCCCGACAATGCCAATGCACGCCTCCTGCAGGGACAGTTGCATGCACTGAAAGGCGATGCGGCGGCGGCGGCCCAGTCCTTCCGCGCGGCGATCAGCCTGCGGCCCAAGGAGCCGGCTGGCTACTTCAACCTGGCCCAGCTGCACATGCGTGCCGGCCGCCTCGATGAAGCCGACAAGGCCATTGCCGAGGGGCTGGCCGCGGTTCCGGGCGACTTTGCGCTGCGCGTGGCGCAGGCGGAGGCGCACCAGCGGACCGGCCGTTTCGACGACGCCATCCTTGTCTATGAACAACTGCTCAAGGAACGCCCCAATGCGGATGTCGTCGCCAACAACCTGGCCAGCCTGTTGTCCGATCACCGTACCGACGAGGCCAGCCTGAAGCGCGCCCATGAAGTCGCGCAGCGCTTCCAGCGCAGCGAGGTGCCGCAGTTCAAGGACACCCTGGGGTGGGTAAACTACAGGCTGGGCAAGGCGAACGAAGCGGTGCCGCTCATCAGGGACGCTGCCGGAAAAATGCCCGACCTGCCGGTTTTCCGCTACCACCTGGGCATGAGCTACCTGGCCCTCGGCAAAAAGGAGGAGGCGCGCAAGGAACTGGAAAAGGCGCTGGCGCTGGCGGAGGGCAAAAACTTCCTGGAAGCCGACAAGGTCAGGCAGGCGCTCAGGGAACTGAAGACCGTGCAGGGGCAGGCAGGGTAGTGATCGTTTCCTGCTGATACGGGGTTTTATTGCGCTTCATCGCGCTTTCCCGGGAAAGCGCGATGAAGCTTTTTCATTTCCGCTCCGGCCCGGTTTCCCGCCGCCGCAGCAGGCGATACGCCGCCGGCACCACGAACAGCGACAGCAGGGGCGCGGTGACCATGCCGCCGACCATGGGCGCGGCGATGCGGCTCATCACCTCGCTGCCGGTGCCGCTGCCCCACAGGATGGGCAGCAGGCCGGCGACGATGACCGCCACGGTCATGGCCTTGGGCCGCACGCGCAGCACGGCGCCTTCGCGGATGGCGTCGAGCAGGGCGGCCTCGTCGCGGTTGCCGCGATCGAGGCGCGCCTGCCAGGCATGCTTGAGATAGACCAGCATGATCACGCCGAACTCGGCGGCGACGCCGGCCAGCGCGATGAAGCCGACGCCGGTGGCCACCGACAGGTTGAAGCCCATCAGGTACAGGAACCACACGCCGCCGGTGAGCGCGAAGGGCAGGGTGGCCATGATGAGCAGCGCTTCGTCGAAGCGCGAGAAGGTGAGGTAGAGCAGCACGAAGATGATCAGCAGCGTGGCCGGCACCACCAGCTTCAGGCGGGCATTGGCGCGCTCCAGGAATTCGAACTGCCCCGAATAGGCGAGGCTCATTCCCGGTTCGAGCCTGACTTCGCGCGCGATGGCGCGGCGCAGGTCGTCCACCGTCGAGGCGAGATCGCGTCCGCGCACGTCGACATACACCCAGCCGCTGGGACGCCCATTCTCGCTCTTGAGCATGGGCGGGCCGTCGCTGACCTTGACGCGCGCCACCGTGCCCAGCGTGATCTGGCTGCCCATGGGCGTGACGATGGGCAGTTGCGCCAGACGCTCCACGGTGTCGCGCCATTCGCGCGGATAACGCAGGTTGATGGGGTAGCGCGCCAGCCCCTCGACCGTCTCGCCGACGTTCTCGCCGCCGATCAGGCCGCTCACCACCGACTGCACGTCGGCGATGTTCAGGCCGTAGCGCGCGGCGGCGGCGCGGTCGATGTCGATGTCGACATAGCGCCCGCCTGTGAGCCGCTCGGCCAGGGCCGAGGACACGCCCGGCACGCCCTTGGCGATCTTCTCGACCTGGGCCGCGATGCGGTCGATGTCGGCCAGGTTGGTGCCGGAAACCTTCACCCCGATGGGGCTCTTGATGCCGGTGGCGAGCATGTCGATGCGGTTGCGGATGGGCGGGATCCAGATGTTGGCGAGCCCCGGCACCTTCACCGCGCGGTCCAGTTCCTCCACCAGCCTTTCCGGGGTCATGCCGGGCCGCCACTGTTCGCGCGGCTTGAACTGGATGGTGGTCTCGAACATCTCCAGCGGCGCCGGATCGGTGGCGGTCTCGGCGCGGCCGGCCTTGCCGAAGACGCTCGCCACTTCGGGCACGCTCCTGATCATGCGGTCGGTCTGCTGCAGCAGTTCAGCGGCCTTCTGCGCCGACAGGCCGGGCAGCGCGCTCGGCATGTAGAGCAGGTCGCCCTCGTCGAGCGGCGGCAGGAATTCGCCGCCGAGCCGGCTGATGGGCCAGGCCGAGGTGAGGAACACCAGGACCGCCACGAACAGCGTGAGTCTGGGGCGGGCCAGCACCGCGTCCAGCAGCGGGCGATAGGCGCGAATCAGCACGCGGTTGAGCGGATTGCGCGACTCTTCCGGCAGCCGGCCGCGTATCCAGTAGCCCATGAGCACGGGAATGAGCGTGACGGACAATCCGGCCGCCGCCGCCATGGCGTAGGTCTTGGTGAAGGCCAGCGGCCCGAACAGCCGCCCCTCCTGCGCTTCCAGGGTGAACACGGGAATGAAGGAGAGGGTGATGACCAGCAGCGAGAAGAACAGCGCCGGTCCGACTTCGACGGCGGCATCGCGCATGACATCCCAGTGCGCTTCGCCCTTGAGCGTTTCGCCGGGGTGGGCGTGCTGCCAGGCTTCCACTTTCTTGTGCGCGTTCTCGATCATCACCACCGCCGCGTCCACCATGGCGCCGACCGCGATGGCGATGCCGCCCAGGGACATGATGTTGGCGTTGATGCCCTGGTGGCGCATGATGATGAAGGCGATCAGCACGCCCAGCGGCAGCGAAATGATGGCCACCAGCGAGGAGCGCAGGTGCCAGAGGAATGCCGCGCACACCAGCGCCACCACGATGAACTCCTCGATCAGCTTGTGGCTGAGGTTCTTTATCGCGCGGTCGATCAGCTGGCTGCGGTCGTAGGTGGTGACGATCTCCACGCCCTCGGGCAGGCTCGGCTTGAGTTCGGCGAGCTTGGCGTGCACCGCCGCGATGGTCTCGCGCGCGTTCTTGCCGGAGCGCAGGATGACCACGCCGCCGACGGCCTCGCCCTCGCCGTCCAGTTCCGAAATGCCGCGCCGCATTTCGGGGCCGAGCTGGATGTGGGCCACGTCGCCCAGGGTCACCGGCACGCCGTTCGCGAGCTTGAGCGGGATGGCGCGGAAGTCGGCGACCGACTTGAGATAGCCGCTGGCGCGCACCATCAGTTCGGCCTCGCCCAGCTCCAGCACGGCGCCGCCGCTTTCCTGGTTGGCCATGCCGATGGCGGCGCTGACCTCGGCGTGGGTAATGCCCAGGCTGGCGAGCTTCACCGGGTCGAGCACGACCTGATACTGCCTGACCATGCCGCCGATGGTGGCGACTTCGGCCACGTTGGGCAGGCTTTTGAGTTCGTATTTCAGGAACCAGTCCTGCACCGAACGCAGTTGCGCGAGATCGTGCCGCCCGCTGCGGTCGACCAGCGCGTACTGGTAGATCCAGCCCACGCCCGTGGCATCCGGCCCCAGGCTCGAGCGCGCCGCGGCGGGAAGACGGCCCTGCACCTGGTTGAGATACTCCAGCACGCGCGAGCGTGCCCAGTACAGATCGGTGCCGTCCTCGAACAGCACGTAGACGAAGCTGTCGCCGAAGAAGGAGAAGCCGCGCACCGTCTTCGCGCCAGGCACCGAGAGCATGGTGGTGGCGAGCGGATAGGTGACCTGGTTCTCGACGATCTGCGGCGCCTGGCCGGGGTAAGTGGTGCGGACGATGACCTGCACGTCGGAAAGATCGGGCAGCGCGTCGATGGGCGTGGTCGCCACCGACCAGATGCCCCAGGCGGTGGCGAAGAGGGTGGCCAGCAGCACCAGGAAGCGGTTGCCGACCGACCAGCGGATGAGTCTGGCGATCATTTTCCGCTCCCGGTCTTTTGCATGCGTTCGACGATCAGGCCGTCATCGGTCTGCCGCACGAACACCGCGACCCTGTCCCCCGCCTTCAATCCCTTGGCCACGTCCGGCCGCGCCAGCGGAAAGACCATGGTCATGCCCGGCATGGACAGCGTCTTGAAAGGCCCGTGGGTGAGGGTCGCTTCCGTGCCGTCGATCTCGTCGATCACCGCCTCGGCCTCGTGCAGCGCCGCGGCCGCCGAATCGGCGGCCGCGGGTTCGCCCGCGGCGCGCGCGACGAACCCGGCCAGGCTGGCCTCGGAATCGATCAGGAACTGGCCGCTGGCGACCACGCGCTGGCCTTCCGAGAGCCCGGAGGCGATCACCGTGCGATCGCCGACCTCGCGGCCCAGGCTGACCGCCACCGGCGTGTAGCGCCCGCTTTCTTCGGCCACGATCACCAGCGCGCGCTTGCCGGTGCGGATGATCGCCTCGGTCGGCACGGCAAGCCCGGTGCCCTTGCTTTCCCCGCGCAGGGTGACCTGGGCGGAAAGCCCCGGCCGCAGGCGGCCATCGCGGTTGGGCAGCTCCACGCGCACACGCAGGCTGCGCGCCGCCTCGTTGAGCGCGGGCAGAATGGCGGTCACGCGCCCTTCGACGACTTCATCCGGGAAGCCAGCCAGGCGCGCCTCGGCGATGGCGCCGACGCGCACGGCGCCGGCATGTGCCTCGGGCACGGCCACTTCCAGCCAGACCGTGCCTAGGCCGTTGACGCGCGCCAGCGTTTCGCCCGCCATCACGCTCATGCCGGCGCGCACGTCGAGCGACTGGATCATGCCCCCTCTCGGCGACGCGACGGTATGCCGCGCACGCGGCTTGCCGCCTTGCTCCACCTCGCGGATGAGCTTTTCCGGCATGCCCAGGAGGCGCAGCCGGTCGCGCGCGGCCTCCAGCAGCGCGGCGTCCCCGGCGGCGCGTACCGCCAGGAATTCATGCTGCGCGGCCGTCCATTCGGGCACCAGGAATTCCGCCAGCGGCTGGCCGGCCCTGATCACGTCGCCCGGCGCCAGCGGCCACACCCGCTCGACGAAGCCGTTGGCGCGGGCCTGCACCACCGCCACGTCGCGCTCGTTGAAGCCGACCAGGCCCGTCGCCTCGATTTGCGTGACGAGCGGAACGCGCGTCACCGTGGCGAAGCGCACCCCCAGGTTCTGCGCCACCGCCGGGTCGATCTTCACGCCGGCGCCTGCGCCGCTATCATCCGCGTACTTGGGCACCAGCTCCATGTCCATGAAGGGGGATTTGCCGGGCTTGTCGAAGCGCTGCTGCGGATACATCGGGTCATACCAATAGAGCACCTTGCGGGAATCCTGCGCGCCGCCGGACGGCGGCTGCCCGTGCCCGGCATCCGGCGCCGCGGCGCGCGTCGCCCACCACCAGCCGCCCGCCGCGCCCAGCGCCAGCAGCGCGGCGCCCGCGCCGAGCGCGAGCAGCATCGTGTTTGAACGTTTCATGGTTGTTCTCCTCCCGTTTCGCCGTAGGCGTAATGCAGGCGGGCCGCCATCTGGCCGCGCTCACCCGCGATCTGTATGGTCTTGAGTTCGGCGTCGATGCGCTCGCGCCGCGCCATGATCACTTCGTCCAGGCCGCCGCGGCCGCTGCGCCAGTCTGCCGTGGCGAGCCGCACCCTTTCCGCGGCCAGCGGCGTCAGCACTTCGCGCTGGCGCCTGAGCGCGTTCGTGAGCCGGACATATTCGGCCCAATCCGCTTCCAGCATTGCCGCGTGCTCGCGCAGGGCGGCTTCCCGCTCGGCATCCAGGCCCGCGCGCTCGGCGCGCCTGGCCGCGATCATCGGATCCTGGCGCGAGGCGGGGAACAGGGGCAGGTCGAAGCTCAACTGGAACATGGCCATGTCGTCGAATTGCGGGCCGCGCCGCTGATAGGCGAGTTCCACGGCCCAGTCCGGCCTCTTGCCGGCCGCGGCCTCGTCGATCTCCGCATCCAGCACCCGTCCCTTCGGGTCGAAAGCGGCGAGTTCCGGATGCTGATGCAGGCGGTGGAGCAGGGTGTCGTGCGCAATCGCCCAGTCGGGTGCCTCGCCTTCCAGCGGCGCCGCCGCGGCATCGCCGATCCAGCGCCTGAGGACGGCGATGGCCTGTTCGCGCCGCGCGCGCAATTCGTCGCGGCGCTCCTCGATCATTGCCGCTTCCTGCCGCGGCGCGATGATGTCGGCGGCCATGGCCATGCCGCCGGCAAGGCGGGCGCGCACCGCCGCCTCGAACAGGCGGTTTTCCTCCAGGAGCGCGTCGATCAGGGCCAGCTGCCGCTCGGCCGTGTCGCGCGCGATCCAGGCAAGCGCCGTTTCGCGGATTACGGCAAGCCGCATGGTGCGCTCCTCCGCCTCGGCCAGCTCCGCCTTTCCCTGCGCCGCCGCGACGCGCGCCTTGCGTTTGGAGCGATTGGGAAATTCCTGCATGACGCCAATGCGCTGCATGGTCATGGAATCGCGCGTCAGGCTGAAGCGGTCGGGGCCCTGGACCGGCAGGTTGTCGATGCCCAGCACGAGCTTGGGATCTGGCAATTCGCCGGCCGGAATCGCCGCCGAACGGGCGGCCTCGGCCTGGGCCGCGCTGGCGGCGAGCGCGGGAGCCTGGCGCGCCGCCAGTTTAAGGGCGTCGTCGAACGACAGTGCATCGGCGCGTGCGAGGCCCGACAGGCCCAGC
The DNA here is from genome assembly GCA_021847835.1 of Pseudomonadota bacterium. Lineage (GTDB taxonomy): Bacteria > Pseudomonadota > Gammaproteobacteria > Burkholderiales > Thiobacillaceae > UBA6918. The sequence continues at coordinate 81,735 of JAJZPR010000001.1, forward strand.
GACAGCGCCAACAGGGCCGCATGGCGAAGCAGCCGGATGGTGCAAGATTTGAAGAGATTCATGTTCCAACTCCGTTGGGGGTCAAAATGCCCGGGCCGCAGCGATCCGCGCGGCGTGTCCGCAGGGAGTCAGAGCGGCAGCGGCGGTCGCCAGATGCCCGAGACAGGATCAGGCAGGAAAATCGGATGCGCGTTGACGAAATAAGGGAAGGGGCCGTTTGCGGGCAGGCTGGCGGCCGATATCGGAATCCCGATGACATGCGGGCTGCCCCCGGCGCAGTGTTGTCCTGCCTGGCAGTGCTCGCACGTTTCCCCGCCGGGCATGGCGGAATCGCAGCAATCCATCGCTCCGCCCGCGCCGTCTTCGGGCATGGCCATGGGCTGATCTCCGCGGCAGGACGGGCCGCTTTCCGCCAGGCGCGCCAGGCTTTGCGCGGGAACGAGCGCGCACAGCAGCAGGACGAGTAAAAACCTCAGACGATTCATCGCGGATAATCTAGCCTTCATTCGTTGCCCGCGCAACGGCCATCGTTTCGTTTTTTGGCAAACGATCTGCCCGGATTATCCGGAAACGAACCGGACTTTTTCGATGCGATGCGATTACATTATCCTGACAAGCGGCCATGAGCGCACTTTGCCTGCCCGTGCCGCGCCGGCAGACGGCATCCATATCGGGCGGAAATAAGCCATAATTGTGGCCAATGTCCAACTACGCCCAATAAGCTTGATGAAGCTGATCACCTCACCCACCTCGCCGTTCGGCCGCAAGGTCCGCGTCGTATTGCTGGAAAAGAAAATTCCGTTCGAGCTCGTCCTCGACATTCCCTGGAACGCCGATACCCAGGTCGGCAACTACAATCCCCTGGGCAAGGTGCCGGTGCTGGTGCCGAAGGACGGCGAGACCCTGTTCGATTCGCGCGTGATCGTCGAATACCTGGAACACGTGAGCCCCGTGGGCCACCTGATTCCGCAGGATCCCACCTCGCGCATCCGGGTGCGCAAGATCGAGGCGCTGGCCGACGGCATCACCGATGCTGCGGCGCTGATCTTCGTCGAGTTCAAGCGCCCCGAGGCACAGCAGAGCCGCGACTGGATGCTGCGCCAGCAGACCAAGGTGTTCAAGGGCCTGGAAGCCCTGTCCGAAGCGCTGGGCGAGGGCACGCTGTTCGTCGGCAACAAGCTCACCCTGGCCGACATCGCCGCAGCCTGCTGCCTGGGCTATCTCGACTTCCGCTTCCCCGACATCAAATGGCGCGACACCCACGCCAACCTGGCGGCGTTCCACGAAAAAGTCGGCAGCCGGCCCAGTTTCAAGGAAACCGTTCCGGTCGCCTGAATGGAATAAGCGATGACGGCGCCTGCGAAACTCGAGACCGCAACCCTGGCGGGCGGCTGTTTCTGGTGCCTGGAGGCGGTGTTTCGCCGATTGAAAGGCGTGAACAGCGTGGTCTCCGGATACATGGGCGGTGCCACGCCGAACCCGACCTACCGCGAAGTCTGCGCCGGCGACACCGGGCATGCCGAAGTCGTGCAGATCAAGTACGACTCCACCGTCATCTCCTATGCCGATCTGCTCGAAGTCTTTTTTGCCATTCACGATCCCACCACGCTGAACCAGCAGGGCAGCGACCGCGGCACCCAGTACCGCTCGGCCATCTTCTACCACTCGCCCGAACAGCTGGCGGCGGCCGAAGCCGCCATCATGGCGCAACAGCCAGAGTGGCCCGATCCGATCGTCACTGAACTGACGGCTGCGGAAGCGTTCTATCCGGCCGAGGACTACCACCAGGATTATTTTGCCAACAACACCTTTCAGCCCTATTGCCAGTTCGTGGTGGCGCCCAAGGTGAGGAAGGCAATAGAGAAGTTCGGTGACAGGATGGAGTAGTCATCAGTCATCAGTTTTCAGTGATGTATGCTTTGCCTCTACTGACAACTGACAACTGCACTTTCAGCGGAAGGGCGTCACTTGGCCGTCGCGGCCGAGGCGGTAGCTTTTCCACTCCGGCCCGCACAGGCCGAAGCGAAACGGGCTTTCGCGACCGGGCGCGGCAAATCGGAGGTCCTCGAACCACACGCATGATCCTTGCGGATGGTGGTCGATGCGGTACAGCGCAGGCGCGTCGGCAAACCAGCGGAAAAAGGCAAACTCGGGCCGCGCCCAGATGTCGCGCGCCAGCAGGCCGTCCTCCCCATTGCCGAATTTCGCCGCGGTTTTCCAGCTTGCCAGATGCGGTGGCTGGAACTCCGCGAGCGTGCGTTCGAGCCAGTTGGCATCGAGCGGCGCCGATTGTTGCGTTTCGGCGTTCAGTTTCAGATGCGCGTAGTGATAGTGCTCCGGCTCGCGCACGATCACGGTCCAGTTGAAGGGCGAAATCGGCCTCGGCTCGGCGCTGACCTTCGCATTCCTCAAGCCTTCCGAGAGTGCGTAGGCTTTGCCGGCATCCAGGGCCTGCTGTTTCCAGTAGAACTGCGTGCCGATCCAGAGCATGACGAATAATGCGCTGAGTTGCGCGGCCTTGGGCGATGCCTTCCACCACAGGCAGCCCAGAAAGCCCAGCAGCAGGATGAAGCTCATGAGCGGATCGATGATGAAAGTCGTGCCCAGCGAATAGGCCTCGCGCGTGAAGGGCGCGAACAGCTGGGTGCCGTAGCCGGTGATCCAGTCGCCGAAGATGTGCACCAGCAGCACCACGGCGGTGAGTCCGTAGAAGTCGCGCCAGCCGCCGGGCGACTTGAACATTTTGGCGAACAGCCACGACAGCAGCAGGGCCCACAGCGGCAGCATCAGCAGCGAATGGGTTTCGCCGCGATGGTGCATGAGATAGAGCTCGGAGGAAACCGGCGCCAGCACGATGTCCAGGTCCGGGAAGTTGGCGGCCAGCGCGCCGGCGATGTAGCGCGTGCGCATGGGCAGCTCGCGCGCCGACACCAGGCGGGCGGTGACGAGTCCGGACAGCGTGTGGGTCAGGTTGTCCATGTTCTATGGAACCCGGAAATGCCCGGGAGTTCGGGCGATGAAAGCATTTTAACCACGGGGAGCACGGGGAAGGCGGATAAGTTGATGAGAAACCTGAATTCCTGACATCGCCCCCTCCCCACAGGTGGGGAGGGCCGGGGTGGGGAGATTCCCCCTCCCGACCTCCCCCGCTTGCGGGGGAGGAGCCATATCCTCCACGGAGTGGGCGGGCCGGGGTGTCAAGCTGTTTTGTTCCAGATTAATAATCATTTCTCCCAAAGGAAGATCGGCATTCAAGACGGGCGGCGAGTTTTGTGGATAGTGGAATATATAAGTTGGCTTGACAAATCGTTTTTTGGTGTGGGAAATTAGCCCTCGCGCAAGTTCAAAAAATTGCGTGGGGTTCTGAAAAGGCAAACTCATCGAAAGGTGAGGGCGCAAAGTCACCGGCCTAAGGGAGTATCTACGGCGGCGGGACTGCCAGATCAGTACTTTCGTCATGGCACCTCCTGCCTGTCCACTCCTATTCCCGAATTCCGGGAGCATTCGCCTGCATGCACGCAGTGCACAGCCCGACTTGCGTACCTGATCAACTGAGTTCGATAACGACAGAACCGTAAGTTGCGGAGCCGAAAATAACGGGCCTCAAGGCTCACCAAAAACAAATGAGGGCTGCCAGATAAAAGCCGGCAGTGGGAGGTACGAAGTGCAAGTTGCGGTTCATGAACCGGACGCTGGCAGTTCGTCCGTAGCAAATGGCATTGCCACGCCCATTGAAAGGGGCATGGAGATGGAGGACATGCTCTGGCTTCTGGGAAGCCTGTGCAACCTCCATCGCATTCCATTTGATTCCAATCTTGTCGTTCAGCAGTTTCCGCCGCCATGCAGCCTGGCGACACTGCATGAGGCGTGCCGTTCGTTCGGCTTCAAAACCGGCGCCCGATCCCTTGACGGCATCAATTGGCAGAAGGTGCCATTGCCGGCGATCGGCTTTGTTCGCGATCCTTCATCTCAGTCCAACATACCTGCGCTCATCCTGAAGTGTGACGGGCAGAACCTCATCTATTTCCGGCGCAATGCCCGCGAGCCGGAAACGCTGGCCTTGGCTGATATCAACAGCCGATTGCAGCCCGAACTGGTACTCATAGCCAGGGAATCGGCAGGCAAGGGGGAGGACGAGGAAATACCCGGTTTCGAGGCCGGCAAGAAGCCCTTCGGCTTCCGCTGGTTCGTCCCGGAACTGCTCAAGCACAAGCACATCTGGCGCGATGTCCTGATCGCTTCGTTCGCCATCCAGCTGGTCGGGCTTGCCACGCCGCTTTTCACCCAGGTCATCATCGACAAGGTCATCGTTCACCAGAGCGAAAGCACCCTCATGGTGCTCGGCGTCGCCCTGGTCATGTTCATGCTGTTCACCAGCATCATGACCTGGCTGCGCCAGTACCTGGTGCTGCATACCGGCAACCGCATCGATGCCGTGCTCGGCAGCCAGGTGCTGCGCCACCTGCTGCGGCTGCCTTTGCCCTATTTCGAGCATCGGCCGACCGGCACCCTGGTGGCCCGCCTGCAGGGGGTGGAGACCATCCGCGAATTCGTGTCCGGTGCGGCCGTCACGCTCATCCTGGATCTGCCCTTCCTGCTGATCTTCCTGGCCGTGATGTTCTGGTACTCCTGGCAGTTGTCCCTCATCGCGGTCGGGCTGCTCACGCTCATCGGCATCATCAGCCTGCTCATGGTTCCGGTTTTCCGCGAGCGGCTGAATACGCAATTCATGCTGGGCGCGCGCAACCAGGCTTTCCTGACCGAATATCTCTCCGGCATGGCCACGGTGAAATCCCTGCAAATGGAGCCGGATGTCGACCGCAAATATGGCGGCATCCTGGCCCAATACCTTGCCGCCGGGTTCAGCACCAAGCTGGCCGGCAATACCTACAACGTCGTGGCCAACGGACTGGAACAGACCATGACGCTTTCCATCCTCATCGTCGGCGCGCTTATCGTCATGCAAAACGAAGGCTTCACCATCGGCATGCTGGTCGCCTTCCAGATGTTCGCCAGCCGCATGAGCCAGCCCATGCTCAGGCTCGTTGGGCTGTGGCAGGAGTTCCAGCAGGCGGACATCGCCGTCAAGCGCCTCGGCGACATCCTCGACATGCCGCAGGAACCCCATACGCTCACGCCCAACCGGGAAAACGCCGGCAACGGCCGCATCGAGCTGTCTGGCCTTGGTTTCCGCTATTCGGAAAACCATCCCTGGCTTTACCGCAATCTCAACCTCACGCTCAAACCCGGGCATCTCACCGTGCTCATGGGGCCTTCAGGCTCGGGCAAGAGCACGCTCGCCAAATTGCTGATGGGCTTCTACCTGCCGCAGGAGGGACAGATCAAGCTCGACGGCAAGGAAATCCGCACGCTTGCCGCCAACGAGCTGCGCGGCGCCTTCGGGGTCGTGCCGCAGGAAACCGTGCTTTTCTCAGGCACGGTTTACGACAACCTCGCCATGGCCCAACCCCACGCCAGCTTCGAGGACATCATCGAAGCCTGCAAGGCCGCCGAGATCCACGACGTGATCGAGGCGCTGCCCAAGGGCTACCAGACCGAGCTGGGCGAGCACGGCGTCGGCCTGTCCGGCGGGCAGCGCCAACGCATCGCCATCGCACGCGCGCTGCTCAAGAAGCCCAGGATACTGATCTTCGACGAGGCCGCTTCCAATCTGGACCACCACACCGCCGAAGGTTTCGCCAAAACCATCAATGGCCTCAAAGGCAAGGCCACCATGCTCTTCATTGCCCACCAGATACCCCGGGGCCTGCAGGTGGACGAAGTGCTTTCCTTCGGGCCCCGCCAGCAGGCGACGCGGATGGAGGTGGTGGAGGATGAACGCCAAAAGCCGAAAGAAGAGGCGCCCCAGAATGGAGAATGACAAGCCCATGCCGAATGATCCGGCGTACAACGAGCCGCAGTGGTATCTGCTGGTTGGCGAACGCGAATTGGGCCCGTTCAACCTGGCCCAGATCAGACGCTTCGCTGACAAGGGCATGCTCACGAGAGAATCCACCTTGCGCAATGCCGAGGATGGTAGCCGCGTATCCGCCGGCAGCATCGCTGGCCTGTTTGAGCAGCCCTCCTGCTCGCGGGAATCCATGCCGCAGGACACCCCCATGTTCCGCGAACAGCGCGTCGCCTTCCAGACCTTCGCCGCAGGTGCCGACCCACAGCGCCTGGGCAAGGGCAGCAGCATTTTCACCGCCGATCCCGACCATCAGGCCATCTTCGGCTCCGGCAATGACGATGCGCTGTTTGGGCAGGAAACCGGCGGCCACTTCTATGGCGGCGCCGGCGACGACACCCTCGAAGGCAAAGGCGGCAACGACACCCTTATCGGTGGCGTGGGTTTTGACACCTACCTAATCAACCCTGGCGACGGCTACGACACCATCCTCGATACCGATGGGCAGGGCGTTGTCAGCATTGGCGGGATTCAAGCCAAAGGCAGCGCCACCGGAGGGCTCGATCAGAAGAAATGGATCCAGGTCGGCAACGTCTGGCAGGACCAGACGAACGGCATTGCCTATGCGCTGGTTAACCAGGCCGATGGCAGCCAGACCCTGCTCATCCGCGACCTGAGTGGCAGCACGGTTGAAATCAAAGACTGGTCGGAAAACGAACTTGGCATCACACTCGGCGCAGGCAGCGCGCCCGCGGTTGCCCAGTTGCCCGTTACCTCCCTCACCCTCAGCGGTGACCTCAAGCCTGCCGACACCGATCCTGCCGCCGCCGGCGTGCAGGCCGCCTACGACGACCTCGGCAATATCATCGTCGGGACGGAGGCCGACCCCGGCCGTGACATCCTGCGCGGCGGCAGCGGCGACGACCAGCTTTACGGCGAAGAGCACATCACCGACCTTTCCGCCCACTTCCAGAGCAGCGAAACCCAGGCCGGCTGCGGTGCCCGAGGCGACTGGCTCAGCGGCGGCAGCGGTGATGACATCCTTGTTGGAAGCGCGGGCAACGACGTGCTGCTGGGCTGGGTGGGCCAAGACCTCCTCATCGGCGGAGCGGGGGATGACGAATGGAGACTGGCTGCATGACCAAGGATGCCAGGATGAAGAACCGGCTGTAGCCAATTCTTCGGCCTATGTTTTTGGCATATATGGCGGCTTACACTGAAAAAATCCCCGTGCGCAATGCCGGGAAACAAGAAACAAGGGGGAGTTTATGAAGGGCATTCCAATTTCGCAGCCCGGCTGTGGTTTCAGGGCGTTTGCTTGCCAGATGGGTGGGCTGGGCAGCGGTGGCAAGGACATCATTTTGCAGTAGGTGGGGAATGACAAGGAATGGAAGCTTGCGGCATGAACAAGGGGCAAGGATGAAGAACTGGTTGTTGGGAATTTCACTGATGGTATTGGGAGGCGGCATGAGCGCATGCGCTGGTGGAACAAGCTGGAAAGAGGAGGTATTGCTGCATGACGGAAGCAGACTTATCGTCGAGCGGTCGGTTGTCCGCAAAGGTCGGCATGAACCCTTCCAGAGGCCACCCATCGGAGAAGAAAGCCTGAGCTTTAAGCACCCAGTCACACATGAGCGCATTCGCTGGAAGGATGAGTATGGCGACGATTTGGGGATGTCCAACTTCGGACTGCTGATGCTGGAAATCGACCAGAAGGCTGCCTATATCGTCGTAGAGCCGAGGGGCTGCCTGTCGTACAACAAATGGGGCCGGCCAAATCCGCCTTACGTCGTATTCAAATTCCAGGGCGGTGACTGGAAGCGCATCGCATTGCAGGAATTGCCTACCAGATTCAAGACGCCCAATCTGATTATGTCCTCGCCCGACGATGCGGCGAAGCAGGCCGGGGGAGGCCTGATAACCGCGGAGAAGGTGGACCAGATCAACAACAACGGCCCCTTCTCTGCGGCCTACCCACAGCCCCCTCAGTACAAGACTATTCTGCGGGAGCCCTACCCGACGGCAGCAGGAGGGTGTCCTGTGATGGTGAGGATAAAAGGCGGATGGGAGTCGCCCGGCGGATCCAAGGCACCCATACCCATCAAGCCAGCAATTCCAAACGAAACGACAAAGTAAACCGAAACCGAGGAGATCATCATGGCAGCAACGCAATTTGAAATTGATAATGCATTGATGGCAGGCCGTGCCTACTTCGACACACGGGCGTCTACTAATCGTTTCCCTGTTCCGCAGGGATGGGCCGAGTTTAAACATCGTGCACTCGACAGTGGCTTTGAGGCCATGTCCTTTCAGCGCGAATCCAACCCGAACGAAATCGTCATTTCCTTCGCGGGCACGGACTTTACGGATTTCTTCGGTGACTGGACGAAAGCGAACTTTCCGCTCGCTTTCGGCGAACTGGGCACCCAGCTCGTCGATGCCGCGCGCTACTACCTCGAAGTCAAGGCCGCCAACCCCACCGCCATCATCAGCTTCACCGGCCACAGCCTCGGCGGCGGGCTGGCCGCGCTGATGGCTGTCTTCTTCGACGAACAGGCTATCACCTTCGATCAGGCACCGTTCGCGGCTGCGGCGAGTGACACCGTCCGGGCCGAACTCGAATTTTGGCTGAATGGCTATGGATACAGCGACGCCATGCTCACCTCGCTGGTTCCGGAATTCATGAGCTACAGCGAAGGCACCCGCACCGCCAACGTCACTGGCTACTACGTGGAAGGCGAAGCCCTGCAATACCCGCCCTTCTCGGCGTACGACACCATCGGCACCCAGACCATGCTACCGCAGCACAGCGTTGACCTGGGCCTTGTTGACGGCCCCCGCGATCTCCACTCCCAGACCCTGCTCACCGCCTTCCTACTGAGCGACACCTTCCGCGACCTGACCTTCAAGTTGCCCGACCTGCTGAAGACCCTGTTCGACGAGGCGCTCTATGCTCGCAGCACCGAGCCGGGACCCGATGCGCAACCCAATTTCCTCGAACACCTCCTCCGCCACCAGATCGGCGTAGCCGCCGACCCGATTGCCGGCGTTGCCGCCATTCCCGCCGACGCCATGCTCGACCGTTTTGTCGTCGACCTCCAGAAAGTCACCCCCGACACTTACGGCATGGCTTCCGGCACCGCCATGGCCGAAGCCCTGGTCGTGACCGCGATGGAATACCACTACTTCAAGGACGCCGCCAGCGCCAGCCAGCTTTTCACCTTTGACAATTACGGCCTGCATTTCAAATACAGCGACATCGGCGCATCCAGCTACAAGAGCCTGCCAAAGCTGGTTGATGCGGTGAATGCTTTTCTGACGCCGGAAGAGCAGGCGCTGTTGAATGGAAAGCTGATCAAGCAGGACGCCTGGCACATCCAGTCCGGAGTGGGCGGCATGGTCGTGCATGCCGGTGCCGGCAACGACGCCATGATCGGCGGTGCCAATTCTGACGGCCTGTGGGGAGGCGGGGGCGCTGACATCCTCATCGGCGGCGCGAACAACGATGTGCTTGCAGGCGAAACGGGCAACGATTATCTGCTGGGTGGGATTGGCTTCGACACCTACCTAATCAACCCTGGCGACGGCTACGACACCATCCTGGACACGGACGGGCAGGGAGTAGTCACGATCGGCGGGATCGAGGCCAAAGGCAGCGCCACTGGAGGGCTTGATGCGAAGAAATGGATCCAGGTCGGCAACGTCTGGCAGGACCGGCAAAACGGCCTTACCTATGGACTGGCCGCCTTGGCCGATGGCAGCCAGACCCTGCTCATCCGCGACCTGAGCGGCAGCACGGTTGAAATCAAAGACTGGTCGGAAAACGAACTTGGCATCACACTCGGCGCAGGCGCGGCACCCGTGGTATTGCCACTGCCAACCACTTCCACCACCCTCAGCGGCGACCTCAAGCCTGCCGACACCGATCCTGCCGCCGCCGGCGTGCAGGCCGCCTACGACGACCTCGGCAATATCATCGTCGGGACCGAAGCCGACCCCGGCCGTGCCGACACCCTTTACGACAGTGCCGGCAACGACCGCATCGAAGGCAAAGGCGGCAACGACACCCTTCTGGCCGAGCGCGGCGGGGACGACATTCTGGATGGCGGCGCAGGCGACGACCTGCTCTTGGGCGACGCCGGCCACGCTTTGGCCGACGCCCTCGAACAATACGCCCAGGCCTCCACCCGCGCCGAGCAGCTCGCCCTGCTCGACGGCCTCGTCGAGGCCTGGTCCGATACTAGCGATAACGACCTCATGCTGGGTGGTGCGGAAAATGAATCAGCCTGGAAGGAGGCAGCATAAATGCTGGGATTGATGGTTTTACTGGCGCTGGGGATTTACCTTGGCATCAGCGCACTGGTTATCTGGCTGACTGTGCGTTGGGCGAAGAAGCGCGGACGCAGAGGATGGGTGTGGGGCGGTCTTGCCGCCTTCGCCATGTACAACCTGGTGTTCTGGGACTGGATTCCTACGATTGCCATGCACAAGTATTACTGCGCGACCGAAGCGGGGTTCTGGGTCTACAAGACGCCGGAGCAGTGGATGAAGGAAAACCCGGGGGTTATGGAAACATTGAAGCCGTATCCAAACCCAGAATGGGGAGGCATCCAGATGAAAAACGGTTCGGTTGACAGATTTAACGATAGATTTGGGGATTGGGATAAGCGTGACAAGAAACTGGGCGGATTTCTAATTCAACGAAAAGAAAGCGCAATCGTTGATGTCGAGACACAGGAGTTTCTTACTTACGAAGTGGATTTTTTATCAGGCCCAAGAGAGGCTGGTGCCATATGGAAGAGTTGGCTGATCAAAGATTCCTGTTACACGGATGAGCAGCGAACAAAAAATCAAACGCTTGAAAGCGAAATTCTTGCAAAACTTAAAATGACGGGGAGTAGATGATGATAAACACAAAAGATTTCTTTGATCTGTCCCAACTCGCTGAAGCGAGCTACGCAAATTTTAATGTGTCTGTAAGTAATTATGATGAGGCACTGGAAGACAAGGGTTTTTCGGCATTACAAGCCGATACGATGCTGTTGCATTGGACCATCATCGCCCACCAACCCAACACCACCAGCGGTTTTTCCTCCACGCTGTTCAAGAATACAGATGGAAGCTATGTGTTGGCCATCCGGGGAACCGAGCCTGAAACCATTACTGATTTGACAGCAGATATCGGTGATATAGCTATTGACGGTATAGCGATCGACCAGATCGTCGACCTGTACAACGAATGGCAGCACATTTCTCAAAGCAGCTATCACACTGCTTACCTGGAAACACTGGAAGTGGAAACCGCCGCCTATGCCTTGGCCAAGGCTGGGCAATTCGTGCCCGGCTTCGACATGGCGGCGGATGTTTACCTGGCCTACCTGCGCGGTCGCACCGACGTCATCATCGACGAGCCTAGCGGGCTGGTCAGAACCATCCGCTTTGAAACTGCTGCCTCAGTCGGCCTTGGGCTCGACATAGATCCCGGCAGCCTCACTGTTACCGGCCACAGCCTGGGCGGGCATCTGGCCGTTGCTTTCACCCGGCTGTTTCCCGAAATGGGCGCACAGGCGTTTACTGTCAACGGCGCTGGCTTTGCCACCGGGGAAATCTCTGTGCCCGGGCTGGGCGGCACAGCACAGATCAACATCACCAACCTGTTCAGTATGTTGGGCGGTGCTACTGGGTTCAATGGCGAGAAGATCCTGAACCTGTATGGCGATAAGAACCCCGAAGTCGTGACCAGGGACGGCCCGTTACTGTTCCAGCAAGGCGTGCACGAAGCCATCTACATCGAGCACGTCGATTTGCTGGAGTCGGCCCTCGGCCATGGAGGCCGCGGCATGACCGACAGCCTCGCGGTCTACGGTCTGTTCTTCGCAATGGATGCGAGCCTGCAGGCCATGCCGCTCAAGGATGCGCTGGCAAGGCTCAAACCCATCTTCGAAGCGGCCAGCAGCGACGACGGCCCGGGAGGACTGCTGAGCCCCGCTCCCAATGCCAGCCTCGAAAATCTCGTCAATGCCCTGGCCGACCTCTTTGGCGCCGGCGAACACATCTCAAAGGATAGGATCGACGATAGAGACCGACTGTACAAGGCCATCGAGGCCATAAGAACGAATTCGAACTACGATCTTGCTGTTCAGGCCAAGGATTTCATCACTGTTCAGCCCTTGGCCGTGTTGAGCCGCGAACAGATCGTCGCCAAAGCGAAACTCGACACCCCCGAAGGACTGGCCTACCGCTACGCCATCACCAACCTGATCCCCTTCGCGATCAGCGGCGATGCGGCCTTGTATGACCCGCACAACACATCCGGCGAACTCGACCTCTACGACCCCGCCACCGGCGCGGGCGCGCTGACCGAACGCTATCTGCGCGACCGCGCTGCGATGCTTGCGTGGCAAATGCAGTTCAACACCGACGACATCCAGCCAGAAGGCAACACGTACTACAAGTTCCAAGGCGGCACGCCGTTCTACTTCCGGGATATGACCAGCGACACGCGGATCAGCATTGGCGGTGGCTATAGGCTGGACATGCTGAAACCATTATCCGAGTTCAGTCACGTCGTCTTTGGGTCGGGGAACGATGACCCGATTTTTGGGCAAGGGAAGAATGACTGGCTCTATGGCGGTATGGGAGATGACACGCTCACTGGCAAAGGCGGCAACGACTACGTTGAAGGTGGCCGGGGTTACGACACCTACGTCATCAATGCCGGCGACGGCTACGACACCATCCTGGACGCGGACGGGCAGGGAGTAGTCACGATCGGCGGGATCGAGGCCAAAGGCAGCGCCACCTACGGACTGAACCCCGCCAAATGGATTCAGTCCGGCAATGTCTGGCAGGATCAGGCACACGGCATCGCCTACGCCTTGGTCAGCCAGGCCGATGGCGGCCAGACCCTGCTCATCCGCGACCTGAGCGGCAGCACGGTTGAAATCAAAGACTGGTCGGAAAACGAACTTGGCATCACACTCGGCGCAGGCGCGGCACCCGTGGTATTGCCACTGCCAACCACTTCCACCACCCTCAGCGGCGACCTCAAGCCTGCCGACACCGATCCTGCCGCCGCCGGCGTGCAGGCCGCCTACGACGACCTCGGCAATATCATCGTCGGGACCGAAGCCGACCCCGGCCGTGCCGACACCCTTTACGACAGTGCCGGCAACGACCGCATCGAAGGCAAAGGCGGCAACGACACCCTTCTGGCCGAGCGCGGCGGGGACGACATTCTGGATGGCGGCGCAGGCGACGACCTCCTCTTAGCCTACGCTGGCAACGACGCCCTCATTGGCGGCGCCGGGCGCGACATCCTGCAAGGCGGCAGTGGCGACGACCAGCTTTACGGCGCAGAACGCATTGCCGACCTCGCCGCGTATATCCAATCCAGCGACACCCAGGAAGGCAGCGGCGCCCAGGGCGACTGGCTCAGTGGCGGCAGCGGCGCCGACACCCTCGTGGGCGACACCGGAGCCGACGTCCTCTTGGGCGGCGCGGGCGAAGACCTCCTCATCGGCGGAGCGGGCGACGACTACATCCAGGGCGACGCCAGCGGCTACGCCCAGCGCGGCTGGACCCTCACCCGCGAAGTGATCGACCAGGGCGACCACACCAGCTACCAGCCCCACCTCACCGACGCCTCGGTCTACTCCACCGCCAGCGGCGAAGCCGACGTCATCTACGGCGGCGCCGGCAACGACTGGATCAACGGCAACGGCGGCAACGATATCGTGGACGGCGGCGCCGACAACGACACCCTCTGGGGGGATGGGGGCGACGACGTCCTGCTGGGCGGCGCGGGCGACGATGTCCTGCTGGGCGACAACGGCTATCCCGACACCGAAGCCGGCGGCAACGACCTCCTGCTGGGCGGCGACGGCAACGACATTCTCTGGGGCAACGGGGGGCAGGATGTGCTCGACGGCGGCATCGGCGACGACACCCTCAACGGCGGCTATGGCAACGACAGCCTCCAGGGCGGCGCGGGCGACGACACCCTGAACGGCGGCGAAGGAGACGACCTCCTCGACGGCGGCGAAGGCGTCAATACCCTGTACGGCGGCGAAGGCAACGACACCCTCATTGGCCACGCCGGCGACAGCCTGAACGGCGGCGCGGGCGACGATATCTACATCATCGAAGGGCAAGCAAGTGTTGAAATATTTGACAATCTTGGCACCAACAGCCTGATATTCAATGATGCCTCCAGCCTTGAGTCCGTTTCGCTGAGCGCGGTTGAAGACGGCGCTGCCATCAATCTGGATTTGGGCAACGGACAAAACATTCGTTTTGATGCTGGATTTGGCACCAGTATTGGCCTGCAAACCCAAGGTGGCGACACTCGCGATTTTGAAAGCTGGGTGGCCGACAGTATCACCACCCCCGTCTACCTCATCAATCCCGACAGCGGCGGCGTGCTCTATGGTGCAGCAGGCGATGATGAGCTTACCGGCGGCGCCGGCGCCGACATCCTGCGCGGCCACGGTGGCAATGACACCCTCGACGGCGGTGAAGGCGACGACACCCTGGATGGTGGCGCGGGTGCGGACACGCTGGTTGGCGGCGCCGGAAACGACACCTTGGTAGGCAGCGATACCGGGGACTGGCTGTATGGCGGCGAGGGCGACGATACCTACATCATCAACGGACGGGTAAGCGTCGAAGTCTTTGACAACATGGGCACCAACATCCTGATGCTGAACGATGTGGCCACTCTGGATCCCGCTATGCTCAGCGTGACAGACAACGGCCAAACCATCAGCCTCGATCTGGGCAACGGCCAGGCCATCCGTTTCATCAGCGGTTTTAGGACAACGCTCAAGGTGCGGGCACAAGACGGCAGCGAACTCGATATCGAGGCCTGGGTTGCTGAAAACGTGACCGACCCACTTACCTTGCAGAGCGCCAGCACAGGTGGTTTGCTCTATGGTGGCGCAGGCGACGATGTGATTTATGGCGGCAACGGCGATGACATTCTGCATGGGCATGGCGGCGACGACACCCTCTATGGCGGCGAAGGCAACGACTATCTGGTGGGCGGCGAAGGCGTGGACACACTGTATGGCGGCGCGGGCGACGACATCCTCATCGGCAGCGCCGGCGACATCCTCGACGGCGGCGAAGGCAACGACACCTACATCATCGACGGCCAGGTCAGCGTGGAAATCACCGACAACGCCGGCAGCAGCAACCTCTCTCTCCAGGTGGATGCCTCCAATCCGACCGTGGTGGCAAGCTTTACCGGCGACCGCGGACGGGTTTCCAGCCTGGGGTTTGCCAATGGCGCAACGATCAGCCTTGGCAGCGGCATAAACTGGCGCAGCATGTGCCTGACCATCAGCGGGCAGGGGACTTCAATCAGAACCACCATGACCCCATGCGACGAAACCGCCGCCGGAGGCGTCTCGGGTGGTGCGCTGACCTGGAGGCGGAGCGGAACACTCAGCAACGCCTGGGGCAGTGGCGGAGGCGGCGGCCCCATCTGGTTTGGCAGTGGCGGCCCGGGGGATTGGGGGCATCGCATCTATATGGCCAACTATGCCATGTCGCCGGGCGCCAATGATTCCTACAATAGCGCCTACGCTTGGTTCCCCCGCCGCGACCCTCTGACGCTGGACCTCGACGGCGACGGCCTGGAAACCACAGGCATCGATTCCTCCAACCCCGTCCTATTCGACCATGACGGTGACGGTGCCAAGAACGCCACCGGCTGGGTCAAGCCCGACGACGGCTTCCTCGTGCTCGACCGCAACGGCAACGGCACCATCGACAATGGCGCCGAACTCTTTGGCGACTCCACTCCCATCCTCGACGCTGAAGGCAACGTCATCCGCAAGGCTGCCGACGGCTTCGACGCCCTGGCGCAGGAAGACACCAACGGCGACGGCCTGGTCAACGCCCAGGACGCCAACTGGGCGAATCTCCGCATCTGGCAGGACGCCGACAGCGACGGCGTCACAGATGCCGGCGAACTCAAGACCCTGGGGGAACTGGGCATCGCCGCGCTGCGCGTGGCCAAGACAGAGAACGACACCCCGCTTCCCAACGGCAACGTGCTGGCCGACCTGGGCAGCTTCCTCTACCGCGACGGGCACGAAGCCAGCCTTGGCAACGTCACCGGCGGCATGGCCGACATCGACCTGGCGGACAATCCCTTCTACCGCGAATTCAGCGACACCCTGGACACCAGCGCCGTGGCGCACCTCCCCGACATGCAGGGCTCCGGCGCCGTGCGCGATCTGAGGGAAGCGGCGAGTCTCTCCACAGATCTGGCCGGCGTGTTGAAAAGCTATGTCGGCGCTGCCACGAAGGCCGAGCAGACCGCCCTGCTCGACGAGGTGCTGGGCCGGTGGGCGGCCACAGCGACCTTCGACACCAGCGTTGAACGCGCCACGCAACAAGGATTCACCCTGAACTACCGCGCCCCCGACGGTGCCGACATGACCGCCTGGGTGGAACTGCTGGAAACCTTCAACGGCATGCCCTTCGTGCAGGTGGACGCGGGTGGCGTGCGCACCAGTGCAGGGCAATGGATTGCCGCCAGCAGCATGGCCAGCGGCGAAAACGGCGAGGCAGCCCAGGTGCTGAACTTCACTCTTTCGTCTGCGCAGATGAGCTTCATGAACCAGGCGTACGCAGCCCTTAAGCGAAGCGTCTACGACGGCCTGCTGCTGCAAACCCGGCTCAAACCCTACATGGACGGGGTCGGCTTAATCATCAACCCCAACGGTCTCGCCATGGATTTCAGCGGCGTGGACGCCGCCTTCCAGGCGCGCTTCGACGAAGCGCCGGCCGAGGCGGTGCGTGACCTTCTGGACATGCAGCGCGTGGCCGGCCAGGGTCTGACCCGTCTGGGATGGGAGGGCTATGGACAATTGCGCGATTGGCTGGCGGCCGCCTCAACAGATCCCGCACTCAAGAGCGCGACCCTGCCGGCGCTCGCCGACTTCGGCTATTCCGGTTTTTCGGCAGATGGTGTGGGCGTCGGCGGCAACGAGGTGGTGGTCGGCGCCGAGGGCGGCGCCGTACTCAACGGCAATGGCGGGAACGATCTCGTGCTGGGCGGTACCGGCGATGACACGCTCAACGGCGGCGCGGGCAACGACATTCTTTATGGTGGCGCGGGCAACGACACCTACGTCTTCAACCTCGGCGATGGCAGGGACACCGTCATCGAAACCCGGGGGGATATGGGAATCGACACCCTGAGCTTCGGGCCTGGCATCCTCGCGGGTGACCTCGATATCTACCGGGACGGTGACAATCTTGTGTTCGCTCACGGAAACGGCAGGGACACGCTGACCATCTCCAACTGGTTTGACGGTCTCATCAAAGCCGCCCACGGGCTGGATGCCGTGACCTTCGCGGATGGCACCACGCTGGACCTCAATGCCCTGCAGTTGGGCACCAGCGGCAATGACACACTGACCGGCACTGGGGCCAACGATCTCCTTGCCGGCGGCGCAGGCAACGATGTGCTCGTGGGCCATGCCGGCGACGACCTCTTGCACGGTGGCGCGGGCGCCGACACCCTGGTCGGCGGTACAGGCAATGATCTCTACGTCTTGGACCACACTGGCGACCAGGTCATTGAACTCGAAGGCGAAGGCGTGGACACCGTGCAGGCCCGCGTGAGCCACACCTTGGCCGCCCATGTGGAAAACCTCAACCTGGTCAGCACCACCAGCATCAATGGTACCGGCAACGAACTTGACAATGTGCTCACCGGCAACAGCGGCGATAACGTCCTTCTGGGACTCTCCGGCAACGACACCCTCATGGGCGGCGTGGGCAACGACCTGCTCAATGGCGGCGCGGGCACCGACGTGATGGCCGGTGGCACGGGAGACGACGCTTACGTGGTGGACACCCTGGAAGACACCGTCATCGAGCAAGTTGGACAGGGTACCGACACCGTGTACACGGGGCTCGCCTACACCCTCGGCCAGAACTTGGAGAATCTTACCCTCACCGGCAACGATGCCGTGTCCGGCACCGGCAACGAACTCGCCAACGTCATCGTCGGCAACGCCGCCGACAACACCCTCGTCGGCCTTGACGGCAACGACACGCTGGACGGCGGCCAGGGCGCCGACACGATGCTGGGCGGTACGGGCGACGACATTTACGTCGTCGACAACGTCGGCGACCAAGTGATCGAGAACGCCGATGAAGGTATCGACCTCGTCAAGTCCTCGATTACCTACACCCTCACCGTCACTACGGAGAACCTCACCCTCACCGGCACGGCGAACCTCGCCGGCACCGGCAACGTGCTGGACAACACCCTCATCGGCAACAGCGGCGACAACCTGCTGACCGGCCTCGAAGGCAACGACGCGCTGGACGGCGGCGGGGGCGCAGACACCCTGCTTGGCGGTGCCGGCAATGACACCTACGTGGTGGACAACACGGGCGATGCGGTGATCGAGCAGGCGGGCGAGGGCACGGATACCGTACGGTCCTACATCACTACCACCCTGGCGGAAAACGTAGAGAACCTGACCCTGATCGGCGGCTTCATCAACGGCGTCGGCAACGAACTCGACAACGTCCTCATCGGCAGTTCCGGCGACAACGTGCTCGATGGCGGGCTCGGCGCCGACAGCATGGCCGGCGGCGTTGGCAACGACAGCTACATCCTGGACAACCTGGGCGACACCGTTAGCGAATACGCCGGCCAGGGCACCGACACCGTCATCAGCCCCTTCGACTACACCCTGGGTGCCAATGTCGAGAACCTCGCCCTGACCGAGGCGGCGCTCACCGGCACCGGCAACGAACTGGATAACGCCATCACCGGCACGGCGGCGGACAACACCCTCATGGGTCTGGACGGCAACGACACGCTGGACGGTGGCAGTGGCGACGACACCCTGATCGGCGGCCGCGGCGACGACACCTATGTGGTGGATAGCCTCGGCGATACCACGGTCGAACTGGCTGGCGAAGGCGTGGACACGGTGAAGGCCAGCCTGACCTGGACGCTGGCGGACAATGTCGAGAATCTCATTCTTACCGGCACGGAAACGTTCGCCGGCATCGGCAACACGCTCGACAATGTCATCACCGGCAACAGCGCCGCCAATAGCCTGACCGGCCTGGACGGCAACGACACGCTGGACGGCAAGGCGGGCGCCGATACCCTGATCGGCGGTACGGGCAGCGACACCTATGTGGTGGACAACGCGGGCGATCTCGTCATCGAGAATGCCGGGGAGGGCACGGATACCGTGTTGTCTTCCATCACGTATACGCTGACCGGCAATGTCGAGAACCTGAGCCTGACCGGCAGCACTGGCATCAATGGCACGGGCAATGAACTCGACAATGTCATCACTGGCAACAACGCCGCCAATACCCTGACTGGCCTGGACGGCAACGACACACTCGATGGCGGCGTGGGCGCCGACACCCTGATCGGCGGCACGGGCGACGACGTCTATATCGCAGACAGCAGTTCCGATGCCGTTGTGGAGAATGCCGACGAAGGCCTGGATACCGTGCGTGCCAGCGCCAGTTTCGCTCTTTCGGGCAACGTCGAGAACCTTGTGCTGACCGGCGCGGCCAACATCAACGCGAGCGGGAATTCCCTGGACAACGTTATCACCGGAAACGGCGGCGACAACGTCATTGACGGCGGCCTCGGCGCCGACAGCATGGCCGGCGGCGCGGGCAACGATACCTATGTGGTGGACGACACCGGCGACCTCGTGATCGAGAACGCCAATGCCGGCACGGACACGGTCCAGTCCGCCATCAGCTACACGCTGACGGCCAACGTCGAGAATCTGACGCTGACCGGCAGCGCGGATCTGGAAGGCACGGGCAACAGCCTGAACAACAGCCTCATCGGCAACGATGCGGCGAACATGCTGTATGGCCTGGAAGGCAATGATCTTTTGATCGGCGGTGGCGGCGACGACACCCTCGATGGCGGCGCGGGCGCGGACACCATGGAGGGCGGTGCCGGCAACGACACCTTCATCGTCAACGACGCGGGCGACCTGGTAAAGGAGTCTTCCGGCAACGGGCTGGATATGGTGCGCTCGTCGGTTTCCTATGCACTGACGGCCAACGTCGAGAATCTGGTGCTGACGGGTGACGCGAATATCAACGGCACCGGTAATGCGTTGAACAACGTCATTACCGCCAATGGCGGCGTGAACACCCTGTCCGGCCTGGGTGGGGATGATGTTTATATCGTGGACAGCACGCAGGATGTGGTGCTGGAGAATGCCGGAGAGGGCGTGGATACCGTGATCTCCTCGGCGGACTATGCCCTGGCCGCCAACGTGGAGAATCTTATCCTTGTCGGCACGGCCGCCATTAATGCCAGTGGCAACACGCTCGATAACAAGCTGAGCGGCAACGAGGGCGCGAACACGCTGGACGGCAGGGCCGGAGCCGATGCCATGAGCGGCGGTGCTGGAGACGACGCTTACATCGTTGACAACAGCGGCGACGCGGTGATCGAGTCGGCGGGGGAGGGAACGGATACCGTATACAGTTCCGTGAGTTATACGCTCTCCGCCAATGTAGAGAATCTGGTGCTCACCGGCTCGGCCAGCATTAGCGGTGCTGGCAACGAACTCGACAACGCCATCACCGGCAACACCGGAAACAACGCGCTTTACGGCGTAGCCGGCAACGACACGCTGACCGGGAATTCCGGTAACGACATCCTGGACGGTGGCACCGGTGCGGATGCCATGGCGGGCGGCGTAGGCAACGACATCTATGTGGTGGACGAGGTCGGTGACCTGGTGACGGAGAACGCGAACGAGGGCACCGACCTTGTGCAGTCTTCCATCACCTACACACTCATCAATAATGTCGAAAACCTGACGCTCACCGGTACGTCGGACATCGACGGTACGGGCAATGCCCTCGACAACGCGATCACCGGCAACAGCGGCAACAACGTCATCGACGGCGGCGCGGGCAACGATGCCATGGCGGGCGGCGGCGGCAATGACATCTATATCGTGGACAGTGCAGGCGATAGCGTTACCGAGGGGGCCAACGCGGGAACCGACCTGGTTTACTCCTCCGTGAGCCATACCCTGTCTGCCAACGTCGAGAATCTGACGCTGACCGGAACGGGCGACATCAACGGCACCGGCAACAACCTCAACAACATCCTTATCGGCACTACCGGCAACAACCGGCTGGACGGCAGCACAGGCGCCGACTCCATGTACGGCGGTATCGGCAACGATACCTATGTCGTGGACAATGCCGGCGATTTGGTCGTTGAGAATGCTGACGAAGGCGTCGACACGGTCCAATCCTCGATCAGCTACACGCTGACCGAAAATGTCGAGAACCTGACGCTCACCGGCAGTTCCAGCATCAATGGCACCGGCAACGAACTCGATAACGTGATCGTTGGCAACACCGGCAACAATGTGCTTTCCGGCCTGGCTGGCAACGATACGCTAACCGGCAACAACGGCAACGATACGCTGAATGGCGGCACCGGCACCGACACCATGGCGGGCGGCGCGGGGAACGACACCTATGTGGTGGACGATGCCGGCGACCAGGTGAACGAAGCGCTGAATGCAGGCACTGATCTTGTGCAGTCCAGCATTACCTACACCCTCACGGCCAATGTCGAGAACCTGACGCTGACCGGAGCGGCCGATATCGACGGCACCGGCAATACCCTCAACAACGTCATTACCGGCAATGCCGGGGCCAACACCCTTGATGGCGGCGCAGGGTCGGATTCACTCTATGCGGGTGCTGGCAACGACACGCTGATCGGCGGGGACGACAATGATTTGCTGGATGGAGGAACGGGCACCGACAGCATGGCCGGCAACACCGGCAACGACACCTACGTGGTGGACAACGTCGGCGACCTCGTTACGGAAGTGGCAGGCGAAGGCACTGACCTGGTCCAATCTTCCATTACCTACACACTGACCGACAACGTCGAGAACCTGACCCTGACGGGCAGCGCCAACATCAACGGTACGGGTAATGAGCTGAGCAATGTCATTATCGGCAACAGCGGGGTCAATACGCTCTACGGCCTGGAGGGTGACGACACCCTGAATGGCGGCAGCGGCGCTGATACGATGCATGGCGGTGTTGGTAATGACACCTACGTGGTGGACAACACGGGCGACGTGGTAGTCGAGCAGGCGAGTGAAGGCATGGATACGGTGCAGTCCAGCGTGACATACACGCTTTCCGCCAACGTCGAGAATCTGACCCTGACGGGGTCGGCCAACATCAACGGAACAGGCAATGAACTCGATAACGTCATCACAGGCAACACCGGCAACAACATGCTCTCGGGCCTGGCCGGCAACGACACGCTGATCGGCAACAGCGGCAATGACACGCTGAATGGCGGTACCGGAGCGGACAGCATGTCCGGTAACGCCGGCAACGACACCTATGTCGTCGATGATGCGGGAGATGTGGTGACCGAAGGTTCCAACCAGGGTACCGATCTGGTTCAGTCTTCCATTACCTACACCCTCACGGCCAATGTCGAGAACCTGACACTGGCCGGAACAGCGGATATCGACGGCACCGGCAATACCCTCAACAATGTCATTACCGGCAATGCCGGCACCAACATCATTGATGGTGGTGCTGGCAACGATACGGTGAATGCAGGTGCGGGAGACGACATCATACTGGGAGGGGATGGCGATGACGTGCTTTCCGGCGAGGCTGGCGCTGATGCGATCAGCGGCGGTGCCGGGAATGACACCCTGAATGGGGGACTGGATGCGGACAATATGGCTGGCGGCACAGGCAACGACACTTATGTCGTGGACAATGTGGGCGATCTGGTCGCGGAAGCCGCGAACGAAGGCACTGACCTGGTCCAGTCTTCTATTACCTACACCCTGACCGACAATGTCGAGAACCTAACCCTGACGGGCAGCGCCAGCATCAACGGCACAGGCAATGAGCTTGCCAACGTTATCACGGGCAACTCCGGCGCCAACATCCTCAGCGGTCTGGGCGGCAACGACACGCTGAATGGAAATACCAATGCCGACACCCTGATCGGCGGCGAGGGCAACGATGTCCTGAATAGCGAAGCCGGTGCTGACTTGCTGCAAGGCGATGCCGGCAATGACACCCTTAATGGGGGAACCGAGGCCGACTCCATGTATGGTGGCGCCGGGGACGATACCTACGTGGTGGACAACGCCGGCGACCTGGTCGCTGAGAACGCCGACGAAGGCGTCGATACGGTTCAATCCTCGATCAGCTACAGCCTGACCTCCAATGTCGAGAATTTGACGCTGACTGGGTCTTCCAGCATCAACGGCACCGGCAACGAGCTCGACAACGTGATCGTTGGCAACACTGGCAACAATGTGCTTTCCGGCCTGGCGGGCAACGATACGCTGACGGGCAACAGCGGCAACGACATCCTGGATGGCGGCAGCGGCGCCGACATCATGGCAGGCGGTGCGGGCAACGACACCTATGTGGTGGACGATGCCGGCGACCAGGTGAGCGAGGTGGTGAATGCTGGCACGGACACGGTGCAGGCGAGCATCGATTACGCGCTGGGCAGCAATCTGGAGAACCTTACCCTCCTGGGAACCGATGACCTGAACGGTACCGGCAATGGCGGCAACAACGTTATTACCGGCAACAGCGGCAACAACATTCTGGACGGTGGTGCCGGAGTAGACAGCCTGATCGGGGGCGCTGGAGACGATACCTATGTGGTCGACAATACCAGCGACACCATTACGGAGCTGGCCAACGCCGGAACGGATACAGTGCTGGCAGGCACGAATTACACCCTTTCGGCCAATCTGGAAAACCTTACCTTGACCGGCGCTGCCGACATCAGTGGCAGCGGAAACGCCGGCGACAACCTGATCCTCGGCAACAGCGGCAACAACACGCTTTACGGCGGCGCAGGCAATGACGTGCTGGATGGCGGCCTCGGAGCGGATACGATGCAGGGCGGCAGCGGCGATGACACATTCATTGTCGACAATGTCGGAGACGTCGTGGTTGAGGCGGCCAATGCCGGTGTCGACACGGTGCGCACAACCATCAGCTACAGCCTGACCGCCAATGTCGAGAACCTGGTGCTGGAAGGGGCGAATGACCTCCGTGGCACGGGCAACGCCCTGGACAATGTGCTCACCGGCAACGGCGGCAGCAACAGGCTGGATGGCGGCGCTGGCGCGGACACCATGGCCGGCGGTGCCGGGAACGATACCTATGTGGTGGACAACATCGGTGATGTTGTTAACGAGAATGCTGGTGAAGGCACCGATACGGTGGAAACGTCAGCCAGCTTTGCCCTGGCGGCAAACATTGAGAATCTGAGCCTGACCGGCGCCGCTGACATCAACGGCGTGGGCAACGAACTCGGCAACTTTATCCTCGGCAATGGCGGCAACAACACCATCGACGGCGGAACCGGCGCCGACGCCATGGCTGGCGGCCTGGGCAACGATACCTATGTGGTGGACAACGCCGGCGATACGGTGGTTGAAAACGCCGACGAGGGCAATGATACCGTCCAGTCGAGCACCGATTATGCCCTGGGTAGCAACATCGAGAACCTGGTGCTGGTTGGCGCTGCCGACCTGAACGGTACCGGCAACGCGCTGAACAACATCATCATCGGCAACAGCGGCAACAACCTCCTGGATGGCGGCGCAGGCATGGACATCCTGGCCGGCGGCCTCGGCGACGATGTTTATGTTGTCGATGCGGGTGATGATGCGGCAGTGGAACTCGCTGGCGAAGGCACGGATACCGTGCAGGCGTCGGTGAGCTACGTGCTGGGCAACAACATCGAAAACCTGATGCTCACCGGGGCGTCGAGCATCGACGGCACCGGCAACGCGCTCGACAATACCCTGACCGGGAACGCCGGCAACAACACGCTGAATGGCGGGGCCGGCAACGATGTGCTGGCTGGCGGCGCCGGCGCCGATCTGCTTCTGGGCGGTGAAGGCGCAGATGTTTACCTCTTCAATCCGGGCGACGGCAATGACCGCGTCTCCGACATGCAGGGCTTCAACACCCTGAGCTTCGGCAGCGGCCTGGTCGAATCCAGCCTGGAGGCTGACCGGGTCGGGGACGACATGGTGATACACGTACTGGGCAGCGAGGACTTCGTGACCCTGGAAAACTGGTTCACCCAAAGCGCCACCGACGGCATCAACGCCATCACCTTTGATGATGGCACCGTGCTGGACCGCACGGGGATCGAGCTGCTGATGAACAAACCTCCAGTCGCCAATGTCGATCTGATAAGTGTCCATGAGGATGGTGGGCCACAGGTATTCCCGGTGAGCCTGCTGCTGGCCAACGACACCGATCCCAACCCGGGCGACGTCATTTCGGTGGTCGCAGTGGGCGAATCCTCTGTTGGCGCTTCTGTAGCACTGGCCAATGGAGAGATTACCTATGACATCGGCGATCGCTTCCAGGAGCTGGCGGAAGGCGAGGTGCTGCGCGACAGCTTCAGCTACACCATCAGCGATCAGGAAGGCGCAACGGCATCCGGTCTCGTGCAGGTAGACATAGTCGGGGTCAATGATGCGCCGGTTACGGGGCAAGACGCCGCAATCGTCGTCGAGGATTGGCTCACTGCCGCCAGCGGCAACGTGCTTGCGAACGACTACGATGTGGATAACGGGACCGTGCTGCAGGTGGGGGCGCCTGGGGAATATGCGGGCGACTTTGGCATCCTCTCGATCCAGGCTGATGGAAGCTATATCTACAATCTGGACAATGCAGGAACAGCGGTGCAGTCCTTGGGCCGCGATGCACTGGTAATCGAGGGCTTTGGGTATACGGCGACAGACGGGATTACCGGCACAGCCGAAACCCTGGATATCTTCCTGCATGGCACCAACGATGCGCCCATTGTGGTCAAGCCATTGGCTGACCAGGATTTCACTTTCAACAAATCCTTCTACTGGCAAATTCCTGCGGATAGCTTCACTGATATCGATGCGGGCGATGCCCTTACCTATACTGCGACCCTGGCGGACGGCTCGGCACTGCCGGATTGGCTGCATTTTGACGCGGATACTTTGACCTTCTCGGGCGTGTCGCCCAGGAGCGTGCTGTCGCTGGACATTCGGGTGACTGCAACCGACAGCGTGGCCGCCACTGGAAGCACGGAAGGCAGCCTGTCGGCAGCCGATGTCTTTACCTTGTCGATAAGCCATGGCAACGAAGGCGTAGGCAACGGCGAGGATGCCGCCCCTGCAGGGCAGGACAGCAACTTCAACGATGGCGCCGGGACATCGACCGGCAACCCCGGAGCCAAGGGCGGGAAAACATCGGGCAGGTCTGCCAGTAGTGCCGCACACAGCATGACGGTGGACGATGGCACGGAAACGGACAGCGCCGATGCAACATCGACCTCTACCGAGGGAAGCGATGCGCAAGCGCCATTGATGAGCCCGCAAGACCTGCTGGCTTATCTCGGCAGCAGTTCGTGGGGGCAGTTCTACTCATCGAGCAGCACGGATGGCGCAGATCCCGCAACAATCTTCCAGCAATGGCTGGAAATGGATCTTGCGATCTCCCGTGCCCTTGCCGAACAGCAGGCGATGTCTGAAGTGGACGGAGAGCAAGGGGCTGATTACTCCACCCTTGATGCGTCGTCGTTCCTGGGCTCCAGGCTACTGTATGGCAGCGACGCGTTCTCGCTCTTGTCCAGCAGCGGTTACAACCTCCAGAACTTCCAGGGCCTGAGCGATGGCGTCCAGAAAATCTCATAAGGGGTGAAGCTTGCGGCCGGAACTTGTTTCCGGCTGCTCAAAGCCTATTCGACGAAACAACGGTTTGCTGATGATGAATCCGCTGAATAAATGGTTCACCCGGGCAGAGGCCAGTGTGCTGGACTTTGCCCCGCCCCTGCTCAGGATTCAGGAGGAGCCCCCCAACCCCATGAGCCGCAAGGTGCTGTGGGTGGTGCTGATCCTGATTGGCGGCCTTGTTTTGTGGTCCCTGCTTGGCCGTCTGGATATCGTCGCCGTGGCTGAAGGAAAGTTGATTCCGCTAAGTTACGTGAAGATCGTGCAGCCCGCCGAGGCGGGCATCGTCAAGGATATCCTGGTGAGGGAAGGCGGGCAGGTGAAGGCCGGACAGGTATTGATGAAGATGGATGCCGTCCTCACTGAGGCTGACGCAAATACCTTGCAGGCGGATTTCTGGCGAAAACGCCTTGCATTGCAGCGTATAGATGCCGAAATTGCTGATACACCGTTCCGTGGCGATGCAGAGGCACCGCCAGAGCTTGCCAAGGAGATCAAGGCCCAGTACCGGGCGAACCGTGCAGCCTTGGAGGCGGCAGTGGCCGAAGAGCGGTCCCGTCTGCTCAAGGCCAGGCAGGATTTGGCGGCGGCAGAGCAGGTTCGCACAAAGCTGGCCGATACGCTCCCGCATTACCGCGATCAGGAGAAGGCATTTGAAAAGCTGGCAAAGGATGGTTTCGCGGGGCCGCTGATGGCCAGCGACAAGCGCCGCGAACGTATTGAGAAAGAACAGGAGCTGAAGACACAGGAATACGTCATCGAATCCGCCCGTGCGAGCATGGCCCAGTCGGAAAAGACGCTCGCGCAGATCAAATCGGATTATCGCCGTCAGCTGTATGCCGAGCGCAACGAGGTTGCCAATGCCTTGGACAGGCTTGCCCAGGAGATCACCAAGCAAGCCCATCGCAGGGATTTGCTGGAGTTGAAGGCCCCGCAGGATGGCGTGGTCAAGGATCTGGCGACCCATACCGTCGGCACGGTCGTCCAGCCTGGAACCGTGCTGCTGACGCTTGTGCCAAAGAATGAAACGCTGCAAGCGGAAGTCTGGGTATCCAACGAAGACATCGGCTTCGTGCGGCACGGTTTGCCGGTGAAGCTGAAATTCGCCGCCTACCCGTTCCAGAAATACGGCATGGCTGTGGGGAGGGTCGCGCACGTCAGTGCCGATGCCATGGACATCAACACAAACGAGCAGCCTCCAAAGGAGGACAAGCGGACCAAGGCCGCGCCCTTGGCCTACAAAGCGCTTGTGACGATTGAGTCCATGTCGCTGGAAATGGATGGAAATCACTATCCTCTCGCGCCAGGCATGCAAACAAGCGCTGAAATCCGGCTTGGGACAAGGAGTGTGGCCGAGTATCTGCTGTCCCCTGTCCGGAAGGCTTGGCACGATGCAGGGAGGGAGCGGTAGGCATGACCATCGGGTCCGTTACCGTCGCGAAGCATAGGCATGGAACGATTATCGATCATCGACGACGTTAGTCGTATGTAAGGCCGGACTTTTGGCTTTGACATGTGCAATGGTTGGTCGCTTCCCGGGATCAACGGAGGGGCGTCGTCTGGTCGTCGCGGCCCAGGTGCAAGCTGGGCGTCAAGCTGTTTTGTTTCGGATCAATGAGGGCTTCGGCTCAATGCCGGGTTTCGCCCGGCTCGGTTGCCACGCTTGCAGTAAAGAGCTGGGTGGCATCCACGGCGTCGAACCTGTACTGGCGGCCGCAGAAATCGCAGGCGATTTCGGCTTCGCCCTGTTCGGCGAGAATGCTGTCGACCTCCGCCTTGCCCAGCGATTGCAGCATGCCGGCAACCTTTTCCCTCGAGCACGAGCAGGAAAAAACCAGCGGTTCCTGCTCGAAGCGGCGCAGGGTTTCCTCGTGGAACAGCCGCATGAGCATGTCGTTGGCGGAAAGCCCGAGCAGTTCGCTCGGCTTGATCGTATCCGCCAGGATGGCCGCGCGGTTCCAGGCGTCGGCGTCCATGCCCTGCTGGTCGGGCATGCGCTGCAGCAGCATGCCGGCGACGCGGTCCTCGCCGGCGGCGAGGTGGATGCGGGTATCGACCTGCTCCGAGCTTTGCATGTAATGCGCCAGCACCTCGGCCGTGGTCTCGCCTTCGAGCGGCACGATGCCCTGGTAGTTCTGCCTGTCGGCCTTGCTCTGGTCCAGCGTCATGACGAAGCGGCCGCGGCCGAGCATGGCGGCGAGCGTGCCTTCGGGCACCTCGCCCGTCCACTTGGCGGTGGCGCGCAGGGTGTGATCGGATGTGGCTTCCACCACGATCAGCCGCACAGGCCCGTCACCGTGCAGCTGCAGCACCAGGCTGCCTTCGAACTTGATGTTGGATGTGAGCAGCGCAGCGGCCGCCAATAATTCACCCAATACCTTTTTCAGCGGCGCCGGGTAGTCCGCATGTCCCTGGATGGTCTTCCAGACTTCTTCGAGCTGGACGATGCCGCCCCTGACCGGGGCGTACTCGAACACGAAGCGGGTGAGGGCGTCGGGCATTATTTTTCCACCTTGGCCCAGGAGTCTTTCAGCGTCACCGTGCGGTTGAACACCGGCGCGCCGGGCTTCGTATCCTTGAGGTCGGCCACGAAATAGCCGTGGCGCTCGAACTGGAAGCGTTCTTCGGGTCTGGCGTCTTTCAATGCCGGCTCCAGTTGCGCGTGGATCACGGTCCTGGAGGCGGGATTGAGGTCCGCTATGTAATCGCGTTCCTGGCCCGGGTTGGGCACGGCGAACAGGCGGTCGTACAGGCGCACCTCGGCATCAATGGCATGCCGGGCGGACACCCAGTGGATGTTGCCCTTGACCTTGACCGAGTCCGCGCCCGGCGTGCCGGACTTGGTGTCGGGCAGGTAGGTGCAGTGCACGGCGGTGATGTTGCCTGCGGCGTCCTTGTCGCAGCCGGTGCACTCGACCACATAGCCGTAACGCAGGCGCACCTTGTTGCCGGGCTGCATAATGCCCGACGCGTCGAGACGCGGCGGGAATAAACGGAAATAGCCCTTGAGCGGGTTTTCCTCGAAGTCCTCGCGCTCGATCCACAGTTCGCGCGAGAACGGCACGGCGCGCTTGCCCAGATCGGGCTGCTGCGGATGGTTGGGTGCGAAGCAGTCCTCGCTCCGGCCGTCGGGATAGTTGTCGATGATCAGTTTCACCGGGTCGAGCACGGCGATGCGGCGCAGCGCGTGTTCGTTCAAGTCGTCGCGCATGCAGGCTTCGAGCACGCTCATGTCGATCCAGCCGTCGGATTTGGACACGCCGATCTGGTCGGTGAAGCGCTTGAAGCCCTCCGCCGTGAAGCCGCGGCGGCGCGCGCCCATCAGGGTCGGCAGGCGCGGGTCGTCCCAGCCGTCGACGTGTTTTTCCTCCACCAGCTGGATGAGCTTGCGCTTGGACAGCACCACGTAAGTCAGGTTGAGGCGCGCGAATTCGATCTGCTGCGGCAACGGGCGCTTGAAGAAGCCGCCGTCAGCGAGTTTGTCCAGCAGCCAGTCGTAGAACGGGCGCTGGTCCTCGAATTCCAGGGTGCAGATGGAATGGGTGATGTTCTCGATCGCGTCCTCGATCGGGTGCGCGTAGGTGTACATCGGGTAGATGCACCAGGTGTCGCCGGTGTTGTGGTGGCTCGCGTGCTTGATGCGGTAGATGGCGGGGTCGCGCATATTGATGTTGGGCGAGGCCATGTCGATCTTCGCGCGCAGCACGTGCGTGCCATCGGGGAATTCGCCCGCCTTCATGCGGCGGAACAGGTCGAGGTTCTCCTCCACGCTGCGGCTGCGGTAGGGACTGTTCTTGCCGGGTTCGCTCAGCGTGCCGCGCCAGGCGCGCATCTCCTCTGCGCTGAGCGAATCCACGTAGGCATTGCCGGACTGGATCAGGTACTCGGCGCAGGCGTACATGGTGTCGAAATAGTCCGAGGCGTAATACAGGTGCTTGCCCCAGTCAAAGCCCAGCCACTTCACCGATTCGATGATGGAATCGACATATTCCTGTTCTTCCTTCTCCGGATTGGTGTCGTCGAAGCGCAGGTGGCACACGCCGCCGTAGTCGCGCGCGAGCCCGAAGTTCAGGAAAATGGATTTTGCATGGCCGTAGTGCAGGTAGCCGTTGGGCTCGGGCGGGAAGCGGGTTTCCACGCGGCCGCCCCATTTGGCCGACCTGATGTCTTCGTCGATGATGTTGCGGATGAAATTGGCGGCGGGTGCCGGGGTTTTCTGTTCTGACATGATGCTGCCGAAGAATCGGGTAAGGCTGAATTTTACTTGGTTTAGAGGATGATGCCGCCGCCGAGGCAGGCCTCGCCGTCGTACAGCACCACCGACTGGCCGGGGGTGACTGCCCATTGCGGTGTGTCGAAGTCGACCCGCATGCTGCCGCCCTCCTGATAGGCGATGCGGCAGGGCGCGTCCTGCTGGCGGTAGCGGGTCTTGGCGCTGTAGGGCTTGCCGGGGTCGGGTGCTGCTTCGGCGATCCAGGAAAGCTGGCCGGCGGTGAGCGTCAGACTTTGCAGCAGCGGGTGGTCGTGCCCCTGCACCACGATGAGGGTGTTGCTCGCCATGTCTTTGCCCGCCACGAACCAGGGTTCACCCGGTCCCCCGATCATGAGGCCCTGGCGTTGGCCGATGGTGTAGTAGCTCAGGCCCTGGTGCTCGCCAATGAGTTTTCCCTCTGGCGTGCGCATGGGACCGGGCTGTTTCGGCAGGTAGCGCTCAAGGAATTCGCGGAACGGCCGCTCGCCGATGAAGCAGATGCCGGTGCTGTCCTTTTTCGCAAAATTCGGCAGGCCGATCTTTTCCGCGAGCTGCCTTACCTCGGGCTTTTGCAGCTGCGCGAGCGGAAACAGGGTGGGGGAGAGCTGGGCCTGGTTCAGGCGATAGAGGAAATAGCTCTGGTCCTTGTTTAGGTCCGCCGCGCGCAACAGCGCCGCGTGGCCTGCGGCATCCTGGCCCTTGCCGGCGTAGTGGCCGGTGGCGATGAAATCCGCGCCGCGCTTCATGGCGTCGTCGAGGAAGGCCTTGAACTTGATCTCGGCATTGCACAGCACGTCCGGGTTGGGCGTGCGCCCGGCCGAATACTCGGCGAGGAAATAGCCGAACACCCGTTCCCGGTATTCGGCGGCGAAGTTGACCGCCTCGACCTCGATGCCCAGCACCTCGGCCACGGCCAGCACATCGAAGAAATCCTGCTTGGCCGGGCAGTGCTCGTCGTCCTCGTCCTCCCAGTTCTTCATGAACACGCCGAGCACGTCATGGCCCTGCTGCTTGAGCAGGTATGCGGCAACGGAGGAGTCGACGCCGCCGGAGAGGCCGACGACCACGCGTTTTTTCATGGCAAGACCAGGAGCGGAAAAAGCCCCGCCCTCGCTTGCCGGGGGAGGCTGGGAGGGGGCAATTCAGGGGTTGGGCCTGGCCTTTGCTCCTCCCTCGCCTGCCGGGAGAGGTTGGGGATAGGCGGTCTGCGCCTTGCGGTCGCGGTCCTTTGCTCCTCCCCCGCCTGCCGGGGGAGGTTGGGAGGGGGTAAACATGGGAGCTTGATCAACGCAGCTTTACCCCACCCCAGCCCTCCCCTGCAAGAGGGGAGGGGGTCTGTTGTTAAGTTGCCTTTACCCCACCCCAGCCCTCCCCTGCAAGAGGGGAGGGAGTTTTCGTCCGGCATGATGTTCATGAGTGAGTCACGAAATCGAGCGGGAAGCGCCGTCCCGAGAGATAGTCATGGATGCAGCGCATCACCAGCGGGCTGCGGTGGCGAATGGGGCTCGCGGCGACCTCGTCCGGCGTCATCCACACCGCGCGCACGATGCCGTGGTCGAGCCGGGTGTTCGGTTCGAAGCCCGTCACCCGGCACACATAGGCAAAGCGCAGGTAGGTGATGTCGCGCGCCGGATTGTAGGTGGTGTAGGCGCCCAATAAATCGGTCGGCTCGACCACATGCGCGGTTTCTTCCAGTGCCTCGCGCACCACGGCCTGCATCAGGGTTTCGCCCTTCTCCCAATGCCCGGCCGGCTGGTTGAGGCGCAGGCCTTCCGCTGTTTCCTCTTCCACCAGCAGGAACTTGCCGTCGCGCTCGCAGATGGCAGCGACCACGACATTGGGTTTCCAGATTTCTTCAGACATTCAGCTCTTTCCACTTGCCGGGTTGCAGTCCGTTCAAGTTCCATTCGCCGATGGCCGCGCGGATCAGGCGCAGGGTCGGGTAGCCGACCCTGGCAGTCATGCGCCGCACCTGGCGGTTCTTGCCCTCGCTGATGGTCAGTTCCAGCCAGCTGGTGGGAATGGCCTGGCGGACGCGGATGGGCGGGTTGCGCGGCCACAGGCCGGCGGGCTCGTGCATGAGCTTGGCCTTGGCGGGATGGGTCACGAAATCCCCCAGGTCCACGCCGCGTCGAAGGCGCGCCAGGGCGTCCTGGTCGGGAATGCCTTCCACCTGCACCCAGTAGGTCTTGGGCAGCTTGTGCGCCGGGTCGGCGATGCGCCGCTGAAGTGCGCCGTCATCGGTTAAAATCAGCAATCCCTCGCTGTCTGCATCCAGCCTGCCGGCTGCATACACATCCGGCACGGGAATGTAGTCCTTCAAGCCCTGCCAGCGGCCTTCCGGGGTGAACTGGCTCAGAACGCCATAGGGTTTGTTGAACAGGATGATTTTGGCCACAGCGAAGCTTTCTCAAAACTGAATTTTACACTCGACACCATGAGCTACCAGCATATCCAGATCCCCGCCGACGGCCAGAAAATCACCGTCAATGCCGACAACAGCCTGAACGTGCCCGATACCCCCATCATCCCCTTCATCGAGGGCGACGGCACCGGCGTGGACATCACCCCGGTGATGCGCAAGGTGGTCGACGCGGCCGTGGCCAAGTCCTACGGCGGCAAAAAGAAAATTGCCTGGATGGAAGTCTATGCCGGCGAAAAGGCCACCAGGGTCTACGACGCCGACACCTGGCTGCCGGAAGAGACCGTGCAGGCGGCCAAGGACTTCGTGGTGTCCATCAAGGGCCCGCTCACCACGCCGACCTCCGGCGGCATCCGTTCCTTGAACGTGGCCCTGCGCCAGATGCTGGACCTCTACGTCTGCCTGCGCCCGGTACGCTACTTCCAGGGCGTGCCTTCCCCAGTGAAGGAACCCGAGAAGGTCGACATGGTGATCTTCCGCGAGAACACCGAGGACATCTACGCCGGCGTGGAGTGGGAAGCCAACTCCGAGGCCGTGAAGAAGGTCATCGAATTCCTGCAAAAGGAAATGGGCGTCAAGAAAATCCGTTTCCCGGAAACCTCCGCCATTGGAATCAAACCTGTCTCCATCGAAGGTTCCGAGCGGCTCATCCGCAAGGCCATCCAGTACGCCATCGACAACAAGCGCAAGTCGGTCACCCTGGTGCACAAGGGCAACATCATGAAGTTCACCGAGGGCGGCTTCAAGAAGTGGGGCTACGAACTGGCCGCGCGCGAGTTCGGCGCCAAGCTCATCGGCGAAGGCCCGTGGATGGAACTGCCCGAGAAATATGGGAGCGGCGGAATAGTGATCAAGGACGTCATCGCCGACGCTTTCCTGCAGCAGATCCTGCTGCGTCCGGCCGAATACGACGTCATCGCCACCTTGAACCTCAACGGCGACTACATTTCCGACGCCCTGGCGGCGGAAGTCGGCGGCATCGGCATCGCTCCCGGCGCCAACCTCTCCGACACTGTGGCCATGTTCGAAGCCACCCACGGCACTGCGCCCAAGTACGCCGGCAAGGACTACGTCAACCCCGGCTCCATCATCCTCTCCGCCGAGATGATGCTGCGCCACATGGGCTGGACGGAAGCCGCCGACCTCATCATTTCCAGCATGGAAAAGGCCATCGCCAACAAGAAGGTAACCTACGACTTCGCCCGCCTGATGGACGGCGCGACCGAGGTGAAGTGCTCGGCGTTCGGGGATGCGATGATTGCCTGCATGTAAGGCTTGCGTCAGCCAGAGAAAATAAACCCCGCTTCGGCGGGGTTTTTATTTGGTGCTTTCGAGTTTGTTTTTTGGGATATATTGCACCCGGTACGTGACAAAACCAACCTGGAGGGGAATCATGAGCATCTCTGCAATTGGCGGTTTCATTGTCCTGGTCGCGGATATCTACGCGATCATTCAGATTTTGCAAAGCTCGGCAAAGGGCATCGAGAAACTGCTCTGGGTGCTGGCGGTGTTTTTCCTGCCGCTGATCGGCCTGATCGTCTGGTACTTTGCCGGGCCCGGCAAGAAACCGTTCTGATCAGGTCGCCGCCGGCCTAGCGGGGGCGGGCGGTTTTCACGAACTCGAGCGAGGCCTGGAACAGCTCGAGGTCCTTCTCGTACTCGGCCGCGTCTTCGCGGTCGATCTGTATCCATTCCCGCGTGCTGCTCATGCCGCCGGGCTGGAACGGCATGACGTTTCCCCGAGAGAACTGCAGTTCGGTCGCGGTGGCGGCGGGCAGGCGCAGTCCGATGCCCTTGCCGCTGATGCAGGCGAACATCTTGTCGCTGACGAAGTAGGCGTCGAGGCCGTTGATCTTTCTTGCGCTGACGCCCGGGAGCTTGAGAAGCAGGGCGTCGATCTGTGCCTTGCGGCTGGATTCGGGTGTGGGCGTTTTCAAGGGGGACCCCCGGGCTTGTATTGCTTGTATTGAAAGGCGGCTTTGCATCATAGACGCAAAGTCCGGCGTGAACGCCAGGGATATGCGCCATTGTTCCGTGCGACGGTCCCGGGCCAATCCATTGGCCAATAAAAAACCCCGTCACTTTATCCAGGTGGCGGGGTTTTTAATGGGCTGGAACTTTAGGCTGCCTGGATATTGGAAGCCTGTTTTCCTTTTGGACCCTGGCTGACTTCGAAGGTGACTTTTTGGCCTTCCTTCAAGGTCTTGAAGCCGTTCATGTTAATGGCGGAAAAATGCGCGAAAACATCTTCCCCTCCGTCATCCGGGGTAATGAAGCCGAACCCCTTGGAATCGCTAAACCACTTGACGGTACCCGTTGCCATCTAAACTCCTCTGCCTTTGGCGCTAACTAAATAAACCGCTTATTGTGAGTGACCTACGGTGACTGCACACAGCGAACTGCGGTTTGAATTCGGCAGGTTCTTGCAAAAAAAGCCGCAAAAACATGCGGTTGAAATCAAACTGATAACTTTCTACTCCTGAAATAAAAACTTGACAAGAGTTTGGGGGAAAAAATCCCGCCATCCTGCGGCAAGCGTTCCCCTTAAGCCACACTAGTCGCGCGCGCGCATCGGATGGGGGCTGCAGGCTTGTGGCGTCACCGTAGAATGCACGCATGAAACTTGGCTGGGACATATTCTGCACCGTCATCGACAACTACGGCGACATCGGCATCTGCTGGCGGGTGGCGCGGCAGCTCGTGCGCGAGCACGGCCAGCGGGTGCGGCTGTGGGTGGACGATCTGGAGACCTTCCAGCGCATCCGGCCCGGAATCGATCCGGCGCGGGACAGCCAGACGCTGGAGGAGGTGGAGATCCGGCGCTGGCCGCAGGACATGCCGCAGGTGCGGCCGGCCGACGTGGTGGTGGAGGCCTTCGCCTGCCGCGCGCCGGAAAGTTTCCTGCTGGCGATGGCGGCGCGCACGCCCAAACCGGTGTGGATCAATCTCGAATACTTCAGCGCCGAGGCGTGGGTGGCGGAAAGCCACGGGCTGGCTTCGCCGCATCCCAGGCTGCCGCTGACACAGTATTTTTTCATTCCCGGCCTCGGCCCCGGCACTGGCGGGATGCTGGGCAGTCCGGCGGAGTTGCGCGCACTGGCGGCGTTCCGGGCGGATGCGTCAGCGCGGCAGGGGTTCTGGAAGGAAACAGGCGTGCCCGAGGACGGCGCCCTGAAAATTGCGCTGTTCGCCTATGACAACCCGGCCATCCCCGGGCTGATCGAGGCCTTGAAACACATCGGCCGGCCTGTGCGGCTGCTGGCATCGGAGGGCAAGTCTCTGGGCCAAGTGGCGGCGGGGCTGGGTGCGGCCGGGCTCAAGGCCGGGGACAGCAGCAGCCTGGGCAGCCTCACCGTGCAGGTGCTGCCCTTCATGCCGCAGGACCGCTACGACCGGCTGTTGTGGGCCTGCGACATCAATTTCGTGCGCGGCGAGGATTCCTTCATCCGCGCCCAGCACGCGGGCCAGCCGCTGGTGTGGCAGGCCTACGTGCAGGAGGACGGTGCGCAGTGGCCCAAGATCGAGGCTTTCCTCGCCCCCTATGTCGAAGGTCTGTCCGCGCCGGCCGAAGCCGCCCTGCGTGACGCCTGGCAGGTGTGGAATGCGGGGGAAGCCCGCCCGCAAACCTGGCTGAAGTGGCTCGCGCACCTGCCCGAGTATCAAAAACACGCCCGCGACTGGGCTGGAAAACTGCAAAGCCATCCCAATCTTGTCGACAGGCTTGTGGGATTTGCCTGTTCGAAGGTATAATCTGGCGTTTTTTCAAACGCTTACAGGCGTTTTGTCCATTATTATTTACAGGAATGCAACGATGAAAACCGCGCAGGAACTCCGCGCCGGCAACGTGGTGATGATCGGCAACGACGCCATGGTGGTGCAGAAGGCCGAATACAACAAGTCTGGCCGCAACGCAGCCGTGGTCAAGATGAAGCTCAAGAACCTGCTGACCGGTGCCGGCATGGAATCCGTATACCGCGCCGACGACAAGTTCGACGTGGTCGTGCTCGACCGCAAGGAATGCACCTATTCCTACTTCGCCGATCCGGCCTACGTCTTCATGGACGCCGAGTACAACCAGTATGAAGTGGACGGCGAGAACATGACCGACGCGCTCAAGTACCTGGATGACGGCATGCCGGTGGAAGTGGTATTCTACAACGACAAGGCCATCTCGGTGGAACTGCCCACCACCATCGTGCGCGAGGTCGCCTACACCGAGCCGGCCGTGCGCGGCGATACCTCCGGCAAGGTGATGAAGCCTGCCCGCATCAAGCCCACCGACTTCGAAATCCAGGTGGCCGCGTTCGTCGATATCGGCGACAAGATCGAGATCGATACCCGCACCGACGAGTTCAAGCGCCGCGTTTCCTGAGCGCCTGTATCGCCAGCGCAAAAAAGCCGCCCTCGGGCGGCTTTTTCATTGAGGCAGCGCCGCCCTCGGGCGGCTTTTTCATTGAGGCAGCGCCGCCCTCGGGCGGCTTTTTTGTTCGTATGAACCGAAGCGGGAAAAAACTATCTATGCTGATAGCAGGATATTGCGTTCAAACAGGAGATGAAAATGCCGGAACTGCGCGAAGAACTGAAAAAACTCGAGGAAGCGGTGCTCCAGCAGCGCGACGAATTGCGTGTCAAGCTGCACTTGGCCAAGGCCGATGCGCGCGATGAATGGGAGGAACTGGAACGCAAGTGGGCAGAAGCCCAGGCCAAGTTTGCCCTGGTAAGGAAAGCCGCCGGGGAAAGCAGTGAAGGTGTCGAGTCTGCCGCGCGCCTGCTGGGCGAGGAGTTGCTGAAGGGCTACGAACGCATCCGCAGGCTGTTCTAGCCATTGCTGCGGGCACGGCCCGCCTGAGCCTGAATCCGTTCGCGCAACGGCCGCGCGGGCCTCGACTGCGCCACGCCTGCCGAATGCGCCGGAATCTTCAATGCACCACGTCGTAGCGGTGCCGCTTCCAGATCAGCGTCATCAGGGCGCTGATGAAAACCCCGAAGATGACCATGATGGTGTGGATGTGCCATTCGGCGCGCATCATCAGGGCATAGGCGCCGGTCATCGCCAGGATGCTGATGTTCTCGTTGAAATTCTGCTGCGCGATGGAGTGGCCGGCGCCCATGAGCAGATGGCCGCGATGCTGCAAGAGGGCATTGAGCGGCACCACGAAATAGCCGGCCAGCACGCCCAGCAGGGTGAGGATGATCGCGGCCGGCCAGAAGCCGTGTACGCCGGTGAGGAGGATGGGCAGGAAGCCCAGCACGATGCCGGCCGGCAGCACGCTCACGGATTTCTTAAGCGGCACACGCCAGCCCGCGAGCGCCGAGCCGATGGCGATGCCGAAGGCGACCAGCGCGGTGAGCTGGGTGGCGTGGTCCAGCCCGAATGAAAGGTTGTAGGCGGCCCAGGCGATGACCATGAGCCTGAGCGTGGCGCCCACTCCCCAGAACAGGGTGGTGACGGCGAGCGAAACCTGGCCGAGCGGGTCCTTCCACAGCAGCAGGAAGCTGTGCCAGAAGTCGTACAGAATGAAGCCGGGCTTGCGGCTGGGCAGGCGGTGGTCGATGGGCAGGCGCGGAATGAACAGATTGACCAGCGCGGCCAATAGATAAAGCGCGGTGATCATGCCGATGGCGAACATGGGTGGCGCGATCTCGGCGCTGAGATTGAACTTGCCGAGGCCGGCAATCGCCACATCCGGGTTGATCAGCACGCCGCCGACGATGGCGCCCAGCACCACGGCGGCCACGGTGAGCCCTTCCATCCAGCCGTTGGCGGCGACGAGTTTTTCCGGCGGCAGGATTTCGGTGAGGATGCCGTACTTGGCCGGGGAATAGGTGGCGGCGCCGATGCCGAC
The DNA here is from genome assembly GCA_021847835.1 of Pseudomonadota bacterium. GTDB lineage: Bacteria > Pseudomonadota > Gammaproteobacteria > Burkholderiales > Thiobacillaceae > UBA6918. The sequence continues at coordinate 120,955 of JAJZPR010000001.1, forward strand.
GATGGAGTAGGCGAGCAGGGGCTCCAGGCCCAGCAGCATGGCCGTGCAGCCGACGAACTTGATGGCATTGCCGATGAACAGCACGCGCCCCTTGGGCAGAGCGTCGGCAAACGGGCCGACGAAAGGCGCGAGCACGATGTAGGCCACCACGAACGCGCTGGCCAGCAGGGGGTGGTGCCAGTCCGGCGAGCCGTAGAACATGAGCAGGCCGATGGCGGCGAACAGCAGGGCGTTGTCTGCCAGCGCCGACAGGAATTGTGCAATGAGAACGGTGTAAAAGGTGCGGCTCAAACCGGTTTATATGGCGCCCTATGCGCTCTTATGATTAAATAAAAAACTTTTCTGGATCACATTAAACGGAGCCAAAACCATGGCTGACCGCAGACTGCAAGTATTCTACACCGTCGCCAGGCAGCTCAGTTTTACAAAAGCCGCCGAGATGCTTTACATGACCCAGCCTGCCGTCACCTTCCAGGTGAAACAGCTGGAAGAGCATTTCAACACCCGGCTGTTCGAGCGCAGCCATGGACGGATTTCGCTGACGCCCGCCGGCGGTCTGGTCATGGGTTATGCCGAGCGCATCCTGGCCCTGGGTGCGGAGATGGAGGCGCGTGTGGCCGAACTGACCGGGCAGGTGACCGGCCCGCTGATGATCGGCGCCTCCACCACCATTGCCGAATACCAGTTGCCGCGCATCCTGGGCGAATTCAAGGCGCGCTATCCGGAAGTGCAGGCGCGGCTGATGGTGGCCAATTCGGAAACCATCGAGAACAAGGTCGCGGACCATGCGCTGGATGTCGGCCTGATCGAATCCGCGCCGCATCAGCCTTCCCTCAAGGTGCATGCCTGCTGCGACGACGAGCTGGTGATGATCTGCGCGCCCGACAACCCGCTGGCCAAGAAGGGCGTGGTGAAGGCGAAGGACCTCGCGGTGCAGCCCTATGTTTCGCGCGAAATGGGCTCCGGCACGCGCGAGGTGATCGACCAGTATTTCCGCAACCACGGCATCAATCCCGATGACCTGCACATCGAAATGGAACTCGGCAGCCGCGAGGCCATCAAGGGCGCAGTGCAGGCCGGGCTCGGCGTGGCGATTCTTTCCGCCGCCACGGTCAGCAAGGAAGTGAAGCTCGGCGAGCTGGTGGCGATCCCGCTCGACCCGCCGCTGCATCGTCCGCTGTCGCTGGTGTTCTCGCCCGACAAGTTCCGCAGCAAGCTGCTGGATGCGTTCATCAATTTCGTCGAGGAGCGCTTCCGCATGTGCGAGCCCATCACCAGCATAAAAAAAGCGGCTTCTGCCAAGAGCGGCCGTTAAGGCGTGAGCGGCGAGAGCAAAAAGCTGCTGCGCCTGTTTCGCGGGCTTTCGCCGGCGCGGCAGCGGGCCCTGGTGGAGTATGCGGAATTTCTCGCCAGCCGCGACGAGGCTGAAGGACTCAGTGCCGTCCCGCAGGAGCCGGTGCAGATCGCGCGTCCGGCGCAGGAATCCGTGATAAAGGCCATCCAGCGCCTGATGGCGAGCTATCCCATGCTGGACCGCAACAAGCTCCTGCACGAAACCTCCGCGCAGGTGACCCGCCATCTGGTGCACGGCGTGCCTGCTGTTGAGGTGATCGACGAACTGGAAGTGATTTTCCGCCGCCACTACGAGGCCCGCGTGGACGCTGCAGGAAACACGCCGGCGTGCTGAGTCTGGCGTTGCGGCAGCGCGGCCGGTTCAGCTTTGCGCCGCCAGATTCATTTTTTCCAGCCGCTGGCACAAGGTGTCGATGATGCGGCGCGACAGTGGCGCCGAATGGCGCATCAGTTGTTCCAGCATGTCCGGCGGCAGCACCAGCGCCACCACCTCGGTTTCCGCCCGCACGGTGGCGGTGCGCTTTTCCTTCAGCAGGTAGGCCATCTCGCCGAACAGCTGGCCTTCGTTCAGGGCACCCAGCCGGCGTTCGCCGCCATTCACGTTCTTGTAGGCGGCAGCGCTGCCCGAATACAGAAAGAAGGCATTCTGGCTGGTGTCGCCTTCCTCGATCAGAACTTCCCCCGGCTGGTAGGTGCGCCCGTATTTTTCCAGCAGCCGGTTGGCGCGGCCGAACACGAAGCCTTCCAGCCTGCTGGCGCCTTCGCCGGCGCCACCGAGGAAAAGTTTTTCCAGGGCTTCCACATCCACCCGGGTGACGGCGAACAGGCATTGCGCCCACAGGTAGAACACGATGCAGGCGAAATAGGCGCCGATCAGCACGAACACCGCACCGCCCAGCGCGCCGTAAAGCGACTGGTATTTTTCCAGCTGGAAAAAATGGCCGAACAGCGCGAACAGCGCGAACAGGCTGAGTGCAGCCAGAAGGGCGATGATGGCCGCCTGCCGCACGGGGGGGCGGCTGACGGGCAGCCGCCAATAGGACAGAAAGACCAGCAGCCACAGCATGAACAGCATGAACAGCGCGTTCAGGCTGCGCAGCAGGATGCCCTGGGCTGCGCCGATCAGTTCGACATGGGCAAAGAAAGTCAGCACGGCCTGAACCAGGCCGGCCAGGCCCAGCAGTCCGAAGGCGATCGGGATGATGAGCAGCGGCAGCAGCCATGAGGTCACGAACTTGCGCCGCGTTTCCAGCGGAAAAATGATTTTGAAGGCCGACTGCAAGGCATTGAGCAGGCCGCGCGAGGACAGCAGCAGGGTCACGAGCCCCACGCCGCCGGCCGTCAACTGGGTCTGGCGCGGCAGGAAGCCGATCTCTGTCAGCGTCTCCAGCCGCAACTGGTTGTAGAGCGCGGCAAACAGCATGGTGGCGGGAACATAGCTTTCCGCCAGCCTGCCCAGCCATTGCATGCCGTAGGACAGCAGCAGCAGAAGCGGGGTGGCCGAGAGCATGAAATAGAACGCCGTTGCGGCCGCATGATTCTGCAGGCTGTTTCTCGTGAACAGGCGCCCGGTGGTGTAGGCCACCTGGATCAGCCAGTCTAGCGAGTTGCGCTGTAGGGTCATGGCCGAAGTCTAATGGAAAACGGCCCTAAACATGTTGGCCAGCCACCCAGCCCGACGACCACGCCCACTGGAAGTTGTAGCCGCCCAGCCAGCCGGTCACGTCCGTCACCTCGCCGATGAAGAACAGGCCGGGCACGGCATTGGCCTGCATGGTCTTGGACGACAGCGCGCGCGTGTCCACGCCGCCCAGGGTGACCTCGGCCTTGGTGTAGCCCAGCGTGCCGGAAGGCATCAGCGGCCACGCGTTCAGCAGGTGTGCGACTTGTTCCAGCGCCTTGGCGGAGAGTTCGGCCAGCGGACGGGTAATGCCTTGCATGGCGCACCATTCCTGCGCGAAGCGGCGGGGCAGGGTGTCGCCCAGCAGGCTGGCGAGCACGACATTCTGCTTGCGATGCGCCTCCAGCCAGGCTTCGGCATCCCGCTCGGGCAGCAGGTTGAGCGCGATGGGCTGCTTCTTGCCGGGCTTGTACTCCTGCATCTGCCAATAGCTGGAAATCTGCAGGATCGCCGGGCCGGACAGGCCGCGATGCGTGGCCAGGGCCTGCTCGCGGAATGACGGCGAATGTTTGCCGCAGGTGGCGATGGTGTCGAAGGAGAGCCCGGCCAGTGGTTTCAGCACGGCCAGGGTTTCCGGCGGCAGCGCCAGCGGCACCAGCGCGGGCTTGGGCGGCACCACGGGAATGTTGAACTGCTCGGCGAGCTGGTAGCCGAAGGGCGTGGCGCCCAGCGCCGGCGCGGCCAGTCCGCCGCTGGCGACGACCAGCGAGGCGCAGCGAAATTTGCCCCGGCTGGTGACGAGCTCGAAACGGGCATCGCCTTGCCGCGGCGAGATCTTTTCCACCGTGCAGGGCTGCGCCCATTTCACGCCGCCCTTGTCGCATTCGCGCTTGAGCATGGCGATGATGTCCTGCGCGCTGTCGTCGCAAAACAGCTGGCCCAGGGTTTTCTCGTGATGGCGGATGCCATGGCGCTCGACCAGCTTGATGAAGTCCTGCGCGCCATACTGCGCCAGCGCCGAGCGGCTGAAGTGCGGGTTCTGCGACAGGAAGTTTTCCGGGCCGACCGAGCGGTTGGTGAAATTGCAGCGTCCGCCGCCGGAAATGCGGATGCGCTCGCCGATTTTGGCGGCATGGTCGATGAGCAGCACGCTGCGCCCGCGCTGCCCGGCCTGCGCGGCGCACATCATGCCTGCCGCGCCGGCGCCGATGATGATGACGTCGAATTGCATCGGCCGATTGTCTTATGAAACGCAGCGGCCGGCCATGGCTTCAGGCATTTATGCCGGGGCTTGACGTGCCGTTTCAGTTACACGCGCCCCCCTGTTCCCTGTCTGGCGCTAATATTCATTTATCCATGCATGGCTGTTGGATTAAATATTTATTAATATGCTAATATATTAATATTGATGGAAGAGAGGGGAATGCCATGTTGTACCGTCTGATTGCCGCAATCCTGCTTGCCGGGCTCGCGCAGGCACCTGCCGCAGCCGCGCCATCCGGAGAAAAACTCTACGCGCGCAACTGCGCCGCCTGCCATGGCGCCAAGGGCGACGGCGGCATAGGCGTACCGCTTGCCCTGCCTTCCTTCCAGGCCGCCATCAGCGACGATTACCTGCGCAAGACCATACGCCTCGGGCGGCCGGGCCGGGTGATGCCGTCGTTTTCGCATCTGTCCAAGCGGGAAATCGAGGCCATCGTGCGCCACGTGCGCGCCTGGAACAAGAGCCCTGCTGTTACCTATTCGCGGCGTCCGGTGAAGGGCGATCCCGTGCACGGCAGGCAGCTGTTCGGACAATATTGCGCTGCCTGCCATGGCGCGAACGGCGAGGGCAGCAAAGGCACCGGGGTGACCTTTTCGCGCCCGCGCGATCTGCCCATCATGGCGCCTGCGCTGAACAACCCCGGTTTTCTTGCCGCCGCGCCCGATGCCATGATCAAGGCCACGCTGATGCGGGGACGCGAGGGCACGCCGATGACTTCCTTTCTCAAGCAGGGGCTGAAGGAAAAGGACATCAACGATATCGTGAGCTACGTGCGCAGCTTCGCAAAACAGCCGCTGCATGAAAGCGCGCAGATACTGGAGGCGGAGAGCCCGGTGATCGTGCGCGACTCGCCCTACGACCTGAAAACCACGGTGGAAAACGTCCTGCAGGCGGTGAGCAACAACAACTTCTTCTACGGTCGCGTGCAGACGCTGGAATACGGGCTGACCGAGCCCGCCAGGGAAAACCCGAAGCAGGTGATCGTCTATTTCTGCAACATCAGCCTGCTCAATCAGGCGCTGGCGGTCGATCCGCGCGTGGGCATGTTCCTGCCCTGCCGCATCACCATCCTGGAAAGAAACGGCAAGGTGCAGGTGATGTCGGTCAATCCCAAGGTGCTGAGCCGCCTGTTCAACAATTCCGAACTCAATCGCCTGTGCGAGCAGATGAGCGAAAGCTACACCCGGATCCTGGAGGAGGCGACGATATGAAAAAGTTCACGCAATGGATGGCGGCCCTTGGTCTGGCCTGGCTGCTGGCAGCGCCCGCCGCTGCGGATGATCTGATGATGGCGCGCGTGGACAAGCCTTTCCCGGAAGCGATGGCCATCCTGCAAAGCGCCATTTCCTCGCGCGGCTACAAGATCACGCGCTTGCAGGAAGTGAACGAGAATCTGGAGCGGCGCGATTACAAGAGCGACATGTACCGCGTGGTGTATTTCGGCAAATACGAGGAAGTGAAGCGGCTGACTGCCAAGCATCCCGATCTGATTCCCTTCCTGCCGCTCAACATCACGATCTTCGCCGAAGGCGACCAGGCCATCCTGGTGGCGAGCCATCCGCGCTCGCTGACGCGCTTCTTCCCGGACCGCTCCCTCAAGCCGCTGTTCGAACGCTGGGAGAAGGACATCGTGGCGATCATGGACGAGGCGCGCGAATCGCAATAGTTGCCCGCGGGCTTGCGGCATTTTGCCGCTTCCTGCCCGTGCGCTGGAACGCTATCCCGAGTATTTCGAGCACCCGGACTGGCCCAGGCCGGAAGACAAAAAATCTTCGAACTCCGCCATGTAGGCAGCAACTGGCGAGCAGTTGGCCGGCTCAGCCTTGATGTCGCCGCAGCCTTTCGGCGTCGTGCACGATGATGGTGCGCCCATGCACGCTCAGCAGCGCCTGTTCCGAGAGGGTGTGCAGAATGCGCGACAATGTCTCGGGCGTCAGGTTGAGCCGCGAGGCGACGACGCTCTTGCACGCGGGCAATTCGATTTCCATGCCGTCCGGCGTCATGTTGCCGGGCTGCTCCAGCAGGAAACCGATCATGCGCTGCATGCCCGAACGCAGCGAATAGGCTTCCACGTCCTGGATCAGTCCGTGCAGGCGGATGCTCATCCCCGCAAGCATCTTGCGCGCGAATTCGGGGCCGCGTTCGATGACGGCGAAGATCGCCGGCTTGGCGATGTGAAGCACAAGAGTGTCAGTAAGCGCCTGGGCGGACACGGGATAGGGTTTTTCCATGAACATCACCGCCTCGCCGAAGCTTTGCCCCGGTCCGATGATCTCGACCACCTTCTCGGTGCCATTGACGGAAGGGAAGGCGAGCTTGATCTGGCCGTAGGCCACGACGTAGAAGCCGTGCGGCGGATCGCCCTTCTGGAACAGGATTTCGTTCTTGCTTACCCGGTGTTCGAATGTGCCTTGCGCCAGGTTCTTGATCTCGTCGGCGTCGAGTTGCCGGAACAGCGGCAGGTTGGCAAGCATGCCGCATACGTCGACTTTTCTTTCCGACATTGCCTTTTCCATTGGCCTTGAGTGCGCAAACCTTACTCCCGATGATGCGCCAATGCAACTGCGCGCCCGGCGCCGCCGACAGGCCGGGCCGTCATGCATTTTGGCCGTCCGGGCAGCCACCGCCGGAACGCTCGGCTTCCCTTGATTTGCATCAAGGCGCCCGCCGCCTGGGTGTGACACCCTTGTACGCACAACTCGAACCGATAGACCAGCAGAGATAGCCGGGACTCGTCTGCCTTGAAGAATCACAGCGACACCAACTCGTCGGTATGCCGAGCGGCCCTGGGGCCACCGGCCGGCGCCATGATCGCGGCGGAGGGCATTTCCAGGGAATTCAGGCATGCCGCCGTTTTGCGCGACGTCAGCTTGAGCATCCAGGCCGGCGAGTGTTTTGCGCTGTTCGGCGCCAACGGCGCCGGCAAGACCACGCTGCTGCGGATACTGGCGACATTGCTGCGGCCGAGCGCGGGGCGCTTTTTCCTGGGCGGGGCCGATGGCGTCGATCAGCGCGATGCGGCGCGGCGCCAGTTTTTCCTGATCGCCCACGGCAGCCATCATTACGACGAGCTGACCGCGTTCGAGAACCTCGGCTTTTCCCTGCGGCTGCGCGGCCTGGCGCACGATGCGGACGCCTGCACGGCGGCGCTGGCGCGGGTCGGGCTGGGCGCCTTCGCCGACGTGCGGGTGCGGGTCTTCTCCAGTGGCATGAAAAAGCGCCTGGCCTTTGCCAGGGCGATGCTGCTGCGCCCCGCCATCCTGTTCCTGGACGAACCTTACGCCGCGCTGGACGAGGATGGCATGGCGCTGGTCAACCGCTTCCTCGACGAGCACTGCGCGCGCGGCGGCGCGGCGCTCATGACCAGCCACAATCGTGCGCTGTCGGCGCAGGTGGCGCATCGCGCCGGCATCATGAGGGGCGGGCGCGTGCACGAAGCGGGCCTCGCCGAATTGCGGGGGCGCGATGAACTTCTTTAAGGTCATCGGGCTGATGGTCTGGAAGGACGGCCTCAGCGAACTGCGCAGCCGCGAGAACATCGCCTCGATGTTCTTTTTCGCGCTGCTGATCCTGTTCATTTTCAATTTCTCCCTGCCGCTCGACCAGCGCGTCGCGCAAACGCTGGCGCCGGGCCTGATCTGGATCGCCTTCGGCTTCACCGGCGTCATCGGCCTCGGCCGCTCGTTTCTCGCCGAGCGCGACAACGACTGTCTGGAGGCGCTGCTGAGCGCGCCGGTGCCGAAGGGCGCGCTCTACCTGGGCAAGCTGCTCGGCAACTTCCTGTTCATGATGGTGGCGGAAGTGCTGCTGTTCCCGCTGTTGGTCCTGTTTCTCAACCTGGAAATGCGCGGGAACCCGGCCCTGTTGCTGCTGGTGTTCGTCCTCGGCACGCTGGGCCTGGCCGCCCTGGGCACCTTGTTCTCGGCCATGATGGTGCAGGTGCGCGCGCGCGAGGTGATGTTTCCCATCCTGATGCTGCCGCTGGCGGCGCCGGTGATGATCGCGGCGGTGCAGGCGACCGCCGGCATCCTCCACGGCAGCCCATGGGCACAGCATGCCGGCTGGGTTTCCCTGCTCGCGGCGTTCGACCTGATTTTCGTCGTGATCGCATTCTGGACGTTCGAATTCATTCTGGAGGGATGATGGATCTGCTGCAGAAGGGACGCAACGCAATCGGCCTGGCCGCCTGGGCCGTGCTTGCCGCCGGCCTGTATCTTTCGCTGGTGTGGGCGCCCGCCGACCATTACCAGGGCGAGGTGGCGCGCATCATGAGCCTGCACGTGCCGCTGGCAAAGGTGTCGCTGCTGGCGTATTTCGTCGCCTTCGTCGCCAGCATTGCCTACATCCGGAAGCGCGGCGCGCGCGCCGACAATCTCGCCCATGCCTCCATCGCCACCGGCATCGTGTTCACCCTGGCGGCCATTCTCACCGGCGCGTTCTGGGGCAAGCCAACCTGGAACGTGTGGTGGACCTGGGACGCCCGGCTGGTGTCGTTCGCTGTGCTGCTGATGCTGATGGCGGGATACCTGATGCTGCGTGCTTTCGTCGAGGAGCGCGAACGTGCCGCGCGCTATGCCGCGGTGCTGGCGATCGTCGGCTTCGTCGACCTGCCCATCATTCACCTGTCGGTGAGCTGGTGGCGCACGCTGCACCAGCCGGCCTCGCTGTCCGCGAAGGGGCTCTCCATCGCGCCGGACATGCTGGCGGCAGTCCTGGCGATGACGGCGGGAATGCTTCTGCTCTACGTCTATCTCACCCTGCTGGTCTGCCGCAGGCTGGAACTGGGCGCGCGGCTGGATGCAAAACGGGAACAAGGCCTGCGCGAGGCCGGACTATGAGCGGATTCGGCATGAAAAGCTGGCTGCTGGTGGCAACCCTGCTGCTGACAACGGCCGGCCTGGCTTATGACCGCTACGCGCATGCGCTGGCCTCGGTGCCGCCGCAGGCCGTGGCCGCGGCGGCCGAAGGCGGCAACGTGCGGGTGCTGGGCCGGGTGCGGGCCGGCAGCATCGAGTCGAATGGCGATGCGCTCGGCTTCGTGCTGGAGGATGGCGGCGGCGCGGTCCGGGTCGCCTACCGCGGCCCGGACCGGGAGACGGTGCGCGAGCTGAAGCGCCTGCTGGTGTCCGGCCGGCGCCTGGCGGACGGCGGCATCGAGGCGGACACGGTCGGTATCGCCGCCCATTACGGTTTCGTCGCCGCCGCCTACGGCCTGGCATTCGCCTTGCTGCTGGGCTTTGCCTGGGTGCAGGAGCGCGCCGCGCGGGCACTGGAACAGGCGCTGGAGCAGCCATGAGCGCGGGCAGGAAGTGGGGCCTGATCGGCAGTGCGGCGGCGGTGGCGGCGGCGCTGGCCTATCTCGTGTCCGGCAGCTTCGGCGATGCGCTGGTGTATTTCTATACGCCGTCCGAAGTCGTGAAGCTGACGGACGGAAACCCTGACCGGAAGATACGCGTCGGCGGCATGGTGGAGCAGGGCAGCCTGGCGGTGACGCCGCAGTCGCTGAAAATCGGCTTTCGCCTGACCGACGGCGAAACGACGATTCCGGTGGCGTACGAGGGCGTGCCGCCCGACCTGTTCAAGGAGGGCCAGGGCGCGGTGGTGGAGGGCGTCTGGCGCGCCGATCGCGTGTTCCAGGCCAGCTTCATCATGGCCAAGCATGCCGAGGATTACATGCCGGTCGAGATGAAGCGCGCCGGCCATGAACTGCCCAAGGAGGACTGGCTGAAAAGCCTGCGCGATTAGCCGCGTGCGCCCAGCCTTCCCGACATGTTCACAGAGATATCCCGCTTCGCCGTCCTGCTCGCCCTGAGCCTCGCGGCCATCGGCGTGGCGGCGCCCCTGGCCGCCCTGTGCACCGGCTCGCCCGCCTGGGTAAGGGTCGGGCGCCAGGCGGCCTATCTGGCCTTTGCCATGCTGACGCTGGGCATGGCGGGGCTGGAATACGCCTTCCTCAGCCACGACTATTCCCTGGCCTACGTGGCCGCGCATTCCAATGACGCTCTGCCGCTGTTCTACCTGGCCACCGCGCTGTGGGGCGGGCACGAGGGCTCGCTGCTGCTGTGGGCGTGGCTGCTGTCGCTCTATGCCGCGCTGGCCGCGCGCCTGCACTGGAACAGCCATCCGCGCACCCTGCCCTACCTGCTGCTGGTGACCTCGGCCCTGCTGTTCGGCTTTCTGTGCATGATCGTGTTCCTGTCCAGCCCGTTCGAGCGCCTGCCCGAGATTCCCGCGGACGGGCAGGGGCTCAATCCCCTGCTGCAGGACCCCGGCATGGTGTTCCATCCGCCCTTCCTGTACATGGGCTACGTCGGCTTCGCCATTCCCTTCGCCTTCGCCATGGCGGCATTGTTGTCCGGGCGGGTGAGCGAGGAGTGGCTGAGGGCGACGCGGCGCTGGACCCTGTTCGCCTGGCTGATGCTGACTTTCGGCATCGTCATGGGCGGCTACTGGGCGTACTACGAACTGGGCTGGGGCGGCTACTGGGCCTGGGATCCGGTGGAGAACGCCTCGTTCATGCCCTGGCTGACCGCCACCGCCTTCCTGCACTCGACGATGGTGCAGGAAACACGGCGCAGCTTCAAGGTGTGGAACCTGTTCCTGATCATCCTCACCTTCGCGCTGTCGCTGCTGGGCACCTTCCTGGTGCGCTCGGGCGTGGTCTCGTCGGTGCATTCCTTCGCCAGCGATCCCGCGCGCGGGATGTATCTCCTGCTGTTCCTGAGCGTCGTGCTGGCATTGGGCTTCGGCGCGCTGATCGCGCGCAGCGGCCGGCTCGGGAGCGAGGCGGGCATCGATTCGCCGGCTTCGCGCGAAGCCGCCTTCCTCGCCAACAACCTGCTTTTCCTGGTGGCGGCGGCGACGGTGTGCGTCGGCACGCTCTATCCGCTGTTCCTGGAGGCGCTCACCGGCGGCAAGGTCACGGTCGGCGCGCCCTATTACAACCAGGTCATGCCGCCGCTGATGCTGGGGGTCGTCCTGCTCATGGGCGTCGGCCCGCTGATCCCGTGGCGCCGCGCGTCCGCCGCCAGGCTGAGGAAGGATTTCCTGCTGCCCGCGGGGGGCGCCCTCGCGGCGTCGGCGTCGGCTTTCGCGCTGGGCGTGCGCGAGGCGTATCCGCTGATCGGTCTGGCCGTCGCCGGTTTCGCCGCGGTGGCGATTGCGCTCAATTTCCGCGACGCGGCGCGCGGCACGATGCGGCGCGACGGCCTGCCCTGGGCACGCGCAATGTGGGCGGCGATGGCCAGAAACAAACGCCGCTTCGGCGGGCTCATCGTGCATGCCGGCGTCGTGATGACGATGCTCGGGCTGATCGGCTCGGGCGCGTTCCGGACGGAAAAGGATCTGTTGCTGAAGGCGGGCGACAGCTTCGCTCTGGGCGGCTACACGGTGCTGTTCCGGGGGGCGGCGTACCGCGACGGCCACAATTACGAAGCGCTGGCCGCATCGTTCGAAGTCCGGCGCGGCGCGGAGAAAATCGCCGACCTCCGGCCCGAGCGGCGGCGTTACGCCAATTCCGCCACGCCCACCACCGAGGCGGCGATCCACGGCACCTGGCTGCGCGACCTGTACCTGACCCTGGGCAGCGCCAACGGCGAGGCGTATGCGGTCAAGGCCTATCTCAATCCGCTGGTGAAATGGATCTGGGCGGGCGTGATCGTGATGGGGCTGGGCACCCTGTTCGCCCTGTTGCAGGGGCGGCGGCGCAAGGCGGGGGCGGCATGAGGACCGGCGCGAAAATCGCCCTCGCCGTCGTCCTGCTGGGGCTGCTCGCGCTGTTCTGGCGCGGGCTCCAGCTCGACCCGCGCCACATTCCCGGCGTGCTGGAGGGCCGGACTGCATCGCCGTTCGCCGGCACGGACCTGATCGACGGCAGGCCCGTGAGCCTGGCGCAGCACAAGGGCAAGGTGGTGCTGCTCAATTTCTGGGCCTCGTGGTGCGTCGAGTGCGTCAGGGAGCACGCCAATCTGCTGGCCTTGCAGCGGCGCTTCGGCGCGCATTCCGATTTCGTCATGCTCGGCGTGGCGTATCAGGATAAGGCCGGGGATGCGCGCGCCTTCCTGGCGCGCATGGGCGCGGCCTACCCGAACATCCGCGACGGGCAGGGCGGCATCGGCATCGACTACGGCGTGTACGGCGTGCCCGAGACCTTCCTCATCGACCGCGACGGCACGATCCGCTGCAAGCACTCCGGGCCGCTGCTGGACGCAGCCTACGACAAGGTCGCCACGCGCTGGCTGCCCGCGCTGCTGGCGGGACGGGGGCTGGAATCATGCGAGTGAATGCCGTGTGGCGTGCATTCAAGAAGGCGGCCTGGCTGCTCGCCGCGCTGTGGGTCTGGAGCGCGCCGGGCGCGGTCCACGCCGCCCAGGTCGATGAATCGCCGACGGAAGCACAGGCCCGCGAACTGGCGCTGACCCTGCGCTGCGCGGTGTGCCAGAGCGAAAACGTCTGGGAATCCAATTCCCCTCTGGCGCAACAGATGCGCGCCCTGATCCGGGCTCGCCTGGAACGGGGCGAGACGCCGCAGCAGGTGAAAGCCTATCTGCTCAGCCGCTATGGCGACTACATCCTGATGGAACCGCGCAAGCGCGGGCTCAACTGGCTGCTGTGGAGCGCGCCGTTCGTGCTGTTGCTGGCGGGCGCGGTTTGGCTCCGGAATGTGCTGCGGCGCGCCGCGGCCGCGAAGGCGCTGCCGCCGCCGGAACCATTGAGCGCGGCGCAGCGTGCGCGCATCGAGCAGGACCTGCGCGCCATGGAGCACGACTGATGCTGTGGCCGGCGCTGATTTCCCTGCTGGCGCTCGTCGCCGTCGTGCTGCTCCACCCCTTGTGGCGGCACGCCGGGCGGCCGCTGCCCGCGGGGCTGGATGACGAGGAGGGCGGGCAGGCGCTCGCCGGCGAGAAACGGCATCTGCTGGCCGAGCTGCGCCGGCTGCGCGACGCGCATGCGGAAGGGCGCATGGACGAGGCCGACTACGCGGCGCTGGAAAGCGAATGCCAGCAGGCGCTCGCCGCCGTGATGGAGCGGCAGGCCGCGCCGCATCCGCCGCCGGAGAGGCGCGTCGTTGCGCCGGGCGGAATGGCACGCGGCCTGGGATCGCTGGCCATGCTGTTCGTGCTTGCGGGGCCGTCCCTGTTCCTGTTCGATCCGCCTGCCTCGCCCGCAGGAAGCGGAGCGGACAGTCTGGAAGGGGCCTTGCGCCAGCTGGAAAAAAGGCTCGCAGCGGATCCGGGCCATGTCGGAAACCGGGTCCTGGCGGCGCGTAGCTACGAGGCCATGGGCCGGCAGGCCGAGGCGCTCGACGCCTGGGCGAAGGTGCTGGCGCTCGATCCCGGCCATCGCGAAGCGAGGTTCAACCTGGCCCTGTCGCTGATCCAGTCGGAGGATGCCGGCGCGCGCGGCAAGGGACTGGCGTATCTCGACGCCCTGCTGGAAGCCGAACCGCAAGATCCGGTTCTGCTGTGGTACCGGGGTGTGGCCCTGTTCAGCCTGGAGCGAAAGCAGGACGCGCACGCGACCTGGCTGAAGCTCCAGGCGATTCTGCCGCCGCACGGCGAGAACGCGGAGCTGGTCAGGGAGGCGCTCGATCGTTCCAGGCAATAACCCTACTTGCAGGTATGGAAGTCTTGATGTAGGTCAAGGCAACCCCGGGCGAAGTAGGGAATTATTCCAACCATGCTGTCGTTGTGCGGCGGATGCCGGCAAGAGCATGGGTTTCCCGGCTTCTGGATGTATCGACATTTACTTGACCGAAGGGGAGTGTGATGAAGAAGTTTGCCTTTTCCGTGCTGGCCATAGCCCTGGCCGGCGTTTTCAACACGGCCGGCGCAGAAGAACCGACGCTGGCGCCCGCGGCCAAGGAAGCCAGCAAGACGATTTACTTCGAACGCTGCGCCGGCTGCCACGGCATCCTGCGCAAGGGCGCGACCGGCAAGAACCTCGAGCCGATCAATTCCAGGAAACTCGGCCAGAGCCGCCTGGAGAAGATCATCGCCTACGGTACCGAAGGCGGCATGGTGAATTTCGACGACATCCTCACCAAGGAAGAAATCTCGAACATGGCCACCTATGTCCAGATGACGCCCGACATCCCGCCGGAATGGGGCATGAAGGACATGCTGGGCAGCTGGAAGCTGATCGTCAAGCCGGAAGACCGCCCCAAGAAGCAGTTGAGCAAGGTCAACCTGAAGAACGTGTTCTCGGTGACGCTGCGCGACACCGGCGAAGTGGCGCTGATCGACGGCGATACCAAGAAAATCTGGGGCATCGTCAAGACCGGCTACGCCGTGCACATTTCCCGCCTGTCCGCTTCCGGCCGCTATGTCTATGTGATCGGCCGCGACGGCAAGCTCGACCTGATCGACATGTGGTACGAGAAGCCAACCGTGGTGGCGACTCTCAAGGTCGGCATCGAGGCCCGCTCGGTGGACACCTCCAAGTTCAAGGGCTACGAGGACAAGTATGCCATCGCCGGCGCCTACTGGCCGCCGCAGTATGTGATCACCGAGGGCGACACGCTCAAGCCGCTGAAAATCGTTTCCACCCGCGGCATGGCGGTGGACGGCGAATACCATCCGGAACCGCGCGTGGCCTCCATCGTGGCATCCCCGCACAAGCCGGAATGGGTGGTCAATCTCAAGGAAACCGGGCTGATTCAGCTGGTCGATTATTCCGACCTCAAAAATCTGAAAACGACCACCATCGAATCCGCCAAGTTCCTGCATGACGGCGGCTGGGATTCCACCAAGCGCTACTTCCTGGTGGCGGCCAACGCCTCCAACAAGGTCGCGGTGGTGGATACCAAGACCGGCAAGCTGGCCGCGCTGGTGGACACCAAGGCCAAGCCTCACCCGGGGCGCGGCGCCAATTTCGTGCATCCCAAATTCGGCCCGGTCTGGGCGACCTCCCACCTGGGCGCCGACGTCATTTCGCTGATCGGCACCGACCCTGTCAAGCACAAGCAGTATGCCTGGAAGGTGGTGGCGGAACTGAAGAACCACGGCGGCGGCTCGCTGTTCGTCAAGACCCATCCAAAATCCGCCAATCTGTGGGCCGACGCGCCGCTGAATCCCGAGCAGGAAATTGCCGAATCGGTGTCGGTTTACGACATCCGCAATCTGGACAAGGGCCCGGAGATCATCAACATCGCCAAGCTGGCCGGCCTGCCCGAGGGCAAGGCGATCAAGCGCACGGTCCACGCCGAATACAACGCGAACGGCGACGAGGTCTGGTTCTCGATCTGGGCGGGCAAGACCGAGCCGTCCGCGATCGTGGTG
This sequence comes from Pseudomonadota bacterium, assembly GCA_021847835.1. Classification (GTDB taxonomy): domain Bacteria; phylum Pseudomonadota; class Gammaproteobacteria; order Burkholderiales; family Thiobacillaceae; genus UBA6918. Next base: position 136,472 of record JAJZPR010000001.1, read on the forward strand.
ATGGATGACAAGACGCGCAAGCTGAAGCACGTGATCAAGGATTCCAAGCTGATCACGCCGACCGGCAAGTTCAATGTCTACAACACCCAGCACGACATCTACTGATCGCGGCCGCGCCCCGGGTGTGCGTTTCCCGGGGCCGTGCCCGCAAGCGGGAGTCGAAGGGATGTTTCGGAGCGGTCTGCGTGCCCGCTCCGGCCAGGCCGGGGCAGGCCGGCATGATTCGGGAGCAAGGGGTTTTAGATGAGTGGCACACACCAAGCTTGGTGGAAAAAGTTGCGCAGTCCGGCCGCGCGTTATTCGATTCTGACCCTGCTGGCGGGCGGTTTCGTCGCCGGCATCATTTTCTGGGGCGGCTTCAACACCGCGATGGAAGCGACCAATGAACTCGAGTTCTGCATTTCATGCCACGAGATGAAGAACACCGTTTATCAGGAATACAGGAAAACCATCCATTACGCCAACCGCACCGGCGTGCGCGCAGTCTGTTCCGATTGCCACGTGCCGAAGGACTGGACGCACAAGGTGCTCCGCAAGATCAGGGCGAGTGGCGAGGTCTGGGGCAAGATCACCGGCACCATCGACACGCCGGAGAAATTCGAGGCCAAGCGGCTGAAACTGGCGCAGCGCGAATGGGCGCGCATGAAGGCGTCCGATTCGCGCGAGTGCCGCAACTGCCACAGCTTCGAGGGCATGAACACGGACATGCAGAAACAGCGCGCGCGCAAGAGCCACGAGAGTGCGCTGGAGGACAAGCAGACCTGCATCGATTGCCACAAGGGCATCGCGCACCAGAAACCCAAAGGCATGCCCGAGGAAGATGAATAGCGGAACGCAGGATGGGCCTGCGGTTTGGATGCGGAAATTAGGCGAGCCAAGAAGGAGATATCTCATGAACACATCCCTGGTTGTTTTGTCGGCGTTGGGTTTGCTGATGGCTGGGGGGGCCGGGCTGGCATCGGCCGCCGATGCGGGCAAGGCGCCCGCGAAAAAAATCACGGTGTTCTATCCGGGCAGTTCGGGGATGGAATGGGTCCTGAAAGGCACGGAACACGGCGGCGCCAAGGGCGTGAAGAAGGGCGAAACCTGCATCGGCTGTCACGTTGATGACCGGACCGGCGCCGAGGAAGCGCCCGACTTCGGCAGGAAAATCAGCTCCGGCGAGAAGTCCAAGAACACCGTCCTCGAACCCGAACCGATCAAGGGCAAGCCGGGCAGCATCCCGGTCACGGTGCAGGCGGCGCATGACGCCAGCAATCTCTACCTGCGTTTTTCCTGGAAAAACACCGGCTTCAGCAGCGGCAAGAAGATGGACGCCGACAATCCGGTCAAGCTCGCCTTCATGCTGGAGGAGCCGGGCAAGGTCGAATACGACAGCGCCGGCGGCTGCTGGGCGACCTGCCACAACGACGTGCGCACCATGCCCGGCATCAAGGACGACAAGAAGACCAAGTACGTCAAGGATGGCAGCCTGGCGAACGGCAAATTCTACGATCTGCTCCAGTTCCGCAGCGGCAAGGGGCAGAAGCCGGTCGACGGCCACATTGCAGAGCGCCGCGTGATGGAAGGCGGCAAGGCCTTGTCCGAAGCCAGGGGCGAGCTCAAGGGCGATACCTGGACGGTGAATTTCACCCGCAAGCTGGCGGGCGGCGAGGGCGACGTCAAGCTCGAGCCGGGGAAAGTCTACAACTTCGGCTTCGCCATCCATGACGACCACACCGCGGGCCGCTACCACTACGTTTCCTTCGGCTACACGCTGGGCCTGGGCAATGCCAAGGCCGACATCAATGCGGTGAAGCAGTGAAGCCGTTGCGGGCCGGGGTCCGGCCTCGGCCCGCGCCACAATCATCGTCCCGAGGAAGGGGTGCACGACATGAGACCGACGACAGCCAGCTTGCTGAAATCCCTCCTGGCAGGCCTCGCCCTGTCCGCGTTGCCGGCGCACGCGGAAACTGTTGAGGTCGGCATCGAGAAGATGCAGTTCGTTCCCCAGCGGGTGAAAGTCAAGTCCGGCGACACGGTCAAGTGGGTGAACAGGGAAAAGCGCACCAGCCATTCCGTCCTGTTCGAGCAGGAGGGATTGCCGGAATCGGAGCGTTTCTTCCCGGGTGAATCCTGGCAGCGCATTTTCGACAAGCCGGGTATTTATCCCTACATTTGCGGACCTCACCCAGAAATGACCGGCGTGGTGGAAGTCGCGGAATAAGACCATGCGGGCGAGCGCCTTTCTGTCCGCTGCGCTTGCGCTTGGCGTGCCGGCGCTGCCGGTTTCCGCAACTTCGGCGGCAGCCGACGAACAGATGCTGACGCCGGCGCCCGTGCCGGCGGCGACGCGCCAGGCGGAACTGCTCAGGCTGGTGCGCCAGGATTGCGGCTCCTGCCACGGGCTGCAGATGGAGGGCGGGCTGGGCCTGCCGCTGACGCCGCGGGCGCTGGCGGACAAGCCGCCCGCGGCGCTCGTGCAGACCGTCCTGCATGGCCGCAGAGGCACGGCAATGCCGCCCTGGTCCCCCTTCCTGTCCGAAAACGAGGCGGGCTGGGTGGTCGAGATCCTGTTGAAAGGCCTGCCCGATGCGCGTTGATGCGGCGTGCGTCATGCCTGTCGTTTCCCCTGCGCGCGCCGGCTTCGGCCTGGCGGCCCTTGCCCGCGGGCTGCTCTGGCTTGTCGCGGCGCTGTTCGCGGCCGGCTGCGCCACGCCGCAGCTGCGCGGCAGCGGCGATCTGGGCGTGGTGATCGAACGCGCCACCGGCAGCATCCAGATCGTGGAAACCAGCGGGCGTACCCGGCTCGCGCGCATCACCGGGCTCGGCGACCTGTCCCATGCCTCCGTCAATTTCTCGCGCGACGAGCGCCATGCCTACGTCTTCGGACGCGACGGCGGGCTGACCCAGGTCGATCTCCTGGAAAGGCGCATCGTCCGGCGCGTGATGCAGGCCGGCAACAGCATCGGCGGCGCCATTTCCCAGGACGGCAGGCTGATCGCCGTGGCCAACTATGCGCCCGGCGGCGTCAAGGTGTTCGATGCCGCCACGCTGGACCCGCTGGCGGACATTCCGGCCATCGACGCAGCGGGAAAGCCGTCCAAGGTGATCGGGTTGGTCGACGCGCCCGGCAACCGTTTCGTGTTCAGCCTGTTCGAGGCCGGCGAGATCTGGCTGGCCGACATGCGCCAGCCTGGTTCCCCGGCGCTGACGAAATTCATGCAGGTCGGCACGCAACCCTACGACGCCATGATCACCGCCGACGGGCGCCATTACCTGGCCGGCCTGTTCGGCGAGGACGGTCTCGCGCTGCTGGACTTGTGGAACGTGCAGGCGGGCGTGAAGCGCGTGCTCGACGGCTACGGCCGCGGCGGACAGGCGCTGCCGGTATACAAGATGCCGCACTTGGAGGGCTGGGCGGCCACCGGCAACGAACTGCTGGTGCCGGCGGTGGGACGGCACGAGGTTCTGGTGATCGACAAGGGCGCATGGGCCGAGCGCGGACGCATCCCCGTGCACGGGCAGCCGGTGTTCGTGGTGGCGCGACCCGACAACCGCCACGTGTGGGTGAATTTCGCCTTTCCGCACAACGACGTGGTGCAGGTGATCGACGTCGCCTCCCGCGCCGTCGTCAAGACGCTGAAGCCGGGCAAGGGCGTGCTGCACATGGAGTTCACGCCGCGCGGCGAGCAGGTGTGGATTTCGGTGCGCGACGAGAACCGGGTGGAAATCTACGACAGCGAAAGCTTCGCCAGGCTGGGCGAGCTGCCGGCCGACAGCCCGAGCGGCATTTTCTTTTCCGCGCGCGCCCACCGCACCGGCATGTGAGGCATGGCAAGGAAAAAGTGGCGAAACTTGATTTGAAGCAAGGCGGCGTCCGTGCGGAGGGCGCATGCTGTTTTCACGATGAGGATCGGAGAGCCTGCCATGACGGAATTCGGACTGCACCTGCTCAATGATTTCCAGCATGACTTTCCGCTGGTTCCCGCCCCGTTTGCCGAGATCGCCGCGCGTCTGGGCGTGAGCGAGGCGCGGGTGCTGGCGATGCTCGTGCGGCTTCAGGCCGGCGGCAAGGTGAGCCGCGTGGGCGCGGTGTTCCGGCCGCACAGCGTCGGCGCCAGCACGCTGGCGGCGATGGCGATCCCGCCGGACCGGCTCGACGAAGTGGCGGCGCTGGTCAGCGCGTATGCCGAGGTGAACCACAATTACGAGCGCGAACACCGCTTCAACCTCTGGTTCGTCGCCACCGCCGACGACGAGGCGAACCTGCGCGCCGTCCTGCACGACATCGAAAACCGCAGCGGCCATCCCGTCTTGCACCTGCCTCTGCTGGAGGACTACCACATCGACCTGGGCTTCGATCTCATGCAGTCGCAGCGGCGGCGCAGCGAAGGCCGCGGCGTCGAGGCACTCTATGCCGTTGCCGGCAACGCGCTTCCTCAGGCTGCCGAGACGGCGCTGATCGGGGCGGTGCAGCACGGCCTGCCGCTGGTGTCTCGCCCTTATGCCGCCATCGGCGCGGCGGCCGGCCTGTCCGAAAGCGCCGTCATTTCCGGGCTGGCCGAACTGGCGAGGCAGGGGGTGATCAAGCGCATGGGCGTGGTGGTGCGTCACCACGAACTCGGCTACCGCGCCAATGCGATGGTGGTGTGGGACATCCCGGACGGGCAGGTCGCGGCGCTGGGCCGCTGCATCGGCCGGTTCGATTGCGTCACCCTGTGCTACCGGCGCCCGCGCCGGCTGCCGGAATGGCGCTACAACCTATTCAGCATGATCCACGGCTGCGACCGCGATGCCGTGCTGGCGCAGGTGGACGATATGCGCCGGCGCTGCGGCATCGAGGCATATCAGCATGAAGTGCTGTTCAGCCGCCGGCGCTTCAAGCAGCGCGGCGCCTGCTACGTGGCGGCAGCCGGGGCCAGATGATGGACGATCTGGAGCGCAGGGTCATCAACGACCTGCAGGGCGGATTCCCGATTTGCGAACGGCCGTTCGAGGACATGGCGCTGCGGTTGCGCACCTCCGAGCAGGAACTGATGGCGTGCATCGGCAGGCTGCTGGAGCGGGGCGTTCTGACCCGCTTCGGCCCGCTGTACCACGCCGAGCGCATGGGCGGGGCGCTTACGCTCGCCGCCATGCGCATCCCCAGGGCGGATTTCGAACAGGCCGCCGCCGTGGTCAACGCCATGCCCGAGATCGCGCACAATTACGCGCGCGACCATGCCTTCAACATGTGGTTCGTGCTGGCGACGGAAACGCCGCGGCAGCAGGACGAGGCGATCGCCCGCATCGAGCGCGACACCGGCCACCCGGTCTACAACCTGCCGAAAATCGCCGAATATTTTCTCGACCTGAAACTGACGGTTTGAAAGCCATGCACGCACCGTTCATTCCCGACGACACCGACCGGCGCATCATCGTCGCCACCCAGGGCGGCCTGCCGCTGGTCCCGCAACCCTATCACGCCATTGCGGCACAGCTCGATCTGGCGCCGGCCGAGGTCATGGCGCGCATGGCGCGCATGCTGGCGACGGGCGCCATCCGCCGCATCGGCGTGGTGCCGAATCATTACGCGCTGGGCTACAAGGCCAATGGCATGACGGTGTGGGACGTTCCGGATACGCGGGTGGACGAGCTGGGCCGGCGTGTCGGCCAGCTCGATTTCGTCAGCCACTGCTACCGGCGGCCACGCCGCCTGCCCGATTGGCCGTACAACCTGTTCGCCATGGCGCACGGCCGCGACCGCGCCGAGGTGGAAGACAAGACCCGGCGCATCGCGGCGCTGCTGGGCAGGGCCAATCGCAGCCACGACATCCTGTACAGCACCCGCATCCTCAAAAAGGCGGGCTTGCGCATCGGCGGTTGAAGATGAATGCCCGTTTCCCGCCCACCCGTCATGCAGCAGGCAACGGCAACGAAGGAGGCTGAAAAACATGTTCCGAATCTCGCAATTCATGCAGGAGCTGACCCGCCCAACGCCCCTCGTGCCGCGGCGCAACACACCTCCCGGCCCGGTGGTGATCTGGAACCTGATCCGCCGCTGCAACCTCACCTGCAAGCACTGCTATTCGATTTCTGCGGACAAGGATTTTCCGGGCGAGCTGTCCGGCGCGGAGGTATTTCGCGTCACGGAAGACCTGAAGCGTTTCCGCGTGCCGGTGCTGATCCTGTCCGGCGGCGAGCCGCTGCTGCGGCCTGACATTTTCGATATCGCGCAGTGCGCCAAGGAGCTGGGATTCTACGTGGGGCTGTCCAGCAACGGCACCCTGATCGACCCCACCAACATTGATGCCATCGCCGCCGCCGGCTTCGACTACGTGGGCATCAGCCTGGACGGCATCGGCGCCACCCACGACGCCTTCCGCCGCATGCCGGGCGCGTTCGACGCCTCGCTTGCCGGCATCCGACTGTGCCGCGCGCGCGGCATCAAGGTCGGCATCCGCTTCACCCTGACCCGCGACAACGCCCACGAACTGCCCCTGCTGCTGCAACTGACCGAAGACGAGGGCATAGACAAGTTCTACCTGTCGCATCTCAACTATGCCGGGCGCGGCAACCGCAACCGCAGGGACGATGCCGTGCACGAGGCCACCCGGCGCGCCATGGACCTGCTGTTCGACACCTGCTGGCTCGACCTGGCGCAAGGCCGGCGGCGGGAATTCGTCACCGGCAACAACGATGCCGACGGCGTGTACATGCTGCTCTGGGTGCGGCGCAATTTCCCGCGTCTCGAAGCGCACATGCGCGAGAAGCTTGCGCAATGGGGCGGCAACGCCTCGGGCGTGAACGTCGCGAACATCGACAACCTGGGCAACGTGCACCCCGACACCATGTGGTGGAACCACACCCTGGGCAATGTGCGCGAGCGGCCGTTCTCGGAAATCTGGACGGACACATCCGATCCCATCCTGGCCGGATTGAAAGCGAAGCCGCGCAAAGTGGGCGGGCGGTGCGGCGCCTGCCGCTATTTCGACATCTGCGGCGGCAACACGCGGGTGCGCGCCTGGCAGGTGAGCGGCGACCCCTGGGCGGAAGACCCCGGCTGCTATCTGGAAGACGAGGAGATCGGCGTTGAATACGCTTAGCTGTGTGCTTCGAGGCACCCTGTCTCTGGCTTTTTGCGCCTGGCTTGCCGCCATGCCGTTTGCCGCGCGGGCCAGCGCGGACGACGGCGCGTCCAGGCTCTACGCCCGGCACTGCGCGGTCTGTCACGGCGCCGACCGTCTGGGCCTGATGGGGCCGGCGCTGCTGCCGGAAAATCTCGCGCGGCTGAAAAAAAGCGAAATGCTGGCGGTGATCCGCGACAGCCGGCCGGCGGTGCAGATGCCCGCGTTCCGCGACGTGCTCGCGCCCGACGAGATCCGGCAGCTCGCCGACTGGATCGCCACCCCGGTCACGCCTTCTCCGGCATGGGGCGAGACCGAGATTCGCGCCTCGCGCGTCGTGCACTTCGCGCCGGGGTCGCTGCCGGACAAGGCGCAATACTCCGCCGACCCGATGAACCTGTTCGTGGTGGTGGAGGGCGGCGACCATCACGTCAGCATCCTCGACGGCGACAGGCTGGAGCCGATCCACCGCTTCCCCAGCCGCTTCGCCCTGCACGGCGGGCCGAAGTTCACGCCGGACGGGCGCTACGTGTTCTTCGCCTCGCGCGACGGCTGGATTTCCAAGTACGACCTCTGGAACCTGAAGATGGTGGCGGAAGTGCGCGCCGGCATCAACACCCGCAACGCCGCCGTTTCGGGCGACGGCAAGTACGTGGCCGTGGCGAACTATCTGCCGCACACCCTGGTGATCCTCGACGCCGGGCTCAACCTGGTCAAGGTCCTGCCGGTGAGCGACAAGGACGGCAAGCAGACTTCGCGCGTGTCGGCCGTCTATTCCGCGCCGCCGCGCGCGAGCTTCGTCGCCGCCCTCAAGGACGTGAAAGAGATATGGGAGATCAGCTACGACCCGCAGGCCCCGGATATCGCCGCAGGCATGGTTCATGATTTCCGGCACCGCGAGGGCAGCTTCGTGCCGGGCTTTCTGAATCCCGTGCGCACCCTCCTCGACGACCATCTCGACGATTTCTTCTTTACCCAGGACTACGGCGAAGTGATGGGCGCGAGCCGCGGCAGCGGCGGCGGAACGGGCAAGGGGCAGGTCGTCGGCCTCGACGCGCGGCGCAAGACCGCCGACCTGGACCTGCCCGGCATGCCGCACCTGGGTTCCGGCATCACCTGGATGCATGAAGGCCGGCCGGTCATGGCGACGCCCAATCTCAAGGAAGGCCTGGTGAGCATCATCGACATGCGGGACTGGAAGACGCTCAGGCAGATCGAGACGCCCGGCCCCGGCTTCTTCATGCGCAGCCACGAGAACTCGCGCTTCGCCTGGGTCGACTCGATGATGAGCCCGGCGGGTAGGGACACGCTGACCGTGATCGACAAATCCACCCTGCGGGTGGCGGCGCAGGTGCGCGAGCCCGGGCGCACGCTGGCCCACATCGAGTTCACGCGCGATGGCCGCCATGCGCTGGCCAGCCTGTGGGAGATGGACGGCGCGGTGATCGTGTACGACGCGCAGACCCTGAAGGAGGTCAAGCGGCTGCCGATGAAGAAGCCGGTGGGCAAGTACAACGTCCACAACAAGGTCACGCGCTCCGCCGGAACCAGCCATTAGCGGAATTCGCGCGCATCGTTTCCGCCCGCCAGATGGCCTTTTGGAGACGAGCGCGTTTGTCTGAATCGGCGCATTGGAAATGGTTGATCTAGGTCAAGGATCATTTGCCCGTTTGTGCGCATGCTTATAACCATGATAACGGCATGGGAATTACTGCCATGACTTACAACCCCGGCCGCGCCGGGTTCCTGCGCGGGGATTTCCGCCCCGCTCCCGTCATCCGTCCCCCATGGGCGCTGCCGGAAGCGGATTTCGTGGAACGCTGCAACGGCTGCGGACGCTGCACCGATGCGTGCCCGGAACGGATTTTGTCGCGGGGCCGCGGCGGTTTTCCGAAAGTGGATTTCTCCGCCAGCGAATGCACCTTCTGCGGGCGTTGCGCGAAGGCGTGCATGCGCGGCGCGCTGGAATATGCGCTGGAGCGCGAGCCGTGGGCGCAGAAAGCCGTCATTGCGCCAAGTTGTCTGGCAGGGCGCAAGGTGGTATGCCGGACCTGCCGCGAAAGCTGCCAGGAAGACGCCATCCGTTTCATGCTTGTGCCAGGCGCAGTTGCCCGGCCGCAAGTCGATACCACCCGCTGCACCGGCTGCGGCGCGTGCGTGGGTCCATGTCCGGTTGCTGCGGTAACGATTGGCGAGATCGCCGCCGCGGCTGCCGCATGAGTTTTCACCGGGAAGATTTTCTGCCAGGAGGCTTGAAATGAACTTGACGCGAAGGGAATTCATCAAGACCAGCGCGGTGGCTGCGACCGCGGCCGCGGCGGGCGTGACCGTGCCGGGCGTGAAGGAGGCGCTGGCGGCCGCCGCCGACAATAGCGGCATCCGCTGGGACAAGGGCGTGTGCCGCTTCTGCGGCACCGGCTGCGGCGTGCTGGTGGGCACCCGCGACGGCCGCGTGGTGGCGACCCAGGGCGACCCTGATGCGCCGGTCAACAAGGGGCTCAACTGCATCAAGGGCTATTTCCTGGCCAAGATCATGTACGGCAAGGACCGCCTCACCACGCCGCTGTTGCGGATGAAGGACGGCCGCTACGACAAGAGCGGCGACTTCACGCCGGTGAGCTGGGACAAGGCGTTCGACGTCATGGAACAGAAGTGCAAGGAGACGCTCAAGGCCAAGGGCCCCACCGCCGTCGGCATGTTCGGCTCGGGACAGTGGACGATCTGGGAGGGCTATGCCGCCGCCAAGCTGTTCAAGGCCGGCTTCCGCTCCAACAACATCGACCCCAACGCGCGCCACTGCATGGCTTCCGCGGTGGCGGGCTTCATGCGCACCTTCGGCATCGACGAGCCGATGGGCTGCTACGACGACGCCGAGCATGCCGACGCCTTCGTGCTGTGGGGATCCAACATGGCCGAGATGCACCCCATCCTGTGGTCGCGCATCACCGACCGCCGCTTGACCGGCAAGGACGTCAAGGTGCACGTGCTGTCCACCTTCACCCATCGCAGCTGCGAGCTGGCGGACAACGAGCTGATCTTCACCCCGCAGACCGACCTGGCGATCCTCAACTACATCTGCAACCACATCATCCAGAGCGGGGCGGTGAACGAGGCTTTCGTCAAGGATCACGTCAACTTCAAGCGCGGCGTGACCGACATCGGCTATGGCCTGCGCCCCAACCATCCGCTGGAGCAGGCGGCCGGCAACAACGGTTATCCCGGCCCCGACGGCAAGCCCAAGGGCGACCCCGGCAAGGCGGTGCCGATGAGCTTCGACGAGTTCAAGCAGTTCGTGTCCGAGTACACTCTGGACCACACCGCGAAGCTTTCCGGCGTGCCCAGGGACAAGCTGGAAGCGCTGGCCAAAACCTATGCCGACCCCAGGACCAAGGTGGTGTCCTACTGGACCATGGGCTTCAACCAGCATACCCGCGGCACCTGGGTCAACAACATGATCTACAACGTGCACCTGCTGACGGGCAAGATCTCCGAGCCGGGCAACGGGCCGTTTTCGCTCACCGGCCAGCCCTCGGCCTGCGGCACGGCACGCGAGGTGGGCACCTTCGCCCATCGTTTGCCGGCGGACATGGTGGTGATGAACCCCAAGCACCGCGAGATTTCCGAGAAAATCTGGAAGCTGCCGGCCGGCACCCTGCCCGACAAGCCCGGCTTCCACGCCGTGCTGCAAAGCCGCATGCTCAAGGACGGCAAGCTCAATTTCTACTGGACTTCCACCACCAACAACATGCAGGCGGGGCCCAACGTCAACGGCGAGGTCTACCCCGGCTGGCGCAACCCGGCCAACTTCGTGGTGGTGTCCGATGCCTATCCGACCCAGTCGGCGCTGGCGGCGGACCTGATCCTGCCTTCGGCGATGTGGATGGAAAAAGAGGGCGCCTACGGCAACGCCGAGCGCCGCACCCAGTTCTGGCGCCAGCAGGTCAAGCCGCTGGGCAATGCGCGCTCCGATCTCTGGCAATACGTCGAGTTCTCCAAGCGCTTCAAGGTCGAGGAGGTCTGGCCGGAGGACCTGATCGCCAAAATGCCGCAATACCGGGGCAAGACCCTGTACGACATCCTCTACGCCAACGGCGTGGTCAACCGCTTCCCGCTTTCCGAGATCCAGAAGGGCCATCCCAACAGCGATTCGGAACGGGTGGGCTTCTACCTGCAAAAAGGCCTGTTCGAGGAATACGCGCAGTTCGGCCGCGGCAAGGCGCACGATCTGGCCGACTTCGACCTGTATCACAAGACGCGCGGCCTGCGCTGGCCGGTGGTGGACAACAAGGAAACCCTGTGGCGCTTCCGCGAGGGCTACGATCCCTACGTGAAGAAAGGCGAGGGCGTGAAGTTCTACGGCCATGCCGACGGCAAGGCGGTGATTTTCGCGCTGCCCTACCAGCCGGCGGCGGAACAGCCGGACGCCGAATACGATCTGTGGCTTTCCACCGGGCGCGTGCTCGAGCACTGGCACACCGGCTCGATGACGCGGCGCGTGCCCGAGCTGTACCGGGCCTTCCCCGATGCGCTGGTGTTCATGCATCCCGACGACGCCAAAAAGCGCGGCCTCAAGCGCGGCGACGCGGTCAGGCTGGTGACCCGGCGCGGCGAAGTGGTGACCCGGGTCGAGACGCGCGGGCGCAACAAGATGCCGCCCGGCATGGTGTTCATCCCCTTCTTCGACGAGCACCGCATGGTGAACAAGCTCACCCTCGACGCCACCTGCCCGATCTCGAAGGAGACCGATTTCAAGAAATGCGCGGTCAAGATCGTGAAGGTCTGAAGCCGGACTAACCCTCGACAGGACGGAGGTTGACATGAAACTTCATTACCCCTCGGCGGCCGCGTTGCTTGCCGCACTTCTGGTACTGGCATCCTGCGCCACGGCGGAGAAGGCGGACGTGCGCGGCCTGCGCCCGAACCCTTTGACCGAACAGGACACGGCGCCGGCGATGACGGAATACGCCGGCAAGACGCCCGGCGAACAGGACAAGATCGCGCGCAGCTTCGAGCAGCAGCCGCCGCTGATTCCGCACAAGGCCGACGGCTACCGCATCGATTTCAAGACGAACCGCTGCCTGGAGTGCCACGACCGGCCGTACTACAAGGAGGAAAAGGCGCCCAAGATCGGCGACAGCCATTATCGCGACGCCGACGGCAAGGAACTGCAGCGGATTTCCATGGCGCGCTACAGCTGCACCCAGTGCCATGTGCCGCAGGCCGACGCGCAGCCGCTGATCGGCAACACCTTCCGGCCGCTCAAGGCGACGAACTGACTGTTCCCGAAAGGGCGCGGCGGCCGGCGCCCTGCACCGGAATCAACACACAAAAAGGAGACCGAACCATGGGACTCAAACCACTCGCTCCGGCCCTGCTGGCGGCCGGCCTGGCCGTCTGCCCGCCGCTCCATGCGGCCGGGCCGACCCCCGCCATGCTGTCGAACACGTGCTCGGCCTGCCACGGCGCCTATGGCCAGAGCGTCGGCCCCAGCATTCCCACACTGGCCGGGCAGCCGGCCGAGTACATCGCCGATGCGATGAAGAAGTTCAAGTCGGGCGAGCGCCCCGGCACGGTGATGGGCCGGCTGGCCAGGGCCTACAGCGAGGACGATTTCGACGCCATGGGCGAGTTCTTCAGCGTGCAGCCCTTTGTCCGCCACCGGCAGGACGTCGACGCCGCGAAAACGGCGCGGGGCAGGAAACTGCACGAACAGAGCTGCAAGAAATGCCATCTGGACGGCGGGCGCGAATCCGAAGACGGCGGCGTGATCGCCGGCCAATGGGCACCCTACCTGAGCATCACGCTGAACGATTTCATGACGAAGAAGCGCCCCATGCCGAAGAAGATGGCGGAAAGAATGGAGGGGCTGAGCCGGGAAGACATCGAGGCGCTGGTCCACTTCTACGCCAGCCAGCAATAAGCCGGGAGGAAAACATGTCGAACATGAACCGCAGAAGCTTCATCGGGCTGTTGGGGGCCGCCGCAGGCCTGGGGCTCGCCGGCGCGCCCGCAATCGCCTCGGCTGCAGAACTGCTGCCGAAAAAGGGACGGCGCGTGGTGGTGGTGGGCGGCGGCTACGGCGGCGCGATCGCCGCCAAGCACATCCGGCTGCACGACCCGTCCATCGAAGTGGTGTTGATCGAGCGCAACCGGAGTTTCGTGTCCTGTCCGTTCAGCAACCTTGTCGTCGGCGGTTTCCGCGACATCAGGGACAACACCATCGCCTATGACAAGCTGGCCGCCAACCACGGCATCCACGTGGTGTATGATGAAGTGACCGCCATCGACACCGCCGCCCGGAAAGTGGTCGTCTCCGGCGGCAGCCTCGGCTACGACCGCCTGGTGCTCTCCCCCGGCATCGATTTCCGCTTCGAGGAAATCGAAGGCTACGATCCGGTGGAGACGCCCAGGCTCATCCCCCATGCCTGGAAGGCCGGCGAGCAGACCCTGCTGCTGCGCCGGCAGCTGGTCGACCTGCCCAAGGGCGGCACGGTGGTGATGTCGATCCCGCTGGCGCCGTTCCGCTGCCCCCCCGGGCCTTACGAACGCATCAGCATGATGGCCTGGCATTTGAAGCATCACAATCCCGGCGCCAGGATCATCGTGCTCGACGCCAATCCGGACATCGTGTCCAAGGGCGCATTGTTCAGGAAGGCCTGGGAGAAGCATTACCAGGGCATGATCGACTACCGTTCCGGCAGCCGGGTGCTCAAGGTCGACGGCAGGAAACGTTCGGTGGACAACGGCGTCGAGGAAATCCGGGGCGATCTGGTCAACCTGGTGCCGCCGCAGAAAGCCGGCCTCGTCGCGCACAGGGCGGGCGTGGTGGGCGAGGACGGCAAATGGTGCCCGGTCGATCCGCTGAGCTTCGAGTCCACCCTGGTCAAGGGCGTGCACGTCATCGGCGATGCCTGCATGGCCGGCGCGATGCCGAAATCCGGCTATTCGGCCAACTCGCAGGCCAAGGTGTGCGCCACCAACCTCGTGCGGCTGATGAACGGCCAGGAACTGGTCGATCCCTCCCATGCCAACGTCTGCTACAGCTACGTGACCGAAAGGGAGGCCATTTCCGTGGCCTTCGTCTACAAGGTGGAAGGGGGCAAGACCGTCGCGGTGCCCGATTCCGGCGGCGTGTCGCCCGACCTGTCCGAGGAGGAAGCCGTCTACGCGCAAAGCTGGATCAGGAACATCCTGCACGAGATGTCCACCTGATTCCATTTCCAAATCGAAGCCGGCGCTGCCGGCTTCGCCTTGACGCCGCGAATTCAGAATCTGCGCAGCCCGAAGCGGAACACGTCCTTCGGGCAGACGTCGATGCAGCGCCCGCAGCGGGTGCAGTTGGGCGACACGATGGCCGGCCCGGCATTCGCGCCTTTCAGCGCCGGCTTGATCACCTGCGGTTCGGGGCAGACGGCGAAGCAGTCCATGCAGTCGTCGCAACGCTCGCGCCCGGCGGCGCTTACGTGCAGCGGGCTCCACCTGCCCAGCAGGCTGTAGAACGCGCCCACCGGGCAGACATGGCCGCACCAGCCGTTGCGGCTGACGAACAGGTCGAACAGGAACACCGCCAGCACGATCGCCCAGGCCGCGCCCAGACCGAAGATCAGGCCGCGGTGCAGCATCGACACCGGGTTGACCAGTTCCCAGGCGATCGTTCCGGTGGCCGCGGCCAGCGCCAGGGTCATCGCCAGCATGACGTAGCGCAGCCTGCGCGAAAGATGGGCGCTGCCCTTGATGTCGAGGCGGCGGCGCAGCCAGGCGGCGGCGTCGGTCACCGGATTGACCGGACAGACCCAGGCGCAATAGGCGCGCCCGCCGACCAGGACATAGAACGCCAGCACGATGGCGGCGCCCGTCAGCGCCAGCATTTCCGGCCGGTGGCCGGCGAACAGCGATTGCAGCAGCACGTAGGGGTCGGTTAGCGGCAGGGTGTCCAGGGTCAGGCTGAAGGCGAGGTTGCCCTTGACGATCCACCAGCCCAGCCAGGGCCCGGCCAGGAACAGGGCGAGGATGCCCAGCTGCGAGATCCGGCGCAGGATCAGCCAGGTGCGGCGCGCGGGCCGGCCTTCTGCGACACCGGCAGCGGATTCGCTCATGGCGTGTTCTCCGGTTCGGGCATGCGGTCGGGCAGGTCGACGATGCCCCGGTCCTGGATCAGCGACTGCCCGGCCTTGCGCTTTTCTTCCCAGCCCAGGCGGTAGTGCGCGCCGGCCGCGCCCTTGGCCAGCTCGACCGGATACACCTTGATCGCGGCCTCCTCCAGCACGCAGGCCAGTTCGCACTTGCCGCAGCCGGTGCACTGTTCGGAATGCACGGTCGGCAGGAACATCGTGTGCTTGCCGGTACGCGGGTTGTGCTGCCGCTCCAGGGTGATCGCCTGATCGATCAGGGGGCAGGCGCGGTAGCACGCGTCGCAGCGCAGGCCCAGGAAGTTGAGGCAGGTTTCATGATCCGCCAGCACCGCCAGCCCCATTCTGGCCAGGGCGATGTCGGTGAGGCCGTGGTCGAGCGCGCCGGTGGGACAGGCCTTGACGCAGGGGATGTCGTCGCACATTTCGCACGGCAGGCTGCGGGCCACGAAATAGGGCGTGCCGGCGGCGATGCGCTGCTCGGGTTTCGCCAGTTCGAGAATATGGTAGGGGCAGTCGCGCACGCACAGGCCGCAGCGGATGCAGGCGCCCTGGAAGTCGTGTTCCGGCAGCGCGCCGGGCGGGCGCAGGGCGAGCGGCGGCAGCGCACGGGCCTGCTTGGCATACAGCGCCAGGCCGCCGCCCATGAGGCCGACTGCGCAGGCGGTTCGCGCCAGGTCGAACAGGAACTGGCGGCGCGCGCTTCGTTGAGCCTCGGCCATGCTACGCCGCCCGATCGGCGCCCGGATCGAAATGATGATAGGCCAGCGCGGCCGACAACACCCCCGGTATGCCGGCAATGCGGTCGAAGGCCTCGACGCTTTCCCTACCCTCGGCCTGCTCGACCGTGACGACCATCTTGCCGTTCGCGTCGATTGCGTGAACCTCCACGCCGCGCATTTCTTCCAGCCGCGCGCGCACGCTGTCGATGCCGTCCGGACTGGCGTACACCACGATGCCTGTAATGTTCATTCCCGCCCTCCATCGCCGGAACGGCGATGACTCCAGCCTGCGCC
Organism: Pseudomonadota bacterium; assembly: GCA_021847835.1. Taxonomy (GTDB): domain Bacteria; phylum Pseudomonadota; class Gammaproteobacteria; order Burkholderiales; family Thiobacillaceae; genus UBA6918. The sequence goes on from JAJZPR010000001.1 coordinate 152,705, forward strand.
AAAACGCGCGTCTTCGCCTTGATGCAAATCAAGCATTCCGTCGGGCCGGCGGCACCGCTTCTAGGCATCGCGCTAGCGCGTGAGCCGCGCATACAGCGCCGGCAGCTGGCGCGGCAGTTCGGATGGCCTGCGGATGACGACGTAGCTGCCGACGCCGAACAGATAGGGCAGATAAGCGCCCGCCTTTTCGTCCACGGTGACGCAGAAGGGCTGGATTCCCTGCCTGCGCGCCGCGCCCAGCGCCTGCCGCGTGTCCTCGATGCCGTAGCGGCCTTCGTACTGGTCGAGGTCGTTCGGCTTGCCGTCGGTCAGCAGCAGCAGCAGCCGCTGGTGCGCCGGCAGGCGCGCGAGCAGGGCGCCGGCGTGGCGGATGGCGGCGCCCATGCGGGTGTAGTAGCCGGGTCTGACGGCGGCGATGCGGCCGCGCACGCGGCCGTCGTATTTGTCGTCGAATTCCTTGATCACGTGGAAGCGGATGTTGTCGCGCCGCAGCGAGGAAAATCCGTACAAGCCGAAGCGGTCGCCGGTGGCGGACAGGGCTTCGGAAAACAGGAACAGGCTGTCGCGGATCACGTCGATCACCCGCGCCTCATCGTTCACGTAGGCGTCGGTGGACTGGGACAGATCCGCCAGCAGCAGGCAGGCCAGGTCGCGCTGTTGCGCCTGGCAGGATCGGTACAGGCCGCTGTCCGCGGCCGCGGCGCCGCTTCTGCGCTCGACCGCGCGCCGCACGCAGGCGTCGAGATCGATTTCCGTGCCGTCATGCTGCCGCCCGACCCAGATGCGCGCCGGCGTCAGCGCTTCGAACTGGCTGCGGATGCGGCGCGCGGTGGCGGCGAGATGCGCGGGCAGGGCGGTGGGGGGAGCGTGCGCCGCGATCATCGGTTGCAGGCGGCAATGGTTTTCCTGCAGGCGGTTTTTCCGGTAATGCCATTCCGGCAGCAGGATGCCCTCGCCCAGCGGCGTGTCGTCGGCCTCCTCGGGCGGCAGGTCGAGGTCGAAGCGCAGGCGGGAAGCGACGGTCTTCCCGTCGCGCGCCACGCTGATGGAATCCAGGTCGTCCGCGGCGCGTTTGCGATCCTCGTCGCCGTCCTCTTCGGCGGGGCGGTTGATCTTGATGTATTCGGCCCAGCTCATGATGCTTTCGGCGCGGAAGAACATCATGAAGCCGTCCTTGCCGTCCGGCATGTCTTCCCTCTGGGCCTTGCGCCGCCGCGGATCCTCGGCGGCGTGTGCGCCCCGGTCCACTGCGGGCGGCGGCTGGTCGACGGCGGGCGCCGGCCCGGCATGAGCGGCGAGCGGCGGCGCGGGGTGCAGCCACAGTTGCACGGGATGCCAGGGGCGGCGCGCCGGCGGCAGGTGTTCCACGCTGCCGGGCGCGGCAAGCGCCTGGCGGATTGCGCGCTCCTGCGCCGCTTCGTCCGCGGGCAGAGATTCCGGCACGGGACGCAATGACAGGCTGGCATCAAGCAGGCGCCGGTAGCGCGCGTGCAGGCCGGGAAATCTTTCCAGCAGGCGTTGCGTGGCGCGCTGGTTTTCGGCAAGCCATTCGCCCCCGCGCATTTCCGCGGCCAGCGCCGCCAGCCACAAATACAGTTCGCGGTTGAACGCGGCCTGCGGAAACAGCTGGATGGATGCGGGCAGATGCAGGGCTTCGCAGTCGCGCCAGGCCAGCTCGATTTTCCGCCCGCTGCCGGCCAGGCGTTGCAGCCAGTCGCGCCGTCCGGCGTAGTCGCTCGGCTGCGAGGCTTTCAGCGCCAGGCCGCCGTCGCCGCCCAGCGCGCGAAACAGGATGCCCGCCGGCCTGGCGATATCGTCAAAAGCGACCGCGGCCGCCCCATGCCCCGTGTCCGCGGCGCGCGTGATCAGCCGGTGCCAGAGCCCGCCGACGAATTCTTCCATGCGCTCAGGCCTTCGCCGCCTGTTTTTCCGCCGCGCCGGCGCGCGCAACGAAGCGCAGCGGCCGGGCTTCCCGGCTGCCGCCGAAGCAGTGCCCCGGAACGGCCGGGCGGCGGCCGAAATCGCGGTCCGACTTGTCCAGCGCACAGGTGTCGTTCACCCATTGCAGCAAGGAACCGTCAGGGTTGTCGGCCTGTACCTGACCGCATGCCTGGATGCATTGCGCACACTGGGTGCAGGTGAACATGTGGCGCTTGATGGTGCGGGGCGTCAGCCGCATGGGGCAGGCGTTGTCGCAGGCGTTGTTGCAATCGCTGCATGCGCGGCCGCGGGCGCGGTCGAAGCCCACCACCATGGCTTTCCGGTTGGCCATCCAGGCCAGGCTCTGGAACAGGCCGACGGCGCAGCCGAAGCGGCAGAACAGATGGCGCGCCAGCGTGAAATCCAGCGTGAATACCGCGGTGGCGGCAATCAGGAAAATGGCCTGGTTGCGGGTCGGGCTGGCATGCCACAGGTTGCCGTAGATTTCGGCGGGCGGCAGGAGATAAGTCAGCAGCGCCACTGCCCAGACGAAGGCCAGCGCCACGGAAACCGCCAGCGTCACCCACCAGTAGCGGGCGCGGGGCTCGACGAGGCGGCCGTCCGGGCCGCGCTCGGGGAGCTTTTCGCGATCCCAGATGCTGTGCTTGCCGATGGCCCGCCGCATCAGGGCATTGATGGTTTCCACGATCGAAAAATGCGGGCACAGCCAGCCGCAATACAGCCGCCCGTATTTCCAGGAAACCCAGATCAGCAGCGCCGCCGCAGCGGCGAGCGGCAGGAAGCCGCGCAGGAAGATGTTGAATATCGCATCGCCCACGCCGGATTTTCCGGATAGGTAAGGGTCCAGCCCGAGCGTCCAGGGATGGCCGAGCAGGATGAAATGGCCCAGGGTCAGATCGAGGCGGAAAACGTCCAGCGGCGGCGCCAGCAGGAACAGCAGGAAAAACGCCGAGCGGAGGAACAGGCGCTTGCGTTGCAGGCTAATCATCACAGGGTCTGCCGATCAGGGGGTAAACGTAGGGCTTTCCCGCCATGGCGCGCGCCAGGCCGAAAATGCCGAACAGCACCAGCGTCGCATGGCAGGTGGTGAAATACAGGATGAGAACGACCCAGGTGGCCGGCTGCTGGTAGCCGCCGAGGACAAATATCAGCGCATTGGCCAGCACCAGGAGCAATCCCGCCCACAGGCTGGCCGACAGCGTCTGCCGCAGATGGCAGCGGCCCAGCGGCGGCGCCTCGCGCCGGTGCGCGAGCCAGAGCGCCAGCAGGGCGACAAAGCCCAGGCCCGGCAGCAGCAAAAGATTGACGAGGTACAGCGCTTCCGCCCCTACCGCAATGCCTTGTCCCGGTGTCTCCGGCTGCGGGCCTTCATTTGCCGAAACTCGCATGGACAACCTCCATCAGGGCCTGCGCGATCTCCTCGTCGTCCGTGAGCGTTTCCACCAGCGCGGCGCGGCATGCCGCCACCGGCTCGAAGCCGCTCCTGATGAGCGCGGCGGCATACACCAGCAGGCGCGTGCTGGCGGCTTCCTCCAGATCGTGCTCCTTGAGGGCGCGCAAGGCGCCCGCCAGGTCGACCAGGCGCGCCGCCATGCGCGCGTCGATGCCGGTTTCAGCGATCAGCACCTGCCGTTCCAGGTCCGGCTCGGGAAAACCGAAACTCACGGAGACGAAGCGCTGGCGCGTGCTCGGCTTCATGCCCTTGAGAAAGTTCTGGTAGCCGGGATTGTAGGAAACCACCAGCATGAACGGAGGCGGCGCGTGCAGGATTTCGCCCGTGCGTTCCAGCGGCAGGATGCGGCGGTCGTCGGTGAGGGGATGCAGCACCACCGTGGTGTCCTTGCGCGCCTCCACCACCTCGTCCAGATAGCAGATGCCGCCTTCGCGCACCGCGCGCGTCAGCGGGCCGTCGTTCCAGTAGGTGCCGGAATCGCTGATGAGGTGCCGCCCCACCAGGTCGGCGGCGGAAAGGTCGTCGTGGCAGGCCACGGTGTACAGCGGGCGCTTCAGCCGCGCCGCCATGTGCGCCACGAAGCGCGTCTTGCCGCAGCCGGTCGGGCCCTTGATCAAGAGCGGCAGGCGGTTGCGGAAAGCATGCTCGAACAGTTCGACTTCGTTGCCATGGGGCTTGTAGAACGGCACGTCGTCGGCCGCGGAATGATTGTCCAGCGCGGTCACGGATGCGGGGGGTGGCGTCATGGCGTACTCCTGGATGGGGCGCGGCATCGGCTGCCGGGGATGGCCCCCGGCAGCCAGGTGGCTTATGCGGCCGCCTGTGCCTTGCCCTTGACGAAGAAGCTGATCACGTAGGCGATCAGGCCGGCAAGGAAGAACAGGCCGGCGATTTCGCGCGCCCAGTAGAACAGCGCCAACTGGTCCTGCGTCGCCATGAACGACAGCGGCGTTTCGCTCACGCGCTGCAGCCAGACCTGGAGGATGCCGGCGCCGGTCAGGAACAGGGTGATGAACACCATGGCGACCGTCATCAGCCAGAACCCCCACATTTCCAGCACCTGCGCCTTGTTGCTGTTGGCGACGCGGCCCCGCAGCAGGGGCATGGCGTAGGAAATCATGGTCAGCACCACCATCACGTAGGCGCCGTAGAACGCCATGTGGCCGTGCGCCGCGGTGATCTGCGAACCGTGGGTGTAGAAGTTGATCGGCGCCAGGGTGTGCAGGAAGCCCCACACGCCCGCACCCAGAAAGGCCATCACCCCGGTGCCCAGCGCCCACAGCGTAGCCACCTTGTTGGGATGGTCGCGGCGGCGGCGATTGACCATGTTGAAGGCGAACAGGGTCATCACGAAGAAGGGAATGGGCTCGAGCGCGGAGAAGATGGAACCCCACCATTGCCAGTAGGCCGGCGTGCCGATCCAGTAGTAGTGATGGCCGGTGCCGATGATGCCGGTGACGAGCGCCATGGCGATGATGACGTACAGCCACTTGTCGATGACCTCGCGGTCCACGCCGGTGACCTTGATCAGCACGAACGCCAGCAGCGCGCCGAGGATCAGCTCCCACACGCCTTCCACCCACAGGTGCACCACCCACCACCAGTAGTACTTGTCCAGCACCAGATCGGACGGGTTGTAGAAGGAGAACAGGAAGAAGATGGCCAGCCCCCACAGTCCCATGAGCAGCACGATGCTGATGGACGTCTTGCGGCCCTTCAGCACCGTCATGGTGACGTTGTAGAGCAGGGACAGCGCCACCAGCACGATGCCCAGCTTGGTGATGAGCGGCTGTTCCAGGAACTCGCGGCCCATGGTCGGCAGCAGGTCGTTGCCGGTCATCTTGGCCAGGGAGGCGTAGGGCACCGCCAGATAGCCCACGATCGTCAGCGCGCCGGCGACGAGGAAGACCCAGAAGGTGAGGAGCGCCAGCTTCGGGCTGTGCAGCTCCCGTTCCGCCTCCTCCGGCACCAGATAGTAGGCCGCCCCCATGAAGCCGAACAGCAGCCACACGATGAGCAGGTTGGTGTGCACCATGCGCGCGACGTTGAAGGGAATGGCGGGGAACAGGAAATCCCCGACCAGGTATTGCAGTCCCATGATCAGGCCGAACAGAATCTGGCCCACGAAAAGTCCGATGGCGGCGATGAAGTAGGGCTTCGCCACCGCCTGAGATTGATATTGCATTTTCTTGCCTCCTTGAAATCCGGGATGTTTCGCCAGGGTTGCGCTCAGCCTTCGATGTTGGGCGGCCAGTTCTGGGTGTCGATCTCGGACGTCCACTTGAGGAAGGCCGTCAGATCGTCCAGTTCCTGCGCGCTCAGATTGAACTGCGGCATCTGCCGCCGGCCGGGCGCGCCGGTGGGCTGTCCCATTATCCAGGCCTTGATGAACTCGCCGCCTCGGCGTTTGTAGACGTTGCCCAGTTCAGGCGCGAAATAAGCGCCTTCGCCAAGCAGCGTGTGGCATCCGATACAATTGTTCACTTCCCAGACATGCTTGCCGCGGACCACTTCCGGTGTCAGGTTTTGCTGTTCATGGTGGTCGCGTTTGGACAGATCCCGCGTGCTGTCGAATGTCAGCGCAAGGAACAGGAGAAAGAAAAACACGCCCCCCCCGAAAAAAATATTGCGCGCAGCGGATTTGGTAAACATCGTGCTGACCTCCCTTTCCTGTCAAATGGGCACCATGCCCTGAATCACGGTTTCCTTGGCTTGCGGAAGCGATGTTACGTGCGGCGCCGGACATTTTCCTTGACCGGGATCAAGGGTTTTGCCGCTTGACTACCCCACAATTTGGCCATTCCTCAATTCCTGAACCATTCTAGTTGAAATGAACGACAAAACGCCTGACCCCCAGGAAAAGCTGATCGACGCACGCGATCTGGCGCCGCCGGAGCCGCTGGAACTCGTGCTGTCCGCGCTCGACGAACTGAAACCCGGCGAGCGCCTGCGGCTGCTGATCCACACCCGTCCACTTCCCCTGTACGGCATACTCGATCGCAATGGCTATGCGCATTCGACGGAATATCTCCCGGACGGCACGGTGGAAGTGATGATCTGGCAAAGAGGGGACAAGGGCTGACCGCTTGAAGCCGCGGCCAGTTTGGGGCCGCACCTGCCCGTCGCGGCAGGCCGTAGGAAAACGGCCCTAAACATGCCGGCCCGCCACCCAGCCGGAACCATGCCAACTGGAAGTTGTAGCCGCCCAGCCAGCCGGTGACATCCACCACTTCGCCGATGAAATAAAGGCCGGACACGGCGGCCGCCTCCAGGGCTCGGGAAGACAGCGCGTGTATGTCCACACTGCCCATGGGGGGGCTTCGGCCCTGGCGTAGCCCAAGGGGTGCCGGGTCGATCAGCAGCACGCTGCGCCGTGCTGCCCGGCCTGCGCGGCGCACATCATGCCTGCCGCGCCGGCGCAGATGATGATGACGTCGAATTGCATCGGCCGATTGTCTTAATGAGATGCAAAAGCCACAAACTCGAATCCCGCCGCGAGAGTGCGTCATGCCGGCATGCAGGACTCAAGTCGTAAAGTACAACTTGGAACAAAACATTGACATTAGTCTATAAATGTACTTAACTTGAAGCGCAGCCAAACCCCAGAAAGGAGAAACGCGATGCCTGCCCCTGCAAGTGCGCCAAGAGCAAACACCCGGCCCGGCAGCCGCGACATGTCCGCGGCCGGCCTGCGCGCGTTTTTCAATATTGCCAAGGACTGGGATCTTGGCACCGAGGAACAGATCGTCCTGCTGGGCGGCCCCGGCCGCGCCACCTTCTTCAAGTGGAAGTCCGCCCCGCAAACAGCCGACCTCAAGCGCGATACCCTGGAGCGCCTGTCCTACATCCTCGGCATCTACAAGGCCCTGCAAATCCTGCTGCCGGACGCATCCGCTGCTGACGCCTGGATCAAGAAGCCCAACGCCGCGCCGCTGTTCGGCGGCAGGAGCGCACTCGACCGCATGCTGGGCGGCAACATCGGCGACCTCTTGGCAGTGCGCCAATATCTTGACGCCCGGCGCGGGGGCTGGGCTTGAGCTATCCCTATGTCGCACTCAACTGGAGGCGGGCCCACCGCGTCATTCCCAGCCGCTTTCCCGCCGTCAGCCTGTTCGAGCGGGTAGCCGGCCCGGAGGATTTCGACGCCCTCTACGCGCTGGAAGCCATGACCAACGACCGCATCCGCGACGAAGTGGGCGACATCAGCCTGGTTCCGCCCGAAGAACGGCTGTTCGGCAACGGCAGCACCTGCATCATGGCGGCTTTCACGCATCTCAACCCGCAAGGCAGCCGCTTCAGCGACGGCAGCTACGGCGTGTTCTATTGTGCGCACGACAAGCTCAGCGCCATCGAAGAAACCCGCCACCACCAGGCCCTGTTCATGGGCGCCACCCGCGAGCCGCCCATGCGCCTGCAAATGCGCCTCTACACCGTGCAGGCCAGGGGCGAAGCGGTCGACCTGCGCGTGGCCAGCCGCATTGACTCCCGCATCGTCGATCCCGACGACTACGGCCATGCCCAGGGCATCGGCCGCAAGCTGCGCAATGCAGGCGAGCAGGGCATCCTGTATCCGTCCGTGCGGCATGCGGGCGGCGAATGCCTCGCCGCCCTGCGTACCGGCATCGTGAGGAACTGCCTGCATGCCGCCTACCTGGAATACAACTGGAACGGGCGGGCGATCGATGCGGTGTTCGAGGTGGCTCAACTGATATGAGGACTGGGCAATCGCTCGGCGCTGGAATGGATGCTCGACCAGTACAAGGACATGAAAAAGCCCGGCCGTCTGGCCGGGCTGCGGGCGCAGGGGCTTCGCGCCGGACTTATTTCAGGTTCATGCAGTTCGCGTAATAGGTCGTCGTCGCCGGCCAGTCGCTGAAGATGCCGAGGATGCCGACCTCCTTCGCCAGCACGTCGAGCACGGTCATCATGTCGCCTTCGCGCTGGATCGCCGGATCGACGGTCTGGTAGTAGTAGCCGTTGTTGCCGTCGGCGAGGACGCCCGAGCGCTCCAGCGTCCAGGTGATGATGCCGAGCCCGGCGCCCCTGGCGTTGTGCGCGTAGGCCGAGGGCACGATGCGGCCGCCGTTGTCGACGTCGAGCAGCGCAAACATCGGCGGCGCGACGATGTTGATGCCTTCGTCCTTGTAGCCTTGCAATTCGGCGGCACCCGGCAGGTCTGCGACCGTCTCGGCATCGTCGAGGTAGACCGCCTGCCTGCCGAATGCGGGTTCCTTCGCGATCCAGTAGCGCACGTCCGCGATGTCGAAGGACTGCGGCCACACGTCCGCAGGATTGACGCCCGCGGCCTTGTACTCGTCGATCATCTGCTGCGCATAGTCCGCCTGCGTGTAGTCGCCGACGCCGTCGCCGTCGCTGTCGTAGGGCATGGCCACGCTGGCGCCTTTCAGTTCGGGCGTCATTTTCACGCCGAGCTTCCTGAACAGCTCGATGCTCTCCTTGTGCGTCATCAGCGTGCCGCTGCTGGGGCCGACGTAGAGGTCGGTGCGGAAGTTGGCGGTGCCGTCCAGATACTCGTCAACGGTGCGCGCGTGCGGGTTGGCGGCGTCCATCTTGCCGCGCAGCGTCTTGAACTCGGCCAGGGTGATGTCGCTGGTGCGGCACTCGGCCGACGCCGGCGTCACCAGCGTGCCGTCCGCGTCGAACTCGGCCGGCGTGAACGGCTGGGTGCACTTGGCGGCCAGCGGCGTGGCGAGGATGTTGGTGGTGGTGTGCAGGTCGTTCTGGGCGTGGCGGCACACCAGCTGCTTGTCCTGGGTAAAGGTCACGTCGCATTCGACGATGCCGGCGCCCATGCGCGCGGCGGCCTCGTAGGATTCGCGCGTGTGCTCGGGGAACTGCAGCGGCGCGCCGCGGTGGCCGATCGAGAAGTCGCGCTTGCGGAACGGGCCGTTGGCGCATTGCTGCAGCGCGCGCTTGAGCGCGCCGTCCTGCATGTCTTCGACGAGGAAATAGGGGCGCGGGCCGAGCTGGACGCTGTGGGCGTTGCGGACGTCGCCGCGGTGAGGGGCGAGGTCCGGCGCTTGGGCGGCCCAGGCGGAGGCGGCGGTCAGAATCAGCAGGGCGGCGGACGCAGCGGCCGGTCGGGGGGCAAGGATGGGCAACATACAGACTCCTGTCGGAAAAGTTTGGCGGGGCGATCGGTCGAACCGACGCCCTCACACGGTATTTCCGGAGTCTTTCAACAATATGACCTGCCGGGTGAGCCGCAGTGCCCGCTAACCCGGATATTTCATGAAATGGAGGTCGGCACAGCGTGTCGGACGGCGGGCCGATGTTCCTGCGGGCAGGTCGACCGGAGAATCGGCCTGTCGGCCGTGAATGCTTCGCTAACTTTAGGATGGCGCAACGGCTAGGGTTGCTTTGGGGGAGGTGTCAGGGTCGGGCCAAGGAGTCTCACCTTGACGCCTTCGCGCTATGAACACGACGTCTTTGCAGACCACCGGCCCCGACGGGCCGATTATGGCAGCCGATCCCATTTCCACTGGCACTGCCCAGCGATGATTTCCGGGCATAGGGGTATGCGGTGGCCGATGTCGCGCTCGGTGCGGCTGGGTCTACCCTGCGCATGATCCAGGTTCGGATCCTGGCGCCGCCCACCCTACAATTCCCCATCAAGCAATTCATACTCAAGGCTGGCGGGCTAGCAGGTCATCAATTTCGATCTTAATCTGGATCATGGCTATCCCATGCTATATTTCGAACAGCAGCAACCGTGGCACACACCGTTGGGCTCATACCTCAAAGCGTCCAGGACGTAGGGGTCGGGTCGCGTTGGCTGCGATTCCTTGAAATATAGTGAGAGTCCGGCGCCAGCATCTTTTTTCAGACCGAACCTCCATCACCAAAACCCATTCTTCCATCCCGTATCGCTTGATAAACCGTCAAGGCGGGTTGCCATGTTGACCCGGCTCGCTTTCCGGCTATTTGATTTAGCCCGATGTACGCGCCGGCCGAAAATGGCCTGCAATTCGGGCTTGCTGCGGCTCAGTAGTTCAAGCGCGCGCTGTCTGTTCATCGTTCAATCTCCAAGCAGTCGTATTCATCTTCAACAACAACGCCACCCAGGTGGGTGGCGTTCTTGTTTGGTGGAGCCGGCGGGATTGCTCGGGTTGCGGTTGCCTCCCGCAACCCTCGGCCCTTCGGGCCCAGCCTTCGGCTGTCCGTCGCAAGCAGAACTTGCTCCGCGAACCCGAGGGCGGCTTCTCATCCCAACCGACTGCACAAACAACAACGCCACCCAATTGGGTGGCGTTCTTGTTTGGTGGGCCGGCGGCAACCGAAAAATTTAGTTTTAACTAGTAAATATAATGTGCTTTGTAAAATCGTGTTGTTAGTTACCAACAATGTTACCAACAGTCCGGTTTGATGGAACTTCAAATGGCAGGGAAAGCTTGACGTTGCATGACGTTCTGGCAAAAATTTACGTATGGTTGATTTTCAGGTTGCCCGCAGCCGCGCATTCACTTCTGACCCGATGAATTTTCAGGCCAGGGTTGCCATGCTGGGCAATTTGCGCGGCTCTGCTGCCCGCGCGTCAAAAAAACAACTTAGTTTGAATGGGGACACTTCCCGGCAGTATTTAGACCTTGTCGATCTTGAACTGGAAGATCTGGCTAAAGAAGAGGGCCAGGCGCCCCGTGCTTTGGTAATGGGAATTGATTTTTTGCTTGCGCGCAAAGAATCTACAACTGGTTGGTTGTCTGAGCTTGACTCGGATGACCAGAACACCAAGCTGGCTGTTCACGAGTTGATCAGAGATTTTGACCTTAGCGATGCCATTACATATCCCCCAGACCCACCCCCACTGCGGCTCCCAGCTGCAGGTTTGAATCTCACCAATCGTCTCCTCCCGACACCTCGGCCTGCGCGGTCGTGACGCGGGCGGCCTCTGAGGCCGCACCGCTCGCGCCGCGTCCGTAAACGAGCTCAGCTCAGATCTTGCGGCCTCGATTCCTTGAATCGAGGCAAAATGGACATCCAAACCCTCATCGTGTCGGTCGAACAGGCCGCGCGTGCACTCAGCACGTCGAAACAAACTGTTTATTCGTTGCATGCAGCAGATCCTACTTTTCCACGAATTTTTAAATTGGGGAAACGAAAGTCGGGCTTGCTTTACTCTGAGTTGGAGGCCTGGCTTCAAAATCGCCGGAAAAATCATCAACTTCGGACGAAGGGGTGATCAATGCTGCCCCATAACCAACTTGATGATCCACTGACAAGGATTAGGCAGCTGGCCGCTGAAGCGGCCGCGAAGAACGACCGCAAGGCGTCAGAGACGCCACGCCAGATATTCTTGCCCTGTTTCGGTATTGGTGTAATGCCTAACCACCTGGCCCGCTCCAGCTTAATCGCCCCGATTGCACGCGGCCGCCGTAAGTTCCATCGGCAGGCCGTTATGGTCACTCGTAGGGATTGCGTGTTGGAATACACGGGTGAGCAACTGGATGAGGCGGACGGCGACATCATCATGGCGCTGATCTTCTTCGCCCAGCCGCAGGCGCTGGGGACATCTGTCCCGCTCAATCGGGCACAACTGCTGCGCAAGCTCAAGCGCGGTACGGGCAAGCATGACTATGATTGGCTGCACCGCCGAGTCAAGGCGCTCACGGAGGCCACGCTGTTTCTGGAGGCCAAGAAGCGGGACGGCTCAACGCGATACAGCGTCGGGCGGGCGGTAGCCTTCCGCATTATTTCTGGCTTCAGCTACAACGAGGAGACCGAGACCTACACCTACAACCTAGATCCTCGGTGGGTGCAGATATTTGGGAACCGAGAATATAGCCTAATAGACTGGGACAAGCGGATGCAGATTGGTCGCGGGCAGGACATGGCCAAGACCTTGCAAAGGCTAGTGGCCACGTCTGCCGACTTGATACAGCGGTACGCATTGGACTGGCTCAAGGCCAAGATGGACTACACAGGCCGGATGAGGGACTTCCGGGACGCCGTCAGCCGCGCCGTGCGCGAACTGGAGCGGCTAGAAATCATTGCCAAAGGGCGCATCGAGCATAGCACCAAGGGCAATGAGCAGCTTTCCATGTGGCTTCCGCCCCGTCGGGATGGCGTCGCGCCCCCATCGGGATAGCGTCGCCCATTATCGGGATAGCGTCGCGTTTTGACGGGATAGCATCGCACCACCCATTCGAAAATCCGCGCTAGGTAAGGGTTTCCGGACCGCGCTTCCCCTTCTACTCTTCCTACTGTTTTTCTACCGGGGAAGCTTGGGGATACTTTCCCAAAATGTCACCCTACGGGTGGTCATTGATGGAAGGGGGCTGTCTGCCCCCTACATGCGCCTTCGGCGCATCCCCCGACGCTTATGCGGCGAGCATCGGGGTTTCACCCCGTCGGGATGGCGTCGCGCCCCCATCGGGATAGCGTCGCCCATTATCGGGATAGCGTCGCGTTTTGACGGGATAGCATCGCACCACCCATTCGAAAATCCGCGCTAGGTAAGGGTTTCCGGACCGCGCTTCCCCTTCTACTCTTCCTACTGTTTTTCTACCGGGGAAGCTTGGGGATACTTTCCCAAAATGTCACCCTACGGGTGGTCATTGATGGAAGGGGGCTGTCTGCCCCCTACATGCGCCTTCGGCGCATCCCCCGACGCTTATGCGGCGAGCATCGGGGTTTCACCCCGAACCCCCAAAGGCCGGGGCTAGTCGCCCCGGTTTTTTTGTCGCTTCGCGACTATGTCTATAAGGCAAAGAAAGACGCCACTTTTGGTCGTCTTTGCGCACCTTCATTTTCGGAAAAAAAAGATAACCTCAAAGAATCCAAAAAACACCAAGAGAGAGGCCAAAATGTTTGAAAAATTCGTTGGGAAGTTCTGTGGTTGGATTGACGCCTCTCCGGCCTTCCAACGTTTTTTAACCATCACCCCACGCCAAGAAAAAATCGCGAGATTAACTTTCCTGCCGGCGTTGGCCGTCGCGGCGTGGTTCATTTTCTGGTCGGTTCAGGCGACCGCAGCTGAACCCAACCTCGAAAGATTTTTCTTGATCCACGAGGCCAAGCCCATCCTTATCCAGACTCAAGATGCGAATGGTCAGCCAATCAACGAAGTCCGTCAGATAAGCCTCCTTGTGCAGCTTCCAGGCGAACGTGTTGCTCGTCGTATTCTGGTCAGCCTGGATGACAACCTGCTGCTCGACCCTCGTGCACCAGCTCCGGGTGAGAAGACCTACCACGGCATTATTGAGCTCGATGGCAGCTTCACGGCGTCACCAGTGGCTAGGCCATGAAACGCGTCATCACCTGGTTTGTCCTGTCCATCTTCTACGCCATGACCATCATGGTGCCGAGGGTGGTTACGGCTGCCCCCTCTACCTGGATCAAATCTGGCCCCACCTTTGAATCCGGTGGGCTAGGCGACTGGACAACCTTCTCCCAGGACCCCTACCACTGGATGCCCTACAAGCTGAAGGACGGGGTATCGTTGTCTGACCCGGACTATGTGGTCTACGCCCCGAAGGACAATTTCCGCCTGCTGGCGGAAGGGCAATACAACCAAAAGGACAAGACCTTCGATTGGCGCATGATCGAGGGCGAGCGCTGGATTACCCAGGGCCGCGAAGATATCGGCAAGGCAGGGCTTACCAGCAAGGAGATGTCCGATCGCATCGCCGCATTCCCGAAGAACATGAACTATGTGTTCGCGGCCTATAGCCCGGAAACCACCACGCTTCACGTCGAGGTGCAGAAGATCGAGAAGCTGCCGAACGGCAAGATCGAGGTCAGAACGGCAGACTTCACCCCATGGCACGGCGAGCACTGGGCGCGCGCCCAGAAGTACCTCACGCCGGACGAGAAAAACCTGGATCCGTTTCGGGCGGGGCACAACCCGTTCGAGAACTTCAAGGGCGCCAGCGTCACGGACAAGGTGTTCCATAATGTGTCATGGGCCGCGGCCAAGGTCATCGTCGGCCACGCCCAGCGTTACTACGGCGCGCCGATTTCCTTCGTCGCGCTTAGCAGCTCTCGCTTCACCCAGGACGTAAGGACATCTGGCGGACTGTTCAAGAAAACCATCACCGTCACGGTGAAAGGGTTAGCCCAGACCCGTTGGTATGTGGGCACGCCCATCGAGCTGCAGCCGACCGGAGAGATGGGCATGATCTGCGTGGGCCCGAACGCCACCGCAAACAGTTGCGACGCGCCCCAGCACATCGCCCACGCCGGCGTGAGCTTCATGCCCTGGGATGGCGGCAACATGCCGAATCCGGAAGACCTGGTGTATCAGTGGACGCAGAAGAAGACAGCGTTTACGGTGCTGTTCTTTGCGGTGGTGTTGGCGGTGCTGACATGGGGGGTTGCGGCACTTGCAACGGCGGGGGCGGGAATACAACTAGGTGCTCTTGGTACTCTCGCGCCTGGGACGATTGGCGCTATCGCTGGCGTGACCTACGCTGTCGCCAACACCGTCTTCCACTCAGGAGGCGGGCTGACGCAGATGCAGGATGGGTTCTTCGGCTCCACCGGCAGTGGAGTATTGACGCCTCCATCGGCTGATGCTGGGGCAGATCAACACACCAAGAATCTGGCCAAGGCCATCCAGCAGAATCATATTGACCCGGTGTACGGGTATGGGTTGACCGGCACCACAACACTTTACAAAGGCGCCTGCCCGGAGGGCTACACCGTCAAGCAGTGCACCGATGCCAGCCTTGATCCCGGAACCATGTGGCGGCCAGACACCTACGCCGAATACAACACGGTGCTGGATCTGCGCGAGCGCTACGCGAAATGCAAGGAGCAGGGTTACACCGGCGTGACGCTCAACCAGTGCGCCGCTCCAAAAGAAGGGGAATGGGGAGATCCTGCTGCAATGCCGGCACCGTAACGTCTCAGACGACCACAAGCAAAGGCCCGGGTAACCGGGCCTTTTGTTTACTTCCAGAAATCTGAAGCGGAATAGTCAGCAAGGTTCTTGTAGCTATACCCCAAACGGGGGCATACAACGCCACCCTCGGTTAAAGAGGTTCCGCCAGACCAATAGCAACTTGGGTCTCCGTGTTTTGCTACCGTCTCGACCCAATATGCCTTGCTTCCCACAATTTTAATTTTAACAATGTCACCATCAGTCACTCCTGCATGGACATTGGCACTTTTGGGCACAAATGCGCCGACCTTTGCCATCCCGTTCCAGTAGGAATTAGCGAACACGACACCAAGCACTTCTTGGCCGGGATCGTTGCAGCGTTCATCATTGAAATTGCTACATACGATTTTTTTGTCCAAGTCGGACCTGACAAAAGCTTTGCCGAGAAAGACCCCTTGCCCAGATTTATCAATCTTGGCCACCTTCGCAGGGTCAATTGTCCCGCAGGCAGCCATGGCCAGCGCCGCACCCACCGCCGCCACCATCTTCATGCTCTTGTACATCATCACCTCTCCTTCGTTCATTGTTCAAAGTTCGGCCGCGCCGTTATCCGATTGAACCGCCATAACCTTTGTATGGCCCTTGCGGGCCAATTCATAAAGCAAGGCTATCACTTATCGGGCTGTCCGAATTTCGGGGTCCGGTTCTAGCGACCCACACAAAACGGACATTCCGCAGAACGACCATACTGCCCTTCGTGGCGTATGAAACCCGATCCGCACTTTCCACACGTTTCCAGCCAGGTCAGCCTAGCGCACAGGTTTCGGATGATCGTCCAGGCAAGGGTCGAGTTCATATCTGCTCGGGGAAGCAGTTCCCTATATCCTTCCCATACTCGGATAAACTGCCCAGCTTGGATGAATTTTATTTCCTTTCCCAAGTCGGCAGCGAAATAGAGATTTGCAAACGCTGCCGCTTCCTGCCGCTGCCTGATAGTTCTCAACCCCGCATCGATTTCACTGTACGTTCTACCAGAGGAAGGATTTTTGCCGTGAACATCTTTCCAAAGCTCCCTCAGAAACCGTTCTGGCAGGCCTGTCGTTGACCGAACATAGGCGAGTCGAACTCCGATCTGTACCAGTGCTAACGCATCAACCCTCGCCTCGATCAAAGCTAGTTTATTCATTGCTCACCTCCAGTGTTGGTTAAGGTAGGGATAGCCGACCCGCTCGTAATAGGCCTGCGCCATGTCTCGTTCGTCGGAGCCGTTGCTGCTGTAACCGTCTTCACGTGGATTGGCTTGCCAGTTCATGATGCCGCACAGATCTGCAATAAAGCCCCTAAGAACGGTTTCCGGCTCCACCCCATCGTCCCGGCACAGCTCGACAAACTCCGGCGGAAGCTCGATGGTAAGTTTGGTTTTCCTTTTCATATCAATCCTCTCCTGGCAGCATGATCGTGATGACCGGCTCGCCGTTGTCCCCCGGACCGATCCGGCACACCAGCCTGGTCAGCCTCGGCCTAAGGCTCCGGCCACCGCGCACCACGCGGTAAAGCTGGAATTGGAAGCTCTCGCGCTGGGTATTACGCCTAGCGGCATTGATTGCCATCCAAAGCACGTCCCACAGTCGCCCAGCCTGGTCCTGATAGGTCTGACGCCGGGTGTCTTTCTCACTCCACTCCACGCAATCCGCCCAGGCTGCGCGGGTAAGCGCCACAGGAACGCGGAAACCAGCTTCCCTTGCGGTGTCACTGACATCCACCAGGAACCCATCCTCGATCGCCTGCGCCCGGGTGTAGACGTGGATCGGATCGCCGAAGATTTCGGTCATGGTCTGTGCTTCGCCAACCTGCTTTTTGGTGGGCCTCTGGGGTGCGGGGCAAAGCCCTGCGGTGTTTGTGCCGGTGTTCGTTTGTGTTGCCATGTCCCTACCTCCTGGTTAAGTTGAACCTGCTTTTCGGAGCCGCCTCGCCCTTGAGGCTGGAGGGCGCGTGCCGCAAGGCTTCATGCGGGGTTTCGGCGCGGTGCAAGCGGGCATGACAGACGGGGTTTCGCGGTCGTGGAATACCGGAGGGAGCGAAGCGACTGAGGATATGCCGCGAAAGCCGCGCCGGCTGGCGTGACCGATTGCTTGAGCGCCGCCGCATGAAAGCGCCCGGAAGCCTTGGGCGGCTCCGAAAAGCAGGTTCAACCAGGAGATGGGCAACACAAACAGGTTTCACCGGCACAGCGCGGGAATCCGCGCCATCAAGGTTTTGAGCCATCGCGACGGCAAGGCCGTGGCGATGACATATCCGGCAAGCCCGCAGGGCGCGCAGCGTGCCGCCGGCGCCACAGGCGCGGGCATAAGGCACGCGAAGGCCAAGCGGAGCGCGGAGCCGCAGGCGGAGGCGTGAGGGATGCGCAGGGGACCGAAGGCCTCCCCGCAGGGGGATGAGCGCGACGCGCGAACCCGGAGCAAGCCCGACCCGAAGGGGCACGCAAAAACTGAACAGTGGCCACTGGAGGCCAATGGAGGCCAGGCACGGATGCTTGAAGCCTCTTTTCGGAGAAACCTTGGCCACTGGAGGCCACTAGCGGCCAGCCCGTTAAATGGCGTCACTAATAACGCCCAAGGTGCGCCCATCATCTGCTGAGTTCCATCCCGTTGTGCTGATGTGAAGGACCGTCACTAATAACGCGCTCGATGGCAGTCTGTTTCTCGCCATGGCGCGCCTCGATACCCTTGGCCACCGCATCCTTGCTGTCGGTGTAGACCGTTACTTTGTCCCTGGCCCGCGATGCTTCGACATAGAGCGTCTTTTGATTCGCGAGATTGACCTGGCTGGATTCGGCCAAGGCCAGCACTCGGTCGCAGGTCTTTCCTTGAGACTGGTGCGCGGTCTGGGCATAGGCATGATCGACTCGCGATAGCGCCGCCACGTCCACCTCACGCCGATAGCCGTACTCGTCCTTGATCGTAGCGCGCCCCCTGCCCGCATCCAGTTTTTCCACGACAAACTGCCGGCCGTTGATTTCGCCGGCCTTGCGATCGCCGTTGGCCGTGTAAATCAGCTTGTCGCCTTGGCGCACACCGATTTCGCGCGCCTCCAATACCTGGGTTTTTGTATGGCGCGAAGGGTCGAAGGCCGTCTCCTTGCCATCCCTGGACACGTGCAGGGTGTTGGTTCGGGTATCCACCTTCTCGACCTTCCAGCGCTCGCCCTTGGCTACGCCGATGGACTTATAGTCGCGCTGGAATTCGAGGGTGTCGCCGGCGCGGTAGCTCCGGGAATCGCGCGCCTCGGCGCGCGTCAAATCCTTGGCCACGTAGGTTTGCAGCTTGACTTCCTCGCGGCCGAGTTCGCCTTTCTCAACCAGGTGCTGGCGCACCTGGCCATTGATTGCTGCACGGTCTGCCCGCGCCGGCGCGATGACCAGCGTCTTGTCGCGTTCGGGGCCGGGCAGGCTGGCGTAGTCCTTCGCCATGGCCTCCAGGCGGTCGCGGTGGGACTGTACCTTGTCCACAGTCCCGTCGGTGCGCTGGTGGACGATTTCGCGCACTTCGAGCTTCTCCAGCGCCGCCTTGGCGTCGCCGCGGATGGCGTCGTAGACGGCGGCCTTGAGCTGGGCGTCGCGTTGCCGCACGATCTCATCGAGTACCTGGGTTTTGACGGGAGCGTGTTCCTGCAGCTGGCGGAAGGCCGCGCCGGCCTCCACGCTGCCCAGCTGCTTGACGTCGCCGACCAGGATGAGCTTGGCTTGTTCACGGTCGGCTTTTTCGAGGAGGGTTTTCATGTCGCGGGCCGAGGCCAGGCTGGCTTCGTCCACGATCCAGGCCTGCTTGCCCGTGGTTTGCTCGCGGGCAAGCAGATGGGACTGCATGGTTTCTGCTTTGGCGCCGATGGCGTCGCCCAGGGTCTGCGCGGCGCTGGCCGTCGGCGCCAGGGCCTTGACCTGGTATCCCTGCTTCTGCAGCTCCGTGCTGGCGCAGGCCAGGACGGAGGTGGTCTTGGCGGTACCGGCATAGCCTTGCACTAGGACGAGGTTTTCCTTTGTGCTGAGGAGGTGAAGCGCTGCGGCCTGCTGGCCGGTGTTGAAGCCATGTTCCGATCGAGCCGAAGCCATCGCCACGGCGGCGATGGCCTTGTCCTGGCTCATCGCCGCCTGGCCCTCCTTGAGCCGATCGGCTGCGGACAGCATGGCACGCTCGGTTTCGATGGCGCGGCGGCTGGTAAAGCCTTCGACTTTTTCCATTCGGCCAGTGGCGGGGTTGTAGACTTCGGCCGCGCGCGCTTTCAGTTCGCCGGCGACCTGGGCATGGTAGATCGACTCATGGATGGCGCGCTCATGCAGCCTGCCCATGCCATGAAGCCGGGCTTCCCGGATCAGCTCTTTCGAAGTGAAGACGGCGTTGCGTTCTTCGAGCTTTGCCGTGGCAAAGGCGAGCGCTTCGCGCGCGGCCTGGCCTTCGGCCTTGTACCATTCGATGCGCAATTCGGCCTCGGAGGCGCGAGAATTGCCTACAAGGCGCTCTAGGTCAGCGCCCTGAGCCTTGGCCTCATCTCTCCATCGATCGCGCAATACGGCGTGATCTGAAGCTTCCTTTGCCTTGCGGCTGTCGAGTGCGGCCTTCTCGCGTTCCTCGGCGCTTGCGGTCTCACGGGTTTTGCCGCGCGCGGCCAGCGCGGCCTCGACCTGCTGGCTGCGGCTGGACCACTGGTCCAGAAGGTTTTGCGGAACGCCGTGGATTTCGAAGCCTCGTGAGGCGGCCTTGCCTTCGCCGACATGAGTGTGCTCGATTTCATAGCCGAGCTGCGCGACTCGCGCGGCCAATTCGGCGCGATAGATTTCGCCGCCTTCCTTCTGGAGCTTGTAGATTTCGCGTGATTCGATGGCGCGCCAGCCGCGATCGGTCCAGGTTGCGTTCAGCACCACGCAATGCGTGTGCAGCTGCGGGTCTTGTTCCCGGCTGGTTTCGTGCCGGAAGGTCGCCGCGACCAGATTGTTGGTTCGTTCCTGGCGAATTCGCCCACTGGGCTCCTTGATGCGGGTGACGGCAGCGCGCTCCTCGATCTGCGCCATAGCGGCTTTCACCGCTTCGTCGTGCGCACGGATGAGGCGCTCATCGACGCCGGCGAGCGCCAAGGCTGAAACAGATTTTGGTGCGCTGAAGGTTAAATCCCAGCCCGGCACATGACCGGTGCCGGGATTGCCGATCACGGAACCATCGGGCAAGCGGCCTTGCAAGGCTGCCTCGAAGATCTTGGAATCTACCGGCCCGGTGCCGGTCAGTCCCAACTCACGTGCGCCTTTACCGTGCCAGGCAGACGACGCGCCGGCTTCTTTGGAGTAATAGTCGTCGGTGTGCTCGTAATAGGCGCGCGCTGCCCCCGCGTCCTGGATTTTGGAGACGGACAACATCACCAGTCCTCAAAGTTCAGTTCGCTGACTGGCTGCTTTGTGGTTGGTGTCGATGTTTTTTGCTCGCGCAACATAAAGGCAGGCGCTGCCTCGGGCTGTTTGTTCGGGATGGCCATTTCAACCGGGCAAACGGGATAGTTGCCCAAGAGGCTCAGGTATCCGCGGCGCGGCTCAAGCCGCTGCAGCTCGGCTGGCATGATGAGTCTGGTTTTGACGACTTGCTCCGACCAGTTGCCGGAGCCATCGCCCGCTTTGGATCCGGACTCGTTTTGCCGCAGCACCTCGCGGTCACCAAGGTAACGTGACATCGCCTCCGCTGTCTCAGGATCGCTCTGGCGGAGGACCAGCCACGTGCCGAGGCAGGAAAGTAGGGTTTGGGCCTTCCTCGTGCCGTATGTGTCGTAAAGTTGCGAAATGGACTGCAGGCCCAATAACGCGCAGCCGCCGCACTTCCTGGCCTTGGTCAGGAAGGGTTCGATTGACTGGATTTTTCCCAGACCTGCGAACTCATCCAACGCCAGCCAGACCCTACGCTCTCGATTTTCAGGGAGGGTCAAAATAGCCGAGGCTACGACATCAACCCACGCTGCAATGAGCGGGCGCAGGCTGGCAAGCTGGTCGTCTCGGTAGGTCAAAAAAATCCAGCCACGCGACTCGTTTTCAACCCAAGTCCGAATCGAAAACCCATCCTTCCCGGCATCAGCATCAAGCCAGGCCAAAGGCCTGGCATAGCTCCCGATTATGGACAACACGCTGGCCAGGAATTTTTCGTTTCCGGCCTCGAACATGCGTTGCGCGGGCAGGCCAGTGACCAACTCACGCATTTCTGAGGATTCGGCAACGGTAAGGATTCTGACCAGCTCGCCGTTGGTGGCATTGCCCTTACTCCACAGGCGCTCCAACACGCCCGACAGAAGCTGCTGGGCATAAAGGTTCCACTCCGCCTCGGAGCCGCGCCCGTCCGGGATGATCGATTTTGCGAGGCGCTCGGCATCCCAGGTGCCGCGCATTTCGCTTAAGGGGCTCCAACTGGTGCTGCGTCCGTCAAAAGGGTTGAGGATGATGTCCCCCTCACAAAAAAAACTGGCCAGGAATTCCCCGCCTGGATCGGCAATGATGGCGCGCTGGTCTTGCTGCCTGATTGCTTCCAGCGCTCGCCGGAAGGCAAGCGTTTTGCCGCTGCCGATTCCCCCCACAAACAAAAAGTGAACAGGCTCGACTTCGATCGGGATTGGCACGCCACCCAGATCGAAATTGGACGGCGTCCCACGTAGCATTTTTTTGATGGTCTTGGCGTCTGCCATTTCCGCGCCACGGAGGTGTTTGTCGTCCTTCTTTTCGCGGCGAAGCACGCTGCCCACCATCAACAAAATGCCAAGGCTCAGGCCATAGCCAAGTGCAGGCGCCCAAAAAAAAGCCTGGATAGCAAAGCGGAAATTTTTTTGTGATCGGTAGGATGGCTCAAGGGCGTTGACGATTTGCCCGGCTGGCAAATTGAGGTCAGGGATTTTCAGAGTCGATGCACCAATGCCGTGAGCCCCATAGGCCATAAGTATCCACCCGAACCTTGGGCTGAGATTTTGCTTGCCATATTCGTAAGCGCTACCGGCGACAAGAGCCGTGATGACCAATCCAAGATGCACGAAAACACGCCAGCGCATTCCCCAGTCGTTGACAGTTTTTGACGTGATGTTTTTCATTTTTTGATCTCCTGGAGAATCATGAGGACGGCCTTCTTGAGACGCTCGGAAACTCGCTCTTCTGACTTTTGAGCCTCGGATTCGATGGACTGCAATTTGTCATCCATCAGATCGAGCCGTGCCTCGATTACCGGCAAAATCTGACTGACGATTTCCTCGTTCCCAGCGGCATCGCTGTTGCTTCCGTGAAGAATCTGCCTCCGGGCGAAAGCGCTTAGACTGACCCCCTGTCGGATGGCTTGCGAGCGAAGAATCCGGGCTTCACTATCAGTGAAGCGAATGGTGATTTTTGAGCTAACCGCCATGCGCAGCCCCCATCGTTTCGGTCTGCGGTGCTGGGTTTTCTTCTGTGCTCGTTTTAAGTTCTGTGACTGCGCGTGCCAGCGCTTGGTCGAGTTTTTCGGGGTCGAAGCGGGTGAGCTTGTGACGACGAATGATGTGGGCGATGGCCTTTTCCTGCCGTTGTCGCTCACGCTCTTCGAGGGAATTGATTTGCGCCTCAATGGCGCGCCGCTGCGCCAGGAGGCGCTGAAGTTTTTTGGTGGGTTCCGACAATTTCTGCTCCTAGAAAGCCGCCACCTGGCGGAGAGGAAATTGTCGGCGATCCGCTCACGCAATTGGCCTCGCGAAAACGTCAAAAAATAGCGTCTTTCTTGGCATCCTGCACACTGCGTTTTCTTGTCTGACAAGTGATGCCGCCTGAAACTAAGGCGGGACAAGGGAATGCGGAGTTTTGTCGGACAAGAGTGTCGGGCGGATGTCTTACGGCTATCTGACACGCGCCACCAGTGAGCGCGCGGGTTTCAGAGCATCCCGCCTACGCGGGATGTCTGCACCGAGGTGCGTGGGGTGTGTCTGATTTGTCTTAGGCTCCATTCCGGAGGAATGGAGAAGTTTCTTGAGCGAAAAAAATGCCCCGGGAAGCGGGGCATTTTCTTGGAAAAAACTATGGACGTGCCAGGAGACGCCTGGACGCGAGAGTGGCGAGTGGCCGACTAACTGGAAGCGATTGTTGGGCCATGCTATTGGCGATTACACGGAGGATTTCTTCCTTCTATGAGATCGCGCACGAAGAGCTTGTCCTCCTCGTCGGGCGCCATGTCTTCCAGGTTGGCGACGCAGGGCGTGGCCGTGAGACCGATCTGCACGCCGTCGAAGTGCTTGAGCACGCCGCTCCACTTGCCATAGATGCTGCGGTGGCATTCGTCGGAGATAACGAGGTCGAAGTAGCCGGAGGAATACTCACTATATATATTGACCATGCTTTGCAGCGTGGTGATGGTGATGAGCTTCTCGTCCTGAAAACGGCGCCCGGCGCGCAGCACATACGCCGGGATGGTCGGCAGGTGCTCGGCAAAGGCGTCCTCGGTCTGCTTGGCCAGCGGGATGCGATCCACCAGGAACAACACGCGGGTGATGGCGTTGGCCTCGAATAGGCGCTTGATGAGCGCGGCGGCAGTGCGGGTCTTGCCGGTGCCGGTGGCCATTTCAACCAAGAGCTTGCGGCGGCCTTGGCCCATCTCCTTGCAGAGAGTATCGATACAGTCCTTCTGGTAGTCGCGCCCGGCGATACGGGCGTCGATGGGAACTTCGAGCAATTCGCGCTTGACCTGCGCAGTGGCAGCCCGGCGTTCGAGGTCGTCCTGCTTGAAGAAGGTCTTGACCGGGCGGGGGTAGGCTTCGCGCTGCCATTCCCAGAAGCGTATCTCCTGGCCGTTGGCGAGGAAGATATAGGGGACATTGAGCTGGCGGGCGTAGTTCTTGGCCTGCTCGGTCGCGTCGGCGGGGTTTACGGAGAAGCGCTTGGCTTCGATGACGGCGAGGGAGCGGCCGTGGCGGTCGCAAAGGACATAGTCCGCGCGCGTGCCGTCATCCAGGACAACTTCATAGCGAACGCTGTTGGTGTCCTGGGTATTCCATCCTTGGTCGGCCAGTTGCGCATCAATGACAACGCGCGAGAAGGCTTCGTTTTGCCCCATCCCTCACCTTTATTATTTAGCATTCAACAAGCTGGGTTAGTTTATCACCCCGTCTGTCCCAGCTTCTTCGCCAGTTTCTTAGCCTGCAGGTGTGTGTAACGCTTAAGCATTTGCTAGGTTTTATGGCCCGATACCTGAGCCAACTCCAGCATGTAAGGCCTCCGAATGTAAATCCGGTGGTGTCTATCCGTGTAGTCGAATCACCTCAGCGCCAGCTTTAAGCTTGTCCAAATAATCAGCCCAATCCTGCATCATTTTCCGACGTTCCGGGAGGTGGGTTGTACGGTTATAAGCTCGTCCTAACGGGTCACGCACGGCATGTGCGAGTTGGTGCTCGATGATGTCGGGCCGAAATCCAAGAACCTCATCGAGGAGTGTCCTAGCCATGGCGCGGAAGCCGTGGCCTGTGAGTGTTTCCTTGTCGTAGCCAAGCGATCTTAGCGCTGCATTGACAGTGTTCTCGCTCATAGGGCGTCCCTCGCCGCGGTTGGCGGGAAAAACGTAGCGTTTGTGCCCGGTCAGTGGCTGCAGCTCTTGCAAGATGTCTACAGCCTGTTGGCTTAGGGGGACTATGTGCTCTGTATTGGTCTTGGATACTGTGTAACGCCATTCGGCGGCATCGAGGTCGATGTGCGCCCATTCGGCATGTCTTAATTCGCCGGGACGGACAAAAATCAATGGAGCCAGGCGTAGGGCGCAGCGTGCAACTAGACCGCCATTGTAGCCATCGATGTTGCGCAGCAATGAGCTGATCTGTTGAGGATCAGTGATGCTCTTGAAGTGGTTCTTTGTAACTGGCGGTAGTGCACCCTTAAGGTCTTGGGAAGGGTCGCGCTCTGTGCGTCCGGTGGCAACTGCGTAACGAAATATTTGCCCGCAGTTTTGCATGGCTCGATGGGCGGTTTCTACAGCCCCGCGCTCCTCAATGCGCCTTAGAGCAGCAAGGAGGGTAGGAGGGGTAATGTCGGCTATAGGTTTGTCACCCAGCCAAGGAAAAATATCGTTCTCCAGGCGCCGGATGATGCGGTCGCCATGACTCGTGCTCCATGTCGCAGAGAATTTGGCAAACCACTCGCGAGCGATGGCCTCAAAGCTGTTGGCAGCGCGCTCTAGGTGCGACTGTTTTGTGGCTTTCCGGTTTTCGGCAGGATCTACGCCGTTGGCGAGCAGCTTCTTGGCTTCATCACGTCGTTGCCTGGCTTCGGCAAGTGAGATGGCAGGGTAGGTACCCAGGGATAATAATTTCTGCTTACCCAGATAGCGATAGGCCAATCGCCACCATTTCCCGCCGGATGGGGAAATCTGCAGGAAGAGCCCTTGGGAATCTGAGAGTTTCTGGGTTTTTAAGCTGGGTTTCGCTTGGCGGACCTTGATGTCGGTAAGCATGGGATTGCCCCAATAAGTTGTTGGTAACTGCCAGAGTAAGTCTAGCAGTTACCAACGATGTTACCAACAATTTAGGTTTATGTTGCCTTACGTTGCTTGATGTCGCTTTACAATAAATTCATTGCAAATCATCAAGTTAGTGTTATTTTTCACGTAAAAACAACAGTGTAATGGTGGAGCCGGCGGGAATCGAACCCGCGTCCGCAAGCCCTCTACAGGCAGTTCTACATACTTGTTCCGGTCATTTGATTTAGCCCCCAGTACGCCGGCCGGACAGGCTGGCTGGAAGCGAGTGGCCTTGATTTAACGTTTACCCAAGCCACCCGGGCAAACGCGATTTCATGTTGATTAACCCACTGCCGGTTTTACCCGGCCCGGCCCATGAACGATCCGGTGTGGGTCCTGGCCTTAAGCGGCCAGGGCGTAGTTTTCGTCGTTGGCGACTATAAATTTTCAGTTGGATTTACGAGGTGCTCTGACCCTCGGTATGCCCTGCTCTGCTTTGCGACCCACGTCGAAGCCAGGTCGGCCCCTGGGAAACTCAGCAATTCGGATTGTAGTCCTTCAGATGGGGATCAGGGGAGAAAGTTCAACCCAGGAAGCGGATAAGTTCCTGCGGCTGCTGGATGAAGCCGTCGGCGCCCCAGGCTTCGGGATCGTCGCCTTCGCCCAGATAGCCGTAGTGGGCGACGACGCAGGGCATGTTGGCGTTCTTCGCGGCCTCGACGTCGCGCTCGGCATCGCCGACGTACAGGCAGTGTTCGGCAGGAATGCCGAGCTGCGAGCTGGCGTGCAGCAGGGGACCGGGATGGGGCTTGGGCTCGGGGCAGGTGTCGCCGGAGACGATGCAGGCGGCGCGTTCGGCCAGGTCCAGCAGCGAGAGCAGGGGTTCAGTGAAGCGCGCCGGCTTGTTGGTGACCACGCCCCAGGGCAGCTTGCGCGCTTCCAGTTCGGCCAGCGCCTCGGCCATGCCGTCGAACAGGCGCGAATGCTTGCACAGGTTGTCGGCGTAGAGCTGGAGGAATTCCTGGCGCATGGGGTTGAAGCCGCTGTCTTCGTGCCTCAAGCCGAAGCCCAGCATGAGCAGGCCGCGCGCGCCGTGCGAGGCCTGCGGGCGGATTGCATCAAACGGCAGCGGCGGCAGGCCATGCAGCCCGCGCTGCAGATTGAGGGCGTAACCGAGGTCGGGCGCGGTGTCGACCAGGGTGCCGTCGAGATCGAAAAGAACCGCCTTGATTTGCGTCATGCTTCTAGGCCGGCTTGCGGCAGGCCATCAGGTAGTTCACGCCGGTGTCGTCTTCCAGCGCATAAACCTTGGTAAGCGGGTTGTAGGTCATGCCGACGAGGTCGACGACCTCCAGGCCGGCGTCGCGGGCGAAACTGGCCAGTTCGGCAGGCTTGATGAACTTGGCGTAGTCGTGCGTGCCGCGGGGCAAGAGCTTCAGCAGGTATTCCGCGCCCAGCACGGCGAAGGCGTAGCTCTTGAGGTTGCGGTTGAGGGTGGAAAAGAACACCCAGCCGCCGGGCCTGGCGAGCTGCGCGCAGGCCTGCACGATGGAAGCGGGGCTGGGCACGTGCTCGAGCATTTCCATGCAGGTGACGGCATCGAAGGCGGCGGGGTTTTGCGCGGCCATGTCCTCCGCCGCGATATGGCGGTAGTCGACCTTGCGCCCTGATTCCAGCAGGTGCAGGCGCGCGACCTTGAGGGCCTTTTCGCCCAGATCGATGCCGGTGACTTCGGCGCCCTTGTCGGCCATGGACTCGCTGAGGATGCCGCCGCCGCAGCCGACGTCGATGACCCGCTTGCCCGCGAGCTGCGCGTGCCGGTCGATCCAGCCTAGGCGCAGCGGGTTGATGTCGTGCAGGGGCTTGAATTCCGAGTTGGGATCCCACCAGTGGTGGGCGAGTTCGGAAAACTTGTCGATTTCGCTGGCGTCTACGTTGCTCATGGTGCTGTGCGTGAAGTGTTCAGGTCGCCAGTTTATCGCGCCAGTAGGCGATGCGCGCTTTCAGGTCCGGCAGGTTGATGGAAGAAAGACGCCCGTCGGCGTATTTGAGTTCGCCGCCGACCCACACGTGGCTGACCTGTTCGCGCCCGGCGGCATAGACCAGGTGCGAAACCGGGTCGAATACCGGCTGGGTATCGAGGCCGCCGAGGTTGACGGCGGCCATGTCCGCCCATTTGCTCGCTTCCAGCGAGCCGATCTGGCTGTCCAGCCCCAGCGCCCGCGCGCCGCCCAGGGTGGCGGCTTCCAGGGCCTTGGCGGCGGGCAGGGCGGAGGCGTCGCCGGACACACCCTTGGCCAGCAGGGCGGCGAGGCGCATTTCCGAGAACAGGTCGAGGCGGTTGTTGCTGGCGGCGCCGTCGCTGCCCAGGCCGAAGTTGATGCCGGCGTCGGCCCACTTTTTCACCGACGGCAGGCCGCTTGCCAGCTTCAGGTTGGAGGCCGGGCAGTGGGCGATGTGGCAGCCGTACCTGGCCAGGGTTTCGGTTTCGGCCTCCAGCAGGTGCACGGCATGCACGGCGATGAGCTTGGGCGACAACAGGCCGGCTCCGGCAATGCGTTCCAGCGGCCGCACCTTATATTTGTCCAGGCTGTCCCGGATTTCCTGTGCGGTCTCGTGCAGGTGGATGTGCACGGGTGCATCGAGCTGCTCGGCCAGCACGGCGATCCGGCCCAGCATGTCGTCGCCCACGGTGTAGGGGGCGTGCGGGGCGAAGGTGAAGGACAGGCGCTCCTCGCCCTTGTAGCGGTCGCGCACCGCCAGGCCCTTGTTGAGGTAGTCCTCGGCGTCGCTGGCATAACTGGTCGGGAAGTCGATCACGATCATGCCCAGCGCCGCGCGCATGCCGGATTCAAGGGCGGCATCCGCGGCGGCGCCGGGGAAGAAATACATGTCGTTGAAGCAGGTGGTGCCGGAGGCCAGCATTTCGGCGCAGGCGAGCAGGGTGCCGTCGCGCACGAAGTCGGCCGACACCGCTTTTTGCTCGGCCGGCCAGATATGGGCGCTGAGCCATTGCTGCAGGGGTACGTCGTCACTGTAGCCGCGCAGCAGGCTCATGGCGGCATGGGCGTGCAGGTTGACCAGGCCCGGAATCAGCACGTGCTCTGGCAGTTCCACGGTCTCGCGCGCGGCGAAGCGGCCGGCTGCGGCATCAGCCGGGCAGAGGTCCACGATGCGTCCGCCCTTGACCGCGAGGGCGTGGTTTTCGAGCACCCCGGCGGGGGAGACCGGGACGATCCAGCGGGGAAGAATCAGCAAGTCGACGGGTTGGGCCATGCCGGCATTGTCTCCATAAACCCCTTGGGAGGGAAGCCGGGCTGGTTTCCATCCCATGCTAAAATCGCGGCTTTGAGTTCATAATCAAGCGGGTACATGGAACAGTTCGCCAAAGAAACCCTGCCAATCAGCCTGGAAGAGGAGATGCGTCGCTCGTACCTGGATTACGCCATGAGCGTGATCGTGGGGCGGGCGCTGCCGGATGTAAGAGACGGCCTCAAACCGGTGCACCGCCGCGTGCTCTACGCCATGAGCGAACTCTCCAACGACTGGAACAAGCCCTACAAGAAGTCGGCGCGCATCGTCGGCGACGTCATCGGTAAGTACCACCCGCACGGCGACACCGCGGTGTACGACACCATCGTGCGCATGGCGCAGGATTTCAGCCTGCGTTACATGCTCATCGACGGCCAGGGCAACTTCGGTTCCATCGACGGCGACAACGCCGCCGCCATGCGCTACACCGAAATCCGCATGGCGAAGATCGCCCACGAGATGCTGGCCGACATCGACCGCGAAACCGTCGACTTCGGCCCCAACTACGACGGCTCCGAGCAGGAACCGCTGGTGCTGCCGGCCAAGATCCCCAACCTGCTCATCAACGGCAGCTCGGGCATCGCCGTGGGCATGGCGACCAACATCCCGCCGCACAACCTGAACGAAGTCGGCAAGGCCTGCCTGACCTTGCTGGAAAACCCGGAAACCACAGTCGACGAGCTGATCGAGCTGGTTCCTGCCCCGGATTTCCCCACCGCCGGCATCATCTACGGCCTCTCGGGCGTGCGCGAAGGCTACCGCACCGGCCGCGGCCGCGTGATCATGCGCGCCAAGTGCCATTTCGAGGACATCGGCAAGGGCGAGCGCCAGGCCATCATCATCGACGAACTGCCCTACCAGGTGAACAAGGCCAATTTGCTGATCAAGATCGGCGAGCTGGTGCGCGACAAGCGCATAGAAGGCATTTCAGATCTGCGCGACGAGTCCGATAAGTCGGGTATGCGCGTGGTCATCGAACTCAAGCGGGGCGAAAATGCCGACGTGATCCTGAACAATCTGTACAAAGATACGCAGATGCAGGACACCTTCGGCATGAACATGGTGGCATTGGTGGATGGGCAACCCAGGTTGCTCAACCTGAAGGAAATGCTCGACGCCTTCCTGCGCCACCGCCGCGAGGTGGTGACGCGGCGCACCGTATTCGAACTCAAGAAGGCACGCGACCGCGGCCACATCCTGGAAGGCCTGGCGGTGGCGCTGTCCAACGTCGACGAGATCATCCAGATCATCAAGTCTTCCGAAACGCCGCCCATCGCCAAGGAAAGGCTGATGGGCAAGGCCTGGCGCTCGGCCCTGGTGGAGGAGATGCTGGCCCGCGTCGAACCCGATTTCTCGCGCCCCGCCGGCCTCGCGCCGCAATACGGCCTGCACCAGGACGGCTATCACCTGTCCGACGTCCAGGCCCAGCGCATCCTGGAGATGCAGCTGCAGCGCCTGACCAACCTGGAGCAGGACAAGATCGTCGGCGAGTACAAGGAAGTCATGGAGCGTATCGCCGACCTGCTGGACATCCTCGCCAATCCCGCGCGGGTGACGCAGATCATCCGCGACGAGCTTGGCCAGGTGATGGAGCAGTTCGGCGACAAGCGCCGCTCGCAGATCGTGACCGACACCCAGGATCTTTCGATGGAAGACCTGATTGCGCCGGAAGACATGGTGGTGACCCTGTCGCATACCGGCTACATCAAGACCCAGCCGCTGGACGATTACCGTGCGCAGAAGCGCGGCGGACGCGGCAAGCAGGCGGCCGGCACCAAGGACGAGGATTTCATCGAAAAGATGTTCGTGGCCAACACCCACGACTACATCCTGTGCTTCTCCAACCGCGGCCGCATGTACTGGCTCAAGGTCTACAACGTGCCGCAGGGCGGCCGCGCTTCCCGCGGCAAGCCCATCGTCAACCTGCTGCCGCTGGTGGAAGGCGAGAAGATCAACACCCTGCTGCCGGTCAAGACCTTCGACGACGAGCACTATGTGTTCATGGCGACCTCCAACGGCATCGTCAAGAAGACCCCGCTCACCGAGTTTTCGCGTCCGCGCACGGCCGGCATCATCGCAGTCGGCCTGGATGAAGGCGACTTCCTGATCGGCGCCGCCATCACCGACGGCAAGCACGACGTCATGCTGTTCTCCGACGGCGGCAAGGCGGTGCGCTTCGACGAGAACGACGTGCGCCCCATGGGCCGCAACGCGCGTGGCGTGATCGGCATGCGCCTCTCCGAAGGCAAGAAGGTGATTTCCCTGCTGGTGGCGGAGAATGAAACCGACTCGGTGCTGACCGCGACCGAAAACGGCTATGGCAAGCGCACTCTGATCACCGAGTACACCCGCCACGCGCGCGGCACCCAGGGCATGATCGCCATCCAGACCACGGCCCGCAACGGCAAGGTGGTGGCGGCTACGCTCGTCACGGAAGACGACGAGATCATGCTGATCACCGATGGCGGCGTGCTGATCCGCACGCGCGTGAAGGAAATCCGCGAAATGGGCCGCGCCACCCAGGGCGTCACCCTCATCAACCTGGATGAGGGCCAGAAGCTGATCGGCATCGAGTCGATCCAGGAAGGCGAGGGAGAGGATTGATGCCGGGCTGGCTGCGCGATTACCTCCGCAAGCCAGAGGGCCGCGCAGCCCGGCATCCGCACTACCTGGAAATCATGGTGGCCCGTACCGGCCAGCCGGCACGCACTTTCCGCATCAACCTCGACACCCTGAAAAAAGCCGGCCAGGCGCTGGGCGTAGTGTTCCTGGTCTGGTTCGGCGGCACCTTCTACGTGGCCTATTTGCATGTTTCCAGCATGGAAGCGATCGCCAGGGCCGAGCAGCAGGCCGCAAAGATTGCCCAGCTCGAATCCAGCAACATCAGGCTGGCCGAGGAAAAGCAGAGCATGGGGCAATACGTGTTCAACCTGAATGCGCGCGTCGAGGAACTGGCGGTGCGCGTGCACGGCATGGTGAACCGGGCTCAAGCAGAATTTCCGGTCGAGGCCAACAGGCCGCAGGGCGGCGTGGCGATTCCGGTCAGCAGCGCCAATGCGGACGAGATGATGCGCAAGGAATTCTCGCTGTTCGACGAAAATATCGACAACCTGCTGCCGGAACTGGAAACCACGCTGGCGCGCGAGTTCGCCAGGCCGGTGGGCAGCCCGATTGCCGGCGGCATCGACATCAGTTCGCGCTACGGCGTGCGCAGCAATCCTTTCGGCAATGGCCACGAGTTCCACAACGGCATCGACTTCATCGTCGACCGCGGCACGCCGGTGCTGGCGACCGGCCCCGGCCGCGTCGAGGCGGCCGGCTACGACGGCCCCAACGGCAACCGAGCCGTCATCGACCACGGCTTCGGCTACCGCAGCGTGTATGCGCACCTGTCGAAAGTTCATGTCAAGGCAGGCGACCCGGTCGAGCGCGGCCAGGTTGTCGGCCTTTCCGGCAACACCGGGCGATCGAGCGGCCCGCATTTGCATTACACGCTTTATTATCGCGGCCAGACGATCAATCCGGCCCGCTATGTGAAGGCGAATTAAGCAAGGAGGCGACATGGTATTCAAAGCCAAACCGGTCAAGGAGGAGAAGAGGTCCGATACCCAGAACATGGCGCTGACCTTCATCAGCAAGGGCAGCGAAATCAAGGGGGACATTCATGCCGCAGGCAATCTGCGCGTGGACGGCATCGTCCGCGGCAACGTGCATGCCGAGGGCGACATCGAGGTGTCGCCTGGCGGGGTCATCGAGGGCAAGGACGTCAAGGCCCGCAACATCGTGATCCACGGCCTGGTCAAGGCGACACTGACTGCCGAGGAGCAGTTGCGCATCCACAGCCAGGGCGAGGTGCTGGGGGATGTCATTGCCCAGGCGCTCGATATCGAATCCGGCGCGCGCTTCGTCGGCCACAGCAATACCGGCAAGCCGAGCGCGGACATATTTGCGATCGAAAACAACACACTGATGAAGGAAAAATGAGCATCATCTACAATTTCAGCGCGGGCCCGGCAGTCCTGCCCAAGGCCGTTTTGCAGCAGGTTCAGCAGGAACTGGTGGACTGGCACGGCTGCGGCATGTCGGTGATGGAAATGTCGCACCGCGGCAAGGAATTCATGGGCATCGCCGCCGAGGCCGAGGCCGACCTGCGCGCGCTCATGGGCATTCCTTCCAACTACAAGGTGCTGTTCCTGCAGGGCGGGGCGTCCTCGCAGTTCGCCATGGTGCCGATGAACCTGCTGCGCGGGAAGACTTCTGCCGACTACCTCAACACCGGCGAGTGGTCGAAAAAGGCGATCAAGGAAGCCAGGA
This sequence comes from Pseudomonadota bacterium, assembly GCA_021847835.1. Lineage (GTDB taxonomy): Bacteria > Pseudomonadota > Gammaproteobacteria > Burkholderiales > Thiobacillaceae > UBA6918. The sequence goes on from JAJZPR010000001.1 coordinate 186,042, forward strand.
AATACGGCTCCGTGAACGTGGTCGCCAGCAGCGAGGACAGGAACTTCTCCTACGCGCCGGAACAAAGCGCGTGGAAGCTCGACCCCAATGCGGCCTACGTGCACTACACGCCCAACGAAACCATCGGCGGCGTGGAAATCTTCTGGACCCCGGAAACCGGCGACGTGCCGCTGGTGGCCGACACGTCCTCCACCATCCTGTCGCGCCCCATCGACGTTTCCAAATTCGGCCTGATCTACGCCGGCGCGCAGAAGAACATCGGCCCGGCCGGGCTCACCATCGTCATCGTGCGCGAGGACCTGCTCGGCCAGACCGTGGCCGGCACCCCGGCCATGTTCGACTACAAGACCCACGCCGACGCCGACTCCATGTACAACACGCCGCCGACTTTCGCCATGTACGTGGCCGGCCTGGTGTTCAAGTGGATTGCGGCGCAGGGCGGGCTCGCGGCCATGGAAAAGATCAACCGCGAGAAGGCCGCGCTGCTGTATGACCTGCTCGACGGTACCGATTTCTACAACTCGCCGGTGGCGAAGGAAAACCGTTCGCTGATGAACGTGCCCTTCACCCTGAAGGATGCGGCGCTGGACGAGGCTTTCCTCAAGGGCGCAAAGGAACGCGGCTTGGTGCAGCTAAAGGGCCATCGCTCGGTGGGCGGCATGCGCGCTTCCATCTACAACGCCATGCCCAGGGAAGGCGTGCAGGCGCTGGCCGACTACATGCGCGAATTCGAAAAACAGAACGCTTGACGCCATGGCCAGGGCCCACAAGATACTCACCCTCAATGCCATTTCGGCCAAGGGCCTGGCGCGCCTGCCGCAAAGCTACACGGTAGGCGGCGACGTAAATGATCCGGATGCCATCCTGGTGCGCTCGGCCAACATGCACGAGATGACGATTCCCGCCAGCGTCAAGGCCATCGGCCGCGCCGGCGCCGGCACCAACAACATCCCGGTCAAGGCCATGAGCGAACGCGGCGTGCCGGTGTTCAACGCGCCGGGCGCGAACGCCAATGCGGTGAAGGAACTGGTCATCGCCGGCATGCTGATGGGCGTGCGCAACCTGGTGCCGGCGGTCAAGTTCAGCGAAAGCCTCACCGGCAGCGACGAGGAAATCCACAAGGCCACCGAGGCCGGCAAGAAGCAGTTCGCAGGCGGCGAACTGCCGGGCAAGACGCTCGGTGTCGTCGGCCTGGGCGCCATCGGCTCGCTGGTGGCGGACGCCGCCATCAAGCTGGGCATGAACGTGGTCGGCTTCGATCCCAGCATCACCGTGGAGGCGGCCTGGCGGCTGCCGGCGCAGGTGAAGAAGGCCGCCAGCGTGGAGGATCTGCTGCGCCAGAGCGATTTCGTCACGCTGCACGTGCCGCTGATCGATGCCACGAAGAACCTCGTCAATGCCGAGCGCATCGCGGCCATGCGCCACGGCGCCATCCTGCTCAACTTCGCGCGCGAGGGCACGGTGGACAATACCGCCGTGGTCGAGGCGCTGAACGCCGGCAAGCTCGCCGCCTATATCTGCGATTTTCCAGCCAACGCGCTGAAGAACAACCCCAAGGCCGTGACCCTGCCGCACCTGGGCGCCTCCACCGGGGAAGCCGAGGAGAACTGCGCCATCATGGTGGCGCAGCAAGTGGCCGACTTTCTCGAAAATGGCAACATCCTCAATTCGGTCAACTTCCCCAACGTGGAAATGGGCCGCGAGTCCGCCTGGCGCCTGGCGCTGGCCAATGCCAACGTGCCCAACATGGTGGGCCTGATCACGTCCACGCTGGCGGAAGCCGGCCTCAACATCCACAACATGGTCAACAAGTCCAGGGGCGACATGGCTTACACCCTGGTGGATGTGGACAGCGCGGTGACGGACGCGCTGCTGCAGAAACTGGCCGCCATCGACGGCGTTCTCAACGTGCGCTACCTGCCTGCCGATGAGTAAAGAACTCACCAAGCTGCGCGAGCGGATCGACGCGCTCGACACTGAACTCTTGCGCCTGCTGAACGAACGCGCCAGGCTGGCGCAGGCAGTGGGCCATATCAAGGACGGCCAGATCTACCGCGCCGAACGCGAGGCCCAGGTGCTGCGCCGCCTGTGCGCCGAGAATCCCGGGCCGCTCAAGCCCGAGAACATCGAGCACCTGTTCCGCGAAATCATGTCGGCCTGCCGCGATCTCGAGCAGCATCTGCGCATCGCCTATCTCGGCCCCCAGGGCACCTTCAGCCAGGCCGCGGCTTTCAAGCAGTTCGGCCATGCCGTGGGCGAGGTGCCGAGCGCCACCATCGACGAGACCTTTCGCGCCGTGGAAACCGGGCGCGCGGATTATGCCGTGGTGCCGGTGGAAAACTCGACCGAAGGCACAGTCTCGCGCACCCTGGATCTGATCGTGAGCAGCCCGCTGAAGATATGCGGCGAAGTGCTGCTGCCCATCCACCAGAACCTCCTGCGCAAAATTAATGCCCCTCTCTCCTCGCGGGAGAGGGGTGAGGGGGGGCTTGCCGGGATTAAGCGGGTGTACGCCCATGCCCAGTCGCTCGCGCAATGCCAGCACTGGCTGAACCAGAACCTCCCCAATGTCGAGCGCGTGAGCGTGGTCAGCAATGCCGAAGGCGCGCGCCTGGCCGCGGAAGATCCGGCATCGGCCGCCATCGCCGGCGAGGAGGCTGCGCAGGCCCATGGGCTCAACATCGTCGTGCCGCGTATCGAGGACGAACCGAACAACACGACGCGGTTTTTGGTGCTGGCCGACCATGATGTGCAGCCATCCGGACGCGACAAGACTTCCCTGGTCATGTCCGCGCCCAACGTGCCGGGCTCTGTGGTCAAGCTGCTGCAACCGCTGGCTGAGGCTGGCGTGTCCATGACCAAATTTGAATCGCGCCCGGTCAAGGGCGCCAACTGGGAATACCTGTTCTTCGTCGACATCGAAGGTCATCGCGACGATCCGGCCGTCGCCGCCGCGCTCAAGGAAGTCACGGCGCGCGCCGCCATGGTCAAGCTGCTCGGCTCCTATCCGGCAGCACGCTGAGGCATCGACCGCATGAACCAGCCGCGCGAAATGTTTTCCATCGATCCATGCGAACGCGTTGCGCCGCACGTCAAGGCCATTGCGCCCTACGTGCCGGGCAAGCCGATTTCCGAACTGGCGCGCGAATTCGGCCTGGAGGAGTCTTCCATCGTCAAGCTGGCCTCCAACGAAAACCCGCTGGGGCCGAGCCCCAAGGGCCTTGCCGCGGCGCGGGACGCGCTGCGGGACGTGGCGCTGTACCCGGACGGTGCCGGCTTCGCGCTGAAAGCCGCGTTGTGCCGCAAGCTTGGTGTTGCACAGGAAAACATCGTGCTCGGCAACGGCTCCAACGATGTGCTGGACATGGCGGCGCGCGCCTTTCTTGGCGCCGGCACCTCGGCGGTGTACGCGCAGCACGCGTTTGCCGTCTATCCCATCGCCACACAGACCGTGGGCGCGCAAGGCATCGAAGTGCCGGCCAAAAACTACGGCCACGACCTTGCCGCCATGCGCGCCGCCATGCGCGAGGACACGCGCGTGGTGTGGATCGCCAACCCCAACAATCCCACCGGCACCTTCCTGCCGTGGTCGGGGATCGAGGCGTTTTTGCGCGAGGTTCCGCGCCACGTGCTGGTTGTGCTGGACGAGGCCTATGGCGAATACCTGCCGCCAACCGATCGCTTCGACACCGTTGCCTGGCTGGCCGAATATCCCGGCCTGCTGATTTCGCGGACTTTCTCCAAGGCTTACGGCCTGGCCGGGTTGCGCGTGGGCTATGGCCTCGGCCATCCGGGCGTGATCGACCTCATGAACCGCGTGCGCCAGCCCTTCAACGTCAATGCGCCGGCGCTGGCAGCCGCGGAAGCAGCGCTCGACGACGCGGCATTTCTAGAGCAGAGCTACTCGGTCAACCATGCCGGGCTGAAGCAGCTGGAGGCCGGGCTCCGTGCCTTGGGGCTTGAGCATGTGCCGTCCAAGGGCAATTTCCTGCTTGCAAAAGTGGGCGAGGCTGCGCGCATCAACCAGGCGCTGCTGAAAAGCGGCGTCATCGTGCGCCCCGTCGGCGGTTACGGGCTGCCTGAATTTCTGCGCGTGTCAGTCGGCCTGGAAGCGCAGAACGTGCGCTTTCTCGATGCGCTGAAGGAATGCCTGTGAGCTTGTATATCCATCGCCTGGCCATCGTCGGTACCGGACTCATCGGCGGTTCGCTCGCGCTTGCACTGAAACAGGCCGATGTGGTGGATGAAGTCGTCGGCCTCGGCCGCCGGCGCGAGACGCTCGAGCAGGCCAAAGCCCTGGGCCTGATCGATGTCATTGCCGATTCCTCCGCGCAGCTTGCCGGCGCGGATGTGGTGGTCATCGCAACGCCGGTGGCGCAGATGCAGTGCGTGCTGCGGGATATCGCCCCGCACCTGGGCGCGCGCGCCATCGTCACCGATGCGGGCAGCACCAAGTGCGATGTCATTGCCGCCGCCCGCGAGGCGCTGGGCGAAAAATTTTCCCGCTTCGTGGCCGGTCACCCGATCGCAGGCGCCGAAAGCAACGGGCCGCAGGCTGCCCGCTCCGACCTTTTCATCGGCAGGAACGTGGTGCTTTGCCCTGAGGCGAAAACGGATCCCGCGGCGGCGGATACCGTGACGGCGCTCTGGCAGGCTGCGGGTGCGCAGGTCGTGCGCATGGATGCAGGCCGCCACGACCGCATCTTTGCCGCGGTCAGCCATCTGCCGCATCTTGCCGCCTTCGCTCTGGTGGACGAGCTGGCGGCGCGCCCGCAGGCGGAGGATTTCTTTCGCTATGCTGCCAGCGGCTTCCGCGACTTTACCCGCATCGCCGGCAGCAGCCCGGAGATGTGGCGCGATATTGCGCTTGCCAACCGCGAAGCGCTTCTTGCCGAGTTGTCTGCCTACATGAACAAGCTGGGTGAAATCGCCGCCGCGCTGGAAAATGCCGACGCTGCCGCACTGGAACAAGTTTTCAGCCGCGCCAGCAAGGCGCGAAGGAACTGGAAAGAAAATGAATGAATTTTCACCACGGACGCACAGAGATACAGAGAGAAACCATGCGGTTTTGCCTTTCCCTGTGTCTCTGTGCCCCTAGATGCTGTCGTCACAAGATGTGGCAAAATGTGGTTTTCGTAAAAAATCCATAGCCGAATGCCGGAAACCATTCATCGACACGACATTACAGACAAACACTGGGCCTTGCTCGAGCCGCATTT
>JAJZPR010000082.1 GCA_021847835.1 Pseudomonadota bacterium
TGAAGTCTGCCGACAGCACCTGCATGTAGCGCGCCAGAACGATCAGGTCTATGTGGTGGTGGCGCAGCAGGGCGATCTGGTCTTTTTCCGCTTCGTGTTTGCTGTTCTTGAGCACCGGGATGTGCTGGAAGGGAATTTTGTAGGAATCGGCTATCCATTTGGTGTCGTCGTGGTTGCCGATGATCAGCGGGATGTCGCAGTGCAGCTCGCCGCTCTGGTGGCGGTAGAGCAGGTCGGCCAGGCAATGGTCGTAGCGCGAAACGAAGATGGCCACACGGGGGCGCTGGGCCGACAGCGCCAGGCGCCACTGCATTTCGAATTTTTCGGCGATCGGCGCGAAGAGCTGGGCGAACTGTTCCGGATTCAGGCCGAAGTCGTGCAGATCCCATTCGACGCGCATCAGGAACAGACCCAGTTCGCTGTCCTGGTGCTGGTCTGCGTGGAGGATGTTGGCGTTATGGCGGTAAAGAAAATCGGCGATGCCTGCGACCAGGCCTTTGCGGTCCGGGCAGGAGATCAGCAGGATGGCGGTGTTTTTCATTGTCAGTGAACGGATCGTGCGCAAGAGGCTAAATCATACACCAAGTACAGGAGTGTTTAGCGTACGCTCACGCGGAGGCCTTCCTTGATGGCATCGCCGGGATAAACGATGACCCGGTCGCCGGGCGCCAGGCCTTTGGCCACAACGGCTTCCAGTCCGCTGCGCCGGGCCAGCTGCACGATACGCCTGGCGGCCCGGTCTTCGGTAACCGTAAACACTGCCCACTGGTCGCCTGCACGAAAGAGCGCGCTGACCGGCACCTTGATCGCATCGTCCAGGCTCGCCACGACGATGCGCGCGTCCATCTTGTAGCCGTCGCCGAGAGCCTGCCATTTTTCGGCGGGGGAGGGGAGATCGATCACCACGTTGACCCGCTGCTCCTCCACCCCCAGGGCGGAAACCTTGGTGTAGGCTGCCGGTTCCACCCGTCTGACCCGGCCTTCGAGCGGCTCCGTCCTGCCCCAGCGCTCAAGACGCACCGGCGCCCCCGGCTTGATCTGCACCGCATCCGTGCTGAGCACGTCCACCACCACTTCGAGCTCGGCGGGCTCTCCGATCTCCAGCAGGGGCGCGCCGGCTGAGACGGTGGCTGCGCTCTCCTGCACCACCTTGAGCACGTGGCCGGAAACCGGGGTGCGCACTTCCCAGCGCCGCCCCGATGGCCTGCGTGCCGCGCCGCCCCGGCCATGCAGCAGGGCTGCACGGGCCACCGCCACGTCGTGCGCTGCCGCTTGTCCGGCATACCTGGCGGCCTCCAGTTCGCGCGTGTTGATCTTGGCTTCAAGTTCTGCCTGTTCCAGTTGGCTGGCTGAAACGAAGCCTTTTCCCGCCAGCTTGCTGGTGCGATCCAGGTCGGCACGGGATTTGTCCAGCGCGGCCCGGGCGCGTTCGACGGCGGCTGCGGCGCGCAGTCTGGCCGCTTCCGCCGCGCCGACGCGCTCGGTGAGTTCTCGTTCGGTGCGCACGTCGAGCAGGGCCGGCACGCCGGGATCGATGACAGCCAGCGTCATGCCGGCAGTGACTGCGTCGCCGGCCTTGAGCGTGATCCGCTGCAGCTCGCCGGCGAGCGGGGCGGACACCACGTAGCGCTCGCGCACACGGGTCTTGCCGTCCTCCTCGATGGTCTGTTCGAAGCGGCCGCGGGTAACTTCCGCCACCTCGACCGTCACCGGTTGCGGCAGGAAGGCCCAGACCAGGACGGCGATGAGAGCGAGGCCCGCGAGGAGAATAAAAAGGCTTTTTTTCCAGCGCATGTCATTCCCTTGTTTTCAGCACTGCGACAAGATCCAGATGATCCACCCGGTGGCGCACGATCAGGGCGCTCGCCAAGCCCGCGGCCAGGGTGGCAAGGGCGGCGTAGGCATAGGTTCTGGGTTCGATGATAACCGGAATAGAGAATGTTTCGGTATGCGTCAGCGCAACGATGGCCGCCGAAAGCAGGTAGCCGAGCCACAGCCCGAGCGGGATGGCGACGGCAAGCTCGATGGCGAGTTCGCCCAGCAACAGGGCGGAAACCTCCCGCCGGGTAAAGCCCAGCACGCGCAGACTGGCCAGCTCCCAGGTCCTCTCTGCCAGCGCGATGCGGGCGCTGTTGTAGACCACGCCGACCGCAATCCCCGCAGCCAGCACGGTCACGAGGGTGGTAAAGAACAAGACGTTTTTCGCGGAGGTTTCCCGGAAATTCTGCAGCAACAGCGCCTTGATCGCTACGGTGGCGACTTTGGGCATTTCCTTGAGGCGCGCATAAAAATCCTTCGCCTGTGGTTGGTCCAGCATCACCGCCACGCTGGAGATCGAATCCCCTTCGTCCATCAGGCGGTTCAACTCGCCGATTTCCATGTAGGCCGACATTCCGATCAGGTCGTTGACGAGGCCGGCAACGACGGCCTCACGCCTGGCGCGCGTGCCTTCCAGGGATTCGATAATTAACCGGTCGCCGACCTTGAGGCCGAGGCGTTCCGCCAGGCGATCGGTGAGCAGGACGCCATGCGGGGGCAAGGGGATTTGGCGCAGATCGGCATCCAGCATCCGCCGCAAGCCGGCGTTCGCGGGCAGGCCCATGACGGCGTTGCGGTAGGCACGATGGCCGGCGCGCAG
>JAJZPR010000013.1 GCA_021847835.1 Pseudomonadota bacterium
ACAGAATTTTTGAAAGCTCTGCAGAGCTGTCCGTTATTGGACAGCGCAATTATGGGCAGGGGCAGGCGGCCGGTTCAAGAAAAAGCGCCGGCAAGTTCAAAAATACCAGTCACTCTTGTGGGCAAAAAGCCACGTCCGCGAAACCGGGAGGCAAAAGTCCTTTTTAATCAATATGTTGTTTTAATGCCGCATTGAGGATTCTTTGTTGTATTTGGACAACAAAGAATAAGGCGGCAAGGTTCAAGCGGCAAGTTGCAAGGGAGACGTTGGACCTGGTTTGATTGGGTGACACGGCCACGGGCCTCGCGACATCGGTTCTGGAGGGTTCCTGCAAGCCATGAATCGCGACTGAAGCCGCTCCCACGGGCTTCGACTTTACACCTCCCGCTATATGGGGCATGATGGGCCCCATGAAGGCTGCGCTCATCCACCAGTTCAAGCAGGCTTATGGCAATGGCCGCATCGAGGGTGTGATCTGGCGGGTGCCCGAGCCGGTGCCGCCAACGCAGCATGGCTACAAGTACCGGCTCGTTTATGTCGTAGGCGGCACGAGAATCGTGGGCTATGACAACGAGCGCGGCAAGGGTGATCATCGCCATATCGGCGCCCGGGAAATGCCTTACCGGTTTGTGGATGTGCCAACCCTGCTGAAGGATTTCCTGAAGGATGCGGAGGAAGCTCGATGAACACGCTGCATATTGAAGTCCAGCCCGCACAGGCGGCGCTGACGCGCTTTGGTTCTGCATTGCAGGCCGTAATGGAGGGCCGCCCGCCACGCCCTTATTCCGGAATCGGATTCGAAAACATGGCCCAGTTCGGGGAAGTGTTCACGCCGAAACGATGGGAACTGGTGGAAGCCCTGAAGGCATCCGGCCCGTTGAGCATTTATGCGCTGGCCAAGCGCCTGAACCGCCATTACCGCAACGTATACAAGGATGTGAGCGTGCTGTCGGAGTGGCTGGTGATCGGCAGGGACGAGTCCGGCAAGGTCTATGTGCCCTGGGACGAAATCGACGTCAGGATGGCGCTGGGCAAGCAGGCGGCCTGAAAAATCCTGTAGCGTCACCAGAATGCGCATGGGCTACGAGCCAGGCCGCCTGCCTGAGCCGGCGTGGTGTTGGCCTTGATCGCCCCTATATCGCGGGCGCTCAGGCCGGCGCCGGTTTCGCGCCGGTCAGCAGATACTCGATGAGTTCCCTCGCCGGGCGGATGGCGTTGCCGAAGGGCAGGCTTTCGCTGCCGCGGAAGAACAGGCCTTTTGCGATGTCGCCCTTCAGCGCGGCCGCGAGCTGCGTGTCGATGCAGAACTGTCCGGCCCTGGCGATGCCGTCGCGCAGCCCGGCGTTCATAAACTGCTAAACTGGTGGCATGTCACCAACCATTTTTCGCGAAGGCGCTTTCCGCTTTTTCTTCTTTTCGCGCGAAGAGCCCAGGATGCATGTTCATGTATCCCATACGGATGGCGAAGCGAAATTCTGGCTGGAGCCAAAAATTGAACTGGCCATGAATCAAGGGCTGTCTCAGAAGCAGCTCAAAGAGGCCCTGGATTTGGTTCACTCTCACCGCACGGAGATTATCGATGCCTGGCGTACTCACTTCGGAGATTGAAGTTTCCCTGGTGTCCGGCAAGGGGTTCTGGCTGCTCCTGGACAATGAAGAGCTTTTTGTCCCTTATGCCGAATTCCCATGGTTCAGGCAGGCCACGGTCGAGCAGATCACTACAGTCGAGCGGCCGTCGTCTGACCACCTTTACTGGCCACTGCTGGACGTTGATCTGGCAGTTGAGTCCATTCGCAATCCTGCTTTGTTTCCGCTGATTTCCAAACCTGCATCATTTCAGCGAACGCGCTAAGCGCCGGGCTGAATTCAGGGCTGCTTCCACTCTGCCGGGCTGGTTTGAAAACATGGCCCAATTCGGGGAAGCGTTCGCGCCGAAACGATGGGAATCGGCGGAAGCCCTGAAGGCATCCGGCCCGTTGAGCATTTATGCGCTGGCCAAGCGCCTGAACCGCCATTACCGCAAGGTATACAAGGATGTGAGCGTGCTATCGGAGTGGCAGATGATCTGCAAGGACGAGTCCGGCAGGATTCGTGTGCCCTGGGACGGGATCGACGTCAGGCCGGCGCCGGTTTCGCGCCGGTCAGCAGATACTCGATGAGTTCCCTCGCCGGGCGGATGGCGTTGCCGAAGGGCAGGCTTTCGCTGCCGCGGAAGAACAGGCCTTTTGCGATGTCGCCCTTCAGCGCGGCCGCGAGCTGGGTGTCGATGCAGAACTGTCCGGCCCTGGCGATGCCGTCGCGCAGCCCGCAGCGGATCAGGCAGTGCAGCCCGCTGGTGCAGCGTTCGGGATCGGCCTTGGCGCAGGCCTGGAGCTTGTGCTCGCGCTTGAGGTAGTTCGCCAGCCACGGCGTCTTCACCGCGCGCGCGGGCAGGCCGGCCACGCTCATGAAGGTGACGATGTCCTCGGGCTTCGCCTCGGCCAGCACCTTCTTGAAATTGGGGTGCGCGTCGCCCTCCTCGGTGACGGCGAAGGGCGTGCCGATCTGCACGGCGCTGGCGCCCATGGCCAGCAGTTCCGCTACCTTCTCGTGGGTGTCGACGCCGCCGGCGACGATGAGCGGGATGCGCTCGCGCGCGATGCCCAGTTCCCTGAACAGCTCGAACACGCCCGCGAGCACGCCGGCGAAATCGAAGCGCGCGTCGCCGACTTCCTCGATTTTGGTCGCACCCAGGTGCCCGCCCGCGTGGCGCGGATGCTCGATGACGATGGCGTCGGGCAGGCGCCCGCCGCTGCCGAATTTTTTCAGGCGCATCCATTTCTTCAGCACCACGGAAACCCCGCGCACGTCGGACAGGATGGGGATCAGCGCGACGTCGGGGTAATCCTCCGCCAGCTCGGGCAGGTCCAGCGGCAGGCCCGCGCCCATGACGATGGCCTGCGCCCCGGACGCGCAGGCCTGGCGCACGCAGGCGGCGTGTTCGGTCACCGCCTTCATCACGTTGACCGCGACCAGGCCCTTGCCCTGCGCGGTTTCCAGCGCCATGCGGATTTCGCGGTCGAGCGCGATGAGGTTGATGGCGTCCAGGGTTTTTTTGTCGGGATGCTTGCCCGCCCGTTCCATCAGGTCGGGATGGTGGTGGCGCAAGTCGATGCTGGCGATGGTGCCCATGGCGCCCGTCCTGGCCACCGCGCCGGCCAGGCGGTGCGCGGACACGCCCACGCCCATGCCGCCCTGCACGATGGGCAGGAGTGTTTTCCCCCTGATGGAGAAGGTCGGATATTCAGTCGGGAGCATGCAATTCCAGCGGACAGTGCAAAAACAATCATTTTAACATGATCTTCTTGTCCTTAATTTGGACTGAAAAACATTACTTCCCCTCCCCAAGCCTCCCCACGCGGTGGGGAGGAGGCAAACGCCGGGCCCAAACCGATCGAACGGATGCGGCGACAGGCTGCTAAAATGGCGAACTCGTCAGCCCCGCTCTTTAACCATGTTCACCGGAATCATCCAGGCAGTCGGCAAAATCCACGAATTCGAAGCGCGCGGCGCCGACGCGCGCATGGTGATCCACGCGGGCGGGCTGGATCTTTCCGACGTGGCGGTGGGCGACAGCATCGCGGTCAACGGCGTGTGCCTCACCGCCGTCGCGCTGACACCGACCGCTTTCACGGTGGACGTGTCGGCCGAAACCCTGGGCTGCACGGAAGGCTTCGCGCCCGGCGCGGAGGTGAACCTGGAAAAGGCCATGCGCCCGATCGACCGCCTGGGCGGGCACATCGTGTCCGGCCACGTGGACGGCGCGGGCACGGTGGCCCGCTTCGAGCCGGTGGGCGAATCGCATCTGCTGGCCATCGACGCGCCCGCGGAACTCGCGCGCTACATCGCGGCCAAGGGCTCGATCACGGTGCAGGGCGTGTCGCTCACCGTGAACCGCGTCGAGGGCGCGCGCTTCTACATCAACCTGATCCCCCACACGCTGGCCATGACCACCCTGAAGCGCCTCGGGCCGGGCAGCCGCGTGAACCTGGAAATCGACATGGTCGCGCGCTATGTGGAGCGCCTGACGCAATTCATGTATCCCAACGACAAAGATTGAATGACTACCTCAATAAATCTACTGCGCGGTTTGCCTGCTTTGTTGCGCCGATGCTCGGAATCCTCATGTATTTCCATATACACTCCGGTTCCTGCGCTCGGCGCGCCACGCATTCAAACCTGCTCGTTACAATTTCTTGAGGTAGTCAAATGAGCCTCGCCCCCATTACCGAAATCATCTCCGAGTTGAAAGCCGGCCGCATGGTCGTGCTGGTGGACGAGGAAGACCGCGAAAACGAAGGCGACCTGGTCATGGCCGCCGAGCACGTCACGCCGGACGCCATCAACTTCATGGCCAAGCACGGCCGCGGCCTGATCTGCCTGACGCTGACCGACGCGCGCTGCCGCCAGCTCGGCCTGAAGCAGATGGTCAGCGACAACCAGACCCCGCACGGCACCGCCTTCACGGTGTCCATCGAGGCGGCAGAGGGCGTGACCACCGGCATCTCGGCGCAGGACCGCGCCGTCACCATCCAGGCGGCGGTGGCGAAGGACGCCAGGCCCGCCGACATCATCCAGCCCGGCCACATCTTCCCGCTGCGCGCGCAGCCGGGCGGCGTGCTGATGCGCGCGGGCCACACCGAGGCCGGCTGCGATCTCGCCCAGCTCGCCGGCCTGGAACCGGCCGCGGTGATCTGCGAAATCCTCAAGGACGACGGCACCATGGCGCGGCTGCCCGACCTGATTCCGTTCGCGCAGCAGCATGGCCTGAAGATCGGCGCCATCGCCGATCTCATCCACTACCGCAACCAGACCGAGAGCCTGGTCGAGCGCGTGGCCGACCGCCTGATCCAGACCGTGTACGGCGCCTTCCGCCTGCTGGCCTATCGCGACAACAACGGCGAAGCCCATCTCGCGCTGGTCAAGGGCACCATCCACGCCGGCCAGGAAACCCTGGTTCGCGTGCACGAGCCCCTCTCCGTGATGGACTTCCTCGACGTCACCGGCGGCAGACATTCCTGGCCCATCATGGGCGCGATGGAACGCATCGCCGAGTCGCAGTCCGGCGTGCTGGTTTTATTGCACCGGCCGGAAACGGCCGATGCGCTGCTCAATCGTGTGAACCCGCCAGCGCAAGCAACCGGCCAGAAGAAAGTCGACCTGCGCGACTATGGCATCGGCGCGCAGATACTGAAGGACATCGGCGTGGGCAGGATGCGGCTGCTTTCAAACCCGCTGAAGATGCCGGCCATGGACGGCTTCGGCCTCGAAGTCACGGGCTACGTGGAACACAACTGACCAAGGAAACCTCATGGGAACCAATACCAGCTTCTCCGAACTCGATCCGGCCTACCACGGCCAGGGCCTCAAAATCGGCATCACCATGAGCCGCTTCAACAAGGACATCTGCGAAGGCCTGCTCTCCGCCTGCAAGCGCGAGCTGCTCAGGCTGGGCGTGGCCAATGAGGACATCCTGCTGGTGACCGTGCCGGGCGCGCTGGAGCACCCCCTCGCGCTGAAGAAGATGGCGCAAAGCGGCAGGTTCGATGCGCTCGTCGCCATCGGCTCCATCGTGCGCGGCGAGACTTATCACTTTGAAGTCGTCTCCAACGAGTCCTCGCGCGGCATCACCGACGTGCAGCTGCAAACCGGCGTGCCCGTCGCCAATGCCGTGCTCACCCTGGAAAACGAAGATCAGGGCTACCGGCGCATGAGCGAAAAAGGCACCGATGCCGCGCGTGTGGCGGTGGAGATGGCCAACCTGATGAAGCGCATATGAAAACCCCCGCCGCCACGCCCGGCGGGGCAAAAAGAACCGCCGGCAAAACAGGCGGCGCAGGCTCGCGCAGCCTGTCGCGCGAATTCGCCCTGCGCGCGATCTACGCGCAGCTTCTGAGCGGCCAGGACGAGGTGGACGTGGCCGCGCACGTGCGCGAAGACAAGGATTTCGCCAAGGCCAACGCGCCTTATTTCGAGACCCTGTTCCACGGCGTGCTGACCGAAAGCGCCGACCTGGAACTGAAGCTCGCGCCGCACCTCGACCGTCCCATCAAGGAACTCTCGCCCATCGAGCGCGGCATCCTGCTCATCGGCGCGTTCGAACTCGCCGACTGCCCGGACGTGCCCTGGCGCGTCGCCATCAACGAAGCCGTCGAACTGGCCAAGAAATACGGCGGCACCGACGGCCACAAATACGTCAACGGCGTGCTCGACAAGCTGGCGAAAACAGTGAGGAGTGAGGAGTCAGGCGTAAGGAGTTAACCTCCGCCTTCCTCCTCACGCCTCGCTCCTCACGCCTCACGCACATCATGCCCGGCGAATTCGACCTCATCGCGAAATACTTCACCCGCCCCGCGCCGCATGCGGTGCTGGGCGTGGGCGACGACTGCGCGCTGATCGCGCCCACGCCCGGCATGGAACTGGCCATCTCCACCGACATGCTGATCGCGGGCCGGCATTTCATGCCCTCGGACGGCCCCGGCACCATCGGCCACAAGGCCATGGCGGTGAACCTCTCCGACCTTGCCGCCATGGGTGCCAGGCCGCGCTATGCGCTGCTGTCCATCGCCCTGCCCGAGGCCGACGAAAAATTTCTGCGCGGCTTTGCCGGCGGCTTCTTCGGGCTCGCGCAAAAATACGGCGTGGAGGTGATCGGCGGCGACACCACGCGCGGCGGACTGCTCACGCTGAACGTCACCGTCATCGGCGAAGTGCCGCCCGGCCAGGCCCTGCGCCGCGACGCCGCGAAAGCCGGCGACGACATCTGGGTCTCCGGCACGCTGGGCGACGCCGCCGCCGCGCTCGCCCACCACCAGGGCCGGCTGCGGCTGGAAACCGCGCAGGCCGTGCAATGCTTTCCGCGCCTGTTCGTGCCCGCGCCGCGCATCGAACTCGGCCTGGCCTTGCGCGGCATCGCGCATGCCGCCATCGACGTGTCCGACGGCTTCGCCGCCGATCTCGGACACATCCTGGAACGCTCAGATGCAGGCGCGGAAGTCTGGTTCGACCAGTTGCCGCTGTCCGAGGCGCTCGCGCCGCTCGTCAACGACCCGGCGGCGCAGGACTGCATCCTCGCCGGCGGCGACGATTACGAGCTGGTGTTCACCGCGCCCGCCGAGAAGCGCGAAGACATCGCCAGGATCGCAGCGCAACTCGAACTGCGCCTCAGCCGGGTCGGCCGTATCCAGCCGGAGCCGGGACTGCGCATCCTCAACCGTGGCGAGCCCATGCCGCTCGCGCGCGCAGGCTTCGATCACTTCCAGTCATGAATCCGGATGCCCGCTTTCTGACCAGCCATCCTGCGCACTTCATCGCGCTGGGCTTCGGTTCGGGACTTGCACCCAAAGCCCCTGGCACTTTCGGCACACTGGCCGCGCTGCCGCTGTTCTGGCTGCTGGTGCAAGCCGGACTGGATCGGACGGCACTGTTGCTCATCATCGCCGCCGGATTCGCATTGGGCATCTGGGCCTGCACGGTAACCGGCAAAAACCTCGGCATTCCCGACCACGGCAGCATCGTGTGGGACGAAATCGTGGCCATGTGGCTGGTGCTCGCCTTCACGCCGGCGAACTGGCTTGGGTGGCTCGCCGCCTTTGGCTTGTTCCGTTTTTTCGATATCCTGAAACCATGGCCCATCCGCTTCTTCGATGCCCGGCTCAAGAACGGCTTCGGGGTCATGTTCGATGATTTATTGGCGGCGGCGTACGCCCTGCTTCTGATCAAAGGTTGGCAATGGCTCGCGTGAGCGACGACGAACTCCTGCAACTGGCCCACATCGTGGGACAGAAACTGCACGCCAAGGGCTGGATGCTGGCGACGGCCGAATCCTGCACGGGCGGCTGGGTAGCCCAGGTCGTCACCGCCATTCCCGGCTCGTCGGCCTGGTTCGACCGCGGCTTCGTCACCTATTCCAACCGCGCCAAGCAGGAAATGCTGGGCGTGAACGCCGCCACCCTGGAGGCGCACGGCGCGGTGTCCGAGGAAACCGTGAGGGAAATGGCGACCGGCGCGCTTGCCAAAAGCCAGGCCGACATCAGCGTGTCCCTGTCCGGCATCGCCGGCCCCGGCGGCGGTTTGCCCAGGAAGCCCGTAGGCACGGTGTGCATCGGCTGGGCCATGAACGACGCCGCGCCGCTCTCCACCACCTGCCGCCTGTCCGGCGACCGCGAGGAAGTGCGCTCGCGCGCCGTGGCCGCCGCCCTGCGCGGGCTGATCGAACTTATCGATTAGATTCAAGACACAAGATTCAAGTTACAAGGTTTTTTTACTTGAAGGCGCGCAGCGCCGCTCTTGCACCTTGCATCTTGCCCCTGTTATCTGAAAGCCCAGCCCGCAAACGGCTCGATCTCGTCTTGGTTCAACAGCATCAGCTGGCAGGACTGCGGATTCAGGGAATGGTCTTGGGTCGTGTCCACGCTCAGGCGCTGCAAGACGTAGCCGATGAGCGCGCGGCGCACTTCCACTTCGATGACGTCGCCATTGGCGCCGTAGTCCAGCAGCAGGCTTTGCCGTTTCTGCGCATCCAGCCCGGCATGCGGGCCGAGCTTCAGCGTCACCGTTTCCGCCCAGTCCTCGTCGTATTCGGCGCTCGACTCGGCCGGATCACTCAGGCATTCCGCCTCCAGGAAGCGCGACAGCACGAAGTCGCGGAAGTCGTAAGTGTCCGCGCTGTAGGCGCGCACATGCCAGCGCAACCCGGTGTCGACCAGCGCGTGCGGTTCGAGGATGCGGCTCTGCGGGCTGTCGCGGTCGGAAAGTGAGCGGTAGCTCACGCGCAGCTTGCGGCAGCCGTGGATGGCGCGGGTGATCTGCGCCAGCACCTCCCTGCCCGGCAGCCTCGCCGGCAGCGGCAACGAGGCCGTGGGCAGGCCGTAGAGCGATTCGGCTCCGTAGGGGCCGCCCGATACGGCCAGATTGGCCGCGATGACCGGCAGCACCGCGGCGGGGGAAAGATCGGCAAAGGCCGGACTGAAATCGGGGCCGGGCACGAAGCCGAACACGCTCTGGGTGTAGACCAGGTTGCCGGGCGCGAGATCGCCGTAGAGCTTGAGATCCTTGGTCGCCGCCGGGTCGGAGATGCCGAAGGCGCGGGCCACGTCGCTGCGCGACACGACCCCGGTGTAATAGGCCATGACCTCGATATATTGCAGGCGCTGGCGCGTGGCCCATTTCACGTCCAGGCGCATTTTTTCTTTGGCAGCCATTGAGGATCGGTCAAAGCTCTTGATTTGGCGATTATAGGAGTCTTGTCGCAAACATGATACAAATTATCACGTGATATTTTCTAGTTATGTGATATTTTTTATTGACACCAAAGAAAGTATCGCCTAAATTGCCGACATGGGCGGGACGAACCCACCCGACAACCCGACCGCTATCAGGAGACAGACATGGCAACATCCCAGGAAGACAAGATGAAAGCGCTGGCCGCCGCGCTGGGCCAGATCGAGAAACAGTTCGGCAAGGGCTCGGTCATGCGCCTGGGCGACCACGCCGAAAACCAGGACCTGCAGGTCGTGTCCACCGGCAGCCTCGGCCTCGACATTGCATTAGGAGTAGGCGGCCTGCCGCGCGGCCGCGTGGTCGAAATCTACGGCCCGGAATCCTCCGGCAAGACCACGCTCACCCTCCAGGTCATCGCCGAAATGCAGAAAACGGGCGGCACCGCCGCCTTCATCGACGCCGAACACGCGCTCGACCCGGTCTACGCCAAGAAGCTCGGCGTGGACATCGACAACCTGCTGATCTCCCAGCCCGACACCGGCGAACAGGCGCTGGAAATCGCCGACATGCTGGTGCGCTCCGGCAGCGTGGACGTGGTGGTGGTCGACTCGGTGGCCGCGCTCACCCCCAAGGCCGAAATCGAGGGCGAGATGGGCGACTCGCACATGGGCCTGCAGGCACGATTGATGAGCCAGGCCCTCAGGAAGCTCACCGCCAACATCAAGCGCACCAACACCCTGGTCATTTTCATCAACCAGATCCGCATGAAGATCGGCGTCATGTTCGGCAACCCCGAGACCACCACCGGCGGCAACGCGCTCAAGTTCTACGCCAGCGTGCGCCTCGACATCCGCCGCGTCGGCTCCATCAAGAAGGGCGACGAGATCACCGGCAACGAAACCAAGGTCAAGGTGGTCAAGAACAAGGTCTCGCCCCCGTTCAAGGAAGCCTTCTTCGACATCCTCTACGGCGAGGGCATCTCGCGCGAAGGCGAAATCATCGAACTGGGCGTGGCCCACAAGATCGTCGACAAGTCCGGCGCCTGGTACGCCTACGGCGGCGAGAAGATCGGCCAGGGCAAGGACAACGCGCGCGAGTTCCTCAAGGAGAACCCCGCCATCGCCCGGGAAATCGAGGCCAAGGTCCGCGCCGCGGTCGGCATCCACAACCCCGCGCCGGCAGCAAACGAAGCGGAAGAAGCGGTCGCCTGAGCGCCTCCCCCTCCCAGCCTCCCCCACGTGCGGGGGAGGAGGGCTGGGGTGGGGAAAACAGCATCATGCACAGAGAAAAGAAACCAACGCCGCTGCGCGATCACAACCGCGCCGAACTCGCGCGCAAACTGGAACAGGTACAAGCCCAAAGCTCGACGATTGTTCCTCGCGGCGGTTTCTTCAGCCCGTTCCATACCTTGCATATCTAATCCATTGGATTAGAATAAAGCCGTGCTGACCATCGCCGAAGTACCCGAATACATCCGACGCGCCGAAAAGCTTCTGACCGAAACGGAACGCCGTGAAATTCTGGACTATCTGGCCGCCAACCCCAAGGCGGGCGACATCATGGAAGGCACGGGCGGGGTGAGAAAGCTGCGCTGGGGCCGGCAAAGCCGCGGCAAGAGCGGAGGCGTCAGGGTCATCTATTATTTTCATTCCGATCTGATGCCGCTGTATCTGCTGACGGTGTTCGCCAAAAACGAGCGGGCCAACCTCACCAGGGCGGAACGCAATGAACTGGCCGGACTGGTGGATATGCTGGTTGCGGCATGGCTGGACAGGTAATCGAATGAGCGCATTCCAAAGCATCAAGCAGGGCCTGAGCGAGGCGGTCGGGCACGCAAAAGGCAAACAGGCGGGAGTCAGGGAGTATCAACCCTATGAGGTCAACGTGGCCGAATTGCGGAAGCGACTGGGACTGACCCAGGAACAATTCGCCGCCCGCTTCGGATTCTCGGTCGCCACCTTGCGCCATTGGGAACGCGGCGACAGAAAGCCGCAAGGCGCGGCGCTGGTGCTGCTGAATCTGATCGACCGGGAACCCAAGGCCGTCATGCGGGCACTCACTGCCTGAGACAGGGTCTCCCCCCTCCCAGCCTCCCCCGCGAGCGGGGGAGGCGCCATAAATCCCCTCCCCGCTTGCGGGGAGGGCTGGAGAGGGGAAAATAGCGTCATGCACAAAGAAAAGAAACCCAGGCCGCTGCGCGAGCAGGCGCTTGCCCTCCTCGCCCGGCGCGAGCACAGCCGCGCCGAACTGGAACGCAAGCTTGCGCAATCCGGCCATGCCGAAGAAGACATCGCCGCCCTGCTCGACGATTTCGAGGCCCGCAACTGGCTCTCCGACCGCCGCTTCGCCGAAAGCTGGGTCGCCGACCATCGCGCCCGCTCGGGCAGCATCAAGCTTGCCTTCGAGTTGAGGCAGCGCGGCGTAAATGACGGCATCATCGAAGCCGTGCTGAGCGAGCACCGCGACAGCGAACTGGAACGCGCCCGCGAAGTCTGGATGAAAAAGTTCGGCACGCCGCCCGCCGGCGCGCAGGAGAAGGCAAGGCAGATGCGCTTCATGCAGGGGCGGGGGTTCGATCCTGACACCATCCGGCTGCTTTTCAAATAGCTGGCAGGTGGTTTGCTTGTCATTTATTATTGATTCGGGGGCTTCCCCCTCCCAGCCTCCCCCGCGAGCGGGGGAGGGGCAAGGCCAAGGGTTGGGGTGGGCATTCGGTCGGTTTGGGCCCAGCGTTTGCCCCCTCCCCGCTTCGTGGGGAGGGTTGGGGTGGGGAAGCTCCGGGTCGGCAATCAAATCAATAAGCAAAACGCGCACAACAGACGGAGGAGGGCATCATGCCGGCAGAATCGCTCAGCAGGGGCTTCACTCTCATCGAACTGATGATCGTGGTCGCGATCATCGGCATTCTTGCGGCCATCAGCATCCAGACCTATCAGGGAGACAGGGCCAGGGCAATGGACCGCGCGGCGGCGGCGGACGTCAGGAACCTGATGAGCGCAGTCAGCGCCGGCGCGGTGCATTGAAGGGAGTGCCGTTTTTCGTCAGGGGTGGCCGCAAGGCGTCAGCCGCCCCGCCGAAACAAGCACGCTTCCGCCCCCTGCCCCGCTTCCCGAAAGCGCCGGAAACCATGCGATTGGCATTTTTTCCGATGATTCGCTAAAGTTGGCACGTACCATGCTCGTTAGTTTGGCGGGGGGCGTGGCTTCCCCCGTGCGCCGCACAAACGAAGCCACGTTTCCGTTTCAATATCAAGGAAAAGGAGTCACCATGAAATTGCTGAAAAAAGCGCAACAGGGTTTCACCCTGATCGAGTTGATGATCGTGGTCGCGATCATCGGCATCCTGGCTGCCATTGCCATTCCCCAGTTCGCCGAATACCAGGCCAAGGGCCGCGACAAGGCCGCGCAGTCCGACGTGCGCAACCTGATGACGGCGGTCGCCTCCTCCGCGGTTCAATAAGCCGCCACGGCAACGATTCAAGAAAGGACAGTACAATGAAAAAACGCGAACTGATCGTAGGCGCGATGGCGCTGGCCGGCACGGTGTCCGGCATGGTGAGCATGCAGGCGGCTTATGCGGCAACGCTTAGCTGCACGGACGGCACGGTCTCCACGCCCATGACCTGCTCCGGCGATGCTGTCGGCGACACCTATCTGGCCCAGCCGCTGAATTTCACCGGCTCCAACGGCGTTGTTACGAAAGTTATCGACAATGTCAGCGGCGTGGCCCTGTGCGGCTGGAACATCAACGGCAGGAACAGCTACGGCATCACCACCGCCGGCGGCAGCATGGTAAGCAGGGCGGGCACCGGAAAAGCGGTCAACGCCGCCAGCGGCTGCGCCAACTAAAACTCAATGCACGGGCTGGTCGTACACAGCCTGGGGGCCTGGCGCACCGGGGTCAGAAACCGGGGCGTCCAGGCCCTTTTGGCGCTGGCGCTGTTCGTGGTGGCGCTGTCCTGGTTGACCGCCTCGTTTTCCGGGCGCCAGCCGCAAACGGTCGCGCTCGACATGGGCATCTCGCTGGTGCGCCTGCTGGGCGCGCTGCTGGCGGCGTTCTGGGTGCAGGAGCTGCTGGTGCGCGACATCGAGCGACGCACGGTGTTCTGGGCCCTGGCCTATCCCGTCGGCCGCGCCACGTATCTGCTCGGGCGCAGCGCGGGCGTGTTTGCGCTGCTGGCGCTCTACGTGGCGCTGATGGCGGCCATGCTCTACTTCACCCTCAAGCTCGTGGGGCTGGACGGCTATCAGCAGGCCCATCCCGTGCGGATGGGCTGGGGCTACGCGCTCACCTTCCTGCTGATTTTTCTCGACCTCGCCGTCATCACCTGCTTTGCCGCGGCGCTCGCCTCGCAGGCCACGGTGGCGATGCTGCCTTTTTTCGCGACGCTGGCGCTGGCGTTCTCGGCGCGCATGATCGGCCCCGTGCAGCAGTACCTGCTGGAGCAGATCGAGGGGGACAGGCTGTCCGCCGCGCTGCGCCCGGCGGTCGAGGGCATTTCGTGGATACTCCCCGACCTCTCGCGCCTGGACGTGCGCGAAACCGTGCTCTACGGCCACTGGCCGGCGCCCGGCGATCTCGCCTTTTCCGGCCTGCACGCGGCCGCCTACGGCGCGCTGCTGCTGGCGCTGGCCGCCTGGGCATTCGAACGCAGGGAGTTTGAATAAGCCACGGCCCGCATGATTTAATGAAAGCCGTCGCGGCCTGGACGGGCACTGGCCTGAAACGGGCGGCAGCGTAATTTCCTTGCCCTGAAAAAATGCCAAAATATCTTTGGGAACGGCTGAGCCAGGCCGAAGAGGCGCCGCTGCTGGGCGCCTACCACGAGCAAGTCCGCAAGGAGCTGCTGCCGCTTTTCCAACACGAGCCCAGGGTGGTGCTGGACATCGGCTGCGCCAGCGGCGCCACCAGCCACTGGCTCAAGCAGCGCGACCCCTCGGTCTTCGCCTACGGCATCGAACTCAACCGGCACGCCGCGGCCGTTGCCCGCACCCGGCTGGACCGCGTGTTCGACAGCCCCGTGGAGGCGGTGCTGGCCGAGGGCCTGATCCCGCCGCACAGCGTCGACACGGTCTTGCTGGCCGACGTGCTGGAACATACGGTCGATCCCTGGAACCTGCTTTTGCGGCTGAAGCCGCTGCTCGCGGACGACGCCCAACTGGCCATCAGCCTGCCGAATGCGCGCAACCTGTGGCTGATCAACCACCTGGCCGAAGGCAACTGGCGCTATGCCGAGGCGGGGCTGCTCGACATCACCCACCTGCGCTTCTTCACCCTGAACGAAGCGCGCCGCATGCTGGCCGAAACGGGATATCGCATCCTCCGCACCGATTACATGGCCGACGGCCGCGTCCGGCTGCCGCAGCCCCCGCGCCACCAGCCCAGCCTCGACGCGCCGCGCATCGTCATCAAGGACGTGAGCGTGGAGGAACAGCGCGAATGGTCGGCCATGCAGATGCTGCTGCTGGCCGCGCCCAATTTCGATGCCGCCCCGCTTGCCGAGGCCGCGCCGCAGCGCGCCCCCGCCGCCCCGCCGCAGGAGCGCGTGGCGGAACAGAAGCGCGCCCACGAACAGGAATACTGGCTTTGGACATTCGGCAGGGCCCTGAAACCGCGCGACCGGGCGTGGATGGCCGAGGAAATGGGCAGCTGGGGCGATGCGCGCCCGCAGTTCCACCTGGCGGCGCTGGTGCTGCCGGGAACGGAGGCCCGGCTCAAGGAAAACATCGCGACGCTGCAAAGCCAGATCTATCCCGACTGGCGCATGACGCTGCTGGCTTTCGAGGCCGCCCCGCAGGGCCTGGAATTGCCGCCCAATGTCGCATGGCGCGAGCTGGGAGACGACGAAGACAGCCTGGAGGTCTTCGGCGAACTGGCGCGGAACGGCGAGGCCTGGTTCGGCATCTGGGAAGCCGGCGACATGCTGGAACCGGATGCGCTGTTCCGCCTGGCCCGGCTGATCCATGCCCAGCCCGGACTGCGCCTGGCCTACTGCGACGAGGACATGCTGGACGCCGAGCTGCGGCGCTCGCTGCCGCAGTTCAAGCCGGACTTCAACCTGGATCTGCTGCGCTCCGCCCCTTACCTGGGCGGGCTCGCGCTTTTCCATCCGGAAGCGTTCGCCCAATGCGGCGGATTCGACCCCGATCTGGAGGGCGCCGAGGAATACGATCTTGCCCTGAAGGTGTTCGAGCGCTACGGAGAGCGGGCCATCGGCCACGTGTCCGAGCTGCTCTACCACCGCCGCGAGGGCGGCGGCCACTGCATCGATCCGGCGGCGGAAATCTGGGCGCGCCTGCGGCAGGCCCTGCAAGGGCATCTCGACCGCACCCGGCCCGGCGCGGTCGCCCATCCGGGCAGGGAGGCGCCGTTCCTGCGCGTGGAATATCCGCTCGATGCCTGTCCGAAAGTTTCGATCATCATCCCCACCAAGGACAGGCCCGAGCTGATCCGCCGCTGCCTGGACAGCCTGCTGCAACTGACCGATTACCCCGACTTCGAGGTCATCGTGGTGGACAACCAGACCACGGACGCCGAAGCGCTGGCCTATTACCGGAGCGCAAGCCGCGATCCGCGCGTGCGGCTGATCGAGTATCCCCACCCGTTCAATTATTCGGCCATCAACAATTTCGCGGCCCGGCAGGCGGGCGGCGAGTATCTGCTCCTGCTCAACAACGACACGGCCGTGCTCGACAGGAACTGGCTGCGCACGATGATGCGCCATGCGCTGCGGCCCGACGTGGGCATCGTGGGCCCCCTGCTGGTGTTCGAGGACGGGCTGGTTCAGCACGCAGGCATTGTGCTGGGACTGGGCTATCAACCGGCCGAGCACATCTTCATCAGCCTGTCGCCGGATGAGCCCGGATATTTCGGGCGCCTGCAACTGACCCAGAACTACTCGGCCGTCACCGGCGCCTGTTTGCTGATCCGCAAGTCGGTGTATGACGAAGTGGGCGGGCTGAACGAAACCGATCTGGCCGTCTCCTTCAACGACGTGGACTTGTGCCTGAAGGCGGGCAAACAGGGCTACAGGGTCGTGTGGACGCCCGAGACCCGATTACTGCACACGGCCTCGCAAAGCCTGGATACGGTTCTTGACCAGGAGAAATCCGAAAAATCGCGCCGCTTCAAGCTCGAACAGGCCTACATGTACGACACCTGGATGCCGGAAATCGTGCGCGAGCCCGCTTTCAACCGCCAGTTGACCCGCGCCGAGCGCATCGCCGTGATCGAGAACGACCCGTTCCTGGGGCTGGATCCGGACTGGCGCCCGCGCAAGCGCATCCTGGCGCATCCGGGCGACCGCCAGGGCCGCGGGCTGTACCGCATCATGAATCCGGCGCGCGCCCTGGCCGACGCCGGGCTTGCCCAGGCCTGGGAGACCGACAGGATTTACGGCGAATACGAGATCGCCAAGATCAATCCGGACAGCGTCGTCCTGCAGGAGCAGACCAAACCCCACCAGATCGAGGCCATCAGGCGCTACAAGCGCTATTCCGACGCCCTGATCGTGTCGGAACTCGACGACCTGATCACCGCCAAAACCAGGCGCAATTTCCCGCACATGAAGGACTACGACCCGGAGAAAACCGCCGAATCGCTGCGCGAGGCGGTCAGCCTGTCGGATCGTTTCGTGGTGTCGTCGCCCTATCTCAAGGAAGCCTATGCGGATTTGTGCGACGACATCGTGGTGGTGCCGAACTACCTGGATCGCCTGACCTGGGGCCGCTTGCAGCCCTTGCGCCGCGGCACGCCCAGGCCCCGCGTCGGCTGGGCGGGCGGCAGCAGCCATCGGGGCGACCTGGAAATGCTGGCCGACGTGGTTCGCATCCTTTCCCGGGAAGTGGACTGGGTGTTTTTCGGCATGTGCCCGGATGCCTTCAAGCCCTATGTGAGCGAGGTGCACGAAGGCGTGCCGATTGCCGGCTACCCGGCGCGGCTGGCCAGCCTGGACCTCGACCTGGCCCTCGCGCCGCTGGAAGTGCATGAGTTCAATCGGGGAAAATCGAACCTGCGCCTGATCGAGTACGGGATCCTGGGCTATCCCGTCATCTGCACCGGCCTCGACCCCTACGCCGGCGACTATCCGGTCACCCGCGTGCGAAACGATACGGACGAATGGGTGGCCGCCATCCGCGCAGCGGTGGCCGACCGCGACGCGCTTGCCCGCCGGGGCGATCAATTGCGCGACCACGTTCGCAGGCACTATATTCTGGAAGACCATCTGGACATCTGGCTCGGCGCCTGGACGCGATGAAACCGGCGGCACATCCGACACTTCTCAGGCTGGGCGGCGTGGCCGTTCTGGCCGCGCTCTTCGTTTTTGCCGTCGCCGGCGTAAAGCGCCACGAACGGGAGGCCGCGCCGGAGTCCCTGAATGTGGTGCTGTCGCCGGTCGTCCAGATGTTCATGGCCGGCGGAGACCGCTTTCTGGCCGCCAATGTGGCCGTATGGCGCACGACGGTCTTTCCGCTGTCCTCGACCGACACGGAATCCGCCCATGCCCTGGCCGCGGCCCAGCTGGTGGCTTCCCGGCTCAACCCGGCGCACGAGGACAACTACTACACCGCCCAGGGAATATTGCCGTGGTACGGCCAGGTCGAAGCGACAAGGGAAATTCTCACCGCCGCGGCGGACAGCAGATCGACGGATTTTCTGCCCCTGTTTTTCCTGGGCTTCAATGCCATGTATTTCGAGAAGAAGTTTACGGAAAGCGGAAGCTACCTGGAACGCGCCGCATCGCGCATGCAGGGCGAAGACAGGCTCAGGATGCAGGCGACGGCCGCCAAGTTCTACGAAAAAGGCGACGACCCCGATTTCGCCATCAAGGTCATCCGGGGCATGCAGGAAAGCACGCGCAGCCAGGCCCTCAGGGATCATCTGCAAATACGCGTGGTGCGGCTGGAAATGCTCAAGTTCCTGCGCGCGGCCGCCGGCAGGTTCGAGGCGCGTTTCCGGCGGCCGCCCGCCAGCCTGGAAGAGCTGGTCACGAGCGGCATCGTCGTGAGCCTGCCTGTCGATCCAATGGGAGCGGGGTTCGAGCTGAACCCCGACGGCGTTCCTGTGTTGAAGTTGAGGAAATAGAATCAGATGACCCTCCCCATCCAGCTGATCGATCTGCACAAGTCCTACCGCAAGCCGTTTGGCAAGACCTTTGCGGCAGTCAAGGGAATCCACCTCGAAGTCGGGGAGGGAGAGGCCTTCGGCTATATCGGCCCCAATGGCGCCGGCAAGACCACCACCATCAAGATCCTTACCGGCAACATCCGGCCGACCCAGGGCAGCGCCGCCATTTTCGGCAAGCCGGTCGGCGACCCGGCCTGCCGCAAGGGCATGGCCTACGTGCCGGAGAACCCCTATCTGTACGACTACCTGACGCCGCTGGAAACCCTGCGCATGGGCGGCCGCATGCATGGCCTCAAGGGCCCGAATCTCGACGCCCACTACATGCACTGGCTGGAACGCTTCGGCATCGCGCAGGTGGCGAAGAAGCGCATACGGCAGTTCTCCAAGGGCATGACGCAGCGCGTGGCGCTCGCCCATGCGCTGGCCTGCAAGCCGAAACTGCTGATCCTGGACGAGCCCTTGTCCGGCCTGGACCCCGTGGGCCGCAAGGAAGTCTCGGACATCCTCATGGAATACCATCAGCAGGGCGGCACGGTATTCTTCTCCTCCCATATCCTGCACGACGTGGAGCGCCTGGCCGACCGCTTCGGCATCATCCACAAGGGCACATTGCGCGCCGTCAACACCCCGCTGGAACTGGGCAGCATCGCGCCGTCCAGCTACCTGGTGGTGAGCGAAGGCGGCACGCCGCTGGAAAACGCGATTTCACAACCCGGGCAGCGCTGGGTACAGAAAGTCACGCACGACCATCTCTGGGACGCGCTCGACAAACTTCGCCAGGCCGGCCACCGGCTGGTCGAGGCCAAACCCGAAGGCGCCTCGCTGGAACAGGCGTTTCTTGAATATGTCAGCCGCGACTGAAACCAACGAAAGGCAAGCAGTGGATACACAACTTCATGAGTTGGCTCTGAATCATACGGGATACGTAACCGACAAATGGGCCGGCTACTATCCGGTCTATGACCAAGAGCTTTCCCGTTTTAAAAGGCGCAAGATCAAGGTGTAGCCTGTGGCAAGGGTGGCGGAAGCGGCATAAGGGTATTTCCGCCGCCGCGCCAGCCAGATAGGGTTGTCCCGATCGCTCTCCCGGCCGGAGGCGACGAACACTCAGGCCGCTTGCGCGAAGCGCCGGACGTCGAACTCCACGCCGGACTGCGCGGCTTCTTCAGCCTGTTTCAGCAGCGCTTCGGTCACGGCTTCGCTGTGGTAGACCTCCCCGCAGTTGTCGCAAATCTCGGCAGGCACGTTGCGGATCAACAGCATTGCACCGTTGCGCTCAAGGCTCACGCTGGCCGTGCCGGGGCGGGTTTCTCCGTGTTTGCAAATCGGGCATTTCATGGTGTTTTCCTCCGGGTGGCAAAGCCCACTTCCCATTGCGCGGGGTCGGGCCGGTAAACGGTAATGACGATGCGCTCGCTATCCGCCGGATTGTCAGCAAAGACGATATGCAGGGGGTTGGTATCGGCGTTGCCCATCCACAGGCAGCTTGGGTAGGGCGTATCGTCCGGATAATGCTCTATGGCCTTGCCTCCGGCACATGCTGTGCGCCGCATGAAAAACTTGGTGTGATTGCGGGCTGCGCCCAAAGCGTCAAAACGTTCAACAAGAAAGGCAGCCCCTTTTCGTCGGACAGCTTGTAGGGCCTGTCGGCAGGTTTGGCCTTCCTTCTTGATGTCGGATCGGTCAACGGCATGGCGGCAACTCCTCGACGTTGGGGGTATCACTTTCATGGGTAGGTCAGGCACCCCCCGAAAGCTACCCCCGCCAGTGGGGTAATTCCATGCTACGCCATGCACCTTCACGAATCAACAAAAAACCCGCAATCCGTTGCCAGATGCGGGTTTGTGTAGTGGCTTGCTATTGCTTGCTACTGGTATATGGTGGGTCGGGCGAGATTCGAACTCGCGACCAACGGATTAAAAGTCCGCTGCTCTACCGGCTGAGCTACCGACCCCCTGCCGGACACGAAATCCGTGTGCGGCAAAGCGCGAGATTATACCTGAACAAAAATCTCCGTCAAAGCCGAAAGAGCATCAAATCGCATCAAACCGCTTCCAGCTTGCGCATGCCGGCGGGCAGCAGCTTGAGATCGACC
Organism: Pseudomonadota bacterium; assembly: GCA_021847835.1. Taxonomy (GTDB): domain Bacteria; phylum Pseudomonadota; class Gammaproteobacteria; order Burkholderiales; family Thiobacillaceae; genus UBA6918. Next base: position 20,483 of record JAJZPR010000013.1, read on the forward strand.
AGCCCGGTGATGAGGGCCTTGAGGAAGGTGGCCTCGCTTTCGTACACCATCTTGTAGTACTGCACCTTCATGGTGAGCGCGCTGCCGAGCACGATGGCGAAGAAGGTGAGGATGGAGCCCAGCGCCAGGGTGGAGAAGCCGGTGATGCCCTGGCCGATGGTGCAGCCCATGGCCAGCACGCCGCCGAAGCCCATGAGGATGGCGCCGATCAAGTGGTTGACGAAGTCGCGGAAGGAGGCGAACCACTCGATGCGGAAGCTGCGCGAAATCAGCGCCCACAGCAGGGAGCCGGCGATCACGCCGGCCAGCGCCATGACGCCGAAGGTGAGCAGGGTGCTGTCGAAGCCGCTAGCCGTATAGCCGAGGGCCTGGCCCATGGGGTTGATGAAGGTGAAGGACTGCGAGGCCAGCGCGGCGGTGGAGGCGGGCTTGACCGCGTCGGCCGGCGCGTACAGGTCCCAGTCCTGGGCGTAGGCCTGCATCGACATGATGTCGCCGTCGGCATCGACCAAGATGTTGCTGGTGACGTACCAGGCGGCGAGCACGGCAAGGCCGACCACGAGGCCGCCGAGGATGTTGTCGAAGCTGCCGCGGAAGTCGGCCGACTTGAGGGCCCACACCAGCAGCAGGCCGCCGATGATGCCGCCCATGACCATGCGGCCGGTGGCGGCGTTTTCGCCGAAGAGCATGGCGCCGAGGTCCTGGTTGGTGGAGAGCGCGACCGCGGTCGGGTTGGTCCACGGGTAGAACAGGACGGAATACAGGGTCTTGTCGCTGCCCGGGAAGGGGTTGATCATGAAGTAGGCGATCAGGGCGATGATGAGCAGCACCATGACGGACTTGATGTTGCCGCCGCCGATGCGGATCAGGGTCTTGTTGCCGCAGCCGGAGGCGAGCGTCATGCCGATGCCGAACAGCAGGCCGCCGACCAGGTTTTCAATCCAGGGGAAGTTGCTCTGGCGGTAGGGCGGGAAGGTGTTGGTGACGTTGATCAGGCCGGCCGCTTCCAGGCCCATCACGCCCAGCACGCCGACCGCGATGGCGAACACCCAGGCACGCATGCGGCCGGTGTCGCCCATGTTGACCCAGTCGGAGACCGCGCCCATGGTGCAGAAGTTGGTCTTGTTGACCACCGCGCCCATGATCAGGGCGATGGCGAAGGTCGACCAGAGAAAAAACGATTGTGCGCTTGCGAAATCTTGGTAGGTCATTGAGTGTCCCTCCTCAGGAATTGGCGGCCGCCGCCGCCGGGTGTCGGGGTAAATGGCGGGATTTTAATCCCTTCGCTGCGAATGCAAAACAGGGTATTAAATACCATTCGGGGCCGTGCAGCAAAATTCGGGATATCGGTTTTGGTCGGCGCACTCTTCTCCCCCTCCCAGCCTCCCCCGCAAGCGGGGGAGGAGTGAGCGTTTCCCCCTCCTCACTTGTGGGGAGGGTTGGGGTGGGGAGTCTCCCCCTCCGCGCTGCGTGGAAAGTGCCGGGGGTGAACCCTCCCCCTCCCAGCCTCCCCCGCTTGCGGGGGAGGAGTGAGCGTTTCCCCCTCCCCACCATGTGGGGAGGGTTGGGGTGGGGAGGATTGGGGCAAGCATCCAAACCCCACACTACCGTCGCCGGGGTCTCCGGAAACCCGTAGGCGGCGTTTTTCTAGAGGGATTCGCGGTTTTGCTCTATGGCCGTCTTGATGCGGGGGTCTTGCAGTGCGTCCAGGCGCACGATGTCCAGGCGGTAAATGATCGGCGCCTGTTCCAGCGCGCCCAGCAGGTCGTGCCAGCGGGCGGGGCTCATGTCCGGCGCTTCGATCGCCAGGTCGATGTCTGAGGCGCGCCGGGCGCTTCCCGTGGCGCGCGAGCCGAAAACCCAGGCATGCCGGATTTCGGGAAAGCGGGCGAGCACTGTTTTCAGTGTCCGGCGGTCTTTTTCGCGGAGTTGCAGCATGGCCTCAGTCCAGCTCCAGCGCGGACAGGCGCGCCGCCATTTCATGCAGACATGCGGCATAGCGGGCGCGGATATTGGCGGCGATGGCTTCAGCCAGTTCCTCCCGATAGGTGTGGGTGGTCAGGTTGCGGTCTTCCAGCATGTCCATCCAGATGTCGGCTTCTTCCGGCGTCGGGATAAGGCCTTGCGCGAACGCCTGTTTCAAGGCCTGGCGCGGGCCGTTCGCCTCCAGCCCCTGGTATTGCAGATACATCTGCAAGGCTTTCCAGGCGGCTTCGAAAGTGAATTCAAAACGCTGAATGGTGGCATCCCGCAAAATGCCGTCGCCTTGCATCGAGGCAGCCTCGCGCAAGCGCTTTGCCGCGTTCAGGTAATCCTGCCGGCGCTGGGCGAAACGTTCGATGTCCATGGGCGCCATTGTGCGTGGCGCGCCTGTCGATGGCAAGCGCCGCCCAGCAAGCCCGAATTGACGCAAGCGCGCCCCGATTATCCCGTTCCGCGAGCATAGCGCGTCGGGTCGGGCAGGCCTGCGGCGCGGAAGCCCTCGCGCCGCAGGCGGCAGGAGTCGCAGCGCCCGCAGGCGAGGCCCTCGGCGGTGGCCTGGTAGCAGGAGACGGTCAGCGCGTAATCCACGCCCAGCCCGGTTCCCAGGCGGATGATGTCGGCCTTGGACAGTTCGATCAGGGGCGCGTGTATATGGAAATTGCCCTGCTCGACGCCGGCCTTGGTGGCGAGGTTGGCGAGTTTTTCAAAGGCTTCGATGAATTCGGGGCGGCAGTCCGGGTAGCCCGAGTAGTCCACGGCGTTCACGCCGATGAAGATGTCGCGCGCGCCCAGCACTTCGGCGAAGGCCAGGGCGTAGGCCAGCATGACGGTATTGCGCGCCGGCACGTAGGTGACGGGGATGCCTTCGGTGGGGGCCTCCGGCACGGCGATGGCGGCATCGGTGAGCGCCGAGCCGCCCAATTGACCGAGATCGAGGCGCACCACGCGATGCTCGGCCGCGCCCAGTGCGGCCGCCACGCGGCCGGCGGCTTCGAGTTCGGCGACGTGGCGCTGGCCGTAGTCGAAGGACAGCGCATGGCAGACATAGCCCCGGGAGCGCGCCACGGCGAGCGTGGTCGCCGAGTCCAGTCCGCCGGAGAGCAGCACGACCGCGCGCCCTGGCGCGCCATTATCCGCGGCGCGTTTCATCGGGCGCGTTCCTCGCCGCCGCGTTTCATCGGGCGCGTTCCTCGCCGCCATGTTTCATCGGGCGCGTTCCTCGCCCCAGAGGTGCTTGTGCAACTGGATCTGCATGCGCGCCGCGACCTTGTCGGCGAGCATCCATTCGGCCAGGGTGCGCGCTGCCAGCCTGCCGTGCACGGGCGAGAACAGCACCGGCACTTCCCTGGGAAAGTCATCGCGCCGCATCACCGCCAGCGCCCATTCGTAGTCTTCGCGGTCGGCGAGCACGAACTTGATCTCGTCGTCCTTGTTGAGCACGGCGAGGTTTTCCCAGCGGTTGCGGTCGGATTCTCCGGATGCCGGCGGCTTGATGTCCATGATGCGCGACACGCGCGGGTCCACCCCGGCCACGTCAAGCGCGCCGCTGGTTTCCAGTGACACGTCATAACCGGCATTGCACAGGGCTTCCAGCAGAACCAGGCAGTTCTTCTGCGCCAGCGGCTCGCCGCCGGTGACCGTGACGTACGGCGTGCCATAGCCTGCGACCTTGTCGAGTATGCCGGCGATCTTCCAGGTTTCGCCGCCGGTGAAGCTGTAGGCGGTGTCGCACCAGTCGCAGCGCAGCGGACAGCCCGCCAGGCGGATGAACACCGTGGGCAGTCCGGTGCGCGAGGTTTCGCCCTGCAGGGAAAAGAAAATCTCCGTCAGACGGAGTTCGGTCTGCGTATCCAATTATCCAAAAACCATGCTTCAAGCCACAGAGGGCACAGAGTATACAGAGCCCGAAGCAGCTTGGCCCAACTCCCCTCCCTGCCTGCGGGGAGGGTGGGGCTGGGGAGACCTCCCCCTCCCAACCGCCCCCGCAAGCGGGGGAGGCGCCATGGCCCCGGGAGGCATGTCAGGTCGTTTGGCTTCGGATCAAGAAGCTATTTGAGCAAGGCCAGCCGCTTGGCGGCGAGGGTGGCGGCATTGGTGCCGGGATATTTGGCGACGATTTCCTGCAGGGTTTTTTTCGCGGCGGCCGTTTCCTTCAACTCGATCTGGCTGTTGGCGATGTTGAGCAGCGCGTCGGCCACCTTGGGGCTTTGCGGGTAGGCGCTCACCAGCCTGGTCTGCTGTTCGAGCGCGTTCTTGTAATCCTTCTTGGCATAGTAGGCGTAGCCGGTCCAGTACTGGGCATTGGCGGCCAGCGTGCTATCGGGGTAGAGCTTGAGAAAATCGGCAAAGCCGGCGATGGCCTTGTCGTAGCTGCCGGCCTTGAAGTGTTCGAGCGCGGCCTCGTAGGCCCTGGCTTCGGCCAGCGGATCCGCTTTCGCGGCAGCGCCTGGCGGCGGCGCAACAGCGGCCTGGCTTGCTTCCCTGGCCTGCTTGCGCAGTTCTTCCACGCGCTTGTCGAGGTCGAGATAAAGGTCGCTCTGGCGCTTGGAGAGCGATTCGATCTTGTGCTCCAGCATCTCGTTCTGCCCGCGCAGACGCGAGATTTCGGCCTTGAGCGCCTCGATTTCCCTGAGCAGGCCATAGACCGAATTGCCCTGCTGCGCGGCTTCCGGCCGGTATACCTGCGGTTGCGGCCCGGCTGCGGCCGGCGGCTGCGCCTGGGCGGTTCCTTCCTGCACAGGCGCCGCCCCGGCCGCGCCGGCCGCGGCGGCTAGCGCCAGCGCAGCCAGCCGGCAATTAACCGTGTGGCGGATCATTCGTCACCGTACACGATGTCGGCACGGCGGTTCTCGGCATGGTCTTCCTCGGAGGTGCCGGTGCGCCGGGGTTTCTCCTCGCCGAAGCTGATCGCCTCCATTTGCGATTCCTGCACGCCCATGGTCGCCAGCGCCTTGCGCACGGCCTCGGCGCGCTTCTGGCCCAGGGCGAGGTTGTATTCGCGGCTGCCGCGCTCGTCGGCATTGCCCTGGATGACGACGCGGGCGCCGCGGTGGCTGTTCAGGTAGGCGGCGTGCGCATCAACCAGCGGACGGTATTCGTCCTTGACGACGAACTGGTCGAAATCGAAATAAACGCTGCGCTTGGAAAGGACATTCGCCGGGTCCTTGCGCGGGTCGCTCTGCCCCATCCCCTTGCCGTCGAGCGCCTGACCGCTGGTGCCGGAGGTTGCAGCGGGGTCGGTGGTGGGTGGTGGGGCGGGTTGCGCTGCGCGGTCTTCGACAGGCGCTTGCTTTTCGTCTACCCCCATGGTTTCGCAGCCACCCAGAATGCCCAGTACCAGCATCGGCAGAATGATTCGTTTCATTGTTTAACCTCCTTCAAGTTTGCAAACATCGAACTGCTTCAAAAATTCCGGGATCCGTACTCCCTGATGATCCCGGCCCTGCCCTAATCAGTCTTCAAGGGGAAAGTCACGGCCCCCAGGCCGGTTCGCGCGCATCGGTGCCGGGCTCCGACAGGCGCGCCTTGGTGCGCCCGTCCAGGCTGACGGTGCCCAGCACGCCGCGCCCGCCAGACAGCGTGGCGTACAGCAGCAACTGGCCGTTGGGGGCGAAGCTCGGCGATTCATCATAAGCGCTGTCGGTCAATACGCGGACCTGGCCGCTGGCAAGCTCGTGCAGCGCAACCCGGAAACGCCCGCCGTCACGCTGGATATAGGCAAGATATTTGCCGTCCGGACTGATGTCCGGCGAAACATTGTATTCCCCCTCGAAACTGATGCGCTTCGCGTCGCCGCCTTTGGACGAAACCCGGTAAATCTGCGGCGAGCCGCCGCGGTCGGAGGTGAAGTAGATCCACTGGCCATCCGGCGACCACACCGGTTCCGTGTCGATGGCCCCGCTGCGGGTAAGCCGCGTGAGGCCGCCACCATCGGCATCGATCAGATAGATCTGCGACCCGGCATCGCGCGTGAGCGTCACCGCCAGCCGTTTGCCGTCCGGCGACCACGCCGGCGCGGAATTGGATCCCTTGAACGCGGCCACCGCGCGGCGGCCGCCGTCGCGCAGCGACTGCACGTAGACCACCGGCTTCTTGTTTTCGAAGGACACGTAGGCGAGGCGCTGCCCGTCGGGCGAGAAGGCGGGGGAAATGATGGGCTCGCGCGAACGCACCACCGTCTGCCAGTTCTGGCCGTCCGCATCGGCCACGCGCAGCTCATACTGCGCGCCGCGCTTTTGCACATAGGAAATGCGCGAACTGAACACGCCGGGGATGCCGGTGAGCTTTTCGTAAATGATGTCGGCGATCTTGTGCGCCACGGCGCGCCACTGGCCGGCGCCGACATTGAAGCTCAGCCCCGCCAGCTGCGTCTGCCTGACCGCATCCATGAGGCGGAAGCGCACCTCGAAGCGCCCGCCCGGCAGGCCGACGACCTGGCCGATGACGACCGCGTCCGCACCCTTGCCGCGCCAGGCCGGGTAATCGATCTGGGCAGGCTCCTGCGGATGCTGCATGCCCGTGGTCTCGACCAGGCTGATCTGGCCCGAGCGCAGCAGATCCTGGCCGATGATGCTGGTCAGCTCGGGGGCCGGGCTGTTGGGTGGGGCCTGGAAAGGAACCAGCGCGACGGGTATGCGGCTGGCGGCGCCGCCGGTGACCTGGATTTCCAGCGCGGCACGGGCCTGCAGTCCGGAAGCGAGGGCCGCGAGCGGCAACAGGATGCGGATGAAAAAATGCGTGAGGGAACGCAACGTCTACCCCCTGGTTGTTGACAACAACGGTTTGAGTTTAACACAGCGAAAAGTTCACCCTGATGACGGCCCGCGGCGCTTATTTGATGGGAAAACCTGAATTCGTGACATCGCTGCGGGATTTCGCTTCCTCCCCCTCCCAACCTCCCCCGCAAGCGAGGGAGGCGCAAAGGCCGCACGGTTCGGCTGCGTTGCCGCTTATTCGCGCGCCTTGTGTTTCAGTTCCAGATCCCTGAATTTCTCCGCCGCGGTCTTGTCGGCCGGCAGCGGCAGCGGCGAGGATTTTTCGATCCCGCGCCGCACCGCTTCGTCGTAAGCGGCATTGCCGCTGCTTTTCGTCAGCGTGATTTTCACGATCTCGCCGGTGGGCAGCACGCTCAGCCTGAACACGGCCTGGGGGTTGCCGGGCAGGTTCTCGGGCAGGCGGGTGTTGCCGCGGATCTTGGCGCTGATGAGGGCCTGGTACTGCCTGACCAGCCTGTCGGTTTCGGACGCGCGACGGGCCGCATCGGCCTGGGCTCTCAATTGGCTGGTCTCGGCCGCAAGCGATTCATCCAGCATGCGGCGCCGCATGTCCTCTTCCTCACGCTGCAAGGCCTCGCGCCGTTTCTGCTCGGCAAGCTTTTTCTCCTGCTCGCGCTTGCGCTCCATTTCCGCCCGCTTCGCCTCTTCGATGCGTTTTTTCTCCTCGATCTGCTTTTGCAGCTCGAGTTTCTTCTGCCGTTCCAGTTCCTCGCGCTTCTTTTTTTCCAGCGCGATGTCTGCGGCCCTGTCCTCGGGCAGCGGCGGCGCGGGTTCCGGCTTGGGTTCTGGCCTGGGCGGTGGTTCGGGCTTCGGCTGGGGCTCTGGTTCGGGCTCCGGCGCGGGCCTGGGCGACGGCAGGGAACCCCACAATTCCGCCACGACCGGCTGGGGATCGTGCATCTGCCAGGACACGCCCGCCACCAAGAGCAGCACGAGGAGGCCGTGCACGGCCACCGCGAGGAAGCCCGCGGTCAGCTTGTCGCGCGGTTGGGAACGGCTCATTCCGGCTTCGCGAGCAGGCCGATTTTCTTCACCTGCGCCGCCTGCAGCACCGACATGGCATGCATGACCTTTTCATAGCGCACGCTCTTGTCGGCAGCAATCACCACGGGCTGGTCGGGGCGCGCGGCGAGAATGCGGCGAACCTCGACGGCCAGGTTGTCCGGCGCGACAGGCAGTTCGGCATTGCCGGCCGCGCGGTCGCGCAGGACGATCCGGCCGTCGGCCTTGATCATGACCTCCAGCGGCTGGCTGGGCGTGGCCGCAGTCCTGCCCACGCCGGGCAGCTCGACCTGGCCGGGATTGATGAAGGGCGCGGTGATCATGAACACCACGAGCAGCACCAGCATCACGTCGATGAGCGGCACGACGTTGATGCTGGCGACCTGTTTGCGTGCGCGCGCCATGGTTCAGGACGGCGATTTGGCGACCTGCCGCTGCAGGATGTTGGAGAACTCCTCCATGAAGCTTTCCATGCGGTTGGAAAGCCGGTCGACGTCGGAGGTGTAGCGGTTGTAGGCGACCACGGCGGGAATGGCGGCGAACAGGCCCATGGCCGTGGCGATCAGCGCTTCGGCGATGCCGGGCGCGACCTGCGCCAGCGTGGCCTGGGCGACCGAGGCCAGGTTCTGGAAGGCGAGCATGATGCCCCACACCGTGCCGAACAGGCCGACGTAGGGCGACACCGAGCCCACCGTCGCGAGAAAGGGCAAATGCGACTCCAGGCCATCCATTTCACGCTGGAAGGCCGCGCGCATGGCGCGGCGCGCGCCGTCCATGATGACGCTGACCGAGGTGCCGGCCTGGCGCCGCAGCTTGAGGAATTCGCTGTAGCCCGCCTCGAAAATGCGCTCCAGCTCGCCCGCGGCTTCGCGGTCCTGGTTCACGCGCTGGAACAGCACGTTCACGTCCGCGCCGGCCCAGAACTCCCTTTCGAAGCTGTCGGTGTTTTCCGCCGCGCGCTTGAGGGCGAACATCTTGATGAAGATGTACCACCACGACATGAGCGAGGCCAGCAGCAGCAGGCCCATCACCATCTTGACGGGGATGCTGGCCTGCAGGATCAGGTGCATCAGCGAGAGGTTTTGCGAAATTTCCATTGGGCTTATTTCTTGTTCAGCGATTCAAGCACATCCGCCGGGATTCTGGCGGGTTTGAAGGTTTTCTCATGGACCCAGACCAAAGTGACGCGCGCGAAGAGCAATAGTTCCGCGCCGCGCAGCACGCGCTGCTCCATGACCAGGCTCGCGCGGTTCCGCTCGAGCAGGGCCGCCTCGACGATGAGGCTGTCGTTGAAGCGCGCCGGCAGCAGGTAGTCCGCCTCCACGCGGCGCACCACGAACACGCCGCGATGCTGCGCGATGAGCTGCGGCTGCTCCAGCCCGAAGCTGCGCAGCCATTCGGAACGCGCGCGTTCGAGGAACTTGAGGTAGTTGGCGTAGTACACCACACCGTAGGCATCGGTGTCTTCCCAGTAGACGCGCACCGGCCAGCGGAAAGCTGCTACGCCACTTTCCGCCGTCATTGTTTCTCGAACAGGTCCGGCGCCGAAGCCGGCGCGGCGAAGCCCAGGTGGCGGTAGGCGTGCGGCGTGGCGACACGGCCGCGCGGGGTGCGCTGCAAAAAACCCTGCTGGATGAGATAGGGTTCGAGCACGTCCTCGATGGTGTCACGCTCTTCCCCAATTGCAGCAGCGAGGTTGTCCAGCCCCACCGGGCCGCCGGAGAACTTCTCGATCACGGCCAATAACAGTTTTCTGTCCATCATGTCGAAGCCGGCATGGTCCACGTCCAGCATGCTGAGCGCGGCGTCCGCCACTTCGCGCGTGGCCACGCCGTCGGCGCGCACCTCGGCGAAATCGCGCACGCGCCGCAAGAGGCGGTTGGCGATGCGCGGCGTGCCGCGCGAACGCCTGGCGATTTCCAGCGCGCCTTCCCTTTCCAGTTGCATGTTCATGAGACCGGCAGAACGCGCCACGATCAACGACAGTTCTGCCGGGGTGTAGAACTCCAGGCGCGCGACGATGCCGAAGCGGTCACGCAGGGGATTGGTGAGCATGCCGGCGCGCGTGGTGGCGCCGACCAGGGTGAAGGGCGGCAGGTCGAGCTTGACCGAGCGCGCCGCCGGGCCCTCGCCGATCATGATGTCGATCTGGAAATCCTCCAGCGCCGGATACAGCACCTCCTCGACCACGGGCGAGAGGCGGTGGATTTCGTCGATGAACAGCACGTCGTGCGGCTCCAGATTGGTGAGCAGCGCGGCCAGATCGCCGGCGCGCTCCAGCACGGGGCCGGAAGTCTGGCGCAGGTTCACGCCCATCTCGCGCGCGATGATGTGCGCGAGCGTGGTCTTGCCGAGACCCGGCGGGCCGAACAACAGCACGTGGTCGAGCGCCTCGGCGCGCTTCCTCGCCGCCTCGATGAAGATGGACAACTGGCCGCGCGCCTTTTCCTGCCCGATGTATTCGGACAGTTCGCGCGGACGCAGGGCGCGCTCGAACTGCTCTTCCTGCGGGCTGGCGGTATCCGGGGCGATGAGACGGTCGGTTTCGATCATGGAGCCATTTTGCCTCAAGACTTCGGAACTGGCAGCTTTGTCGCCGCAGTTTTTACTGCGTCTGCCGCCGCAATCAGGTCGACCAGGAATCGCTCGCCAATTTCCAGATGCCCCTCATACTCTGCAAGGTTGCGCATTTCGTGGGCCTTGGCCAAAATCCGGCATAGCGGCATCTCCAGTCCCAGCGTGTGCGGCAGGGACTGAAACACCAGATAACGATTGTCCGAGCGATAGCCATGCCAGCGCAATGCCGCCAATGCAAATGCGTGGGCGGCGTTATATGCCAGATCGAACCGGCTTGCCAATGAATTCACTTCGCGTTTTGCATCTGCCAGCCTCGCATTGCCCGAGGCGAGCAAGCCGGAAAATTCTCTTGCCGATGGCGATTCCGCAACGAGTTTGCCGATACGTGCCAGATTTTCCAGTTCCGGTTTGCTCATGCCAGATCCTGTTCACCGCCGATCAGGAACAACTTGGGCCGGGCTGATACTCTGGCCGCAAACCCGTCGCCCTTCTTGCGCTTCTCATCCCATTCCTGCGGCGTATAAAGCGTCGGATTCACCGGCCTGCCCAATCTCGTTTCGGCATCCTGCAAGGCCTCGTAGACATCGGCATAGCTCAAGCCATCGCAGATCAGCATCAAGTCAATGTCGCTCATTGCAGTATCCTTGCCTTGCGCCACCGATCCGTACACGAAGGCCGCCTTGATATGCACCGCAAACGGCAGGAGCGCTTTGCGCAGCGGCTCGGACAGCCCGACGGTCTTGGCAACGATGCCGCACAACTCGGCAAAAATCGGAGAATCCGGGTTGGCCTGGTAATGCTTCTGCGTTCCCACTTTGCGCACGGTGACCAGGCCGCTTTCCGACAGGCGTGCCAGTTCGCGCTGAACCGCTCCCGAGCCCACGCCCAGCATATTGATCAACTCGGTTGCATAGAAACTGCGGCCGGGCTGCCCGAACACCATGCCAAGCACACGCTGCTGCGTTGCAGAAAACAAGGCATCGGCCAAGCCAGTCCGCGCTTTGGCAGGTTCGTTTTTCGCTCTCATACCCATATTGGGCATGATAATACCCAATATGGGTACAAAGCAATATTTTCTAAGCCTTCGACAGCAGCTTAAGCGCCTGGCGTATCGCTTCTGACACCGGCAGATCTGTGGGTACCTGTCTAAGAACAAGCTCGGCTTCCTTGTCGTTGTAACCCAGTGCCAGCAGCGCCTGGCGCACGTCGTCTGAAGCGCGCACCGGTGCCCCGGGCAAGGTGACTGCTGCGAAATCGAGCTTGCCCTTGAGTTCCAGCAGCAACCTCTCGGCGGTCTTCTTGCCGATGCCGGGCGTCTTCACCAGCCGCCCGGTTTCCTGCGCTGCCACGGCGGCAGCCAGGTCTTCAACAGACAAGCCGGACAGCACCGCCAGCGCGGTCTTGGCGCCGATGCCGGTAACCTTGACGAGTTCGCGGAAGGCGCGGCGCTCGGTCTCGCTGCCGAAACCGAACAGCAGATGCGCGTCCTCGCGGATGGCCAGGTGCGTATACAGCGAAACCTTCTCGCCCACCGCGGGCAGGTTGTAGAAGGTGGCCATGGATACGTCGATCTCGTAGCCCACGCCGTTCACGTCCACCACGATCTGCGGCGGATGTTTCTCGACCAGCGTGCCGGTGATTCTGCCTATCATTTGACGAGTCTCCCTCCGCGCACGCGGTAGCCCGCCGTCGACAGCGCGCCCAGGCTGCCGCCGTGCGCATGGCAGATGGCGCAGGCCAGTGCGTCGGCCGCATCGGCCTGCGGCACTGCGGGCAAATTCAACAATCGTTTGACCATTTCCTGCACCTGCTCCTTGGCCGCCTTGCCGTGGCCGGCCACGGCCTGCTTGATTTGCAATGCGGTGTATTCCGCCACAGTCAAATTCTGCGCCACCGCCGCGCAAATGGCGGCGCCGCGCGCCTGCCCCAGCAGCAGGGTGGATTGCGGGTTGACGTTGACGAAGACGATTTCCACCGCGCACACGTCGGGACGATGGGCCTCGATGAGTTCGGTGAGGCCGGAGAACAGCACGCCCAGCCGTTCGGGCAGTTCGCCCTCACCGCTCCTGATGACGCCGCTGGCGACATAGGACAGCTTCTGGCCAGACTTCTCGATGAGGCCGAAGCCGGTCAGGCGCAAGCCGGGGTCGATGCCGAGGATGCGCATGTCAGGCGTAGAGCTCAATACAGGCGACCCCGCCAGCGATTGCGGATTCGATCTGGGTGCGGTTCTCAAGCAACAGCTTGAGGATTGATCCCCGGTCCGGGTTATTCCCGCGCAACCAGATCACATGAGGTGGCGCACCGTTGAGGACGCCAAGCTCCTCGAAATCCGCATCCCTGGTCACGAGCACAAAGTCCCGTTCGCGCGCGAAATCCCATAGCACCCTGTCCGTGACGGATTCAAGCCCGAGCAAGGCAACCTGGGAAGAGCCGGGATAGGCTTCCTGCAAGAATGGTACAAGCCGCCTGGACAGATTTTCGTCCAGGAGCAGCTTCATGAATGGACGACCTGGACATGCCGCTCACGGTCGGCGGCATAGGCCAGACAGGCTTGAATGTCGGCGGCTTCGAGTTCAGGGAAATCCGTCAGGATGTCCGCTGGCGTCTGCCCGGCCGCCAGCCAGTCGAGCACATCATAGACGGTGATGCGCAAGCCACGAATACAAGGCCGCCCGCCCCGCTTGCCGGGTTCCAGGGTAATTCTTTCATGACGGCTCATCGTGATCTCCTGTTTTACTCAGGCAAGACGGCGTTGGTGTAGACCTCCTGCACATCGTCCAGCGATTCCAGCGCATCGAGGATTTTCTGCATTTTCACGGCGTCGTCGCCGGTCAATTCGGTTTCGCTTTCCGGCTTCATGGTGATCTCGGCCAGGGCCGGCTTGAAGCCGGCCTTTTCCAGGGCTTCCTTCACCGTCTCGAATTCCCTGGGGTCGGGCGAGGTGATGACTTCGATGGAGCCGTCGTCGTTGCCGATGACGTCTTCCGCCCCGGCTTCCAGCGCGGCTTCCATCACGGCATCCTCGTTCGCACCCGGCTCCAGCACGATCTGGCCGCAATGCTTGAACTGGAAGGCCACGCAGCCGTCGGTGCCCATGTTGCCGCCGTGCTTGGAGAAGGCATGGCGCACGTCGGCCACGGTGCGGGTCTTGTTGTCGGTGAGGCAGTCCACCATCACCGCCACGCCGCCGATGCCATAACCTTCATAGCGGATTTCCTCGTAGCTCACGCCTTCGAGCTGGCCGGTGCCGCGCTTGATGGCGTTCTCGATGTTGTCCTTGGGCATGGACTCGGCCTTGGCCTTGTCGATGGCCAGGCGCAGGCGCGGGTTCATGGCAGGGTCGCCTCCGCCCATTTTGGCCGCGACGGTGATTTCCTTGATAAGCTTGGTGAAAATCTTGCCCCGCTTGGCGTCCTGGCGACCCTTGCGGTGCTGGATGTTGGCCCATTTACTGTGTCCAGCCATGTTCTGTTCCCTGCTTGCTGCTGCAATAAAAATCAATGGCAAATTCTAGCACTTCGGCCCTGCGCCACGACAGACTGAGGCTGGGCGTGGATCTGGGCGGCACCAAGATCGAACTCGTCGCGCTCGATGGCGGCGGCCGCGAACTGCTGCGCCGCCGCATCGCCACGCCGCAAAACGACTATCCCGGCACCCTCTCGGCCGCGGCAAACCTCATCAAGGAGGCCGAAGCCGAACTGGGGCAGACCGGGACGGTCGGCATCGGCACCCCCGGCGCGCGCTCCCATGCGACCGGGCTGATGAAGAACTGCAATTCCACCTGCCTCATCGGCATGCCCTTCAAAGAGGACATGGAAGCCGCGCTGGGCCGCGAAATCCGCCTGAGCAACGACGCCAACTGCTTCGCTCTGTCCGAGGCCACCGATGGCGCGGCGGCCGGCGCGGAGGTGGTGTTCGGCGTGATCCTCGGCACCGGCGTGGGCGGCGGCATCGTGGTGCGCGGCCAGGTGCTCGACGGCGTCAATGCCATCGCCGGCGAATGGGGCCACAACCCCCTGCCCTTCTTCCAGTTCCGCCATGCGCAAATCGATCACGAGGAAACCGGCACGCATCCCGCCACCGGGGAACGCATCGTGCACCCGTGGCCGTCCGAGCGCGAGTTCCACGGCCCGCAGTGCTATTGCGGCAAGAAGGGCTGCATCGAGGCCTACCTCTCCGGCCCGGCGCTGGCGGCCGACCACGTGCGCTACGGCGGCGAGGACCTGCCCGCGCACGAGATCGCGCAGCTGGCGCACGCCGGCTACGGGCCATGCAGCAAGACGCTGGCGCGCTACGAGGAACGGCTGGCACGCGCGCTGGCCGCGGTCATCAACATCCTCGACCCCGACGTGATTGTCCTGGGCGGGGGGCTGTCCAACATCCGGCGCCTGTACGACAACGTGCCGAAACTGTGGCCGCGCTATGTGTTTTCCGACCGCATCGACACGCGGCTCGTGCCGCCCAGGTTCGGCGACTCCAGCGGCGTGCGCGGCGCGGCGTGGCTGTGGAACGATTATTGAGGAGACAAGCGTGGCTGAGCCGCTATTGATTGCCAGGAACGACCAAACCGGGCTTTTCATCCTGCCGCAGATGGCCAACCGCCACGGCCTCGTCACCGGCGCCACCGGCACCGGCAAGACCGTGACCCTGCAAACCCTGGCCGAGCGTTTTTCCTCCATCGGCGTGCCCTGCTTCATGTCGGACGTGAAGGGCGATCTGTCCGGCATTTCGCAGCCCGGCGGCGGCAACCCCAAGGTGGCCGAGCGGGCGGAGAAACTCAAGCTCGCAGGCTTCGAATACCGCGGCCACCCGGTCACCTTCTGGGATCCGTTCGGCGCAACGGGCCACCCGGTGCGCGCCACCGTGTCCGACATGGGGCCGCTGCTGCTGGCCCGCATGCTGGAACTGAATGAAACCCAGGCCGGCGTCTTGAATCTGGTGTTCAAGGTGGCGGACGACAACGGCCTGCTGCTCCTGGATCTCAAGGACCTGCGCGCCATGCTCGCCTTCGCCGGCGAGAACGCGAAGGAATTCACCACCGATTACGGCAACGTGTCGGCCGCCTCCATCGGCGCCATCCAGCGCGGCCTGCTGGCGCTGGAATCGCAGGGCGGCGACAGGATTTTCGGCGAGCCCATGCTGAACATCGCCGACCTGATGCAGACCGAACAGGGCAAGGGCATCATCAACATCCTTTCCGCCGATCGGCTCATGCAGTCGCCCAAGATGTACGCCACCCTGCTGCTGTGGCTGCTGTCGGAACTGTTCGAGAACCTGCCCGAGGCCGGCGATCTCGACAAGCCGAAACTGGTCTTCTTCTTCGACGAGGCGCACCTGCTGTTTACCGACGCGCCCGACGCCCTGGTGGAAAAGATCGAGCAGGTGGTGCGCCTCATCCGTTCCAAGGGCGTGGGCGTGTACTTCGTCACCCAGAATCCCGCCGACGTGCCCGACCGCGTGCTGTCGCAGCTCGGCAACCGCGTGCAGCACGCGCTGCGCGCCTTCAGCCCGCGCGACCAGAAGGCGGTGAAGGCCGCGGCGCAGACCATGCGCGACAATCCTCTGCTTAACGAGGAAACCGCCATCACCGAACTGGGCGTGGGCGAGGCGCTGGTGTCCTTTCTTGACGAAAAAGGCCGCCCCGGCGTGGTCGAGCGGGCATTCATCCTGCCGCCTGCCGGCCAGATCGGCCCCATCACCCCGCAGCAGCGCCAGCAGTCGATCGCCAATTCGCTGGTGGCCGGCGTATACGAAAAGACCGTGGACCGCGAATCGGCCTTCGAGAAACTCAAGGCGCGCGCCGAACAGCTGGCGGCCCCAGCTCAAGCGCCGAAACAAACCGGCGCGGGCGGCGGCATCCTGGGCGACCTGGGTGGCGTGCT
Organism: Pseudomonadota bacterium; assembly: GCA_021847835.1. Classification (GTDB taxonomy): domain Bacteria; phylum Pseudomonadota; class Gammaproteobacteria; order Burkholderiales; family Thiobacillaceae; genus UBA6918. The sequence continues at coordinate 36,705 of JAJZPR010000013.1, forward strand.
GGGCGGCGGCAGCCGCCGCCAGGGCGTGGTCGAGGCCATGGTGAAAAGCGCCGCCCGCACCATCGGCAGCCAGCTCGGCCGCCAGATCCTGCGCGGCGTGCTGGGCGGCATCCTGGGCGGAAAGAAGTGAGTTTGGTTTTCAGTCGTCAGTCATCAGTTTTCAGTAAGCCGGGGGTTGTTTTTACTGACGACTGACGACTGTCTCCCTACCGCCTGGGGTCGCCGTGCGGGTAATTCACCATGCCCATCATCACGCGCACGACGCCGTAGCTCAGCCAGATCAGGAAACGCCGGTACAGCGGCAACGAGGACAGCGACTCCGGCATGACGCGTACTGCGCCGCTCTCTATTTCGTTCAGCATGCTTGCCCGCAGTTCATTGGCAAAGCCGCGGTCGTGGACCGCGACATTCGCCTCGCGCGACAGCACCAGGCTGAAGGGGTCGATGTTGGATGATCCGACCGTCGCCCAGGCGCCGTCGATGACTGCGGTTTTGGCGTGCAGCACGCTCTTCTGGTACTCGTATATCTCGACGCCCGCGCGCAGCAGGCGGCCGTAAAAGGCCTGCTTGGCGTAGTTCGCCATGGGGTGGTCGGTGCGGCCCTGCACCAGCACCACCACACGCACGCCGCGCTCGGCCGCGGCGACCAGCGCATGGCGAAAGCGCGTGCCGGGCAGGAAATAGGCATTGGCAATGAAGATTTCATGGCGCGCCCTGCCGATCTCGCGCAGATAGGCGCGTTCGATGGCGCGGCGATGGCGCAGGTTGTCGCGCAGCAGGAAGCGGGCACGCACCTTGCCCGCCGGCGCCACGGCCAAGGACCGCCGATGATCCCGGCTGCGCGCATTGCGCAACTGCGACCACGACACCAGGTTCCACAGGCGCCGCATCGCGACGAACATCTCCCCCACCAGCGGCCCCTCGACCGCGGCCGCGTAGTCGTACCGGGGCGGAAAATCGGGCGAGGCGGCATCGTCGACGATGTTGATGCCGCCGACGAAGCCTATCGCGGCGTCCACCAGCGCCAGCTTGCGATGCAGGCGGCGCAAACGGTAGCGCCGCAGGCGCCAGCGGGATATTTCAGGACGGTAGACCAGCACCCGCACGCCGGCCTCGCGCATCGTTTGCAGCAGCGCCTGCGGCAGCGGCTGCGAGCCGAAACCGTCGATCAGCAGATGAACCTTCACCCCGCGCCGGGCGGCGCGGATCAGGGCGCCGGCGATGCGGCGGCCGGTTTCGTCGTCGCTGTAGATGTAGGTTTCCAGGTGGATGTGCTCGCGCGCCCGGTCGAAGGCCGCTTCCAGCGCCGGGAAATACTCCGCGCCGTTTTTGAGCAGGGTGATGCGGTTGCCGGAAAGATAGCCCTTCATTTTCAAAAAGAATGCTTAACCACGGGGGACACGGGGTTCAAATCTTTTTCCGGATTCATTCCGGCAGCAGCGTCGCCGTCAGCGCGGCATGGTCGGACAATTGGTGCCATACCGGCCCGGCATGCACGTGGCATGCCTTCACGTTCAGGCCGCGCACGTAGATGCGGTCGAGCGAGAACAGGGGCATCATCGAAGGATAGCTGCGCGCGTGGCGGCCGTGCTGCACTTCGAAAACCTCCTTGAGGCCAAGTTCGTCGGCCAGATAGCGGGTGGCGCGCATGCGCCAGTCGTTGAAGTCGCCCGCCAGTACCAGCGGCGCGGTCTGCGGCACGCTCTTGCGGATGCGCTCGACGATCATGCGCACCTGCCGGTTGCGCCCGCCCTCGGTGAGCGCGAGATGCACGTTGATGCAGTGCAGCGGCTCGCGCCAGCCGACAGGGTGAATCTCGCAATGCAGCATGCCGCGCGATTCCATGAAATGGCTGGAAATGTCGAGGTTCTCCCATTTCAGGATGGGGTAGCGCGAGAGGATGGCGTTGCCGTGATGGCCTTCGTCGTACACCGCATTCTTGCCGTAGGCGAAATCCGTCCACAGCGTGTCGGCGAGGAATTCGAGCTGCGGTTTCTCGGGCCAGTGCGGAAAACGTTCCGCGCGTCCCTCGTGCAGGCCCTGCACTTCCTGCAGGAAGGCCAGGTCCACGTCCAGGCTGTGCAGCTTGTCGCGCATCTCGTGGATGGTCAGCCGGCGGTTGAAATGCGACAACCCCTTGTGGATGTTGTAGCTGGCGACGTGGATTTCCTTCACTGCGGACATAGGCCAATGCTAGCCGGGAATTTCGCCCTTTGCCAGCTTGCGGACAGCTTCCTCGTTACTCGGCGAGAAACACTTTTCCGCCGCTTGCTCGGCGGGCAGCCACTGATAGCTCAAATGCTCGCGCGGGGCCAGACTGACAGGAAGCGGCTCGGGCAACTCCAGCCCGAACACATGTTCGGTGTTGTGCGTGACCGCGGGCGGATAGCGGTGACGATAGCACTCGTAGATTTCGTATTCATTGCTGTAGCCCCACTCCGTGAGCCTGTAGGCAGCGGCGTCCAGGCCGGTCTCCTCGCGCACCTCGCGAACGGCCGTATCGAGGAGCGACTCGCCGGGGTTCTGCGAACCGGTGACCGACTGCCACCAGCCCGGATGGTCGGCGCGCTCCAGCAGCAGCACCTGCTTGTCCGGCGTGTGGATCACCACCAGGACGGAGATGGGGATTTTGTACATGAAGGATTCAGGAATCGGGATTCAGGGGTCAGGGGTTGTGCGGCCAAAGGCCGCGCATTTCTATGGCGCGAAGCACACTCCCTGAATCCCGGCCCCTGACTCCTCACCCCTCACGCATTTACCGGATTGCGCAGGCGGATGTGCAGCTCGCGCAACTGTTTCTCGTCCACGACGTTGGGCGCTTCGGTCATGAGGTCGTTGGCGCGCTGGGTCTTGGGGAAGGCGATGACGTCGCGGATGGATTCCGCGCCCGCCACCAGGGTCACCAGGCGATCCAGCCCGAAGGCCAGGCCGCCGTGCGGCGGCGCGCCGTACTGCAGGGCGTCGAGCAGGAAGCCGAACTTGGCGCGCTGCTCTTCGGGGCTGATGGCCAGCGCCTTGAACACCTTCTCCTGCACCGCTTCGCTGTGGATACGGATGGAGCCGCCGCCGACTTCCCAGCCGTTGATCACCATGTCATAGGCGCGCGAGAGGCACTTGCCGGGATCGGACTCGAGCCAATCCTCGTGGCCGGGCTTGGGCGCGGTGAAGGGATGGTGCAGCGCCACCCAGCGCCTGGCTTCCTCGTCGTATTCGAACATGGGGAAGTCCACCACCCACAGCGGCGCCCAGGCCGCGCCGGTGAGAAAGCCTTTTTCGTGGCCGAGCTTGGCGCGCAGGGCGCCCAGGGCGTCGTTCACCACTTTCACCGTGTCCGCGCCGAAGAAGATGAGGTCGCCGTTCTGCGCGCCGGTACGCTCCATTACCGCCTTGAGAGACGCTTCGGACAGGTTCTTGACGATGGGCGACTGCAGGCCGGTTTCGTTGAGCTGCGAGACGTCGTTGACCTTGATGTAGGCCAGGCCCCTGGCGCCGTAGATCTTCACGAACTCGGTGTAGCCGTCGATCTCGCCGCGGGTGAGTTGAGCACCGCCGGGCACGCGCATGGCGGCCACGCGGCCGCCGCTGTTGGCGGGACCGGAGAACACCTTGAAGGCCACGTCCTGCATGGCGTCGGTCACCTCGGTCAGTTCCAGGGTCACGCGCATGTCGGGCTTGTCGGAGCCGTACTTGTTCATGGCGGTATGCCAGTCCATGCGCGGAAAGGGATCGGGCAGCTCGATGCCGGCGGCCTGCCTGTAGGTCTCGCGGATCATGCCCTCGACCAGATTCATCACGTCGTCTTCCTCGACGAAGGACATTTCCAGGTCGACCTGGGTGAATTCGGGCTGGCGGTCGGCTCTGAGGTCTTCGTCGCGGAAGCACTTGGTGATCTGGAAATAGCGGTCGTAGCCCGCCACCATCAACAATTGCTTGAACAGTTGCGGGCTTTGCGGCAGCGCGTAGAACATGCCGTCGTGCACGCGCGAAGGCACCAGGTAGTCGCGCGCGCCTTCCGGCGTGGAGCGCGTCAGCATGGGCGTTTCCACTTCCATGAAGGCCTGCGCGTCGAGGTAGTCGCGCATGACCTTGGCCATGCGGTATCTGAGCGCCATGTTCTTCTGCATGGGCTCGCGGCGCAGGTCGAGGTAGCGGTAGGTGAGGCGCGTGTTCTCGTTGATGTTGTCGTCGTCGATCAGGAAGGGCGGCGTGGCGGCGGCGTTCAGCACCTCGATCTTCTTCGCCAGCACCTCGATTTCGCCGGTGGCCAGGTTGGGGTTGGCGGTGCCCTCGGGACGCGCGCGCACCTTGCCGGTGATCTTCAGCACGAACTCGTTGCGCACGCTTTCCGCATGCCTGAAATCCTCGCCCATGTCGGGATCGCACACGATCTGCACCAGGCCATATCTGTCCCGCAGGTCGATGAAAATCACCCCGCCATGGTCGCGGCGGCGGTGCGCCCAGCCGCAGAAGGTCACGGTCTGGCCGATGTGCGCGGCGTTGACTTCGCCGCAGGTATGGGTACGCATCATGGTGTATATCTCTGTTTTATTGGCTGCCCGCAAAGCGCGAGCGCAGTTTATCGGCCTTGGCGCCCACGTTGGTCGCCACGCCCATGGAAACGATGGTTTTCAGGGCCATGTCCACGCTCATGTCGAGCTCGATGGTTTCGCTTTTCTTCACGAAGAAATAAAAGCCGTTGACCGGACTGGGCGCGGTGGGAATGAACACCGCCACGTGTTCTTCCGGCAGCCTGCCCGCCGCTTCTTCCGGCAACTTGGTCTGGAAGGCGATCGACCAGGCCTCCGGATGCGGATAGCGCACCAGCAGCACTTTCCTGAAGGCATGGCTGTCGCTGGCGAACAGGGTGTCGGAAACCTGCTTCACGCTGTTGTAGATGGTTTTCACCACCGGAATGCGCAGCAGGAAGCCTTCCCAGAAATCCACCAGCCGCTGGCCGATGATGTTGGCGCTCGCCAGCCCGGTGAGGAAGATCACCAGCAGGGTGAGGATCGCTCCCAGCCCCGGAATGCGAAAGCCCAGCCAGGCTTCGGGCCGCCAGTTTTCCGGCAGCAGGAGCAGGCTCTGGTCCATGGTGCCGATGAGCAGGTCGAGCACCCACAGGGTGATGCCGAGCGGCACCCAGATCAGCAGGCCGGTAATGAAGTAGCGTTTCATGTTTCGATTCGCGCCCGCGTGCCAGGCGCGCGTCACAAAAAATCAGGGCGCGGTAACCGCGCCCATTGCCTGTTCCGATGCGGGTTCATGAACACGCGCCGCAACCGCCGCTGCCGCAGGCGTGGGCCGGCGCCTCTTCCTTCTTCTCGGCCGGCTTGGCGCCGCCCTTGAAGTCGGTGGCATACCAGCCGCTGCCCTTGAGGGCGAAACCGGCGGCGGTCAGCTGCTTGCCGAAGCTGTCGGCGCCGCATTTCGGGCAGGTCGTCAGCGGGGCATCGGACATTTTCTGCATCACATCCTCGGCATGGCCGCAGGCGGAGCAGGCGTAGGCATAAATCGGCATGATTTACTCCTTGAAAGTAGGTTGAACGTCGCCGATTCTACACCAAAAATGCGTTTATAAGCAGAGGCTTATAGGTGCGCAGCGCGCCCTTCCAGGCTGCCGCTACCAGGCGAGCCGCAGGGTGGCATAGCCGCGGCGGCTGAAAATGTTCTGGCGGCGGAACTCCTCGTAATCATCCCCGGCATTCTGCACGCCCAGCGCCCACTCCGCCTCCGCGCCGCCCAGCCTGAACTGCCGCGCCAGCCTGAAATCGGCGCGGGTATAGGCTCTGGTGGTGTCGCCGTCCGACAGCCACATCATGCGATCGGTGCGGTACAGCATGGCGGACAGATTCCAGCCTGGGGCGAAGCGCCAGCTGGCAAGGAGGCTGGTGATCCAGTCGGGCGCGGATTCGGGCAGGTCGTCGTCGACGATGTCGGCGCTTGCCTTGACATGGGCGAAGGACTGGGCGACATGCAGAGAGAAATCGCGGTGCGGCTTCCACCCCAGTTGCGCATCGAGGCCGGTCACGTCGAGCGTGCCGCCGTTGAGGTGCTGGAAATGCTTGTCACGGGTTTCACTGACGCCGTCCCCGTCGAGATCGCGCCAGATGGTGCGGCTCCGGTCGCCAAGGTAATCCGTGACGTGATCGCGGTAGATGCGGACGTCGAGCTGCGCCCCCAGGCCGGGCCATTGCCCCAGATAACCGATTTCGGCCGAGGTGTTGACCTCGGGCTTGAGGCCGCCTGATGGCACGAAGTACTGATCGACCAGCGTGCCGCCGGTGGTGTAGAAGGCGGCGTCGCCCTTTTGCTCGAAGAAGGTCGGCGCGCGCGTGGCGCGGGACACGGCGAAACGCAGGGTATCGCGCGGGCTCAGATAATGGTTCACCGCCAGCCGGGGAGAGATTTCGAAGCCGGTGAAGTAGTGATGGCCGATCAGGGCGCCGCCCTGCACCAGCCAGTCCGGGGCCGGCCGCCACTCGGCATGGGCGAACAGGTTGGCCAGCACGCCTTCCTGCCTGTCGTCCGTGCCGTACCCGCCCGCGCCTTCCACGGCCTCATGGCGCAGCTCGCCGCCCCACGCCAGCCGCAGCCGGGGATTCAGCCTGCGGGTGGCGGAAAAGTCCAGTTGCGTGCGCCACTGCCTGATGTTCGGTTCCACAATCACATCGCCTAGCGGGGGCAGCGGCACGAGAAAATCCCTTTTCCCGGATGTGTCGCTGACGTGGCTCATTTGCACGGCCCATTCCTCGTCCGCGCCCGTCACGCGGCTGAAGCGCAGTTGCGCGAAACCGCTCAGGGGCTCATAGGCGCGCGGTTCCGCCGGATCCCCCTCGCGCCCGGCATTCCAGTTGCCGCCGGTCAACCCGATCTGCGCAGAAACCTGGTCCGTATTGGACAGGCGATAATCCCAGCGCCCGTTGAAAAAGCGCGTGTAGGTGCGTTCGTAATAATCCCGCGTCACGCCCGGCACCGGGTCGTCGGGCACAGTCCTTTCGAAACGGTCGCGGTGCTGGCTGGAGAAGGTGAGACGGTAGCGCAGGTCGCCATGCTCGCCGCCGTACCTGAAAACGCCGCCCGCCATGTTCTGCTCGCCCGCCTGCAGCGCCGCCAGCTTGCCCGGGGTCTGCGAGGGATCCTTGGAGATGATGTTGATGATGGCGAAAAAGGCATTGGCGCCGTACACCGCCGCATTGGGGCCGCGCACCACCTCGATGCGTTCGATGTCCTCCAGCGCCAGCGGCAGCATGCCCCAGCCCACTTCGCCGAAGTGCGGGCTGTAGATGGAGCGCCCGTCCACCAGCACCTGGAAGCGGCGCGAATAGGCATCGGCAAAACCGTGGTAGCCCACGGCATAGGTGTTGTCGCGCGTGTAGGCCACGGAAAAGCCGGGCACCAGACGCAACAGGTCGGGAATGTCCTGGTAGCCGGAGGCGCGGATCATGTCCTGGTCGATGACGGTCACCGCGGCCGGGCTGTCCGCCAGCGGCTGCGTCATTTTCGATACCGTCAGCACCACCGGCAGCTCTGCAAGGAAATCGCTTTCCGTAAGCGTGGCAGCCTGCGCCGGCAAGGCCAGCACCGTCACCGCCCATCCCAGCCTCCGCGGTTTCATTTTTATTCCCCCCCAGGTAATCCCTAGAACGGTATGTCGTCTTCGAGATCATCGAACGCGCCGCCGGCCGGGGCCTTGGCGGGCGCGCCGGCAGGCGGACGACTGGCGGCGCGCGGCGCGCTGTCCATGTCGGCGGTGCCGCCGCTCATGCCGCCGCGGCTGCCCAGCATCTGCATGCGGTCGCCGCGGATTTCGGTGGTGTAGCGGTCGTTGCCTTCCTTGTCCTGCCACTTGCGGGTGCGGATGGAGCCCTCGACATAGACCTGGCTACCCTTCTTGAGGTACTGGCCGCAGATTTCCGCGGTCTTGCCGAAGAAGGACACGCGGTGCCATTCGGTGGCCTCCTGCATTTCGCCGTTGCGGTCCTTGTACTTGTCGGTGGTGGCGATGGACAAGTTGGCAACCGCGTCGCCCGAGGGCAGGTAACGCACCTCCGGGTCCGCCCCCAGGTTGCCGATGAGTATGACCTTGTTGATCGATGCCATTATGTTTCCCCTTTGATGAGTTGCATGGCGGCAGCCTCGTCCCAGCCGCTTTTCGCCACTTTCAGCACGGCCATGCCCTCGTCGGCCATGACCGCCACTTCCCTTACCCCGGCCAGCGCCGCCAGCTCGCTTTTCAGCAGCGCGGCGCGCGCCTCGTCCAGTCCTTCCACACGATACATGCGGGTGCGCACTGCAGGCGGGGTGCGCATGCCCAGCGCCATCAGCAGCCAGGCCGCCATCAGCGCGCCGCAAAAGGCGAACAGCGCCGCAAAACCATATTGCTGCGCCAGCCAGCCGCCGGCGGCACCGCCGGCAAATAACCCCAGCGCCTGGGCGGTATTGTAAACCCCCATGGCCGTTCCTTTGGCACTGGCCGGCGCCAGCCGGGAAATCATCGAAGGCAGGCTGGCCTCCAGGATGTTGAAGGCCACGAAATAGGCCAGCAGCGCCGCCGCCAGACCCCACAGCGAGTGCTGCACGCCCATCAGGCTCATCTGTGCCGCCAGCATCAGCGCCACCGAGCCGATGAACACCGGTTTCAGCTTGTCACGCTTCTCTCCGATGATGATGGCCGGCGCCATCAGCAGGAAGGACAGCAGCAGCACCGGCAGGTACACCCACCAGTGATGGTCGGCCGCCAGGCCCGCGCCTTGAACCAGCATCACCGGCACCGCCACGAACATGGCCATCTGCGCGGCATGCAGCGCGAAAATGCCGTAGTTGAGGCGCAGCAGTTGAGTGTCGCGCAGCACGTCGGAGAGTTTCGCGGGGCTGGCCTCGGCGTCGGCATGGAAGTGCGTGTCGGCAGGATCGGGCACATAGTTGCGGATCACCCAGATCGCGGCCAGCGCCAGCACCCCGGTCAGCGCGAAAATGCCCGGCACGCCGATGGCGTTGTTCAGCACCGGCCCCAGCACCAGCGACAGCGCGAAGGTCGCGCCGATGCTCATGCCGATCACGGCCATCGCCTTGGTGCGGTGCTCCTCGCGGGTGAGGTCGGCCAGCATCGCGGTGACCGCGGCGGAAATCGCCCCCGCGCCCTGGATCACGCGGCCGGCGATCACCCAGTAAATGTTGGTGGCAAAGGCCGCGACGAAGCTGCCCAGGGCAAACACGACCAGCCCGAACACGATCACCTTCTTGCGCCCGATGCGGTCGGACAGCATGCCGAAGGGCAGTTGCAGCAGGCCCTGGGTCAGGCCGTAGGCGCCCAGCGCCATGCCAACCAGGAAATGGTCATTCCCGCCCGGCAGGGTGGGGGCATAAAGCGCGAACACCGGCAGGATGAGAAACATGCCCAGCATGCGCAGGCCGAAAATCGAGGCCAGGCCAATGGTGGCGCGCTTCTCGGCGGGGTTCAGTTTGTCGGGGATTTCCAAGGCGGGAGTTAAATCGCGAAATGCCTTATATTAACAGGTTGCTTTGGCCTTACAGATGCCCACATGGAATACATCCGCGTGCGGGGCGCCCGCACCCACAACCTGAAAAACATCAGCCTCGACATCCCGAGAAACCGGCTCGTGGTCATCACCGGCCTGTCCGGCTCGGGCAAGTCCTCGCTCGCCTTCGACACCCTCTACGCCGAGGGCCAGCGCCGCTACGTCGAGTCGCTGTCGGCCTACGCCCGGCAGTTTTTGCAGATGATGGAAAAGCCGGACGTGGACCTGATCGAAGGTTTGAGCCCGGCCATTTCCATCGAACAGAAGGCCACCAGCCACAACCCGCGCTCGACCGTGGGCACCGTCACCGAAATCCACGACTACCTGCGCCTGCTGTTCGCGCGCGCCGGCGAGCCGCGCTGCCCGGAACATGAGTTGCCGCTGGCCGCGATGACCGTATCGCAGATGGTGGACCAGGTGCTGGCACTGCCCGAAGACACCAAGCTCATGATCCTGGCGCCATTGGTGGTGGGCCGCAAGGGCGAGAACCTCGACCTCTTCGCCGAACTGCAGGCGCAGGGCTTCGTGCGCGTGCGGGTGGACGGCAAGGTGTTCGAGATCGGCGAAGTGCCCAAGCTCGACAAGAACAGGAAGCACACCATCGAAGTGGTGGTGGACCGCCTGAAGGTGCGCAGTGATGCCAAGCAGCGCCTGGCCGAATCCTTCGAGACCGCCTTGCGCCACGCCGACGGACGCGCGCTGGCGGTGGAAATGGACTCTGAAAAAGAACACCTGTTCTCGGCCAAGTTTTCCTGTCCGGTGTGCGACTACGCGCTGCCCGAGCTGGAACCCAGATTATTTTCCTTCAACAACCCCATGGGCGCCTGCACCGGCTGCGACGGCCTGGGCGCTGTGACCTTCTTCGACCCGGCGCGGGTGGTGTCCTTCCCGCACCTGTCGCTCGCCGCCGGCGCGATCAGGGGCTGGGACCGGCGCAACCATTTCTATTACCAGATGCTGCAAAGCCTGGCCCTGCACTACGGTTTCGACCTCGACAAGCCCTTCGAGGAACTGCCCGAGCGGGTGCAGGACGTCATCCTCAACGGCTCCGGCAAGGAAACCATCGCCTTCAAGCACCTGGGCGAGAAAGGCGGCTTCACCACGCGCAAGCATGCCTTCGAGGGCATCGTGCGCAACATGGAGCGGCGCTACAAGGAAACCGATTCGCTCGCGGTGCGCGAGGAACTAGCGAAATACCTCAACACCCGCCCCTGCCCGGAATGCGAAGGCTCGCGTCTGCGGAAGGAAGCGCGCAACGTGTTCATCGGCGGCGAAACCCTGCACGCCATCAGCGGCTGGCCGCTGAAAAACGCGCGCGCTTTTTTCGACGGCCTCGCGCTCACCGGCCACCGCGCCCAAGTGGCGGAACGCATCGTCAAGGAAATCAACGCGCGCCTCGGCTTCCTGGTCAACGTCGGCCTGGACTATCTGTCGCTGAATCGCTCCGCCGACACCCTGTCCGGCGGCGAGGCGCAAAGGATTAGACTCGCCTCGCAGATCGGCTCCGGCCTCACCGGCGTCATGTACGTGCTGGACGAGCCTTCCATCGGCCTGCACCAGCGCGACAACGACCGCCTGCTCGACACCTTGAAGCACCTGCGCGACCTCGGCAATTCCGTGCTGGTGGTGGAACACGACGAAGACGCCATCCGCAGCGCGGACTACGTCGTCGACATGGGCCCCGGCGCGGGCGAGCACGGCGGCGAAGTGGTGGCCTACGGCACCCCGCTCGAAGTGCAAGAGAATCCCAACTCACTCACCGGCAAATATCTCTCCGGCAAGATGGAAATCGCCGTGCCGAAGAAGCGCCGCAAGGCTGATGCGGGCAGACAGCTATTGCTGAACGGCGCCACCGGCAACAACCTCAAGAACGTCAGCCTCTCGCTGCCGCTGGGCCTGTTCGTGTGCATCACCGGCGTGTCCGGCTCGGGCAAGTCCACGCTCATCAACGACACGCTCTACAACGCGGTGGCGCGCCACCTCTACGGCTCCACCGAGGAGCCCGCGCCCTACAGCGACATCGAGGGCCTGGAATTCTTCGACAAGGTCATCAACGTCGACCAGTCGCCCATCGGCCGCACGCCGCGCTCCAACCCGGCCACCTACACCGGCCTGTTCACGCCGATACGTGAATTGTTTGCCGGCGTGCCGGAAGCGCGCACCCGCGGCTACGGGCCGGGGCGCTTCTCCTTCAACGTCAAGGGCGGGCGCTGCGAAGCCTGCCAGGGCGACGGCGTGATCAAGGTGGAAATGCATTTCCTGCCCGACATCTACGTGCCCTGCGACGTCTGCCACGGCCTGCGCTACAACCGCGAGACTTTAGAGATTCAATACAAGGGCAAGACCATCCACGACGTGCTCGACTTCACCGTGGAAGAAGCGCTCGCATTCTTCGCCGCCGTGCCGGTTGTGGCCAAGAAACTGCAAACCCTGATGGATGTCGGCCTGGGCTATGTGCAACTCGGCCAGTCCGCCACCACGCTCTCGGGCGGCGAGGCGCAGCGCGTCAAGCTGTCCCTGGAATTATCGAAGCGCGACACCGGCCGCACGCTCTACATCCTCGACGAGCCCACCACCGGCCTGCACTTCGCCGACATCGAGCTGCTGCTGAAAGTGCTGCACCGCCTCACCGACCAGGGCAACAGCGTGGTGGTGATCGAGCACAACCTCGACGTCATCAAGACCGCCGACTGGCTGATCGACCTCGGCCCCGAAGGCGGCGCAGGCGGCGGCCAGATCATCGCCACCGGCACCCCGGAAGACGTCGCCGCCAATCCGGCCAGCCATACCGGGCGCTATCTGGCGCCGCTGTTCCGCAGCAGGAAACAAGGCCGTCATTGAGGCGCACAGCCCTCACCCCTCCCTCTCCCGGAGGGAGGGGGAAACGCCAGCCCCAACGAGTCCAGCAGGCAAACGAAAAGCCGTCCAGTCTGGCGGCTTTTCATGCAAAAGTGCCGGGTGAAAATGCATCCGAGCCCGGCCCGTCAGCCCCACACAGCCAACAGGGTTGATATTCCGGCTCAAAGGCCTATAACACATTCTTCCTTTGAAGGAGGTCAGTGACATGGAACTTAGAACACACAGAAATGGCGGCGACGCCTCACTCCAGGCGGTAGCCGCTGCCTGGGCGAAAGAGGACCACAACTTTCCCATGAGCGAATCCGATCTGGACAAGCATACGGTTGCGTTCGTCCAGCGCATGAAAGCCTCGTCGGAAAAAGCGGGGCCGGCAAAGCCAGACCCGCGGAATATCCATCAGGGCTAGCCCAGCGAAAGATATCGGCACCCCGACAAAAAACCGAAAACCGACAAAGCCGCTCCCGCAGAGCGGCTTTGTCATTTTGGCCGGCCATGTCGCCGCTGCAAAAGACGCACAGCGGCAACGATCAGCGCGATGGCAACGACCAGGGCATAAGGCGCGAAGCGGTTGACCGTTGCCGCCCAGTCGCTGAGCTCGTTCAGCAGCAGCGCCCAGATGCCGATGGCGATGTAGGTCGATGCCAGCACGACGGCGATGTTGACCCAGGGGCGCAGCCCGATCAAGAAGCCGATGATGGAACCCACCACCGGTCCGGTCATCCAGAACGGCACGAACACGAAGACAAACAGGCCCGCGATGCCGAACTTCTTCACCATGCCGCCGCGCGATTCGGCGGCCAGGTGCATGCGGGTGAAGAAAGGCTGCAAGGCAGGAAACCGGATCATTTTCCGCCAGCTCAGCGCAAACAAGGGATACACCACCAGGACCTGAATGGTTTCGACCAGCATGTTGAGCGGCACGACCTGGGCATGGCTGTAGCCGTGCGCGTAGCCAAAGCTCATGCCGGCGGCACGGCCGATGATGAGGTTGAGCCCGGTCATGGCCGCGTAGGCAAGCACGCTGTCCGGATACAGATGCCAGCCGACGCCGAACGCCCCAAGCATCAACACGGCCAGTGTTACGCCCACCCCCAGGATGCGGCCTTCGGCGCCGTCGAAAAGTTTGTCAGTCATTACAATGGCAAGGACAAGAGTTCATGCCTCGTCAGGGCGCGATGCGCACGACCACGCGGCCGCGTACCCGCCCGGCCAACAAGTCCTGCGCCCTGGCGACGACGTCTTCCAGTGTCACTTCCTCGATCATGGTTTCCAGCAGCGCCGGATCGAGGTCGCGCGCCAGGCGGTCCCAGGCGCGCTGGCGCCTGGATAATGGCGCCATGACCGAATCGATGCCGGCCAGCGTGACGCCGCGCAGGATGAAGGGCATCACCGTGCCCGGCAAGTCGTATCCCTGCGCCAGTCCGCAGGCCGCCACCACGCCGCCGTAGCGCGTCTGCGCCAGCGCATTGACCAGGGTGTGCGAACCGACGGCGTCCACCACCGCGGCCCAGCGCTCCTTCTGCAGCGGCTTGCCCGGGCCGGCCAGTTCGGCGCGGTCGAGGATGGCGCTGGCGCCCAGCGACTTCAGGTAGCCCTCCTCGCCCGTCTTGCCGGTGGCGGCCACTACCTTGTAGCCCAGCCTGCCCAGCAAGGCGATCGCCACGCTGCCCACGCCGCCGGTGGCGCCGGTCACCAGCACCTCGCCGCCATCCGGCCTGACGCCATGATCTTCCAGCGCCAGCACGCACAGCATGGCGGTATAGCCGGCGGTGCCGATGGCCATGGCCTGGCGCGGCGTGAAGGCGGCGGGCAGCCTGACCAGCCAGTCGCCCTTCAGGCGCGCCTTCTCGGCCATGCAGCCCCAGTGCGTTTCGCCCGCGCCCCAGCCGTTGTGCACGAAGGCGTCACCCGCCTTCCAGGCCGGGTGGCCGGACTCGATGACGGTGCCGGCGCCGTCGATGCCGGCCACCATGGGCCAGTTGCGCACCACCGGACTCTTGTTGCAGATGGCCAGCGCGTCCTTGTAGTTGAGGCTGGACCACGCCACCGCCACCGTCGCGTCGCCGCCGGGCAGGCGCGCCTCGTCCACGGACCGAACCGCTGCGGTGAAATCGTCTTCCTTTTCGAGCAGAAGCGCCTTGAACATGGGGAAGTCCTTATCAGAAATTCGTGGGCAGAAACCCAAACCGGGCAAACGCCGCGGCTGCACATTTTCTTTCATCCGGCCGGACGGCGGGCATTTCCGCTGACATGGCCGCAAGTCTATAAGAACAATTACCTAGCCGGATAAGCATTCACCCTACTTTTAAAATGGTTTTTGTGCGCTAGGCTGCCAGAAGCATTTCCGGAGTGGCCAAGCCCGATGATACAGCCGTGCGTCAGGGCATCGCGGGGCGGTTCCAGCATTAGGAGCAGACAGATATGGCGATGACCATGCATGTGGATGTGGTAAGCATCGAGGCCTCGATCTTTTCCGGCCTGGCGGAATGCGTCGTCGCCCCGGCGGAAATGGGAGAGGTCGGCATCTACCCCGGCCATGCGCCCCTGCTCACCCGCCTCAAGGCCGGTGTCGTGCGGCTGAAGCTTCCGCACCAGCCGCAAGAACACGTCGTTTACGTCTCGGGAGGCATGCTGGAAGTGCTGCCGGGTGGCGTAAGCATTCTTTCCGACCTCGCCATCCGCGGCAAGGATGTGGAGGAAGGAAAACTGGAAGAGGAAAAGCGCAAGGTCGAGGAAGCCGCGCGGAACCGGCTCACCGCCCTGGAATATGCCAGGCTCGAAATAGAACTGGCCAGGGCCTTACGCCTCACGCCCGGCCTCGAGAAAATCCGCCATGGCGGAAAGGGACTTTGAATCGGGCCGGGCATTGCGGCCAGGCGTTGCATTTCAGCATGAGGGAGGCTTCATGAGCAGAAAAATACTGGTCGCGACGGACGGCTCGGCCGAATCTGACCGGGCGCTGGACAGGGCGGCCGAGGTGGCCGCCAGGGAAGGCGCGGAATTGCTGGTGATCAACGTCGCGGAGGATTTCTGTCCGGTGGGGCTGGTCGAAATCGATTGCGAAACGGTCGCGGCCATCATCCGCAAGGAATCGGAAGGCATCCTGAACGCCGCCATGAAGCGGCTGGAAGGAAAGGGCGTCAAGGCCCAGGCGCGCATCGAGCACGGCTCGCCGGCGGAGGCGATCGTCGAGGCGGCCAGGCAGGCAGGCGCGGACGAAATCCTGATCGCGGCGCACGGCAAGCACGGCATGAAAAAGCTGGCCCTGGGCAGCGTGTCGGCCCGGGTGGTCGAATGGGCGCCCTGCACGGTAAGTGTCGTCAAGTAATCGCCAGACCAAGGAGAGATCATGTCCGAAAAATCCGACTACGAAGCCAAGGCACAGGAAACCTTTTCCGCCGAGCGCAAGGAAGACTTTTTTGTCCTGGTGTTGTCCGCCATTGCCGTGGTGCTGGTGATGCTCGGCTGGATCGACAAGGACACCATCAAATCGCTGTTTTTCTGAATCCACTTTATAGCGGAGGGGCCTGACATGGCTGGCGGAGGAATTGGCGTCGATTACAGTTTGAAGGGTCTGCCCGGCATGCTGCCGGGCTTGCTCGTGTGTTTCCTGCTGGGCTGGCTGGCCCTGCAATGGGACGCCAGCATCCACCAGTGGTCGCGCGAGCACAAGGCAGCCGAATCGATCCTGAAGGATGCGAAACCAGGCGAAGCCTTTCTCCCATACGATGCCTACAAGAAGGAAAAGCAGGAACGCTTCGCCGGAAAACAGGCGGAATATCAGGCAAAGCTCGAGGCGCACCAGGCCGCGCTGGCGCAGGCGGCGCCCGCCGAGGCGAAAAAGCTGAAAGCGCCTGAAAAACCCAAGAAGCCCACCATCCTGAAACAGGCCGATTACGAGCGGGTGGTACAAGACAAGGCCATACCGGGAAAGCTCTCCTTCGGCAATCTCATGATCGAGCTGCAGCTCACCTACGTGGCGGTACTGCTGCTGGGGGGCATGCTGATCCGCAACACCGTCGGGCTGCCCGATGTCCTAAAGGCCGGCACCGTCGCCGCGCGCCCCCTGATCAAGCCCGGCATCGTGATACTGGGTGCGTACTACCTGTGGTCCAACGTGCTCAAGGTGGGCGTCTTCGGGCTCGTCATGGTGCTGCTGTTCGTCCTGGGCACCGCGGTGCTGATTTCGTACTGGGCGCGCAAGTCCAAAGTGGACGACGGGCTGGCCGGCCTGATGTCCGCCGGCGTGGGCGTGTGCGGCGTTTCCGCCGCGGTCGCCGTGGCGCCGGTGGTGAACGCCAGGCCGCGCGACTTCTTCTACGCCATCGGCACCATCCTGCTGTTCGGCACCGTGGGCCTGTTCACCTTCCCCTACATCGGCCAGGCCCTCGGCATGAGCCAGCCGGTGTTCGGCGCGTGGGTGGGGACGGCGGTGCTGAATACCGCCCAGCTCGTGGCGGCCGCATCGTGGTATGGGCATGAATCGCTGCTGACCGCCAACATCATCAACATCGTGCGCGTGAGCTTCATTCCGCTGATCGTGCTGTGGGCGATTCTTTTCTACGTGGTCAAGCCTGCCGCCGCCGCGGGCGGTTCCAGCGAAAAAATCAACGCCTGGCAGGTGGTCAAGGACAAGTTCCCGATCTTCATTCTCGGCTTCTTCGTCATGGTGACGCTCAACGAGTTCGGCGTCTTCACCCCGGAACAGCGCGACGTTCTCGGCAAGGAACTGCTCAAGGTGTTCTTTGCCGTCGGCTTCGCCGGCGTGGGCCTCAACATCGCCTTCGACGATCTCAGGAAGGCGGGCGGAACGGCCTTCATGATCGGCTTCATCTCGGCCACCCTCAAGGCAGTGCTGGCAGCGGCAGCCGTGATGGCGATCGGCACGGCATTTTTCTCGGTGCACTAGCGGGCGCCGCGCCAGGGTTGGCGGTTCATGCATGAAGAAAGCCTGACATGGCGATCGGCAAATTGCTGCTGCTCACCGATGGCGAATCCCATACCGCCAAGGCCGAGTCCTACGCGCTCACGCTTGCAGCGGCACTGTCCGCGGAACTGGTGGCCCTGTACGTGGTGGATCCGTTTCTCAAGCGCTTTACCCACGAAATCTATGCCGTCAACCGCGACGCCTGCCGCGCCCACCTGGACGATGCGCTTGCGGCTGAGGGCGAAGCCGGCCTGGCTCGCTTCGCGGACAAGGCCCTGTCGGCGGGCGTGGCCGTCACGACGCGGATACGCTACGGCCCGCCGGAACGGGTGGTGGCCGACGAGGTCGCGGCCGACGGCTACGATCTGGCGATCCTCGGGGCGAAGCCCCTGGAGAACCGGTGGCGGCGCTTCGAGTCCCGCAAGCTGCCGGAACGGATACTGCGCAAGGTCGATTGCCCGCTGCTGGTGGTGAAATAGCGCATGGCCTTCAAGACCTCGATGCCGCTCGCCCTTCCCCGCGCCCAAACGATGGATTTCTTCCGCAAGCCGGACACCTGGTTCCGGCTCAATCCGGAATGGGAAGTGCGCAGGCTTGCAAACGCGCACGCGTTCGCCGAGGGCGCCGAATTCGGGCTGGAAGTATGTTATGACCGCAGCGGGGTCGAGGCGACGTACCGCGGAAAAACGGAAGAATGGAAGGAAGGGGAAGGCTTCAGCCTCCTGCTCGACGGCGACCCGCAGCGCCGCATCCGGCTGACCCTCGCGGGCGAAGGAAAAACCGCGAGCGCGCTGGTTTACGAAGAGCTGGGGGAGGCCCCGTTGGAGCCGCGCCAGCAGACCGAGCGGGTGCTTTGGCTAAAGAGCACCGCCGACTACCTCGTCATCGCCAGCCGACGGAAATGGCGCTGGCGCGCGTTGCGCTTTCTCATCGACAAACTGTGGCTGCGCCTCAGCCCCATGGGCAGGCGCGTGGTATTTTTGGTGCTGGTGCTGGAATTCGCCGGACTGCTATTGCTGATCGGCCTGCTGGCAATACAGCGCTGGCTGTAGGCGCCCTGCCCTTGCATCCCGCGAAGCGCCGCCATGCGCGGGCCGGGCGACGGCCAGGGTTTCCAGGGCCTGCCTCGCCACGCCGTTCCACGCAATGGCGAGACAGAAACCTCTGGCGCCCTCTCAACTCTTGATTTCGCCCATGGCGCTTTGCAGGTAGTTCTGCAGGCCCATCTGCCCGATGAGATCCTGCTGGGTCTCGAGGTAATCGATGTGCTCCTCGGTGTCTTCGAGGATGTCGGCGAGGATTTCGCGCGAGACGTAGTCCTTGACCGATTCGCAGTAGGCGATGGCCTCGACGTAGAGCTTGTGGCCGCCCTGCTCCAGCTTCAAGTCGCCGGCGATGCACTCGAGCACGTTCTCGCCGATCAAGAGCTTGCCCAGGTCCTGCAGGTTGGGCAGGCCTTCCAGAAACAGGATGCGCTCGATCAGCTTGTCGGCGTGGTGCATTTCCTCGATGGATTCCTCGTACTCGTGCTTGCCGAGTGCAATCAGGCCCCAGTTCCTGTACATGCGCGCGTGCAGGAAATACTGGTTGATGGCGGTAAGCTCCACCGTCAGGGCCTTGTTCAGATACTGGATGACTTTCTTGTCGCCTTTCATGGTTTTCTCCTGAAAAAAACAGCCCCGCGCAGGCCGTTGGCTGGGAGAATCATTTGGCTAGTTGGCGCACGGGAAAGCAAATTTTAGGCTACGCAGAGTCATTCGCAAACCGGATCACTTGGTCAGGATCAGCTTATTGTCGCGGGTCTGCCGCAGCAGATAACGCTGACCGCCATGCAGAATCACGAGCTGCCTGCCGTCGCGCAGCAGTTCCCGGCTTTCCACCGCATGCACTGCTGCATGTTTTATTTCCACTACTTTCAGCGTGGGTTCACAGGTTTGGTTTTGTTCCATGATCGTGGTTTCCCGAATGGCCGGCGCCAGCCATGCGCATCGTCAGAACATGTAGCCGACGCCGAGGTTGAAGCCGTTCTGGTTCTTGCCGTCGTCGTTGTCCTGCACCTGGTAGTCGGCCTTGAGCACCACATCGGGGTGCGGCCAGAAATTCACGCCGAAGTCGATCTGCTTCTTCTCGCTGCCGGTGTCGTCGCCTGCCTTGCTGTCCCACAGGTTGTAGCGGGCAAACACGCCCCACTGCGGGCTGAGCTTGAACGAAGGCTCGACGTACCAGCCCAATTGTTTATCGGCGCCGATCGCCGCCGGTCCGCTGCCGTCCAGGTCCCACTGCGCGTACAGGGCCTTGAGCGCGAAGGGGCCGCGATTGAAGACGCCGTGCACTTCGTACAGGTTTGCGCTGCCGGCGGTGGCGTCGGCACCCTGGGTGATGTCGCTCTGGTGCTGGAAGCTCCCGCCGATTTCCACGCCGGGCAGCCCGGTCCACTTCAGGCGCGCGGTGTAGGCAAGGTTGTCGGCCTTGGCCTCGCTGGTCTTCTGGCGGCCGGCGCGCGGCGTGTAGCCCTTGGCCGCGCTGGTGGCGAGGCCTTCGTGGATGGCGAGGTCATAGCCGAAGCCTGCACCCAGATTTCCCGAGAGCGCCGCACCGCCCGCCCACCAGGTGGCGGGGATGATGTCCTTTTCGATCGGGTTGCGCTCGACGCCGTAGAACACCGGCGGCTCGTGGGTTTCATTGAGCAGGCCGACCGGGATCATGAACAGGCCGGCCTTGGCGCGATGGTCGGCATTGAGGTCGAACTCGACGTAGGCCTGTTCGAGCTCGATCTCGCCTTTCTTGCCTTCGCCCGCGATGCTGTGCTCGAGTTCCAGTTCCGAGAAGAAGCGGGTGCGCTCGTTGAAGGTATGGCCGAAGAACAGCACGAAGCGGTGCAGGTCGAATTCGTCCTTGTCGGAGGCGCCGCCCTTGCCGTCGAGATTGTTGTAGTGCAGTTCGCCATAGCCGCCGATGCGGGTGTTCTCGGCCCAGGCCGCCGCCCCGGAAGGCGCGGCGTCCGCGGCTTTTTGCGCCTGTTCGCTGGCGGCCGCGGCCTGCTCGCCGGTTTGCCTGAGTTTGGCCTTGAGTTCGCCGTTCTCCGCTTCCAGCGCGTTCATGCGCGCTTCCAGCGCCTTGAAGCGCGCTTCCATGCCCATGTCGGCGCTGGCGGGCAGGGCCGTTGCGGAAAGCGCCGCCATCAGGGCGGCGGAAAGCGCGGTACGCGCGTAAATCTTGCTTGTTTTGCTCATGGTTTCTCCAGTCAGTTAATGGGCTGGCTGGCTGAGCAATTCGCTGGGCTGGCTGGCGGTTGAAAAATCTTGTTCAGGGCGGGCTGGTGCCCGGCAGGCGGCGCATCATTCCCGCCTGACCCAGATCCGGCGCGCGACGCCGGACTCCAGCGCGAGTTCGACCTCGTCGATCATCACGATGGTCAGCGGGCGCTGCTGCAGCACGCGCACGGCGCGCGCCGGGGCGATGCCGTAGGCGAGCAGCTGTTCCTGCTGCGCAGGGTCGATGCCGCCGTCGATGCCCTCCACCACGGCGTGGGCGCCGGGCAGCAGCACCGAAAGCGGGACGCGCGCGTGGTGGTCGCCGCTTCTCTTCATGCCCACACCCAATGCAGCAATTGATTGAGCAGGCCGCCGACGAGGAAGGCGAAGGGGATGATGAAGGCCAGCATGGCGGCGGCGACCTTCAGGCCCTGCTCCTTGATGATCATCATCAGGCTGGCAATGCAGGGCACGAACAGGGTGATGGTCACCATGCCCACCACGGCCTGGATAGGCGTGAGTTCGGCCGAGAGCGCGAACAGGCCGGTAGCGCCGAAGTCGCGGCGCAGAAAGCCCATGACGAAGGCGGCGCTGGCCTGCGGCGGCAGTCCCAGCCAGCCCGACACCAGCGGCTCGCCGGCGCGGATGATCGCGGGCAGCACGCCGATGAGATCGAGCAGGAACATGAGGAAGGCGCCCAGCAGGAACAGCGGGATCACTTCAACCAGGTACCACTTGAGGCGGCCCAGGGTTTTCTTCGCCACGTTGCCGGCGAGCGGCAGGCGCATGGGCGGCATTTCGGTGACGAGCGGAATGCGCCGGCCGGGGATAAGCCGGGCGGCGAGCCAGCCGGCGAGGATCAGCACCGCCACCATGGCGACCACCCAGATCAGGGTGGCAGAAAACGAGATCGCGCCCAGCAGCCCCAGCACCACGCCCAGCTGCGCCGAGCAGGGAATCGCCAGCGCCATCAGGAAAATGGTGATGAGGCGCTCGCGCGGGGAGGACAGGATGCGCGTGGTCAGCGTCGCCATGGTCACGCAGCCCAGGCCCAGCACCATGGGCAGCACGGCGCGGCCGTTCAGACCGAACAGCTTGAACAGGCGGTTGGCGAGCACCGACAGGCGCGCGAAATAACCCGAGTCCTCCAGCATGCCGAAGGCGATGAAGAAGGTGGTGACGATGGGAAAAATCAGCGCGAGCGCGTAGGTCATGCCCATGGTCCACAGGCCATACTCGCCGACGATGAGATCGGACAGCCAGCCGATCGTGACGTAGTTTCTGACGAAGCCCGTCACCGCGGGATTGAGATAGGCGCCGAAGAGGTCTTCCTCCAGCAGCCCGACCAGGGTGCTCGCGCCGAACACGCCGACGAATTCGTACACCGCGAACAGCACGCCGAAGAGGATGGGCCAGGCCCACAGCGGATGCAGCACCCAGCGCCCGATTTTCTGCGCCAGCTGGGGCGCGGTATCGGCGCGCTTGCGGGTGACGCGCGCGGCGATGAGGCCGGCCGCCTCGCTGCGCTCGTGCGCGAGCGCAGCGGGCGTCACGCCGGCCGCGCGGGCGGCAAGACGCGCCGCCTTCAGAGCGTCAGCATGCGCGCCGGCAGCGGCATGCAGCCAGGCCTCGACGACGCCGTCCTCGCCCAGATAGAGGATCGCCAGGCCGCGCGCGGCGAGGCGCGGATGCGGCGCATATCTTCCGATCAGCGCGGCGAGGTGGGCGATGGCGGCCTCGGCCGCCGGGTCGTAATGCAGCAGCGCCTGTGCGGCGCGCGCCTCGGTCAGCTCGCGGGCAAACGCCGCCACGCCTTCGCCGCCGGTGGCGACGGTGGGCATGACCGGGCAGCCCAGGATGGCGGCAAGTTCGCCGACGTCGATTTCCACGCCGCGCGCCTTCGCCTCGTCGGCCATGTTGAGCGCCAGCGCCATGGGCACGCCGAGTTCGGCGACGAGCGCGGTGAGGGTCAGGGTGCGGCGCAGGTTCTTGGCGTCGCCCACCTGCGCCAGCGCGCGCAAGGGCTCGTCGAACAGCGCCCGCATGGTCGCGCGCTCGTCGTCGCTGCGCGCCGGCAGGGTCAGCACGCCGGGGGTGTCGACGAGGTCGACCTCGGGATCGAAGCGCGCGGCGGCGCGCGCCACCTCTACCGTGGTGCCGGGATAGTTGGCGACGTTGACGTAGGCGCCGGTCAGGCGGTGGAACAATACGGACTTGCCGACGTTGGGATTGCCGACCAGGGCGACGGATGCGGTATTCATGGGCTGGCTTTGCGGCTGGCTTGGCGAGGAAGGGGATCGGCGCCGACCACGCGCAGGACTGGCGCATGATGCGGGCGAGTCTGTCTGCGCGGCCGGCGCTGGCGTCCGGCCAGCACATGCAGCGCGAGCCCGGCAGGCAGCGCCAGCCCGGCAGCCCAGTGCAGCGGCGGCAGCCAGGCGGCGTTGCCGTCGCTGGAGAAGTAGTAGAGCGCGTAGCCGGTGGCGGCGAGCCAGACCAGGAAGCCCAGCATCGCCAGGCCGCTTGCCAGGTTCTTGCGCCGCCCCCAGGCCAGGCGCATGTGGTTGGTGGCGAGCGAGCCGAGCGCGACCAGCGCCAGCATCGCCGTCAGGCCGTGCAGGCGCAGCCACCATTGCTCCAGCGGGTGCGCGGCCTCGCCGAATTCTCCCGGCACGCGCAGGAAATAATGGAAGACCAGCCACAGCGCGCCGCTCGCCCACAGCAGCGCGAACGCGGCATGGAGCAGGCGCTTGTGGCGCAGGCCGAGGCGGATGACGGGCGGGCTCATGCGGCGCGCGCCACGGGAAACGCGCGCCAGCCGCCGGCATCGCCGAACTGGCCGCGCGCGCCCTCGAGCAGGATCGCTTGGGCGCCGAAGCGCGCGAGCACGCCGGGCGCGCGTGCCGGATCGGCTGCGACCGCCTTGGTGAGCGCGTCGGCCGTCATGCAGTCGGCGGCCAGCACGGTGACGCTGGCGCCCGCGCACAGGACTTCGCCCGAGCGCGGATAACGGAGCGCACCGGGCTGGAAATAATTCGCCGAGGTGGCGGCCGCGCCATTGCGCAGTTCGGCCAGTTGCACAGTGAGAGTCGGCTGCCGCGGGTGGCGCACGGAAAGCGGCGCGGCGCCTTCGCCGAAGCGCGCCAGATCGCCGCCGGCATTGACCGTGGCCGCCGCCAGTCCCGCCTCGCGCAGCACGGCGAGCGCGGCATCGACGGCATAACCCTTGGCGATGCCGGAGAGATCGATGAGCAGCGGGCGCGCGTAGCGCACGCGGTTGCCGTCGAGCGCGATCGCGCGCCAGTCAGTGATCGCATGATCGGGAAAACCCGGGTGGCGCGGCAGGCGTCCGCATTCGACCAGCAGCCCGCCCACGCTCGGGTCGAACAGGCCGTCGCTGGCGCGCGCGAATTCCAGCGCGGCGGCCAACACCGCGGCCGCATCGGGCGACAGCGCAGCCCAGCCGCGTTGCGCCATGCAGTTGATTCGAGTCAGTTCCGAGGCGGCATCCTGGAAGCTCAGCGCCGCCTGCACCTCAGCGATGCGCGCGAACGCGCATGCGATCGCTGCATTGAGTTCATCGGCCGGCGCCCCCGCGGCCGCGATCTCAACCAGGGTGCCAAGCCAGGGCTGGGCGCGCCGCAGCATCATTTCAGCGCCGCCTCGTGGATGGCCAGCAGCCGCTTCACCCCGTCGGCGATGTGGCGGCAGGACAGGGTGGCGCCGCTGATGTTCAGGATGTCTTCATCCAGCCTGAGCGGGTCGGACAATTTCTTGCCATTGAACTGCGCGCGCCATTTCGGATTCTTCACCTCGCCGCCGTGGGTTTCGCGGTAGTCGAGAATCTCCACCCCGCGCACCGCGCCGTCCAGGCCGATGGCCACGGCATAGGTGATGAACTCGTGCTTGCCGTAGACCTCGTCGACGATGAACCAGCCGGTCTGCTGGCCACCGCGCATGACTTTCCACACCGGCTGCTCGGGAAAGCGCAGCCGCACGCCGGAAGCCTTCTCGACGAACTTCTTCTGTTCGGCCGTCAGCCTGAGCGGCATGGAAACGAAGCCCTCCGCCTGCGGGTACATGAGCTTCTGCGCCTGTTCCACGGTGAGGTATTGCACCGCGTAGGCGGGCGCCGCCGCGGGCAGGACCACGGCGGGAATCAGCAGCCAGCTGGAGAGTTCCTTCATGACGGCCTCAGAAGTTGTAGCCGAGCTTGAAGCGCAGCTCGTGCCGGGTTTTTTCGATCAGGTGCAGATCCCCGGTCTGGCCGATGTACTTCTCCCTGCCGCCGGCCAGCTGCTCGAACCAGGTGAGCGTCGCCCACCACCGCTTGGCGCCGTAGTGGATGGAGGGGCCGGCGAACAGCGACCAGCGCTCCTGCCCGACTTCGGTCTCGAATTCGGTTTCGTACAGGGTTTCCGCGCCGACAGACCAGTTGGGCGCGAAGCGATAGGAAGCGCCGGCGCCGAGCTTGAACTCGATTTCCATTTCCGGCTCGGTCGGCCATTCGAAGCTGGCGCCGGGATCGCCGGTGAGGGTCTGGATTTCCGCGTCCGCGCTCGCCTGCGTGGCGGCATCCAGGGGCGCGCGCTT
>JAJZPR010000052.1 GCA_021847835.1 Pseudomonadota bacterium
TTGGATGGCGATTCGCATGACTTCAGGGTCGGCAATTTCCAGCTTTCTCATGATGGCACCTCCGGCGCGGGGAACTGGCATGAGTATAGCTCATCAGTGCGGCATTACATATGACGCTGTGTTTAATTCATCAAGGGCTGTCTGGAGATTTTCCGTCGCAGGATCAGTCAGTTTGGGACGCATGTATTTTGGGAAAGCCCAATGCCGCCCTTTCTGCGTCGGATTCACGCCGCGCCAAGGCTCACCGGACGAGCCAGTGCGTTTGCCCGGAGCAGAAAGAATTGTCAGGCGATAGCGACGACCTGTTTTGTCACGGTAACGAAAAAAATCGTCGAGGTAATCTTGAGAATAAGGGACGTATTGCGTGTTCCATGTGAGTCGGTCGGAGCGTGAGAAGAACAGGATGGAATCGTCAATAATGTTGAACCCCACAGTTCCGCTTCGCGCGCCCGTTCGCTTCCATATCACTTGATTGCGAAAGTTGTCTTTGCCGAATACTTCTTCGAGCGCGAGACGCATGTAACTGCTTACCCGCCAATCACAATGCACATAGATGCTCCCATCCTCCGCTAGCAAATCCCGCATCAAAATCAGCCGCTCGTAAATCATCGAGATAAACGAATCCGCCCCGCGCCCCCAGGTGTCGCGGTAGGCGATCTGCTCCAGCAGGTTCGGTTCCTTGTGGAAGGTCTCGCCGCCGATCTCGATGTCCATGGAGAAGTCGGCGCCGACGTCGAAGGGCGGGTCGATGTAGATGAGCTTGAGGCCGCCCGCGTCCTCGATCTGGCGGCGCAGCGCGCCGCTCTTGAGGCTGGAGAGAATCAGTTTGTTGTCGCCCCAGATAAGCTTGTTGGTCCAGCCCTTGAGCTGGCGGCCGCGGGTGTCGAACAGGCTGCCCTGGATTTCCGGCGCATTCTTACGCGGCTCGTCCACATGCTCCAGGCTCTGGAAAGGCAGCACGGTGGTGCACACGTCGCGGCTCTTGCCGTTCCACACCAGCTCCACCTCGCGCTTGTCCTCGAACAGCATGAAGCGGTATTTCTCCGGCAGTGCCTTGCCCTGCTGGATGAGCTGGATCAGGTCGCGCTTTTCGGCGTCGGTGAGGTCGTAGCTGGTGGGTTTGGCCATAGTCAGGCAGCGGGATGTGCGTTGTTGGCGGCGGCAAGGATATCATCAAGCACTGCCACGATCTCGGTGTCGATTTCCTCCGTGGGGATTGCATCCGCGAGGCCATGGTAGTCACGTTTGAAGATTTGTTGCGGCGTGCCGAGGCGTTCATAAAAAAGCTTGAACAGCGGGTCGAGGAAGTCGTCGGTCACCTTGATATCCGGCCCCCATGGGTCGGGTTTGTTGGTAATGCTCAGGGCATGGGTAATTTCGGTCAGGCTGGCTTCGAGCGTTTCAAGCCTGGTCTTTCTCTCGGCCTGTTCGATGAGATCGTCTTCGCGCAGTCCTTGCTCGACAAAGGCGCGCAGGCTGGCGGGAGTGACCAGGTAGTTTTCGATTTCCCTACGCGACCACATCCGTTCGGTAAGCTGCGAACCGGTATGAAGCTCCCTGTCGAGGTGATCGAACAAGGCGAATCCCGTGAGGTCGGGTTTGGCTTCCCGCAGACCGTGAAAATGATCCCGTGCTTCCTGGGGCTTGTTGCCACCCAGATAAATAACCGGCACCAGATCGTGCAGGACCGCCTTGGCAGGGTGATCAAGGCGCTCAGCCAAACGCCGCAAAATAGCCAGATCGGTGGAGCCCTCCAGATAAAGCATCCATCCCTTTTGCTCCGCAAGGTAGTAGTCGGCCATGCGAATGCTTTCCAGGGCCTTCTTGACCTGGCCGCGCGCGCGCGTGTCGATGCGGTGGGGTTTGCCGACAAAGGCCATCACCACATCGCGCTCGGCGGCTTCCTGCAAGACGACCTCTGAATGGCTGGCGGCGATAATCTGCGAGCCGTTGGTCGCGGCGACATCGGTCAGCAGGTTGTAGACGTCGCGCTGCCGCAGGATTTCGAGATGTGCATCGGGCTCGTCCAGCAGTAATACGGAACCTGGATTCGCAAGCAGAAAAGAGAGCAGCAAGAGTACCTGTTGGCAGCCGCGCCCGGATGAGGACAGGTCCAACTCGACCCCACTGCGCTCGCGGTAGGTAAGCGTCAGCTCACTGCGTTCCTTGATGTATTTTGGCTCGTTGAGCCGGATATGAAACAGGGTGTCAATGTTTTCGACGAGCGATTTCCACGCGCTCTTATCTTCCTTGTTGAACAATTGCCAGCAGAGATTGCGCAAGACCTGCGCGGTCTGGCCTTCACCGATGAGCACGCTAATTTCGCCAGTTTCCTTTCGATATTCGCGCTCGGCCAAACCAGACATGGGAGGCAAAAACACTATGGCGTGCTTGCGCGCGCCTTCGGGCACCTTGCCATTGTCGCCTTCCTTGAGGCGGCAATAGAACGACTCCTCGTTGGCGTAATAGAACTCCAGCACGCAACGCCATGGCTTGTCTTCGTGAACGCCTTCGGCATCAAGCGTGATGAGCACTTTCTCCGTCTTGGCCTTACCGTCTCGGCGGTCGCTGCCTTGGGTGTGTAGATCGTTCCACAGCAATTTTGCGCTGGGGACAGGTATGGCAAAGAGATCGCGGCGGTTGATGGTGACCCCTTGCCGCTCTGCGGGGGAACTGGAGTCGCGCTTCTCTGCCCAGCGGCGCCAACCAATATCCCAAAGGGCCAAGGCCTGCAATGCGGTGGTTTTGCCGGAATTATTCGGCCCGATAAATACCGCCGCGCTGCCGAGTTCCAGCTCTGCCTGAGTTAAGCGCTTGAAATTTTCGATGTGGAAGCGCGTAATCATCGCGATTTTTTCCTAATTAATTGTTTTGCATTGGACATTGCAATCACCCGATTTCGGCAGGGGGCGCAATGGGGCATTTATATCGAAGTTATCGTAACAATCGTAACTTGGGATAACTTTCATATAAATCACTCGTTCAGAACTGATATTCGGCAAACCCAGTCACCAACGCAGCAAAATCCTTGGGTGGATTGCGCTCGTAACCCTCCTGATCCACATATACAAATCGGTATTTCGGGCCACCTTCCGCCTGACTGGCACTGGTCGCGTCCTCGCACCATTGGCGCAGGCGGGCCATTTTGCGCGGCAGGTCGAGTTCTTCGCGGCCCTTGGTTTCAACGACCCACACCGTGCCATCGGTGGTTTTCACCAGGAAGTCCGGGACATAGTTGGAAAGATCGCCATCGGTCTTGACGTAGTCGATCTTGAAACCAATGGCGAGGTAATTCTTGGCGAAGGCGGCGACATCTTGCGCCCCATCGAGAAAACCGGCGAAGGCCAGTTCGAAGCCGCCGGCATGCGGCTCGCCGACGATTTTGCTGAACAACGATTTCTTCGGCACGAGATAGTTTCGGTTCTCGGTACGGAAGGGGCGCGTGTCGCGCAGGCGGATGCGGTCTTCAATACGCGAAGAGCCACTGTCCCGCACGGTAAGGGCGTTGATGGCCTTCTTGAAGGTATCGAACAGAATCTTCCCGGCATCGGGTTCGGAGAGATTGCGCAGCACCACCGGGTCTTCGAGGTTGACCGGCGAGGACTCGAACAGGCACTCGGCCATGAAGGTTTTCACCTTTGGGTAAAGCAGGTCATAGCCGCCGACGAGCCGCAGTTCCTTCAGCAGTTGCCTGGCGAAAAAGCCCACGACCGAACGGTAATCGGCGGGGCCGGCGCCATCGAGCCGGATGGTGTGGTGAACTTCGGCGTCGAGCATGGTTTTGAAGACAATCTCGCGGGTTTGTTCAGGCGTGAAAGGCTTGAGCGGCAGCTTAGCATTGCCGAAGGTTGCGGGGTCGAGCGCTTCGAGGTCTTTGTATTCGCGGTTGAACCGCCGAGTCAATTTTGGCAGTTCGATGTCCAGCGCGTCGATATCCTTGTCAGCGTTCTGGGTATCCACCTCCACCACAAGCGAGTCCTTGCGTTCCGTGCCCGGACCCATGGGGCGATATTCGAGTTGTATGCCCTCGCTTTGAATCGATTCGACAAACTCCATGAAAGCGGGCGTGCCCATGACCGAGACAGTTTCCGGGATGTCCGAGCCAAAGTACATGCGGCGCAAACCGCGACCCAGGGTCTGTTCGGGAAGTATCCTGCTTTCGGTGCCGTATTTACGAAGGCCCACGATGGTGGTGACGTTGCGCACGTCCCAGCCTTCCTTGAGCATCAGCACGGAAACGATGGCCTTGTAAGGGCTGGCCCAGGAATCGATCTCGTTTGACTGCTTGCGCAGCTTTTCCAGTTCGTCCTTGTTCTTGCCCGATGCGGCTTCGGAAATTTCACCGTTGTTTTTGGTGTGAATAACGAGCACCGCACCTTCCAGCTCGGGGCAAATCTTCTCCAGATGGGCGCCCACTTCATCGCAATTGCGGGTGTCATCCACCATGACGAACAGCACGGCCTTCTTGCCCAGGACTTCGTGCTCGGCGTAGCTCTTGCGCCACTCTTCGATGCCGAGTTGCAGGTAGTCCTCGTATTTTTCAGTAAAGATGGCGCTGGGTATGTTGTCGCGCAATCGGGCCCGGCTCGCGGCATCGGGCAGCACCGGATGCTTGACGACGTTCTGGTGGATGGCCTCGACCAGCGGATAGTCCGAGACGGTCTGAACGAAAATGGCGCCGTCGTTGTGACGAGGCGTGGCGGTCACATCCACTTGCAGCGCCAGGCGTCCGTCCTTCTGCAACATCCGGTGATGAATGTCCTGGATGCTTTTGAACCAGGCCATTCTCGGGTCATGTATGTGATGGGCCTCGTCGTTGAACACGGCCAGTTCGTCGATCTCGCGGATGATCTCGCCCAGATCGGCCCTGCTGTCGGTGGTCTTGCCCACCGGCTTGGGGCCAAAGGGCGAAAGGAAGTAGTCACGCAGATCATCATCTTCCAGCGACGGCTCGCGCACGTCGCCAAGGTAAACGCGATGGATGTTGGTGAGAAACAGGTTGCCGGTATCCCGCTGAACCCGGACATCGTCCTGGATATGCAGCGTGATCTGGAAATCTTCGCGCCAGTTACGGCCTTCATGCCCGTTATCCGGCAGGGCCGGATCGTTGAAGAAGATACGCAGGCCATCAAAGTCGGCGCGCAGGCGGTCGAGGACGATAATGTTGGGGGCGATCAGCAGGAAATTGCGCGCGAGTGCCGAGTCGGTTTCGTAGAGCCTGTGAAAGTAACTCCATGCGATGAGCAGCGACAGGACTTTGGTCTTGCCCGCGCCGGTGGCCATCTTGACCACGTAGCGCGGCCAGTCCTCGTCGAACATGTTGGTGGACACGGCGCCCGAAGCGTCGAATCGCAGCAGGTCGAACTTGTCCCGTACCTTGCGCGCATCGTGCAGCCAGATTACCGTCTCCACCGCTTCGCGCTGCGCGAAGTAATAGCGGAACGGCGCCAGCGTTCCATCTGCCTGTTCGACCAGATGTTCGGTCTCGAACCACCAATTCAGCAGGGCGCGAGAGGTATCGGAGGCGCCAGCGTAGTCCGCCTTGCGCCACAGCGCCACTTCGTCACGGATTTTTGCCACCAGGGGCGGCAGCAGCTTCTCATAAGCCGTGCCGCGCAATTCCTCCGCCGCCGGGAACCAGCGTTGCTCCGGCAATAATTCATCGTAGGGCGATTGCGGGAATTCAGGATGAAGCGCCATATCTCAATAGAACGAAGGTGTCTCCTGATCTTATTACCGGTTAAATCTTCGCATATCCGGCTGGTTAAATATACATGGCCTAAGAGTCGGCGAGACTCGTAAAGCGCAAACGGGGCAATAATTGCCCCGTTTTTGTTTGTGCGCCCCTAACGGGGCTATCTGCAAGAAGCTCAGGCCTTGCGGCTCTGTTCGATCATCTTCTCGATCATGGGCGTGAGGATCAGCTCCATGGAGTAGCCCATCTTGCCGCCGGGCACGACGATGGTGTTGGCGCGCGACATGAAGCTGCTGGGAATCATGTTGAGCAGGTACTGGAAATCGACGCCGCGCGGATCGGCGAAGCGGATGATGACGAAGCTCTCGTCCGGCGTCGGGATGTCGCGCGCGATGAAGGGGTTGGAGGTGTCCACCGTGGGCACGCGCTGGAAGTTGATGTGGGTGCGCGAGAACTGCGGGGTGATGTAGTTGATGTAGTCCGGCATGCGGCGCAGGATGGTATCCACCGTAGCCTCGGCGGAATAGCCGCGCTCGGCATGGTCGCGGTGGATCTTCTGGATCCATTCCAGGTTGATCACCGGCACCACGCCGATACCCAGATCGACATAGCGGGATGCATCGACCTTGTCGTTCTTGACCAGGCCGTGCAGGCCCTCGTAGAACAGCAGGTCGGTGCCCGCCGCGATGTCTTCCCAGGGCGTGAACTCGCCGGGTTTCAGGGCCAGGTTCAGGCGCTTGTTGTGCTCGGCAGCCTCCTCATTGCTGTGGATGTAGTAGCGCTTCTTGCCGCCGCCGGTTTCGCCGTAGACCTTGAAGGTCTCTTCGATCTTGTCGAAGTGGTTGGCCTCGGGACCGAAATGGGAAAAAGTCTGGCAGCCCTTGGCCTCTTCCTGCTTCACGCGCTCGCGGAATTCGACGCGGCCCAGCGCATGCAGGCTGTCGCCCTCGATAATGGCGGCATTGATTTCGTAATGCCGGAAAATGTTCTCGAACGCGCGCTTGACAAAGGTGGTGCCGGCGCCACTCGATCCGGTGACGGCGATGACGGGGTGCTTCTTGGACATTGTGTCCTCCTGAATAGCGAATTGACTGAATTTTTAGCCGGAGGAGTATACCGCGGCCGGGCAGGCCCTGTCACCGCCGGGTATAATGCCGGGCTTTGATTCATTTGGATTTTCCGCCCATTTCCGCCGCCATGCAGGAAAAATACGACCCCTCACAGATCGAGCGCGCCGCCCAGGCCGGCTGGGAGCAGACTCAGGCCTTCCGCGCGCGCGAAGACTCGGCCAAGCCCAAGTACTACTGCCTGTCGATGTTCCCCTACCCGTCCGGCAAGCTGCACATGGGCCACGTGCGCAACTACACCATCGGCGACGTTTTGAGCCGCTTCCATCTGATGCAGGGCTACAGCGTCATGCAGCCCATGGGCTGGGACGCGTTTGGCCTGCCGGCGGAAAACGCGGCCATGGCCAACAAGGTACCGCCGGCGAAGTGGACCTACGCCAACATCGATCACATGCGCGGGCAGTTGAAAGCGCTGGGGCTGGCCATCGACTGGGACCGCGAAATCGCCACCTGCAAGCCCGAGTACTACAAGTGGGAGCAGTGGCTGTTCACGCGTTTATATGAGAAAGGCCTGGTGTACCGCAAGAACGCCACGGTGAACTGGGACCCGGTGGACGAGACCGTGCTCGCCAACGAGCAGGTCATCGACGGGCGCGGCTGGCGCTCCGGCGCGCTGGTGGAAAAGCGCGAAATCCCCATGTACTTCTTCCGCATCACCCAATACGCCGAGGAACTGCTGAACGAATTGGACAACCTGCCCGGCTGGCCTGAGCAGGTCAAGACCATGCAGAAGAACTGGATCGGCAAGAGCTACGGCGTGCGCTTCGCCTTCAAATTGGCCGCCGAAGGCGACAAAACTGCGCCTCACCCCTCACTCCTCACCCCTCACGACTTGTTGTGGGTCTACACCACCCGCGCCGACACCATCATGGGCGTGACCTTCGTCGCCGTGGCGGCGGAGCACCCGCTCGCCACCCGCGCCGCCGAGAACAACCCCGCGCTTGCCGCCTTCATCGAGGAATGCAAGCAGGGCGGCGTGGCCGAGGCCGACATCGCCACCATGGAAAAGAAGGGCATGGACACCGGGCTGAAAGTGGTGCATCCGCTCACCGGCGAGGAAGTCCCGGTCTGGGTCGGCAACTACGTGCTCATGGGCTACGGCGAAGGCGCGGTGATGGCGGTGCCGGCGCATGACGAGAGGGATTTCGGCTTTGCGAAGAAATACAACTTGCCGATCAAACAAGTGATCACTGCGGAGGGCGAAAACTTCTCGCTCGACGCCTGGCAGGAATGGTACGGCGACAAGACCCGCGGTGTATGCGTGAACTCCGGCAAGTACGACGGCCTCGCCTACGACGCTGCCGTGGACGCCATCGCTGCCGACCTGAAAGCGCTCAACCTCGGCGACAAGCAGGTGCAGTTCCGCCTGCGCGACTGGGGCATTTCGCGCCAGCGCTACTGGGGCTGCCCCATCCCCATCATTCATTGCGAAGCCTGCGGCGACGTGCCGGTGCCGGAAAAGGACCTGCCCGTGGTGCTGCCGGAGGATGTCACCATCACCGGGCGCGGTTCGCCGCTGGCGAAGATGCCCGCGTTCTACGAGTGCGCCTGCCCCAAATGCGGCAAGCCGGCGCGGCGCGAAACCGACACCATGGACACCTTCGTGGAGTCAAGCTGGTACTACGCTCGCTACGCCTGCCCCGATGCCGGCAAGATGCTGGATGCGCGCGCCAACCACTGGCTGCCGGTGGACCAGTACGTGGGCGGCATCGAGCACGCCATCCTGCATCTGTTGTACTCGCGCTTCTTCCACAAGCTGATGCGCGACGAGGGGCTGGTGAATTCGAACGAGCCCTTCACCAATCTGCTCACCCAGGGCATGGTGGTCGCGCCCACTTTCTATCGCGACGGCGCGGACGGCAAGAAGCAGTGGATCAACCCGGCCGACGTCGACGTGAAATCCGATGAGCGCGGCCGCCCGCTCGGCGCCACGCTCAAGGCCGACGGCCAGCCGGTCACCATCGGCGGCACCGAGAAGATGTCCAAGTCCAAGAACAACGGCGTCGATCCGCAGGCCCTGATCGACAGCTACGGCGCCGACACCGCGCGCCTGTTCATGATGTTCGCCGCCCCGCCGGACCAGCAGCTGGAGTGGTCGGACGCCGGCGTGGAAGGCGCGCACCGTTTCCTCAAGCGCCTGTGGAAAGCCGTGTTCGAGCACGTCGAGAGCGGTGAAGCCACTCCCTCCCTTGCAGGGCGCGTTCCGGCTTGCACGCCGGAACCGCTCGACGAGCGCGGAGCATGCTCCGCAAATTCCCCGTCTCGCCCCCAACCCTCTCCCGCGAGGGGAGAGGGGGCAAACGATGCGCTGCGCGCGAATAAACCCTTGGCCGATTTCCGCCGCCAGTTGCACCAGACCATCGCCAAGGTGACCGACGACTACGGCCGCCGCAAGCAGTTCAACACCGCGGTCGCCGCGGTGATGGAGCTGATGAACGCGCTCGCCAGGCTGCCGGAAGAACCCGCCACCCCCGCCTTGCGCCAGGAAGCGCTGGAAGCGGTGACCCTGCTGCTCTCGCCCATCGTGCCGCATGTGTGCGAGGCGCTGTGGGCAGAACTCCGGCCCGGCACCCGGCTGCTCGACCAGGCCTGGCCCAAGGCCGACGAGTCCGCGCTGACGGTGGACGAAATCGAACTGGTGATCCAGATCAACGGCAAACTCAGAGGCAGCATCCGCGTGCCGGCCGGCGCCGACAAGGCGGTGGTCGAGGCCGCCGCGCTGGCCTCGGAAGCAGTGCAGAAACAGCTTGCCGGCGCAGCCCCGAAAAAAATCATCGTGGTGCCCGGCCGTTTGGTTAACATAGTGGCATGAAGCGCCGCGCCTTCCTCGCCCTGTTCCCTGCGCTGCCCCTGGCCGGCTGCGGCTTCCGCCTGCGCGGCGCGTACACCATCCCCTACCGCAGCATCTACGTGGATGCCCCCGCGGGCAGCAAAACCGCCCGGCAACTGGCCAATGCCTTGCGCAGCCAGGGCGTCACCGTAACCGATGCCGCGGGGGAAGCCGAAGCCAGACTCAAGTTCACGCAGGAAGCCCAAAGCCGCAGCATCCTGGCATTGTCGGGCGGCGGCCGCGTGCGTGAATACCGCCTGACCTACACCCTTGGCTATTCCCTGACCGACAAGGCAGGAAGGGAGATCCTCCCCCCTGCGACCATCCAGTTGAACCGCGACTTCACCTACGACGACAGGCAGTACCTCGCCAAGACCGCCGAGGAAAGCTTCCTCTACCGCGATCTGCAGGACGACGCGGTGCAGCAGATCCTGCGCCGCCTCTCCATCCCGCGCTGATGGAGCTGCGGCCAGGGGATATTGGCGCGCACCTCGCCCGAGGGCTGGTTCCGCTTTACGTCATCTGGGGCGAGGAACCCCTGGCCATGCTCGAAGCGGAAGACGCCATTCGCGCCGCCGCGCTCAAATCCGGCTGCGAACGCACGGTGTTCACCGTGCAGGGCAGATTCGACTGGAGCGTGATCTTCGGCCATGCCGACAATTTTTCCCTGTTCGCGCAGAAAAAGCTGGTGGAAATCCGCGTCCCCAGCGGCAAGCCGGGCATCGACGGCGGCGCCGCGCTCGCACGTTATGCAAACAGCCTGCCCGCCGACACCGTGAGCATCGTCTCGCTGCCCGGCCTGGAGTGGAAACAGACCAGGAGCAAATGGTTCGAGGCGCTTTCGGCGCATGGTACGGTCATCCAGAGCCGCGACGTGCCGCTGGAGCAGATGCCGGCCTGGATCGGGCGCCGCCTGGCGGCCAACAACCAGCAGGCCAGCCGCGAGGCGCTCGAATTCCTGGCCAACCGCCTGGAAGGCAACCTGCTCGCCGCCCGGCAGGAAGTCGACAAGCTTTCGCTGCTTTTGCCTCCCGGCAAGCTGGGTCTGGAGGACGTGGAAAAGGCAGTCACGGACGTTTCGCGTTTCGACGCCCCGGACATCCAGGACGCCCTGCTGTCGGGCGATGCGGGGCGTTGCGCCCGCATCCTGGACAGCCTCAGGCAGGAAGGCGAGGCGGTGCCGAAAATCATGTGGCAAATCAGCGCCGCGCTGAGGCTCCTGTACAAGTTAAAATCCGCCCTGAGGCAAGGCCAGCCGCCGGCAGCCGCGTTCAAGGCCAACCGCATCCAGGACAAGCGCCAGGCGCTGGTGCAAGGCGCGCTGAAACGGGTCAGCGACGCCAAACTGGAAGCCGCCCTGACGGACGCCGCGCGCATCGACCGCCAGGCCAAGGGCCTGGATGGCGGCGACCCCTGGGACGACATGCTGCGACTATGTCTGAACCTGGGAACGGCAAAAAAACCAGCCACAGAGGACACAGAGAAACACAGAGAGCATCGCTGACCCATCTTCTCTCTGTGAACTCTGTGTTCTCTGTGGCTCGATTTGATTTTTTGGTGATGAACATGGACATCAAAACCTACATGCAAACCGTGGGCCGCACCGCGCGCGAGGCCTCGCGCGCGGTGGCCGCGGCGGAAACACGCGCCAAGAATGCGGCGCTCCTGGCCATGGCCGCCGCCATCCGCCGCGATGCCGCCAAACTGCTGGCTGCCAATGCCGAGGACGTCGCCGCTGCCAAGGCTGCCGGGCTCGACGCCGCGCTGCTGGATCGCCTGGCCCTCACCGAAAAAACCGTGGCCGGCATGGCCGAGGGCCTGGAACAGATCGCCGCGCTGCCCGATCCTGTCGGCGGCATCAGCGACATGAATTACCGCCCCTCCGGCATCCAGGTCGGCAGGATGCGCGTGCCGCTGGGCGTGGTCGGCATCATCTACGAAGCGCGCCCCAACGTGACGGCGGACGCCGCCGGCCTGTGCCTGAAGTCCGGCAACGCCGCCATCCTGCGCGGCGGCAGCGAGGCGATTCGCAGCAACCAGGCCATCGCCGCCTGCGTGAAGGAAGGCCTCAAGGCCGCGAATCTCCCCGAAGCCTGCGTGCAGGTGATCGAGACCACCGACCGCGCTGCCGTGGGCGAGCTCATCACCCTGCGCGAATATGTGGACGTCATCGTGCCGCGCGGCGGCAAGGGCCTGATCGAGCGGCTGATGAACGATGCGCGCATTCCCGTCATCAAGCACCTGCACGGCGTGTGCCACGTGTATGTCGACGACCGCGCCGATCTCGACAAGGCGCTGCGCATCGCCGACAACGCCAAGACCAGCCGCTACGGCACCTGCAACACCATGGAGACCCTGCTGGTGCACCGCGCGGTGGCGGAGAAATTCCTGCCGCAGATTGCCGCCATCTACGCCGCCAAGGGCGTGGAAATGCGCGGCTGCGCCGAATCGCGCCGCATCGTGCCGGCGATGAAGGAAGCCGTCGAGGCCGACTGGCACGAGGAGTACCTCGCGCCCATCATCAGCATCCGCGTGGTGGACGGCATGGATGCGGCCATCGCGCACATCGCCCAATACGGCTCGCAGCACACCGACGCCATCGTCACCGAGGACTACAGCCGCGCACGCAGATTCCTGCGCGAAGTCGATTCCGCCAGCGTCATGGTCAACGCCTCCACCCGCTTCGCCGACGGCTTCGAATACGGCCTGGGCGCGGAAATCGGCATCTCCACCGACAAGATTCACGCCCGCGGCCCGGTGGGGCTGGAAGGGCTGACTTCCGAGAAATGGGTGGTACTGGGAGACGGACATGTGCGCGGCTAACGCCGGTGAGGAGTGAGGTGTGAGGAGTAAGGAGTCAAACCTTCAGCGGGCCAAGTGTTCTGCCCAGATTAGCCAAACATGCACGCTGACGCGCAGTGCTGCAAGCCTGCCAACGAGGCTCACTCCTTACCCCTTACCCCTCACGCCTCACTGAACTTGACTCCTCGCTCCTCACTCCTCACTCCTCACTCCCAGCACGCCATCGGCGTGCTGGGAGGCACCTTCGACCCCATCCATTTCGGCCATCTGCGCATGGCCGAGGAACTGGCCGAAGCCCTGGCGCTCGACGAAGTGCGCATCATCCCTGCCGGCCAGCCGCCGCACCGTGCGTCGCCGCGCACGCCCGCCAAACACCGTCTGGAAATGGCGCGCCTGGCCATTGCCGGCAATCCGCGGCTCAAACTGGATGAACGCGAAGTGCAGCAGGCGCGCGCCAGCTACACCGTCGACACGCTTGCCGCCTTGCGCCAGGAACTCGGGAACGAACGGCCCGTCTGGCTCTTCATGGGCGCGGATGCATTCCTGGGGCTCACCACCTGGAAGGAATGGCAGCGCCTGTTCGACCTGGCGCACATTGCCGTCGCCCATCGCCCCGGTTACCGGCTCGCGCAGTCCGACGCCCTGAACGATGGCCTGCGCCAAGAGCTGGAGCGCCGCCATATATCGGGCACGCCGGACACCGCCGCCGGCTGCATCCTGCTGCGCCCCATCACCCAGCTCGACATCGCCGCCACCGACATCCGCAGCCGCCTGCAGGAGGGGCGCAGCGCGCGCTATCTGACCCCTGACAGCGTGCTCGACTATATTCAGAAAAACCGTCTTTATTCACCCGTATGAACATTGAAGAAAAAATCGCCGCCATCGTCGGCGCGCTGGAGGACATCAAGGCCAGCGACATCACCGTGCTCGACACCACGCCGCTGACCTCGCTGTTCGAGCGCGTCGTCATCGCCAGCGCCGACTCGTCGCGGCAGACCAAGGCGCTTGCGGCAAGCGTGCGCGACAGGATGAAGGAACTGGGCGAACACGTGATCGGCATGGAAGGCGAGCAGACCGGCGAATGGGTGCTGGTCGATCTGGGCGACATCGTCGTGCACATCATGCACCCGGCCGTGCGTTCGCATTACAACCTGGAAGAGCTGTGGGACGCGGGCATCCAGGCCCGCATGAAGCACGCCGCCCAGTGAAAATACGCATCCTGGCGGTCGGCCACAAAATGCCCGCCTGGATCGAGGCCGGCTACCAGGAATACGCCAGGCGCATGCCGCCCGACGCCGGGCTGGAACTTACCGAAATCAAGCCCGAAAAGCGCGCGGCGGGCGCCTCCACCGCGCGCATCCAGAAACTGGAGGCCGAACGCATCCTCGCCGCCCTGCCCGCCCAGGCATTCCTGATCGCGCTGGACGAACGCGGCAGGCAACCCACCACCGTGGAACTCTCGGCACAACTGGCGCACTGGATGCAGGAAGGCGCCCAGCCCTGCTTC
This sequence comes from Pseudomonadota bacterium, assembly GCA_021847835.1. Lineage (GTDB taxonomy): Bacteria > Pseudomonadota > Gammaproteobacteria > Burkholderiales > Thiobacillaceae > UBA6918. Next base: position 13,962 of record JAJZPR010000052.1, read on the forward strand.
GTCATTGGCGGCGCCGACGGACTGGACGCTTCAATAAAAACGAAATCGGATTTATTATTGGGAATATCCCGTTTGACGCTGCCGCATGGCCTGGTCAGGGTACTGCTGGCCGAGCAGCTTTACCGGGCGACATCCTTGTTGAAAGGCCATCCTTACCATCGCGAATAACAAGAAATGCTGCATACCGACAACCGGATATACCTTGCCTCGCAATCCCCCCGCCGACGCGAACTGAGAACCGGACCCCGAAATTCGGACAGCCCGATAAGTGATAGCCTTGCTTTATGAATCGGCCCGCAAGGGCCAGACAATGGAGCAAGCGCATGGCAAGACGCAAACGGCGGAATCACTCGCCTACTT
>JAJZPR010000083.1 GCA_021847835.1 Pseudomonadota bacterium
CGACGTAGGAGCCGTCGCGGGCCAGGCCTTCCGGTTCGATGACGATGATTTCGCCTTCCTCGAACTCGGGCAGCATGCTGTCGCCCAGCACCATCAGCGCATAGGGTTCGGCGCTGGAGCAGGCGCTGCGCTCATCGGGGAGTTCGTTTTCCGGGACGATGGGGATGATTTTTTTCTGTGCCATGGGAGCCTGCATTCTCAGTGGTTTTCGATAAATTTCCGGCCGCGCCGGATCGCGGCCCTGACTTGCTGCGGCGCGGTGCCGCCGACGTGGTTGCGGCTGTTGAGCGAGCCTTCCAGGGTGAGCACGGCAAACACATCGGCGCTGATCAGCGCCGAGAATTCGAGCAGCTCATCCAGCTTCAGTTCGCTCAGGTCGCAGCGCTTGCCTTCCGCATGGCGCACGGCACGGGCCACGACCTCGTGGGCGTCGCGGAACGGCAAGCCCTTTTTCACCAGGTAGTCGGCCAGGTCGGTGGCGGTGGCATAGCCCTGAAACGCGGCCTGACGCATGGCTTCCTTGTTCACCGTGATGCCGCCCATCATGTCGGCGTAGATCTTCAGCGTTGCGGCCAGGGTGTCCACGGTATCGAACAGCGGTTCCTTGTCTTCCTGGTTGTCCTTGTTGTAGGCCAGCGGCTGGGATTTCATCAGGGTCAGCAGCGCCATCAGGTGGCCGGTGACGCGGCCGGTTTTGCCGCGCACCAGTTCCGGCACGTCCGGGTTCTTCTTCTGCGGCATGATGGAGGAGCCGGTGCAGTAGCGGTCGGCGATGTCGATGAAGCCGACGCGCGGGCTCATCCACAGGATCAGCTCTTCCGACAGGCGAGACAGATGGGTCATCACCAGCGCGGCGCAGGCGGTGAATTCGATGGCGAAGTCGCGGTCGGATACGGCGTCGAGCGAGTTTTCGCATACCCCGTCGAAGCCCAGTTCGCGTGCCACCATTTCCCGGTCGATGGGATAGCTGGTGCCGGCCAGCGCGGCCGCACCGAGCGGCAGGCGGTTGACGCGCCTGCGGCAGTCGCGCATCCTGTCCGCGTCGCGCTTGAGCATTTCGAAATAGGCCATGAGATGATGGCCGAAGGTGATCGGCTGGGCGACCTGGAGATGGGTGAAGCCGGGCATGACGGTGTCGGCATGCTGTTCCGCCAGGTCGAGCAGGGAGAGCTGGAGCGCCTTGATCAGCACCAGCAGGTCGTCGATAGCGGCGCGCAGCCACAGGCGTATGTCGGTGGCCACCTGGTCGTTGCGCGAACGGGCGGTGTGCAGGCGCTTGCCGGCCTCTCCCACGATGGCGGTGAGGCGTTTTTCAATATTGAGGTGGACGTCTTCCAGATCGAGGGACCAATCGAATTTCCCTGCGCGGATTTCATCCAGAATCTGCGTGAGGCCCTTGCGGATAGCCGCCAAATCCTGTGCGCTGATAATGGCGCAAGCTTCGAGCATGGCCGCATGGGCCAATGATCCCTGGATATCGAACTCCGCCAGGCGCCGGTCGAACTCCACCGAAGCGGTGTAGCGTTTGACGAGTTCGGCCACCGGTTCGCTGAATCTGCCCGACCAGGTCGTGTCCGTTGCCGCGGGTTTTTGTTGCATCTGTGCGTCACCTTGACCAAAATTCAATTATGACAAGTATAAAGCAAAATGCCCCCGCGCCCACAGAGACCCAAACGCCTTCCCCGGCAAGTCCCGTGGCGCTGCCGAATTTCTGCAATCTCGGCATCTGGCTGCGCATCCTGTTGCTCGTGGACGGGATGAGCGTGGCGGCGGCAGCGCTGAAAGCGCCTGCCTGGGACGGTTTGTGGTTGGCGCTGATAGAAATCTCGGCGCTGGTGCAGCCGGTGCTGCTGCTTTCCTTGCTGGCCTTGTGTCTGGCACACAGGTTTTTTGCGCGGCTGCCCTATCGCTGGGGTGTGGCCGCGGTGCTGGCGCTGGAACTGATGCTCACCACCCTGGCGCATGAATTCAACCGCTATTTTTTCAGTGCCGGTATCGGAGACCTCGAGCGTCACTGGCTTTTCACCGCGCTGGCGAGCAGTGTGCTGCTGGGCTATTTCAACCTGCGCAGCCGGGCATTTTCCCCCGCGATCAGCGAGGCCAGGCTGCAGGCCTTGCAGGCGCGGATCCGCCCGCATTTCCTGTTCAACAGCATTAACGCGGTGCTCAGCCTGATCCGCTCCGACCCGAAGCGGGCCGAGCGGGCGCTGGAGGATATGGCCGACCTGTTTCGCGTGCTGATGGCGGACAACCGGCAGCTGGCCCCACTGGACAAGGAGGTGGAACTGTGCCGCCAGTATTTGGACCTGGAGCAGTTGCGCCTGGGAGAGCGTCTCCGTGTGGCCTGGCACGTGGAGAACATGCCGGGCGATGCGCTGATTCCGCCGCTGGTGTTGCAGCCCTTGCTGGAAAACGCCGTGTACCATGGCATCGAGCCGTGCACCGAGCCGGGGGAAATCGTGATCAACATCTACCGTGCCCGCGACCAGGTGCATCTGGTCCTCGCCAACCCGTACCGGATGGAAGGCGGCCACCATGCCGGCAACAAGATGGCGCTGGGAAACATACGC
>JAJZPR010000014.1 GCA_021847835.1 Pseudomonadota bacterium
CGCCCCGCTCGAAGGGTTGGAAGATGCGCTCCTTGTCCTCCTGGGCGATGCCGACGCCGCTGTCCTCCACCTCGAAACGGGCGATTTCGCGGCCGTAGGCCACGCGCAGCGTGACGTGGCCGCGGTCCGTGAACTTGACGGCGTTGGCCAGCAGGTTGATGAGGATCTGTCGCAGGCGCTTGGCATCGGCATGAACGACGGCAGGCAGGTTGCCGTCGGTTTCGACGCGGAAGGCCAGGCCCTTGGCTGCGGCTTCCGGCTGCACCATTTTCACCAGCTGGGCGATGAAGTCCGGCAGTGCCAGCTCGCTCTGCTCGAGCTTGAGCTTGCCGGCTTCGATGCGGGCGAGGTCGAGCAACCCGTCCACCAGCTGCAGCATGTGCTCGCCGCTGCGCCGGATGACGTCCACCGCTTCCCGCCTCGGTGGCGGCAGGCTCTGGTCGCGCAGCAGGATCTGGGCGTAGCCGAGGATGCCGTTGAGCGGGGTGCGCAGTTCGTGGGTCATGCCGGTGACATAGCGGGTCTTCGCGAGATTGGCCGATTCGGCCGCTTCCTTCGCGGCCTGGAGCTTGGCGTCGGTGGCGTTGTGGGCCTCGACCTCGCGGGTCAGCAGCAGGGTCTGCCGGTTCGACTCCTCCTGGGCGACGCTGCGGCTTTCGTGTTCCAGCACGATCCACCAGGCGCCCACCGCCATCACCAGGGTCAGAAGGGCGAAGGCCTTGAGAAAGGCGTCCGACAGTCCTTCCAGGGCAGCCGGGCCGGTCGCCAGGGACGACTCGTTGAAGTAGACCATGCCCAGGATGGCCGCCAGCAGACCGAGCAGCGGGGCGAGCACGATCAGATAATGGCCCACGCGCCGGTTCACGAAATGGGCATAACGCGTCGGCAGGAAGCGGACCAGGCCCGCGTGCATCTGCTGGGCGGCCCGGGCCTCGGGCTTGCAGCGGTCGTGGCAGCGGGCGTCCAGGGTGCAGCACAGCGAGCAGATCGGGCCGGCGTAGGCCGGGCAGTGGGCCATGTCCTCGCCTTCGAACGGGTTGTCGCACAGCACGCATTGCTGCACGGCGGCGGATCGGGGACCTTCCGCCGGGCGGGCGATGTAGTAGCGGCCGCCGGTCAGCCAGGCGATCAGGGGAGCGCAGACGAACGCCGTGGCCAGGGCGACGAATGGCGAAAAGGCCTGGGGCGCGGGGCCCAGGGCACCGGCGAAGGCGCCGATGGATACCACCGCGGCGATCAGGGTCGCCCCCACGCCGACCGGATTGATGTCATAGAGATAGGCCCGCTTGAATTCGATTCCCGGCGGGCTCAGGCCGAGCGGCTTGTTGACCACCAGATCCGCCACGAGGGAACCAACCCAGGCGATGGCCAGATTGGCGTAGAGGCCCAGTACGCTTTCCAGCGCTTCGAACACGCCCAGAGCCATGACCAGTACCGCCAGCATGACGTTGAATATTACCCATACCACTCGTCCGGGATGGCTGTGAGTGAGGCGGGCAAAAAAATTCGACCAGGCTAGGGAACCCGCATAGGCGTTGGTGATGTTGATCTTGATCTGGGAGACGATGACGAAGGCCACAGTGGCCAGCAGAGCCCAGCGGGTATCGGAAAACACATAGCCAAAGCCCGCCAGATACATCTGGGTCGGTTCCAGCGCACGTTCAACGGGTATCTGCGCCTGCAGGGCAACGAAGGCAAGGAAGGCTCCGCCGAGCATCTTGAGTAGGCCGGGGACGATCCAGCCGGGGCCGGCGACCAGCACGGCGGCCCACCATTTCCAGCGGTTTTCTGCTGTCTTCTCGGGGAGGAAACGCAGGTAGTCCACCTGCTCGCCAATCTGCATGACGAGGGCGAAGGCCATGGTGGAGGCGCTGCCGAACATCAGCCAGTCGAAGCCGTCGCCGTTGTCCGACTGGCCGACCAGGGTGCTGAACTCCGCGTACAGGTCGGGCTGCTTCACCGCGATGGCCAGGTAGGGCAGCACCAGAAGCAGCGCCCACACGGGCTGGGTCCACAGTTGCACGCGGCTGATCAGGGTGACGCCGCGGGTGACCAGCGGAATTACCGCCAGCGAGCACAGCAGATAGGCCCAGCCCAGGGGGATGCCGAAATACAACTCCAGGGCGAGGGCCATGATGACGGCCTCCACGGCGAAGAAGATGAAGGTGAAGCTGGCGTAGATCAGGGAGGTGAGGGTGGAGCCCAGGTAGCCGAAACCGGCGCCCCGGGTCAGCAGGTCCATGTCCAGGCCGTGGCGGGCGGCATAGTAGCTGATGGGCAGACCGGTCAGGAAGATGATGGCGCTCACCGCCAGGATCGCCCACAGGGCGTTCCAGAATCCGTAGGTGAGGGCCATGGCGCCGCCGATGGCTTCCAGGGCCAGGAACGACACCGCGCCGAAGGCGGTGTTGGCCACGCGGAACACCGACCATTTGCGGAAGGCGCGCGGGGTGTAGCGCAAGGCATAGTCCTCCAGGGTCTCGTTGGCGACCCAGGTGTTGTAGTCGCGGCGGATGCTGAAAATGCGCTGTGGGGCGGTGGCGGACATGGCGCTCGGTGGGTGACACGTTTGCGGGGTATCAAGCAAGAAACATTCCCAAGAAGCATTCCCCTCATTCGACGCGCCGTGCGGCTGGGGGGCTTGCGCTTTGGGTCTGCCGCGCCAGCGTGGAGCGGCGGCTGAGGGGATGCACCGCGACGGGGCGTGACAGGAGGGGCCGCGTTTCGATTGCAGCCGATGTCGCGGCTGGCATACGACGATTTACGTATTCACGTCCGGGCGTTCTTGTCGGTAACGTAGGCCCTCCGATTTCCCGGCAACCCCGTCCTCATGGCCGAGATCCCCGGGAATCATGTTGACCGAGACGTATGAGAAAGGGCGCTTATGAGGCACGGTGATATTTCCAGCAGCAACGATTCCGTCGGTGTGGCGGTCGTCAACTACAAGATGCCTCGGCTGCACACCCGTGCCGAAGTGTTGGAGAATGCGCGCAAGATCGCCGACATGGTGGTCGGCATGAAGCAGGGCCTGCCTGGCATGGATCTGGTGATCTTCCCAGAGTACAGCACCCACGGCATCATGTATGACAGCGGCGAGATGTACGAGACCGCCTCGGCCATCCCGGGGGACGAAACCGACATCTTCGCGGCGGCCTGCCGGAAGGCCAATGTCTGGGGCGTGTTCTCCCTCACTGGAGAGCGCCATGAGAAACATCCCGACAAGGCGCCTTACAACACACTTGTCCTGATGAACAACCAGGGCGAAATCGTTCAGAAATACCGCAAGATCATGCCCTGGTGCCCGATCGAGGGATGGTACCCGGGTGATCGGACCTACGTGTCGGAGGGACCCAAGGGGCTCAAGGTGAGTCTGATCATCTGCGACGACGGCAACTATCCCGAGATCTGGCGGGACTGTGCGATGAAGGGCGCCGAGCTGGTCGTTCGCTGCCAGGGCTACATGTATCCCTCCAAGGATCAGCAGGTCATGGTGGCGAAGACCATGGCCTGGATGAATAACGTCTATGTGGCCGTCGCCAATGCCACGGGCTTCGACGGGGTGTATTCATATTTCGGCCATTCCGCCATCGTGGGCTTCGACGGCAGGACGCTCGGCGAATGCGGAGAAGAGGATTACGGTATCCAGTATGCGGAACTGTCCGTCTCCCTGATTCGCGACGCACGAAAAAACGGCCAGTCCCAGAACCACTTGTTCAAGCTCCTGCACCGCGGCTACACCGGCAAGATCAATTCGCGAGAGGGTGACAAAGGCGTTGCAGAAATCCCGTATGAGTTCTACCAGAAATGGGTAACGAATCCGGAGGCTGCCCGCGAGCAGGTAGAAGCGCTTACACGGCCCACGGTGGGGACCGCCGAGTGCCCGATCGCGGGCATCCCCAACGAGGCCGATGCCAAACACAGGTAGGTGAGGAACGCGGGATGGAAGTTTTCCTGCAGGAATGAGAATCGCATGTCGCAAGTGGCTGAACCGCTCAATAGAAAAGGGAGAGAACATGGCCAAGCACCATTGTACGGATCCATCCTGTAATCACACCCAGTGTCTCCATGTCCGGGTCGACAACCATGGCGAGGGTGTTTGCACCACGCCGGAACGGGCTGCCGCTTCGCGGCGCAACTTTCTCAAGGGCGGCCTGCTGGCTGCCGGGGCTAGCGTTACTGGGGCAGGGCTGATCGGCTCGGCCTACGCGGCGGATGGGCCGGGCGACTCCAGGATGAAGAAGCACTATTTCATCCCGGCCAACGATAAGACGGTGCATTGGGGCTATTTCAGCAAGTCTCTCAAGCCAATGGTGGAGATCGACTCCGGCGATTTCGTCACCATCGAAACCCTGACCCACCATGCCGGCGACGACTTCGAACGCATGATCAAGGGCGATCCGGGGGCAGAGAGCGTCTACTATTGGGATAGCAAGCGCAAGGGCGTGAACCGGCGCGGCGCCGGGCCCATCGACGCCAGCCTGTTCGGGCGTGGGGCGGGGGAGGGACTGGGGGTGCACATCTGCACAGGTCCGGTGTTCGTGAGGGGAGCCGAAGAGGGCGATGTACTGGAGGTGCACATCATCGATGTCATGCCACGCCCCTGCGCCAATCCCAAATACGCCGGCAAGACCTTCGGCAGCAACGCCGCCGCGTGGTGGGGGTTCCACTACAAGGACCTGATCACAGAACCGAAGAACCGGGAGGTCATCACCATCTACGAGGTGGATGCCAATGCCGAGAAGAATTGGGCCCAAGCGGTGTACAACTTCCAGTGGACCCCACAGACCGACCCTTTTGGCGTTACCCACAAGATCATCGACTATCCCGGAGTGGTGGTAGACCACAAAAAGATCCAGGAAAACCACGACATCCTCAAGGATGTGCGCATCCCCATCCGCCCTCACTTCGGGGTGGCCGGACTGGCCCCCAAGGAGGCCGACGTGGTGGACTCCATCCCCCCCAGCTACACCGGCGGCAACATCGACAACTGGCGCATCGGCAAGGGCACCACCATGTACTATCCGGTAGCGGTGCCGGGCGCGCTGTTCTCGGTGGGCGACCCCCATGCCGCCCAAGGCGACTCCGAACTGTGCGGCACGGCCATCGAATGCTCCCTGACCGGCACCTTCCAGTTCATCCTGCACAAGAAGGCCAGCCTCAAGGGGACCACCCTGGAGAAGCTGGGCTACCCCTTGCTGGAAACCAAGGACGAGTGGGTGCTGCATGGTTTCAGTTTCGCCAACTACCTGGCCGAACTGGGCGCCAAGGCGCAATCGGAAATCTATGCCAAATCCTCCATCGATCTTGCCCTGCGTGACGCCTTCCGCAAGAGCCGCCACTTCCTCATGGAAACCAAGGGGCTGACGGAGGACGAGGCCATCTCCTTGCTGTCGGTGGCAGTGGATTTCAGCGTCACTCAGGTGGTGGACGGCAACTGGGGCGTCCATGCCATTATCAAAAAGAGCCTATTCGCAGGCGGGGCGCTGTAGGCGCCGGCAGGCAAGACCGTCATCCCCGATTTCGCGTGACGTCGGAGTCAGGCAGAAGCACTGCGCGCTCAGGGTGCGTTACGCCCCATCTAAGGGGGGAATTCTGGCAAGAGGAATTTCACCATCCACAGTATCCGTGCGAATGATGGAAGGCGCGCGCCCAGGCGGCCCACTGTTTCTAACTCCGGCGCCAAAGTGAATGGCGGGATAAGGAATGCGCTGGCGTGGCTGGATCAGGAAATTTCCATATTTTTGAGCGGGTAGCGTCGCGTCGACATACGACGATTTACGTATTTTGGTCCCAATATCCCATCGGTAAGGTGAGCCTTATGCACCGGCGGTCTCGTTTTCGAACCCCCTGCAGATGTTTCCCACAACCTACCGATAGGAGTCCGTTATGTCCGATTACGACGAAGAGCAATCGAAATTTTTTGCGCGCCGCAGGGTCTTGCTGGGGTTGGCGACGATTCCCGCCCTGGCGATCCCGGGCATCAGTTGGGCGTCGGTGGCGCCCACCGCCAAGGTGAACACCACCGGGCTCGCCGTCACCGACAAGGAAGTCGTGGTCGGGCAACTGCATTCGGCCACCGGCACCATGGCCATTTCGGAAACCGGGTCGATCCAGGCCGAGCAACTTGCCATCGACCAGATCAACGCGATGGGCGGCGTGCTGGGCCGCAAGATCCGGGTGATCAAGGAGGACGGCGCCTCCGACTGGCCGACCTTCGCCGAGAAGTCGCGCAAGCTGCTGGTCAACGATCGCGTCGCGGCGGTGTTCGGATGCTGGACGTCGGCCTCGCGCAAGGCGGTGCTGCCGGTGTTCGAAAAGGAAAACGGCATGCTCTACTACCCCACGTTCTACGAGGGCCTGGAGCAGTCGAAGAACGTGATCTACACCGGGCAGGAGGCCACCCAGCAGATCATCTGGGGGCTCGACTGGGCCAAGCAGGAGAAGAAGGCCAAGACCTTCTTCCTCGTCGGTTCGGACTACATCTGGCCGCGCACCTCGATGAAGATCGCGAGGAAGCACGTCGAGAACTTCCAGAAGGGTAGCATCGTCGGCGAGGAGTACTACCCGCTCGGCCACACCAACTTCAACTCGCTCATCAACAAGATCAAGCTGAAAAAGCCGGACTGCATCTACTGCGCCGTCGTCGGCGGATCGAACGTCGCCTTCTACAAGCAGCTGAAGGCCGCCGGCATCACCGCCAAGAAGCAGTTCCTGCTGACGATCTCGGTGACCGAAGACGAAGTGCTCGGCATCGGCGGCGAGAACATCGACGGCTTCTATGCCTCGATGAAGTACTTCCAGTCGCTCAACAATCCCAACAACGCTGCCTTCGTGAAAGCGTTCAAGGCCAAATACGGACCGAACTCGGTCATTGGTGACGTGACCCAGGCGGCCTATCTCGGGCCGTGGCTGTGGAAGGCCGCGGTGGAGAAGGCCGGCAGCTTCGACGTCGACAAGATCGCCGCCGCCTCGCCCGGCATCGAGCTGAAGACCGCGCCGGAAGGCTACGTGAAGATCCACCCCAACCACCACCTGTGGAGCAAGGCACGGATCGGCATGGCGCAGCGGAACGGCCAGTTCAAGGTCGTCGCCGAGTCACCCAGCCTGATCGAGCCGAATCCTTTCCCCAAGGGCTATCAGTGAGTTTCGCGCGCCGCGCCTGCGCGGCGTCGTGCGTGTCTGCAACGGGAGTGCGCCATGACGATGACCGATATTTTCAACATCACGATGATGCAGGGATTTGCGGGCCTCAGCCTGTTCTCCGTGTTGCTGCTGATGGGCCTGGGGCTGGCCATCATCTTCGGCCAGATGGGCGTCATCAACATGGCGCACGGCGAGTTCATGACCATCGGCGCCTACACGATCTTCCTGATGTCCACCGTCACCGAGCGTTACGCGCCGGGCTTCATGCAGGCGTACTTTCCGTTCGCGATCCTGCTTGCCTTCCTGTGCGCCTTCGGCGTCGGCTGGCTCGCCGAGTGGGCGCTGATCCGGCATCTGTACAAGCGCCCGCTCGACACCCTGCTCGCTACCTGGGGCCTGTCGCTGGCGATGCAGCAAATCTTCCGCTCGACTTTCGGCGCCCGTGAAGTGAGTCCGAAGCTGCCCGACTGGCTGCTTGGCTCGTGGGCGCCGGCGGAGGGTCTCGACATTCCCATCAACGGGCTGTTCGTGATGGTCGTCACGCTGCTGGTGACCGGGTTCGTCATGCTCGCGCTCTACCGCTCAAGCTGGGGACTCAAGGTTCGCGCCACGGTCGCGAACCGGGTGATGGCCAACGCCGTCGGCATCAACACCCGGCGTACCGACCGGCTGACGTTCGCCATCGGCTGCGGCATCGCCGGCATCGCCGGCGCGGCGTTCACCACCATCGGCTCGACCGGCCCGACCAGCGGCTCGCTCTACATCGTGGATGCCTTCCTCGTCGTCACCTTCGGCGGCGCGGCAAGCCTGCTCGGCACCGTCGCCTCGGCGTTCGGCATTGCGCAGACACAATCCATCGCCGAATTCTTCCTGTCCGGCTCGATGGCCAAGGTGCTCACCCTGCTGCTGATCGTCGTCATCCTGATGATCCGGCCCCAGGGCCTGTTCGCTTCCAGGATCCGTCGATGACCGGCCCATCGTCAAACCGCCCCGAAATGGAGAAACCCATGACGCCCATGACCTGGTTCAAACGACAGGGACTCGCCAGCTGGTTGCTGCTCGCCGTCCTGCTGCTGGTGGTTTTCCCGCTGCTGTTCGACAACTTCCGCCTCAACCTCGTCGGCAAATACCTGACCTATGCCTTCGTCGCCATCGGCCTGGTCATGCTGTGGGGCTACGGCGGCGTCCTGAGCCTTGGCCAGGGGGTGTTCTTCGGGCTGGGCGGCTACTGCATGGCGATGTTCCTCAAGCTCGAGGCGTCCGACCCGGCAAGCACCAGAATCCAGTCCACGCCCGGCATTCCGGATTTCATGGACTGGAACCAGCTCACCGCGCTGCCGGGCTGGTGGGAGCCCTTCAACCATCTGCCGTTCGCGCTGCTCGCGGTACTGCTGGTGCCGGCGCTGCTTGCCTTCGTCATCGGCTATGCCATGTTCAAGCGTCGCGTCGGAGGGGTGTATTTCGCGATCATCACCCAGGCGGTCGCCCTCATCCTGACCGTGCTCATCATCGGCCAGCAGGGCTATACCGGCGGCGTCAACGGCATCACCGACCTCAAGACCCTGCTTGGCTGGGACATCCGCACCGACAGCGCCAAGACGATCCTGTACTACGTGAACGCACTGCTGCTGCTGGCGGCGATCCTCGCCTGCCGCTGGATACAGCTGAGCAAGCTCGGCACCCTGCTGCTGGCAATGCGAGACAAGGAAGATCGGGTGCGGTTCTCCGGCTACGACGTGTCGATGTTCAAGGTCTTCGTGTTCTGCCTGTCCGCCATGCTCGCGGGCATCGGCGGCGCGCTGTTCACGCTCCAGGTCGGCTTCATGTCGCCGTCGATCGTCGGCATCGTGCCGTCGATCGAGATGGTGATCTTCGCCGCGGTCGGGGGACGCATGTCGCTGGTCGGCGCGGTCTACGGCGCGCTGCTGGTCAATGCGGGCAAGACCTATTTTTCGGAAAGCTTTCCCGACCTGTGGCTGTTCCTGATGGCCGCGCTTTTCATCGGCGTCGTGCTCGCGTTCCCCAACGGCCTGGCCGGACTGTACGAAAGCCACGTCAAACCCAGGCTTGCAGGGCGCAAGTCGATGCGCGCGCCGAAAGCCGAAGCGCCGGTGGCCGACGTCGCGCCCGTGGCGTCGCCTGGCCCGCTGCCCGCCGGCCTCGCGCAGAAGGAAACCTGATGCACCGTGCGCCAACCCTGAGCAGGCCCTAGGAGAACCTTATGAGCAATACCGATTTCGTGCTGGCGATAGAGGACCTGAGCGTGTCCTTCGACGGGTTCAAGGCCATCGACAATCTCACGCTCTATCTCGACCGCGGCGAGCTGCGCGTGATCATCGGTCCCAACGGCGCGGGCAAGACGACGCTCCTCGACCTGATTTGCGGCAAGACCCGTGCGACCGGCGGCAGCATCAAGTTCAAGAACGCCGAGATGCTGGGCCTGCCGGAACACCGGATCGTGCGCGCCGGCATCGGACGCAAGTTCCAGACCCCGTCGATCTACGAGAACCTGCCGGTGTTCAAGAACCTCGAGGTGTCCTTCCCGCGCGGGCGCAACGTCTTCGGCGCACTGGCGTTCAGGTGCGATGCCACGGTGCGCGAACGCGTGCAGTCGGTCGCGCTGGAAATCGGCCTCGCGGAGAAGCTCGACATGGAAGCCGGGCTGCTGTCGCACGGCGAAAAGCAGTGGCTGGAGATCGGCATGCTGCTGATGCAGGACCCGGAACTCCTGATGCTCGACGAGCCGATCGCCGGGATGAGCGCGCGCGAGCGCGAGCTTACCGCCGATCTGTTGAAACGCATCTGCCAGAACCGCTCGGTGATCGTGATCGAACACGACATGGAGTTTGTGAAGCGCATCGCGCACAAGGTCACGGTCATGCACCAGGGCAAGGTTCTGGCCGAAGGATCGATGGACAAGGTGCAGAACGATGAACGCGTGATCGACGTGTATCTCGGCCACTAGGGAGCCCCCATGCTTGAAGTCAACAATCTGGTAGTCAGTTACGGGCAGAGCGAGGCGCTGCACGGAATCTCCTTCTCCGCCGGTAGGAACGAAACCGTCGCGATCATGGGCCGCAACGGCATGGGCAAGACCACGCTGTTCAAGTCGCTGATCGGCATCCTGGAACTCAAGGGCGGAGACATCCGCGTGGACGGCAGGGACATTTCCGCCGACGAAAGTTTCCGCCGCGTCGCCAAGGGCATCGCCTACGTGCCGCAGGGGCGAATGATCTTTCCTGCGCTGACGGTCGAGGAAAACATCGAGACCGGGATGACCCACACCGCGAGCAAGCAGGTGCCGGAGGAAATCTACGCGCTGTTCCCCGTGCTGTGGGACATGCGTCGCCGCAAGGGCGGAAATCTGTCCGGCGGCCAGCAGCAGCAGCTGGCGATCGCGCGGGCGCTTGTCACCAACCCCAAAGTCCTGCTGCTCGACGAGCCCACCGAAGGCATCCAGCCGTCGATCATCAAGGACATTGCGAAGGCGCTCAATGAAATCCGCAAGATGCGGGAAATCACCATCGTCGTGTCGGAGCAGGTGCTGTCGTTCGCGATGGACGTCGCCGACCGGCTGTTCGTGATCGAGGGCGGGCGGCTGGTGCACGAAACCCCGCGCGCCGAAACCGACGTTGCCCACATCAAGAAATTCCTTTCTGTTTAAACCCCGCGACAAGGAGCGCCGTCATGCCCGAAACCCTGATCAAAGTCGACCTCAAGCAATCCCCCTACGAGAATGAACTGGTGCACAACCGCTGGCACCCGGACATTCCCATCGTCGCCTGGGTCAAGCCCGGCGATGACTTCCTCATCGAAACCTACGACTGGACCGGCGGCTATATCCAGAACAACGATTCCGCCGACGACGTGCGCGACATCGATCTCACCACGGTGCATTTCCTCTCCGGCCCGATCGGCGTCGAGGGATGCGAGCCCGGCGACCTGCTGGTCGTCGACATCCTCGACATCGGTGCCAAGCCGGACAGCCTGTGGGGGTTCAACGGCTTCTTCTCGAAGAAGAACGGCGGCGGCTTCCTCACCGATCATTTTCCGCAGGCCCAGAAATCCATCTGGGACATCAAGGGCATGTTCACCGAATCGCGCCACGTGCCGGGCGTGAAATACGCCGGCCTGATTCACCCCGGGCTGATCGGTTGCCTGCCCGACCGGGCCCTGCTGGACACCTGGAACGAGCGCGAAGCGGGGCTCATCGCCACCGACCCCGAACGGGTGCCGCCCCTCGCTGCCCCGCCGTCCGCCAGGACCGCCCACATGGGCAAGATGAAAGGCGAAGCCCGCGACAAGGCCGCCGCCGAGGGCGCGCGCACGGTGCCGCCGCGCGAACACGGAGGCAACTGCGACATCAAGGATCTGTCGCGAGGGTCCCGCGTGTATTTCCCCGTCTACGTGAAGGGCGGCGGGCTGTCCATGGGCGATCTGCACTTCAGCCAGGGGGACGGCGAAATCACCTTCTGCGGCGCGATCGAAATGGCCGGCTGGCTGCATCTGCGGGTGAGCATTATCAAGGAAGGCATGAGCAAGTACGGCATCAAGAATCCCATCTTCAAGCCCAGTCCCATCACGCCCACGTATGACGATTTCCTCATCTTCGAGGGCATCTCCGTGGACGAAGGGGGCAAGCAGCACTACCTCGATGTGCACGTGGCCTACCGCCAGGCCTGCCTCAACGCCATCGAATACCTGAGCAAGTTCGGCTACAGCCGGGCCCAGGCCTACTCCATTCTCGGCACCGCCCCGGTGCAGGGGCACATCAGCGGCGTGGTGGACATTCCCAACGCCTGCGCCACCTTGTGGCTGCCCACCGACATTTTCGAGTTCGACGTGATGCCCGGAAGCGCCGGCCCCACCCGCCACGACCTGGGTGGCGTGGACATGCCCCTGTCGCCGGATCGGTAAGGAAAGCCGCCATGCCTGTCTACGAGTACCTGTGCCCGGACTGCGGCGCATTCACGGCACTCCGTCCCATGGCGGAGTGCCGCGAATCCCGGCCCTGTCCCGGCTGCGGCCGCGCCGCGCCCCGGGCGCTGATATCCGCCCCGGCCCTCGCCACCATGCCGGCGGCGAGCCGGCGGGCGCATGCGGTGAACGAACGCGCGAGCCACGAACCCGGGCTCGCCTCCCGGCAAGGGGGACACGTCCATGGGCCCGGTTGCGGCTGCGGCGCCCCCGCCCGGCCCGGCACCACCGTCACCACGGCGGACGGCGCCAAGGGTTTCCCCACCAAGCGACCCTGGATGATCAGTCACTAGGGCAGCGCGGGCCATCAGGTGGGCACCGCCCGCCGCATCGATGCGAACGATTAACCCTGCCCCAGCCCCGCCCGTTCGATGTGGCGGATGACCTCGTCCAGTCCCGTGCCGACCTTGAGGTTGGTGAACACGAACGGCCGCTCGCCGCGCATGGCCCGGGCATCCCGCTCCATCACCGCCAGCGAGGCGCCCACGTAGGGGGCGAGGTCGGTCTTGTTGATCACCAGAAGATCCGACTTGCAGATGCCCGGCCCGCCTTTGCGGGGCACCTTGTCGCCGCCGGCTACGTCGATCACGTAGATCGTCAGATCGGACAGTTCCGGACTGAAGGTGGCAGCCAGATTGTCGCCGCCGCTCTCGATGAAGATGATCTCGAGATCGGTGAACTGCCGGTTGAGCCGCTCCACCGCTTCAAGATTGATGGACGCATCCTCGCGGATGGCGGTATGCGGGCAGCCGCCGGTCTCGACGCCGATGATGCGCTCGGGTGCCAGGGCCTGGTGGCTGACGAGGAACATGGCGTCCTCCTCGGTGTAGATGTCGTTGGTGACCACGCCGAGGCGGTGGCGCTCGCGCAGGGCGCGGCAAAGCGCCAGGGTGAGGGCGGTCTTGCCGGAGCCGACCGGCCCGCCGATGCCGACGCGCAGAGGGGACGAAATGCTCATGTGGGTTTTCCTTATGACCTGAAGATGCGTGTGTACTGGGTCTCGTGCCAGCTGGACGCCATGGCCAGCCCATGTGCGAGGGCACCCAGGCCTTCGTCGGGCAGGGCCTGGGCGCGTTCGACGTGCGCGGGCAGGACGTCACCGAGTGCGAGAAGAATGCGCTGGCCGTCGGTCTGCCCCAGGGGCACGATCTTGATTGCCGCCATGGTCTGGTTCTCGATCCAGGCCCACAGATAGCCGGTCAGGCCGTCGCGCTCGGCAATGCTCCAGTGGGCTGCGGCGAAGGCGCTGACGGTGGGCAGCGCCGGCTCGGCGATGGCGTGCAGTGCGTCGAGACCGGCCTGCGCGAATTCATCCACGTCCCCCAGCAGCCGCAGCAGCGAGTACCCCATCTGCACGCTCTCCGCGCGGAGCTCGGCGCTTTCCCGGCTGGCCAGGAAGAAAGCGTTCCAGTGCGAGGCGGCGGTGGCGTCGCCTGCGCGCCACGCCCGGTGGAGGCGCAGCCATAGCGGCGCTTCCAGGCAGGCGATGGAGCCGGCCAGCACGCCGGCAATCCACGCCTGGGCGGATGGCCGGTCATGAACCCAGCCCGCCTCGGCGGCGGCTTCCATGCCCTGGGAGTAGCTGAAGGCCCCCACGGGCAGAGCCGGGCTGGCCAGGTGCAACAGGCGTACCAACGCCGGCAGCGTCATGCGGGCGAGGCATGGACGTGGATGCGCCCGCCATGGACCCTGGCATCGTCGTGGCCATGACCGGCGCGGCCGCCGTAGGCACCGCCCTCCGGATCGAACGGGGCGGACAGATGCTGCAGGCGGGCACCCAGACCGACCAGCAGGTTCTCGATCACGTGGTCGGCCGCAATGCGCAGATAGCCGTCTCCCACTTCCACCGCCACGTGGCGATTGCCCAGGTGATAGGCGGCGCGCGCCAGTTCGCGCGGGCTCGCGCAGTCCACCTGCACGATCGGCTCGAACGCGGCCACCACGCCGATCACGCGGCCGTCCGTTGCCAGCAGGCGGTCGCCATCCTTCAGTGGCCGCCCTCTGGGCAACATCAGCATGACCTCTTCGCCGCCGGCAAGGCGCGTGCGCAGGCGGGATTTGTGCCGCAGGTCATAGGGCAGCTCCAGCCAGGCGGCTGGCGTGTCGGCAGGGGCGTCGGCAGGGGCGTCGGCCAGGGTATGGATTTCCAGCATGCTCAGAACAGGAAGTAGCGTTGCGCCATCGGCAGCGTCGTCGCGGGCGGGCACACCAGCAGTTCGCCATCGGCGCGCACGGCGTAGAGTTCGGGGTCGACCTCGATCGTGGGCGTGGCGTCGTTGTGCACCATGTCGTGCTTGGCCACCGTGCGCGTGTCCTTCACCGCCACCAGAGGCTTCGCCAGCCCCAGCGCTGCCAGCGCCTCATGCTCCAGCGCGGCCTGCGAGACGAAGGTGAACGACGTCTTGAGCCCGCCGCCAAAGCTGCCGAACATCGGCCGGTAGTGAACCGGCTGCGGCGTCGGAATGGAGGCGTTGGGGTCGCCCATGGCGGCAGCGGCGATCATGCCGCCCTTGATGATCAGGCTGGGCTTCACGCCGAAGAAGGCCGGCTTCCACAGCACCAGATCGGCCAGCTTGCCGACCTCCACCGAGCCGACCACATGCGCGATGCCATGGGTGATGGCGGGGTTGATGGTGTACTTCGCGATATAGCGTTTGACCCGGAAATTGTCGTTGCGCGCAGTGTCCGCCTTCAGTGCGCCCCGCTGGATCTTCATCTTGTGCGCCGTCTGCCAGGTGCGGATGACGACCTCGCCGACCCGCCCCATCGCCTGGGAGTCCGACGACATCATCGAGAACGCGCCGAGGTCGTGGAGTATGTCCTCGGCGGCGATGGTTTCGCGGCGGATGCGGCTCTCGGCGAAGGCCACGTCCTCGGCGATGGCGGCATCCAGATGGTGGCAGACCATCAGCATGTCGAGATGCTCGTCGATGGTGTTCACCGTGTAGGGCATGGTCGGGTTGGTGGAACTGGGCAGCACGTTGGGCAAGGCCACCGCCTTGATGATGTCGGGTGCGTGGCCGCCGCCCGCGCCTTCCGTGTGGAAGGTGTGGATCGTGCGGCCCTTGAAGGCGGACAGCGTGGTTTCGACAAAACCGGACTCGTTCAGCGTGTCGGAGTGGATGGCCACCTGCACGTCCATCTCGTCCGCGACGTTGAGGCAGTTGTCGATGGCAGCGGGGGTGGTACCCCAGTCCTCGTGCAGCTTGAGGCC
This sequence comes from Pseudomonadota bacterium, assembly GCA_021847835.1. Taxonomy (GTDB): domain Bacteria; phylum Pseudomonadota; class Gammaproteobacteria; order Burkholderiales; family Thiobacillaceae; genus UBA6918. The sequence continues at coordinate 15,335 of JAJZPR010000014.1, forward strand.
GATGGCCCCCGCCTTCACCTGCTCGCGCAGGGGGTCGGGCCGGCTCACGTTGCCCTTGCCGAAAAAGCCCAGGTTCATCGGAAAGGCGTCCGCCGCCTGCAGCATGCGGTGCAGGTGCCACGGTCCCGGCGTACAGGTGGTGGCGCACGTGCCGGTGGCCGGTCCTGTGCCCCCGCCCAGCATGGTCGTTACCCCGGACATCAGCGCGTCGTCGATCTGTTGCGGGCAGATGAAGTGGATGTGGCTGTCGATGCCGCCCGCGGTGACGATCATGCCCTCGCCCGCGATGATTTCGGTCGCGGCACCGATGGGAATGCTCACGCCCGGCTGCACGTCAGGGTTGCCGGCCTTGCCGATGGCGGAGATGCGGCCGTCCTTGAGGCCGATGTCGGCCTTCACGATGCCGGTTACCGCGTCGACGATCAGTGCATTGGTGATGACGGTGTCGGCCACGTTCGCCGCTGTCCGCTGTCCCTGTCCCATCCCGTCGCGTATCACCTTGCCGCCGCCGAACTTCACTTCCTCGCCGTAGAGGGTGTAGTCCTTTTCAACCTCGATCCAGAGTTCGGTGTCGGCCAGGCGCAGGCGATCGCCGACGGTGGGGCCGAACATCTCGGCATAGGCCTGGCGGCTGATTGGGGTCATTGGAATCGACCGGATCGGCGATGGCCGGACGGCCTGCCAGCCGACGCGCGGCGGCGGACCAGACGGGCGCACACGGCCCCGGCCGCCACCGCGACGAGCGCCATGGCCAGATGATCCGGCTCGCTGAGGAGGTGAGTAATGGCTGCCAGCCAGCCGCCGTGGTGTTCACCGGGGTGGGCATTCGCAGTCGTGGCACACAGCGCAAGCGGAACAGCAGGAATCCAGATTCTCATGGCATCAACCTCCAAACAATCAAAGCGGACCCATCACCTTGCCCTGGAAGCCATGCACCGTGCGTGCACCGCCATAGGCCACCAGTTGCACGGTGCGCGTCTGCCCGGGCTCGAATCGCACCGCGGTGCCGGCGGCGATGTCCAGACGCATGCCGCGAGCCTTGTCGCGGTCGAAGGCAAGGGCGGCGTTGGTTTCGGAAAAATGGTAGTGGGAGCCTACCTGGACAGGCCGGTCGCCCGTGTTGGCCACCTCCAGCGTGCGCGTGGCGCGTCCGGCATTCAGTTCGATCTCACCGGGGCCGACCTCAATTTCACCTGGGATCATCGTGTCGCGCCTAGACAATCGGGTTGTGTACGGTGACGAGCTTGCTGCCATCCGGGAAGGTCGCCTCCACCTGGATTTCCGGCAGCATCTCGGGCACCCCCTCCATTACGGCGTCGCGTCCCAGCAGCGTGGTGCCGTAGCTCATCAGTTCGGCCACGCTGCGGCCGTCCCGGGCGCCTTCGAGTATGGCCGCGGAAATGAAGGCTGCCGCCTCCGGGTAATTCAGCTTGAGACCGCGCGCGAGACGGCGCTCGGCCACCAGGGCGGCGGTGAAGATCAGCAGCTTGTCTTTTTCGCGGGGCGTGAGATCCATGGCTTCGCCTCATGTGTTCCAGATGCGGGGCGGTACCGCGGCGCGCCCCAGGAATTCTGGCCGCGCGGCTCGCCAACAGCTATCCAGTGCGCGGCGCACCGGTTCCGTGGCGTGGCCCAGTGCGCGGATCAGCAGCACCTCCGGCAGGGCCGTGACGGCCAGGCGAACATTTGCCGGCACCGCCACGGCGCGACAGGCTGTTATCAGGTCACGGGGGATCGGCGCGCCCGCCAGCACCAGGGTCGCGAAAACGGTGTGGCCACCGAGGCCCGGGGCGGTTTCAGTGAAGGTGCCGCCAGCCTCGAATCTGCCCTGCTCGATCCAGAGGGGACGGCCACCCCGCCAGATTCCCGTGCGCAGTTCCAGCCTGCCCTGAGCGAAGCGTTCGCCGCTGGCCAAGCGGCCCAGGCAGACGATGTCCCAGCCCACATAGCGTGCCCCGGCCGCCAGTTCCACCCTTGTTTCCATGCGGGCCTGCGCGCCGTCAAACACCACGTTCTCCTGGGGCAGCCACTCCATCCAACCATCCGGCCCGACCTGGAACTCCAGCGACTGGGACGCGGCCCTCCCTCCCGCCTTGTACCACTTGCCGGCACCCGGCGTGGTGAGCTGGGCTGTCGCACCGGGCGCCAGTTCGGCGGCAATGGCCAGCTCATCGCCCCCGGCGATGCCACCCGGTGGATGCAGCACGATCACGTGGCAGACTTCAGGCCCCTCCGGGTGGAAGGCACGCTGAACCCGCAAAGGCCCTCGATGCTCCCGCCGACGGAGCCGGGTGGCATGTCCACTATCCGGACGGTCGAAACCCAGGCGCAGTTGGGCGCGCCAGCTGTCCGGCCACGCGGGGCCTGCGCTATCGGCTGTTTCCCGTTCTTCCCATCCTTGAAGCCCCACGCCCATGTTTGATTCTCGTGCCTTCTGAACGCCACCACTTTCTACCATCCCTCTGGGGCAGGGGAATACGTCATTTGTCGTATTTCTGAAGCGGGCCGGGTTTCTTAGGGTAGGCAGTGGTCATTCGGGCCATAACCTTCAAGGAAAAATCATGCTCAAAAAACTCAAGCAAGTACGCGGTTCGGTCATCCCCCGTGCCTGGTTACCCATTTCGGCGCTGTTACTGGCGGCAGGCCAGGCGAACGCCGGTGCTGTGATCAAAATCAACGACGAAGCCTCCGTCAGCCTAGGCGCGGGCATGCGCTTCAGTTTCTCGTCAGTTGAGGATGCGGCACCCGGCGGCACCGAGCGTTCCAGCGACTTTGACCTGAACAATTTGCGCATCTTCACCAGTGGGCGGATCAGCAAGCACATCGGCGCCACCGTAAACCTGGAGGGAACCAGCGACGGCAACGACACCCGCATTCTGGATGCCTATGCCCAGTTCGAATTCAATGATTATTTCAACATCTGGTTCGGCCGACATTTGCCGCCCTCGGATCGGGCCAATCTGGCCGGCCCGTTTTATACCTATTCCTGGGACTTCCCCGGCACCGTTTCCCAATATCCGAGCTTTGCCATCGGCCGCGACGACGGCGTGACCATCTGGGGCAAACCCATGGACGGCAAGCTCACCTATGCCTTCGGTGCGTTCGAAGGCGCCAACCGGGCGGCGGGGCTGTCGAACGAGGAAGACAAGCTGCTCTTCGCCGGACGGGTGGCCTATGCCTTCTTGGACCCGGAACCGGCGCCGGCCTACTACACCGCCAGCACGTACTACGGCGCCAAGGATATCTTTACCGTCGGGCTCGCTTTCATGCAGCAAAGCGATGGGGTGGGAACCTCGGCGCTGAAAGACGACTACCTGGCCTACAGCGTGGACGTGCTGTTCGAGAAGTCCCTTGCCGGTGCCGGGGTCGTGACCGCGGAAGGCGCTTATTACAATTACGACACGGGCAACGTGGTCGACGCGACCCCGGCCCAATGCGCTACCGCCAGCCTGTCCAACAACTGCGGCGGCAAGGTGGAGGGCACGGCTTACATGCTTGGGGGGGCCTACCTTATCCCCGGCGACGTGGGTATCGGCCGCTTCCAGCCCTTCGTGCGCTATCAGAAGTTCGAGCCTGACAACGCCGCCGCTACCAAGGTCATGGATCTGGGGGTGAACTACGTGATCAAGGGCCATGATGCCCGCATCACCGGCATGTATTCCAGGACCGAGGTCGGCGCGGTGGACACCGACAAGTTCGTGGTGGGGGTGCAGCTGCAGTATTGAGGCAGCTGGCGCTTCTACGGGTGGGGTGGCGCTCCACCTAGGCTTGTTACTTGTTATCGGAGATGCGCTGCGATAGTACCGGTTGGGCGTATAAGGCGTGCCATCGGCTTTGCGCGCACCTTCCTTGGTCTCGCCATACACATTGAAGATCTCCCTTAGCCCGGATATTTCACCAGAATGGGCATCAGCGACGGCGGCGATCTTCCTTCAAGGCCAGGGTGGCGACCTGCACGCGGTTTCTCAGCCCCAGCTTTTCCATGATGTTGCGCAAATGGTTGCGCACGGTGTTCTCGGAGAGCTTGAGGTTGTAGGCGATGATCTTGTTGGAGAGGCCCTGCTTCACGAACTCGACGATTTCCATTTCGCGCGGGGTGAGCGCTTCCAGGGCGTTGTGGGGAATTTCGCCGCGCGCCATGCTCTGCATGATGTTGAGCGGGAAGCTGCTCTGGCCGGCGCACACGCTGCGGATGGCCGACAGCACGTGCTCGGGCTCGCTGCTCTTGATGACGTAGCCGTCCACGCCGGCGCTGATGGCCTCGGAGATTTCCTCCTCGGTGTCGGCGATGGTGAGCATGATGACTTTCATGCCGGCGTCGCGGATGTCGGAAACCATGTCCAGCGCATCCATGTCGGGCAGCGAGCGGTCGAGCAGCACCACGTCGGCGCGCTTGCCGGATTGCATCCATTCCTTGAGCGAAGCGGCATCGGTGAATTGGCCGGCCAGCTTCATGTCCCCGGTCTGCTCGATGGAGTTCGCCACGCCCATGCGCAGCAGGGGATGGTCGTCCACCACCGCAACGCTTATAGGTTCCGTCATAAGGCCTCCGCAATCAGTATGTGTTTTCAACACTATAGGGCATCTGCCCGATTGTCTGCAAAAAAGTCAGGTCGGCAGGCCGCGCGGCTTGCGCGGGGCCTTCTCGAACAGGCGGTCATACAGCGCGCGCGGCATGCAGCGCATGAAGCCCGCCACGACGGCCATCTGCCAGGGGATGATGCTCTCGGCCCTGCGCTTTTCGATCAGCCGCGCGACTTTCGCGGCCGCCGCCGCCGCCGTCATGCGGAACGGCATGGGGTAGGGATTCACGCGGGTCATCGGCGTTTCGATGTAGCCTGGCGAAACCGTGACCACGCGGATGCCCGAGGCTTTCAGCTCCAGGCGCAGGGCTTCGAGATAAACACGGGCCGCCGCCTTGGAGGCGGAATAGGCGCCGCCGCCGGGCAGGCCGCGCACCCCGGCCACGCTGGCGATGCCGCACAGCACGCCCCTGCCCGCCTGTCTCATGGGCGCAATGAAGGGGTGGAAGGTGTGCACCAGCCCCATCACATTGGCGTCCATTACGGCCTGGAAGACCGGCAGGTCGTCGGCTTCTTCGGTCAGCGCGCCGACCGAGATGCCGGCGCAGCCGATGACGATGTCGGGCACGCCGGCCTTTTCGATGAATTCGGCGGCCGCGGCCTGCATCGCACCGGCGTCACGCACCTCGGCGATGAAGCAGTGCGCGTTCAGCCCGGCGGCAGTGCGCTCGAGCGCTTCCCCGCGTCGTCCGCAGAGCCCGAGCACGGCGCCGCGTTGTCCGTAATGCCGCGCCAGCGCGGCGCCGAGGCCGCTGGAGGCCCCGGTAATGAATACAGCCAGCGGCTTGTTCGCCTGTGGCAATGCGGGTTTACTTGGCGGTTTTGCCGCCGCGCTCCTTGCGGGCGCGCTGGATGAGCTGGTCCAGTACCTCGAACAGGCGTTCCTCGGTGTAGGTCATGGAAATCGAGGTGAGGTATTTGCCGTCGACCACCAGCGCGGGCACGCCGGTGATGCCGGCCGCGCGGGCGGTGCGGTCGCCTTTCATGACGCGCGTCCGGGTGGAGAACGAGCGGTAGGCGGCTTTGAACCTGGCTTCATCCAGGCCCTGTTTTTTCACCCAGGCCATCAACTGGTCTTCATCGTCCAGATCCAGCCCTTCATTGTGGTAGGCCTCGAAGACCTTGCCGTGCAGTCGGTTCAGCGCGCCCAGGTCGGCCAGCGCGTAGTAGAGCTTGGCGGCGGGCAGCCAGTTCTGGTTGAGGACGGTGGGCACGGGGCGCAGCTTCACGTCGGGGGGGAGCTTTTTTGCCCAGGCGGAAAGCCCGGGTTCCAGCTGGTTGCAGTGCGGGCAGCGGTACCAGAAGAATTCCGCCACTTCGATCTGCTTGCCGGTTTCCACCGGCACCGGCTTGGCCAGGCGCTTGTAGTCGGTGCCTTCCTCGGCGGGTTCGGCGGCCAGGGCCCCGGTCAACATGAACAGCCCGGCCAGCAAGGCCAGCGTCCGATGCAAAACTGTGCGGTTCATTGTTTCTCCTCTTGTTTGGGTCCAATTCTCACCAGCATGGTTTCCACGCCGCCTTGCGTGAGACGGGCACGCGCGGAATTAAGTTCATCCAGGCTTTTGTAGGGGCCGATCCTGACCTTGTGCAGCTGCGTTTCGCCTTCCTGCGCCGCGAGAATCTTTGCCTCAAAGCCCAGCAGCGCCAGGCGGGCCTTCATTTCGTCGGCGTCGGCGGCATTGCCGAAGGCGCCGGCCTGCAGGAAATAGCTTGTGGCCGCTGCGGCTGCGGGCTCGCTGCCTGATTCGCCTCCCGGCAGGGCCTGATAGAACTCGTACTTGGGAGCCTCTGCCGGGCTTGCTGGCGCGGAAGCATCCGTCCCGGCCGCCGGCGTCTTCCCGGCAAATGGGCTGTTGCGCGTCACCACCAGGGCCACGGCCACGGCAAGCGCCAGGCCGGCAAAGAGGCCGGTCAAAAATCCGCTGAGGAAAGGGTTCTTTTTGTCTGCGCGCGCCATCACATTTTCTCCGGGGCCTTCACGCCCAGCAGGGCGAGGCCGTTTGCCAGCACCTGCCGGGTCGCCGATACCAGCGCCAGGCGGGCGAGTTTCAGGGCTTCATCGTCGACCAGGAATTTTTCCGCGTTGTAATAGGTGTGCAGGTCGCCGGCCAGATCCTTCAGGTAATAGGCGATCAGGTGCGGCGACAGTTCACGCGCTGCCGCTTCGATGATCTCGGGGTATTCCAGCAGGCGCTTCATCAGCGACAGTTCATGGGCGGAGGTCAGTTGGGCAAGCTCGGCCTGCTCAAGCGTGGCGACATCGCCGCCCCATTCCGCCAGCACGCTGCACACGCGCGCATGGGCGTACTGGATGTAGTACACCGGGTTGTCGGTGCTCTGGGATTTGGCCAGGTCGAGGTCGAAATCCAGGTGCTGGTCGGATTTGCGCAGCACGTAGTAGAAGCGCGCGGCGTCGTTGCCGACCTCGCTGCGCAGCTCGCGCAGGGTGACGAAGGAGCCGGAGCGGGTGGACATCTGCACTTTCTGTCCGCCGCGGTAGAGAACAGCAAATTGCACAAGCGCCACCGTCAGCTTGTCGGCATCCAGGCCCAGGGCTGTGAGCGCCGCCTTCACGCGCGGGATGTAGCCGTGATGGTCGGCGCCCCACACGTCGATGATGCGGTCGAAGCCGCGCTCGACCTTGTTGGCGTGGTAGGCGATGTCGGAAGCGAAATAGGTGAACTCGCCGTTTGCGCGCTGCACCACGCGGTCCTTTTCGTCGCCGAAAGCCTTGGCCTTGAACCACAGCGCGCCGTCCTGCTCGTACAGATGGCCGCGCTGCCTGAGCGTCTCGACCGCCGCCGCCACCCTGCCGGTGTCGAACAGGCTTTTTTCCGAGAACCACTCGTCGAACGCGACGCCGAATTCGGAAAGGTCGGTGCGGCAGTCTGCCAGCTGCTCGTTCAGGGCGAAGCCGTGGAAATAGGAGTAGTCCGCGTCCAGCAGTCTTTTCGCCGCCGCGATGAGGCCGTCGAGATGCGCTTCGTTCTGCCTCTTGGCCTCGGCGTCGCCGCCGGCCACCCGTTCGTCGTCCGGGCGCAGCGGCACGCCGTCGAGGATGCGCCAGGGCTCGTGCACATAGCGGTCGCCGTGCTCTTCCTGGATGGCGCGCGCCATCTCGCGCACGTAGTCGCCCTGGTAGGCGTTCGAAGGGAAGGGCACATGGATGCCGTGCAATTCGAGATAGCGCAGCCAGGTGGACAGTGCCAGGATGTCCATCTGGCGGCCGGCGTCGTTCACGTAGTATTCGCGCGTGACTTCGTGGCCTGCCGCTTCCAGCACGTTGGCGAGGCTGGCGCCGTAGGCCGCGCCGCGGCCGTGGCCCACGTGCAGCGGGCCGGTCGGGTTGGCGGAAACGAATTCGACCTGCACCTTGTGGCCCCTGCCTGCCTGCGAGCGGCCGTACCGGCTGCCCTGTTCGCGGATGGTTTCCACCACCTGCGCCCAGGCGACCGGTTTGAGAAAGAGGTTGATGAAGCCGGCCCCGGCAACCTCGGCCTTGTCCAGCAGGGGCGAGGCGGGCAGGTCGGCGACGATGGCCTGGGCCAGCTCGCGCGGGTTTTTCTTCAGCGCCTTGGCCAGTCGCATGGCCACGTTGCAGGAAAAATCGCCATGGCCGGCGGCCTTGGGCCGATCGAGCTCGATGTTGCCTTCCTGCCCGGGGGCGATGTTGGCAAGCGCCAGCTTGAGCAGGCCGAGGAGATGTTCTTTCGGAGTCATGCAATAAATCCGGGCTCGGCGGCCCGTTCAGATTGTTAGACCCCGGATTATACCGCGCTCAGAAAGCCTGTTTTTTCAGGAAATCGCCGATGGCATCCGCGGCTTCGTCCGCGTAGAGGTCGCGGAAGAAATGATCCGCGCCCTCGATGCCGACCAGGCTGACATGCTTGCCGTCCGCATGGGGTTTGGCCTTTTCCGCCACGCCCGGTGTGGTTTCGTCGGCGGAGCCGGCAATCACCAGCACCGGCGGGCGTATCTTGCCCAGCAGCTTGAAGGTCTCCATGCGCGGGTCGAAGCCGTGGTAGGAAACCAGGCTTGCGGCCGTGGTCTGCGCGTCCTTGCAATAAACCACACCGGTTTTGGCCAGGGGGGACGCGCCCTTGCCGGCCTTGACCGCGGCCCTGGCTTTGGCCAGCACCGGGCCCAGTTCCTGCCCAAAGCGTGAGCGGTAGTCCTTGGCCAGATAGTCGGCCGTCCAGGAGCCGGGCGCGATCAGGATCACCGCGTTGACCGCGGCATCCGGCTTGCCGGCGGCATACCAGGCCGTCTGGTTGCCGCCGCGCGAATGGCCGAGCACGGCAATTTTTGCCGCCCCCTTCGTTTTCAGCCAGTCGACCCAGGCGCCGATCTCGCCGACCGCGTCCTCGTGTTTGTGGGCATGCGGCTGGGCGCAATCGTACATGGCGTAGGCGCGGTTGTCGTTGGCATAGGACAGGTTGATGGACAGGCTGTTGTAGCCGCGCGCCTTCATGGTTTCCTGCAGCGCGGCCATGATTTCCATGCGCCCGTGCGCCAGGGTGCCGTGCGTCATCAGGATCACGCCGTCTTTCATCGACTTGCCCGGCGCCATTTCCAGATTGGCGTTCAGCGTCAGCCCCTGGTGCTTGAGGCTGACGTTTTCCGCCGCGGCGAAGCCGGGCAGCATGAGGGCAAGGGCAAGCAGGCAACGCGTCAGCATGGTCTTCTCCGAAATGTCCAAGGGCCTGTCTGCATACTAGACAAGGCTTTCACCCGCTCAAATGAGCAATTCCACCCAGTGGCGCACCGGCGTTTGCGTGCCGGACTGCAAATGGGTGAGGCAGCCGATGTTGGCGCTGGCGATGACCTCGGGCTGCGGCGCCGACAGGTGGCCGAGCTTGCGGTCCCTGAGCCGCATGGAGATTTCCGGTTCCAGCAGCGAATAGGTGCCGGCCGAGCCGCAGCACAGGTTCGATTCGGCGACCGGCAGCACGGTGTGCCCGGCCACGGTGAGTAGCGCTTCCACCACGCCGGTGATCTTCTGCCCGTGTTGCAGCGTGCAGGGGGCCTGGAAGCTCACGCGCCTTGATTGCGTCGGGCCGCGTTTTTCCAGCCAGGCGGAGAGCGCGGCTTCTTCGGCGAGCAGCACTTCCGACAAGTCTTTCGTCAGTGCCGAGACGCGCGCGGCCTTTTCCGCATAAGCGGGGTCGTGCCGCAGGTAATGGCCGTATTCCCTGACGGTGACGCCGCAGCCGGAGGCGGTCATGACGATGGCCTCGGCGCCGGCCTCGATGTGCGGCCACCAGGCGTCGATGTTGCGGCGCATGGCGGCCAGGCCCTCTTCCTGGAAGTTGAGATGGAAACCCACCGCGCCGCAGCAGCCGGCATTCTTTTCTTCGAACAGCGAAATGCCGATGGCATCGAGCACCTGCACGGCGGCGGCATTGATCTGCGGCGCGAGTGCAGGCTGCACGCAGCCGGCGAGGGCGAGCATTTTTCTTGCGTGAGGCGTGAGGCGTGAGGCGTGAGGCGCGGGGGTTTGTGCGGGGATTTTGTTGGCAAGGGAGCCGGGCAGAAAAGGCTTGGCCATGCGGCCGAGTTTCAATGCGCCGCCGAAGAGTTTTTGCTGCGGCAGGAATTTCGCCAGCGCGCGGCGCTTGAGGCTTTGTGTGAGCGGGCGCGCCACCTTGGTCTCGGCGATGCGGCGGCCGATGTCGATGAGCCTGCCGTACTCGACGCCGGAGGGGCAGGTGGTCTCGCAGTTGCGGCAGGTGAGGCAGCGGTCGAGATGGGCCAGGGTCTTCTGCGTGACCGCGGCGCCTTCCAGCATCTGCTTCATCAGGTAAATGCGGCCGCGCGGGCTGTCGAGCTCGTCGCCCAGGATCTGGTAGGTGGGACAGGTGGCGAGGCAGAAGCCGCAATGCACGCAGGCGCGCAGGATGCGGTCGGCCTCCTGGCCGTCGGCGGTGTCGCGGATGAAATCGGCTAGCTGGGTTTGCATGATCTGGATGGAACTATTCGGCCTTCACCTCGAAGCCCTGTTTTTTCAGCAGGGCAAGCACGCCTTCCGGACCGCCCAGGTGCAGGGCGCCGACTGCCAGGAAAAACGGCCCGCGCGTGCTGCCCGCTTGCGCAAGCAGGCGCTCGACGAAAAACCGGTTGCGCGCGATCAGGAACTTGCGGTCGAATGACTCGGCGATTGCAGGACTGCTGCTGTAGCGCTTTTCCATCCGCTTGTACCAGGTGTGCAGCGCCTCGGCATCGCCCGCTTCCCAGCGTTCGACCAGCTCGCGGCTCGTGTCGAGACGTTCCCTGACGGGCATGTTGAGCCATTGCACCAGCATCTCTTTTTGCTCCGCGGGTGCCATTTCGGTGAACAGGCGGATCTGCTCCTCCGCGCTTTCCAGACCGATGGTCTGCCTGCCTTTTCCTGGCCGGGCGCTCAGGTAGTGCTCGACGCCGTGCTCGGCGCTCAAGCCCATGGCCGTGAAGTCGGCACTGGTCAGCACGATGGCAGCGGCCCACGGCTGCATGTTTTCCAGCGTGCGCAGCGCGGCCTCCTGCCTGCCCAGGCGGTCGGCGAGCGTATTCCATTCCGGCGCGCTGAGCGCTTCTTTCAGGCAGGGGCGGTCGCACAGCATGGCCTGGGCCATTTTTTGCGCAACGCCGGCCTCGCCGTGGTCGATTTCCAGATACAGGCGCGCGGATTTTTCCAGCGCGGTTTCGATGGCCGGGCGCAGGGGATAGAAGTCTGGCCGCCCCACGTGCAGCGTGCCCAGCACGTAAACCACCTGGCCCTGGCGCTCCGCCTTGTAGAAGGGCGCGCGCTGTTCGGCGCTGGCCTGCGCCTGCAACAGCAGGCCGACGCACAACAGCAGCCAGAAACCCAGCCGGCGCATGACAATGTTCATGGGTACATCCTCCCCGGATTGAGTATGCCGCGCGGATCGAATTGCTGCCTGAGCCGCCGGTGATATTTCATGAGCGCGGGCGACAGCGGCGGGAAAACGCCGGCAGTCTTGTCGCCGGAAAACAGCGTGGCGTGTCCGCCGTGCGCCATCGCGCGCGCGCGGATTTCCGCAGCACTGGCGTCCGACCTGAGCCAGCGTTCCGCGCCGCCCCAGGTGATGAGCTGTTTGCCCGGCAGGGCCAGCGGCGGCGTGATCGAAGGCAGCGACAGGCGCCAGAGCGGGGCGCCGTCGCGGAAAAACGCGGCGCCGTGGTTGCGCAGCCCGCTCCAGAATTCTTCGCCGTGCGCATAGATTTCACCGCCGAGCTTGCGGTGCGCGGCGGCCACCGCGCTTTGCGCGCCCGACAGCCGCACGGAGAGCATGCCCGACAGCCAGGCGGTGGCGGACAGCGGCAGCGGCTTGCCGGCCCATTCGTTGGTGCGGCGGATCGCCTCGTCCTCGCCGCATTCGAATTGCAGGGTGAGTTCGGCCTGCGGCCTGGGCAGCACCTTGAGCGAAGCTTGCAGCAGCACGCCCAAGGTGCCCAGCGCGCCCACCATCAGGCGCGAGACATCGTAGCCCGCCACGTTCTTGATGACCTGGCCGCCGAACCTGAGATGCTGGCCGTTGCCGTCGAGGATTTCCATGCCCAGCACGAAGTCGCGCGCCGAGCCCGCATAAGGCCGGCGCGGCCCGGAAAAGCCGCAGGCGAGCGTGCCCCCCAGGGTGGACGCCGGACCGAAATGCGGCGGCTCGAAGCCGAGCATCTGCCCGTGCGCATCGAGCAGGGCCTCGATTTCGGCGAGCGGCGTGCCGCATTTCGCGGTCAGCACCAGCTCGCCCGGCTCGTAGCTCACGATGCCGCGGTTGGCGGACACGTCCAGCACCGCGCCGGAAATGCTCTCGCCATACCAGTCCTTGCTGCCGCCGGCGCGGATCACCAGCGGGCCCCGGGCGGAGCGGATGCGTTCGATGATATCCTGCATCAAAATCTCGGCAATTCGGGAAAGGGCGTCTCGCCGCCGCGCACGTGCATGGCGCCGTATTCGGCGCAACGGTTGGGGGCGGGCACGGCCTTGCCGGGGTTGAGCAGGCCGTCGGGGTCGAGGCAGGCCTTCACGCCATGGAAAGCCCGCAACTCGGCTTCGCTGAACTGCACGCACATCTGGTCGATCTTCTCGACGCCCACGCCGTGCTCGCCGGTGATGGTGCCGCCGTGCGCGACGCACAGCTCGAGGATGTCGGCGCCCAGGCGCTCGGCCTTTTCCAAAGCCCTGGGCTGGTTGGCGTCGTACAGGATCAGCGGGTGCAGGTTGCCGTCGCCGGCGTGGAACACATTGGCCACCGGCAGCGCATATTCCGCCGACAGTTCTGCGATGCGCTTCAGCACGGCCGGCAGCGTCTTGCGCGGGATGCTGCCGTCCATGCAGTAGTAATCCGGCGAAATGCGCCCCACGGCGGGAAAGGCGGCCTTGCGACCGGCCCAGAATCTTTTCTGCTCGGCTTCGTCCCTCGCGGTGCGCACTTCGGTGGCGCCGGAGGCGAGCAGGATGTCGCGCACGCGCATGACGTCTTCCGAGACTTCTTCCTGGGTGCCGTCCACTTCCACCAGCAGGATCGCCTCGGCGTCGAGCGGATAACCTGCGTGCACATAGGCCTCGGCGGCCTGAATCGCCAGCTTGTCCATCATTTCCAGGCCGGCCGGCAGCACGCCGCCGGCGATGATGGCGCCCACTGCCGCGCCGCCCTTTTCGACATCATCGAAGGCGGCCAGCACGACCTGGGTGCGCTCGGGCCTGGGCAGCAGCTTCACCGTGATTTCCAGAATCACGGCCAGCATGCCTTCCGATCCGGTCATCAGCGCGAGCAGGTCGTAGCCGGGCGCGTCCAGCGCCTCGGCGCCGGCCACCAGTTCGTCGCCCTCGATGGTCAGCGCGCGCAGTCGCAGCACGTTGTGCACGGTGAGGCCGTATTTCAGGCAGTGCACGCCGCCGGAATTTTCCGCCACGTTGCCGCCGATGCTGCACGCGATCTGCGAGGAGGGATCGGGCGCGTAGTACAGCCCGTAGGCCGCGGCGGCTTCGGAAATGGCGAGGTTGCGCACGCCGGGCTGCACGCGTGCGATGCGTGCGAGCGGGTCGATTTCCAGGATGCGATTGAACTTGGTCATGGCCAGCAGCACCGCGCCGTCCACCGGCAGCGCGCCGCCGGACAGGCCGGTGCCGGCGCCGCGGAAGACCACGGGCGTGCCGGTCTCGCGGCAGACGCGCAAAACTTCCTTGACCTGGTCTTCGGTTTCCGGCAGTGCCACGACGTCGGGCGTATTGCGGAATGCCGTGAGGCCATCGGTCTCGAACGGCTTCAGATCCTCGCGCGCCAGCAGCAGGCAGTGCGGCGGCAGGATGGCTTGCAGGCGGCGGACGACTTCATTGGCGATCATGGGGGCATTGTATTTGAAATCGCGGGCGCTTAGACCCTTGCTAGAATGGCCGAAAAGGAGACTGCGCATGGCGATGAATGCCACGAAGTACGAATGGGCCGCCTGGGGCCTGATGGCGGCGGCACTGATTTTCACGCTGTCCGCGAAACTCCTGCCCGCGCTGCTGGCGGGCCTGCTGGTGTACGAATTGGTGGTGATGCTGTCGCCGCGCTTCGTCGGCGGCAAGCTGTCGCACAGCCGCGCCAAGATGATCGTGGTGGCGCTGATTTCCGCTGCGGTGCTCGCCGTGCTGATCGGCGCCGTGGTGGGTGCGGTCGCCTATTACAAGGCGGAGGGCGGCAGTTATGCCGCGCTGCTCAAGAACATGGCCGAGGTGATCGAGAATTCGCGCAACCTGCTGCCGCCGTGGCTCGCCGAATACCTGCCGCAGGGCGACGAGTCGCAGATCCGCGCCACGCTGTCCGAATGGCTGCGCGAGCACGCCAAGGAGATCCGCACCTTCGGCGGCACCGCCGGGCATGCGCTGGCGATGGTGGTGATCGGCCTCATCATCGGCTCCTTCGTGTCGCTCAACGAAGGCCGCGAGCATCACACCCTGGGCCCGCTGGCGCAGGCCATGAGCAAGCGCGTGACTCATCTGGGTCAGGCCTTCCGCAAGGTGGTGTTCGCGCAGGTGCGCATCTCGCTGCTCAACACCGCGCTGACCGGCCTGTATCTCGGCGCGGTGCTGCCGGCTTTCGGCGTGGAGCTGCCGTTCGTCAAAACCATGATCGTGATCACCTTCGCGGTGGGCCTGCTGCCGGTACTGGGCAACCTGATTTCCAACACCGTCATCGTCATCATTTCCTTCAATCATTCGCTGCAGATCGCCTTCGCCTCGCTGGCTTTCCTGGTGATCATCCACAAGCTCGAATACTTCGTGAACGCGCGCATCATCGGCGGGCAGATCAAGGCCTACACCTGGGAACTGCTCACCGCCATGCTGGTGATGGAGGCGGCCTTCGGCGTCGCCGGGGTGATCGCGGCACCGGTGTTCTACGCCTACATCAAGCGCGAGCTTGGCGAGCGGGGCCTGATTTAAACTCCTTCGCGCCAGCGCCGCTCAGGCGCTGATAGACGGTGGCCAGCGCCACTTCGTCGCCCACATTGCCGGGGAAGATCACCACCGGCAGGCCGGGATGGCGCGGGTGATCGTCCGGGCACTTCACCACCGAGCAGCCTGCCAGGATCTGGCCCAGCACGCGCGAGGCTTTCAAGGCGAGGCCATCCGACAGCACGTCGTTGGACGTGATGCCGCCCTTGCTGATGAGAAAGCCGAGCGTTTCCGGCAGTTGCTTGACGATGTCCATCAGCGTGCCCGAAACCTGCTCGCCGAAGGCCAGGCGCTGCTGCCGGTCGGCGAACTGGCGCTCGGCGCGGCTGGTGTAGATCACCGGCGTGAGGCCCTGGGCGTGCAGGGCTGCCGCTGCCTTGACGGCTTCCTCGACGATGCGCGCGCGTCCCTCGGGCAACTGGCCCACGTCGATTTCCAGCGGCGCGATGCCGGGCTGCCTCAATAGCTCGTTCAGTTGCGCCGTGGTTTTCTTCACATGCGAGCCGACGATGACCGCACCCGGCTTGCCTTCGCGCACGAAGGCCGACATGTCCTGCGCCGCGACCGGCTGCGGCGGCAGCGCGGCCAGTGCGGTAAGCAGCGAGGCGCCGCTGCGGAACAGGAAGCGCTTGCCCTGCGCGGCGGCGTTTTTCAGCTGCGCGGCGAAGTGGTCGAGGTCGGCCTGGGTTTCGGCATCGACCACGCAGCACATGTTGTCCTTGAGCGCGAGCAAACGCGGCAGCGCATCGCCGCGCACGTCTTCAAGCACGAAGCGCTGTACCTCGCCGGCCTGGATGCGGCCGGCGGTTTTTTCCTCGACGTAATCCGGCAGGTAACTGTGGCGGTAGCCGAAGACCGAGTCCCGGGCGAATTCGGTTTCGTGCACCGGCACCGGCTTGCCGTCGACGATGAGGTAGTGGACGCTGTCGCGCGTCACGCGCCCGCCCTCGAAGAAGGCCGGCACCAGGAAGTGCGCGTCGAAGGGGCCGAGGGTCTCGGCGATGACATCGGTTTCCACCGGATAGTGGCCGCGCAAGGTGGAATCCGAGCGGCTCACCAGGATGGGCTGGATCGCCTGTCTTTTTGCTGCCAGGCGGTCGAGCGCGACGCGCAGATTGGCGCAGATCTCGCGCGTGACCGCTGCCGCTTTCGCTGCATCCATGCCGCGCGTGTTGGACAGCACGAAAAACAGCGGCGAGGCGTCGCTCAGGCCTTCGAGCAGCGTGTCGACGTCCCAGCGCGTCAGCAGCAGGCAGCCGTGCACCGTCTGCGAGCCGGTGGGATCGTCGTCGATGACGATGATCTTGTTTTCCACCGCATTACCCCAGCAGGCCGCGTGCACGCTCGGCGATGTCGCCGGCGGTGAGGCCGTTGAAGGCCATGACCTCGTTGGGGCTCGCGGTGGTTTCGCCGCGCTTCCAGCACATCACGTCGCGGCGGGCGCGGCTCCTCAGGATCACCGGCTCGAGCGTCGCGCTGGGGCCGCCGGAAACGGCGAGCAACGCCCTGGCATCGAACAGCCTGTCGAAGTCGGCGTCATTCATGAAAGCGCCGTCAGGCTCGGCCACGGTGTCCCAGGCGATGTCGGACGCGCGGTAGAGGCGGCGCGGATTGGCCACGGCCACGATGCGCACGCGCTTGCCCTCTGTTTCCAGTTTGTCCTTGGCTTCGAACACCGGCAGCAGGATCATGTCGCCGGCTGCCGCCAGCACCACATCGATCTCGCCCGTGCCGGCGCTTTCGTACAGCGCGATGGCGCCGTCGCGGATGGCCTGGCGTGCCTGCGCCAGCGTGGTGTACACCGGCAGCGGCGACTTCGAGGCGAAAATGGCGATGCTCTTGTTGTGGCTGCCGAGCGCCCATTCGTAGGCGGCCTGGATCATGTTGGCGTCACCGGGGAAGAGCGCAAAAGTATTGCCGTTCTTCATCTGCGCGGCCACGTAGTTTTCGATCTCGGGGCGCTGGTGGGTCCAGCCGTTGCGGCCCTGTTCCAAGGCGCCGGCGGTGAACATGCACACGGCGGACGGCGTCTTGCGGCGCAGTTCGGCCATGGCCTGGGCCACGGTCTGGAAGATGGGCCAGCCGTTGATGGCGAAGCTCTCGTACGACAGCCAGATGCTGCGGCCGCCGAAGAGTGCCAAGCCGGCGGCGAAGCCGGCACAGGCGTCCTCGTTCAGCGGTTCGTACACCTGGCCTTCGGGCTTCTGGTGGTAGAGGCCGTCTTCGGAGGGGTGGCGGATCTTCAGGGCTTCGTTGATGTTGGCCATGCCGGAAGCCTCGTTGCCGTCGGCATTGGTCACCACGAAGTTGGGGTCATTCTTGCCCACGTGCGCGATCAAGGTGCCCAGCGCGGTGGAAGGCACGGCCTTCTCGCCGACGGCGAAATCCTTCAGCGGCAGCTCGTTGATCGGCGCCAGTTTCAATTCGCTTTCGGTCACTGCCACCTGGGCGGCGGGGCCGCCGGCGGCGCGCACGCACAGGGTGCGCACCAGTTGCCAGGTTTCGGGCGACAGCGCGCGGCGCTCCAGGGCGCTGGAGATGTGCGGCGCGTCGAGGGTGTCGGCCGGGTAGAGGTTGTGCGCCTTGGCGCCGGTCTTGTGCACTCCAGCGCCCTTCAGCTGCTTGATGATGAAGGCGGTGGGGGTGCCGGACAGCGCGCTCTTCGCGGCCTCATCGATGCCTTTCAGCACGGCGGCGGCGAATTCCAGGCGCTTGCCGAAGGAGAACAGGCTGGAGTCGACGTAGGCGCCGTGCTGCATGGCGTCGTCGTAATCCTTGGCGTCGACCAGGATCACGCGCTTGAAGCCGTGCGCGTGCCAGTAGCGCTGCATGCCGTCATTATCAAAGAGCGACACCATGGAATGATGTTCCTGGCTGTAGCCGTTCCACACCAGCACCGGCAGGAAGTTGGTGACATCCGGGTAGGCGGTGATGAAGTGCAGGAAGGACGACAGGATGTAGGGCTCGCCCATGCCGCCGTCGCCGATGGTCACCGGGAACAGCTTGTCGCGGTGCAGATAGGCGCCGGACATGGCGAAGTGCTGGCCCTGGCCGAGCGGGCCGGCGGGCGCCAGGAGGCCGGGGATGGCGCCCGACAGGTGGCCCAGGAGGCCGTGGCGCTCGCGGAAGCGCGCGCGCATGTCCTTCACCGTCTTGATGCCCATGGCTTCGAGCGAAGTGTCGAGGAACATGGCGCTGTAGTAGCCGGGGGCGTGGTGGCCCACTTCCGTAGTCAGGTTCTTGTGGCCGAGCAGGGTCAGCGCGGCCACGGCCTCGGCGCTGGAGGCGAAGCCGCCAGGATGGCCCGAGGCCTTGGCGCCGGTGATCTGCAGGGTGAGATAGCGCAGCGCGTCGGCCACCAGCAGGGTCTGATAGGCGGCGCGCTTGTCGCCGGCGTCGGCGATGGCGGTCTCGCCCTCGCCGATCACGGGCGTAGCGCCCAGGGTGTCGAAGTGCGGCCAGGCCTGGCCGAAGGTGTCGATGCCCTCCAGATAGGTAGGATAGGTGTGGGCTTGCTGGCCGGGTTGGGCGGACATGGCGGGTTCCAATCATCAAAAGGTTGCGTTGGGCTCACCTTAGTGGAATACTGAATTTTTCACAATACAGAATCGTTTTCATAATATGAAACAAACGACGACTGCTATACAGGTGCTGGATCGCGCCGTGGGCCTGCTGGATGCGCTCTCGCACTACCCGGAGCCGGTGTCGCTCAAGTTCCTCACCGCCGACACCGGCCTGCACGCCTCGACTGCCTTCCGCATCCTCGCCGCGCTGGTGGCGCACGGCTTCGTCGAGCGCACCGAGTCGGGCAATTACGTGTTGGGCACGCGGCTCTTGCAACTGGGCCATCGCGTGCGCGCCGGCACCGACGTGCGGCGCGAGGCGCGCGCGATCATGGAATGGCTGCGCGACCAGATCGGCGAGTCGGTCAATCTCACCCTGCGCGAGGCCGATGAAGTGGTGTATGTCGAGCGCGTGACGCCGGCGCGCTCCATCCGCGTGGAGCAGGTCATCGGTTCGCGTGCGCCGCTGCATGTCACTGCGGTGGGCAAGCTCATGCTGGGGGAAATGGACGACGCGGCGCTCGCGGGCTATGCCGTGCGCACCCGGCTGGAACGCTACACCCGCAACACGCTCACGGACCTGGAAAGCCTGAAAGCCGAAGTCCGGCGCGACGTCGCGCAGGGCTACGCGCTGGACGACGAGGAAGCGGAACTGGGCGTGGGCTGCATCGGTGTGCTGATCCGCGATGGCAATGGCAAGGCGGTTGCCGGCCTGTCGGTTTCCGCGCCCATCGAGCGCAGGCAGGAAGAGTGGATTCCCCTGGTGCAGGAAGCCGGGCGCAGGATTTCCGCGCGCCTGGGGTTTACGAGCCCGAAAGCCGTTCCAGTGCCAGCATGATGGCGCTGGAGTCGAGCTCGGTTTCGCCCGCTTCCATCAGCGCCGCGAACTGGCGGGCAACCAGTTCGGTGCCCGGCAGCGTGGTGCGGTTTTCGCGCGCATTGTCCATGACGATGCCCATGTCCTTGTGGTGCAGCTTGACCTTGAAACCGGCCTTGTAATTGCCTTCCAGCATGCGCTGGCCGTGCACTTCCAGAATCCTGCTGTTGGCGTAGCCACCCATCAGCGCCTCGCGCATTTTCGCTGGATCGACGCCGTTGTTCCTGGCGAGCAGGATGGCCTCGGCCACGCCTTCCATGGTGAGGCTCACCACGATCTGGTTGCAGGCCTTGACCACCTGGCCGGCGCCGTGGCCGCCGACGTGCACGATGCTCCTGCCCAGCGCTTCGAGAAGCGGCTTCACGCGCGCGAACACTTCCGCATCGCCGCCGGCCATGATGGACAGGGTGCCCTGGGCGGCGCCGGTCTGGCCGCCGGATACCGGCGCATCCAGCATGTGGATGCCGCGGCTCGCCAGCTCGCCGGCGATGCGGCGCGCGGCGGAGGGCGCGATGGTGCTCATGTCCACGATCACGCTGCCGGGCCTGGCGCCGTGCATCAGCCCGCGCTCGCCCAGCACCACCTGCTCCACGTCGGCGGTCGTGCCCACCATGGTGATGGTGACCTCGGCTTCCGCGGCGACTTCCGCCGGCGTGCCCTTGCCGACCGCACCGGCCACCAGCAGCGGCTCCACTGCGTCGAAGCGGCGTCCCCAGGTATACAGCTCGTGGCCCGCCTTGATGAGGTTGAGCGACATGGGCCGGCCCATGATGCCGCTGCCGATGAAGCCGATTTTCATGATGTGGTCTCCGCCTTGGGCTTTTCTGTCAGCCTAGCATGATCAGCCAAACCGGCAAACTCAGGAGGAACAGCACCGTGCTCCATGCCACGGTGAGCGCGACCTTTTCCACGTCGAGCCCATAGCGGTCGGCAATGCCCAGGGCCATGAGCATGGTGGGCACGGCAGCCTCCAGCACGGCCGCGCGCTGCGCGCTGGCGAACTGCGGGAACAGCGCCTGCGCCAGCAGAAAGGCGATCAGCGGCATCAACAGCAGCTTGAAGCCCACCACCATCAGCACCGGCTTGCTCGGGACCAGCCGCGACCACGGGATCGACAGTCCCAGCATCAGCAGCATCACCGGCACCGTGGGCTGGCCGATGAAGTGGGCGGCGTGGATGAGCGGCTGGCTGTCGATCGGCAGTTGCGCGATCGCCACGCCGGCGGCGAAGGCCCACAGCGGCGGCAGGCTGAAAAGCTGCCTGAGCGGATGACCGGCGTCTGTCGTCTGACCGCCCAGCCTGACTGCGATCCACACGCCGACGGTCCACAGCAGGGGCGTGGCCGCGGCCATGTCGGCGAACGCGGCATAGCGTCCGCCGGCCTCGCCGTACAAATGGGTCAGCAGGGGATAGCCCATGAACAGCACGTTGCCGAACATGCCGCACAGCAGAAGCCCCGCGCGCGCCGCCTGCGAGCAGGTGCCGCCGAAGCGGGTCCTGAACAGCAGGAAGTAAAGCGGCAGGCCGGACAGCAGCATGCTCCCCGCCAGCAGCAGTGGCACGCTCAGCAGGTTGGCGTTGATTTTCGCGCTGGCCGCCGCCGCGAACAGCAGCGCCGGGGCGAACAGGTTGATGGTGACGACGGTGATGTAGCCGCGCACGGCGCGGATGCCTTCATCACTCAGACGCGTGCGCCAGATCGCGCCTGCCGCGATGAGCAGCGCCATGGGGAAGACTACCTGGGCCAGCAGGTCGAGGTAGAAGTGGAAAGTCATGAAAAGCGTAAGGCGTCAGGGGGCAGGCTAAATTCCTGTCAGCCCCTTACGCCTCACCCCTAACGCCTTACTCCCTCAGGTGCCGCGTGAGGCGGGCGGCGAAGCCATGGTCTGGCGGCCGATGCCGTGGCCTTCCAGCCACTGCTTGATGCGGTTGGCGTCACCCAGCCGGCTGTAATTGCCCACTGCATCCAGCAGCACGATGATGACCTGGCGCCCGGCGATGTCGGCCTGCATCACCAGGCAGTGGCCGGCCTCGTTGATGAAGCCGGTCTTCGACAGGCCGATCTGCCATTGGTCGTTGCGCGTGAGGCGGTTGGTGTTCACATACGCCAGGTCGCGCCAGTACACGCGGGTTTTCTTCTTCTTCCTGACCACGACCTTGTGCTTGCCGAGGCTGTAATCCGTGCTGGTGGAAATGTCGCGAATGTCGGGGTAATGGCTGTAGGCATGATTAACCAGCTTGACCAGGTCTTCCGCGGTGGACTGGTTGTAACTGGACAGCCCGGTCGGATCGACGAACAGGGTCTTCTTCATGCCAAGTGCCTGCGCCTTGCGGTTCATGGCGGCGACAAAGGCATCGAGGCCGCCGGGGTAGGTGCGGCCCAGCGCGTGCGCAGCGCGGTTTTCCGAGGCGATCAGCGCCAGGTTCAGCAATTGTTCGCGGGTATAGACGGCGCCGATGGGCAGCCGCGAGCCGGTGCCCTTGAGGTGGTCGATGTCGTCGCGGGTGATCTCGATATTCTCGTCCAGAGGCATCTGCGTATCCAGCGTGACCATGGCGGTCATCAGCTTGGTGATGGAAGCGATGGGGGTTTGCAGATGGGGGTTTTTCGCGTACAGCGTCTCTCCGCTGTACTGGTCATAAACCATGACCGAATGGGAGCTCAGTTCCAGTTCGCTGTTCTGGACATAGGGGCTGGCATAGGCGGCGACGGGTGTCTGGCCGCCCGCGGCGAAGGCGTGAGCGGCCGTCAGAAAGCCGAGAGCCAATGTCAAGATGCTGCCCAGTTTCATCGCCTGTCTCCCTGTTTGCCCAAAGTTATCCCACAAACGTCCGTTGAAGGACATAACTTTAATACAACGTTGCGTCTCGCTCACTGGTATTTTCGACATGTTTTTGGTTGACCGCGAGAGAGGATAAGTTATAAATAGCAAATAGTTGGGAGGATTTTCAAGATTTTACTCAAAAATTCCGCGCCAAGTTTGCCGGAGGTCCACCCGGGGGTGCTGGCGAGGCTCGTCTCCACCTTGGGGCAGGATGGCTTGTCCGGCCAGGCGCTGGCAGCGCATGCCGGCTTCGATGCCCCGTTGGCGCTTGCCATTTTCAGGTGCGCTCACGACGGGCAGCAGAATCTCCCGGCCGGCCTGCAACTTGCCGATGGCATCAGCCGCCTGGGCGTGGATTTCGTCCGCACCCTGGTGCTGGCCGCGCACCCGCGCCCGGCGGAAGGCCAGGCCGCATGGGAAAACGGCATCCGTGTCGCCAGCCTGGCGCGGCGCATTGCCGCGCATACCCAGGTCTGCGACGAGGAGCAGGCGTGGCTGGCGGGGCTTGCCCACAATCTCGCCGAATACGCCGGCTTCGCGCCGGGCGACAGACTGGACGAATGGCTGCTGGCGGCGGATCCGGGCGGTTTCGTCGCGGATGCCGTGCGCTTTTGCCGGGCCTCGCCCGCGCGGATCCGGGCGGCGCATCCGCTGGTCAGAGTGGTGCAGCTCGCCGCGTCGCTGACCTACAGTACGCATGTCAACGGCAACGTGGGGGTGCGCGCTTCGCTCGGCGGTCTGGGGCTGGATGCCGCCGAAGCCGAGCGGCTGCAGAAGGAAGCCGACTACCTGGCGCAGGAAGCCATCCACCGGTATTCGAGCCGCGAAATCGCGCCGGCCGCTCCCGACGGCCTGACGCAGGCGTATGCCGTCCTGGTGCGCGCCGCCGCCTTGCAGGATTTCCTTGGCTCGGCCGCCGATCTCGAATCCCTGTCGCGCCGCGCCGCGCTGGCCGCGCGGGCGCTGTTCGATGCGCCGGTCGTGCTGTTGCGCGTGGAGGGCAGCCTGCTCGTGCCGCCGTCCTGGTGGCCTGCCCCGGCCGGCCTGTCCGCGCTGGCGCTGCCTGCGGATTTCGTGCAAAGCGCGCTCTCGCGCGCGGCGTCGGGCGCGACGGTTTTCTGGCAGCGCGCGCAGGCAGACCAGTTCCCCGTGATCGACGCCCAGGTTGCGCGCCTCCTGGGTGCGGAAACCCTGCTGTGCGAGCCGCTGTCCGCCGGCGAAACCCCCTGGGCCGTGCTGCTTGCGGCCAATGTCTGCGAAGATGCCGCCGAACTGCCGGCGTGGAAGGAGTTTCTGCGCGCATTGTCCGGGCGTCTCGCCGTCTTGCAGGGCGCCGCCGCCGAACCGCCGGCAGCCGCGGACGCCGTTTCCCGCCATGAAGTGCGCAAGGCCGTGCACGAGGCCTCCAACCCGCTCACCATCATCCGCAATTACGTCAACCTGCTGTCCGCCAAGTTTGCCGAGGATCAGGATACCCAGCGCGATCTCGCCATCATCGGCAGCGAAATCGAGCGCGTGGCCGGCATCCTGCAGGGGCTCGGGGCGAAACGCGAGGCCGCGGCCGCGGAAGCGGCCGCCCCCGGCATCCCGGTGGACGTCAACCAGGTGATATCCGAACTGGTGCGGATGTCGCTCGACACCCTGTTCCTGCCCAACAAGATCAATGTGCAGATCGACCTCGATCCGGCCATGGGCAGCGTCGTCACCCGGCGCGACCAGCTGAAGCAGGTGCTGCTCAACCTGGCGAAGAACGCGGTCGAGGCCATGCCGCGCGGCGGCAAGCTGAAGTTCGCCACTGCGCGTGGCGAGCTCGGCGGCCAAAGCTGCGCCGTGATCGCGGTGCAGGACAGCGGGCCAGGCCTGCCGGAAGCCGTGCGCGAGCAACTGTTCCGGCCGGCGGTCAGCACCAAGGGCGGCGAGCATGCCGGCCTTGGCCTCTACATCAGCCACAACCTCGTGAAGGCCATGGGCGGCGCAATCGAATGCGACAGCGGCCCCAACGGCACCACCTTCAGAATTTATCTTCCCATGGCGGACATGGGGAAAAACCCGGCGGCCCAGTCCGGCGGCCAGAGAAAGTGAGCGGAGAGCATGATGCAACCCACATCCGGTGAAACCAGAACCAGCATAAGCAGCCTCAACCGGCGCCCGCGCATCCTCATCGTGGACGACGATCCCATGGTGCTGGACAGCCTTTCACGCCTGATCGGCGCGCAGGATTTCGAGGCGGCCACCGCCGCCAGCGGGCAGCAGGCGCTTGCCGCCGTGGGCCGGATACAGTTCGACGTGATCCTGCTCGATCTCAACATGCCCGGCATGGGCGGAGTCGAAGTGCTGGCCGCGTTGTCCGGGCGCGGCGTGGCCACGCCGGTGATCGTGGTTTCCGGCGACGACGCCATCGACAACGCCGTGAGGGCGCTGCGCCACGGCGCCGCCGACTTCATCCGCAAGCCATACAAGCCGGAAGAGCTCCTGAAGCGCATCGGCAATACGCTCAGCAACCAGCAGCTGGAGAAGGAAAATGCCCAGATCCAGCAGCGCCTGCAGCAGTCGGAAAAATGGCACCGCTTCCTGGTCAACACCGCGCCCGACTTCATCTACACCCTGGACACCGAAGGCCGTTTCACCTTCGTCAACGATCGCGTGCAAACCCTGCTCGGCTTCACGCGCGAGGAACTGGTCGGCCGCCATTTCAGCGAAATCATCTTCGACGAGGACCAGTTCCGCGCAGAGCACGTCTTCAACGAGCGTCGCGCGGATGCGCGCGCCACGCGCAATGTCGAGCTGAGGCTGAAGTGCAGGGACGGCCAGCAGCGCCCGCGCGTCATGAACGGGCGCTATCGCACCGTCGAGGTCACCGCCACGGGCATGTACGAATTCCCGGAATCGCGTTTCGAGAACCGCTTCATGGGCACCTACGGCGTGGTCAAGGACATCAGCGACCGCAAGCAGGCCGAAGAGACCGTGCATTACCAGACCTATCACGACCTGCTGACCGGCCTGCCCAACCGCGCCAAGTTCCGCGACCATCTCGGCCGCGCGCTGGTTTACGGCAGGCGCAAGCAGCAGGCCTTGTCCGTGATGATCCTCGACCTCGACAACTTCAGGGTGATCAACGATTCGCTGGGACACGGCGTGGGCGACGAACTGCTCATCCACATCGCCACCCGGCTGCGCCAGTGCCTGGCCGACGACGACATCCTCGCGCGCCTGGGCGGCGACGAGTTCGCCGTGCTGCTGCCGCACGCCGCCTCGCGGCTGGAGGCCACCGTGGTGGGCCTCAGGCTGATCGAGGCGCTCGCCGTGCCACACCGCATCAAGGGCCACGAACTCTACGTCACCGCCAGCATCGGCGCGAGTTTCGCGCCCGAGGACGGCGCGGTGGCCGACACCCTCATCCGGCAGACGGAAATCGCCATGTACGAGGCCAAGTCGCAGGGCGGCTGCCGCATCCAGCACTGGCAGCCCGCCATGCAGGAGGCCTTTGCCGGGCGCATCCAGATGGAGGCCGACCTCAGGCGCGCCCTGGCCAGCGACGAATTCGTGCTGTTCTACCAGCCGCAGGTGGACACCATGACCGGCGCCATCCGCGGCTTCGAGGCGCTGGTCCGCTGGTGGCACCCGGAACGCGGCATCGTGCTGCCCGATGCTTTCATCAGGCTTGCCGAGGAAACCGGCGTGGTCGTGCCCATGGGCGAGTGGATTCTGCGCCAGGCCGCGGCGCAGCAGGCCGTCTGGCGCAAGGAAGGGCTGCCGCCGGTACGCGTTTCGGTGAACATCTCGCCGCGCCAGCTGGAAATGGCGGATTTCGTCGGCAGCGTGCTGCGCGCGCTGGAGGCCAACCAGCTGGAGCCCGGTGTGCTCGAACTGGAAATCACCGAAAGCGTCCTCATGCGCGACGTGGAAGGCAATGCCGCCAAGCTCATCCAGTTGGCCGAGGCCGGCGTGCGGCTGGCGGTGGACGATTTCGGCACCGGCTACAGCTCGTTGAAGTATCTGTCCCGCTTTCCCATCCACACCCTCAAGATCGACCGCGCCTTCGTCAAGGACTCGGAGCTCGACGGCATGTCCATCGCCAACGCCATCGTCGGCATGGCGAAAAATCTCAAGCTCAACGTCATCGCCGAAGGCGTGGAAAGCATCGCCCAGCTCGAACAGCTGCGCAGCCTGCAATGCAGCGAGGTGCAGGGCTACCTGTTCGGCATGCCCATGTCGGCGCAGGAAGCAACCCGGCTCTTGCAGGAGCAGGTGCATGGTGATGGCGAAGCGGCGAGGGCGTAAGGCGGGCGGCGCGCGCGCATAACCCTTGGTGCCTCAGGGTTTGTCGTGAATATCCTTGAAAACAGGACGTGAAAAATAAGAGTAATATTGATTGCAGGGCAGTCGATATAACATTCACCTGTAACCAAGGATGAAGCTGTAACGATGCACTGGTATGTCGTACACACAAAACCCCGGCAGGAAGCGCGCGCGCTGCTGAATCTGGAGCAGCAGGGCTATGAATGCTATCTGCCCATGCTCGCGGCCGAAAAACTCCACCAGGGCGCGATGACCGTGGCTGACGAGCCCCTGTTTCCCCGCTACCTTTTCGTCCGCCTGGATGCCGGGGCGCCGGGCAGGGGCTGGGGGGCGATCCGGTCGACCAGGGGCGTCAGCCGCCTGGTGAGCTTCGGCGCGGAACCAGCCAGGGTCGATGCACGCCTGATCGAAACGCTGCGTGCCCGAAGCGAGGCAGCCGGCCGGCAACCCAGGAAGCTGTTTGCGCCAGGGGAGCGCCTGCTCGTCACGCAGGGGCCGTTTGCCGGGATCGAGGCCGTTTATCAGATGGACCATGGCGAAAGCCGCGTGATGGTCCTGATCGAACTGTTGAGCAAGTCCGCCAGGCTCGAAATCGCGCCCGCCCACCTGCGCAAGATCGGCTGAGCCTTTCTGCTTTATCACTCGCGGGCGCTCGTGTTAAAGTCCCCCGGATTCCCGGGGCGCATGCCGGCCAGCCTTGAAACAGGCGGCTGGCGGCCAGCCTCCGTTTTCTTCCGTGACCGGCAATTCCAGAATCGCCCGGCCTCCACCCCGCGAGTGGCCGGCAGAACGTCCCGACAACCATGAATCCGCACCCCAAAATCTATATTGCCGGCCATCGGGGCATGGTGGGCTCCGCCATCGCCCGCGCACTGAATCGGCCGGGCCAGGCCGACATCGTTACGAGAACGCACGCCGAACTGGATCTCACCGACCAGGCTGCGGTGCGCGCCTTCTTCGAAGCCGAGAAGCCCGACCAGGTTTATCTGGCCGCCGCCAGGGTCGGCGGCATCCACGCCAACAACACCTACCCGGCCCAGTTCATCTACGACAACCTGATGATCGAGGCCAACATCATCGATGCGGCCTTCAGGAACGGCGTCAAGAAGCTGCTTTTCCTCGGCTCCAGCTGCATCTACCCCAGGCTCGTCCCGCAGCCCATGCGCGAGGACGCGCTGCTCACCGGCACGCTGGAGCCCACCAACGAACCCTACGCCATCGCCAAGATCGCCGGCATCAAGCTGTGCGAGAGCTACAACCGCCAGTACGGGCAAAGCCATGGCATCGATTACCGCAGCGTGATGCCGACCAATCTCTACGGGCCCGGCGACAACTACCATCCCGAAAACTCGCACGTCATCCCCGCGCTGATCCGCCGTTTTCACGAGGCCAAGGTGAACAAGGCCTCGGCCGTCAGCGTCTGGGGCAGCGGCACGCCGCGGCGCGAGTTCCTGTATGTGGACGACATGGCCGCCGCCTGCGTGCACGTCATGAACCTGGACAAGGCCGTTTACGACAGCCAGACCCAGCCCATGCTCAGCCACATCAATGTCGGTTGCGGGCAGGACATCAGCATTCGCGGGCTTGCCGAAACCGTCGCCAGGGTGATTGGCTATTCGGGACGGATCGCCTTCGATGCCGGCAAGCCGGACGGAACACCGCGCAAGCTCATGGACAGCTCGCGCCTGAATGCCCTGGGCTGGCAGGCCAGGGTCGGGCTGGAAGAAGGCCTGGCGCTTGCCTACCAGGATTTTTTGAAAACAGCCTCCGCTGGCGCATAGGGAATTCAACACCATGGCCGTAAACCCAAAAATCGCCCTCATCACCGGCATCACCGGCCAGGACGGCGCCTACCTTGCCGAATTCCTGCTGGGCAAGGGCTACGAAGTGCACGGCATCAAGCGCCGCACGTCTCTTTTCAACACCGACCGCATCGACCACCTGTACCAGGACCCGCACGAGCAGGACCGCCGCTTCATCCTGCACCACGGCGACATGACCGATTCCTCCAGCCTCGTGCGCATCATCCAGCAGGTGCGGCCCGACGAAATCTACAACCTCGCCGCCCAGTCCCACGTCGCCGTCTCCTTCGAAGAGCCCGAATACACCGCCAACTCCGACGCCCTCGGCACCCTGCGCCTCCTCGAAGCCATCCGCATCCTCGGCCTGGAACAGAAAACCCGCTTCTACCAGGCCTCCACCAGCGA
Organism: Pseudomonadota bacterium; assembly: GCA_021847835.1. Lineage (GTDB taxonomy): Bacteria > Pseudomonadota > Gammaproteobacteria > Burkholderiales > Thiobacillaceae > UBA6918. Next base: position 44,130 of record JAJZPR010000014.1, read on the forward strand.
ACTCTTCGGCAAGGTGCAGGAAATTCCGCAGAAGGAAACCACCCCCTTCTATCCGCGCAGCCCCTATGCGGTGGCCAAGCTCTACGCTTACTGGATCACCGTCAACTACCGCGAAGCCTACGGCATGTACGCCTGCAACGGCATCCTGTTCAACCACGAAAGCCCGGTGCGTGGCGAAACCTTCGTCACCCGCAAGATCACCCGCGCGCTCGCCCGCATCAAGCTGGGCCTGCAGGATTGCCTCTTCCTCGGCAACCTCGACGCCAAGCGCGACTGGGGCCACGCCAGGGATTATGTCGAAATGCAGTGGCTCATGCTGCAACAGCAGGAGCCCGAGGACTTCGTCATCGCCACCGGCCAGCAATACAGCGTGCGCGACTTCGTCAATACAGCGGCCAGGGAGCTCGGCATGGCCATCCGCTGGGAAGGGCAGGGCGTCGACGAGGTCGGCTACCTTGTCAAAGGTGCAAGTCACAAGGGGCAAGACGCAAGTAAGCCCAGCGCCGCCTCCCTTGAAGCTTGCAACTTGAACCTTGTATCTGATCAACGCGCCATTGTGCGCGTTGATCCCCGCTACTTCCGCCCCACCGAGGTGGAGACCCTGCTGGGCGACGCGAGCAAGGCGAAGGAAAAACTGGGCTGGACGCCGAGGATCACGTTCGCCGAACTGGTCGCGGAGATGGTGCGCGAGGATTTGAAAGCCGCCGAGCGCGACGAACTCGTCAAGAAGCATGGCTTCAAGGCCATGGATTATCACGAGTGACAGGCGGCCTTGTGTTGGCGCCAATCCGCATTGCCTGCCGGTTCAGGGCACGACAGCGGCGGCAGAATGAATCTGCCCGCGCCTAATCGCTTGCCGGCCGGGCCTGCTGGTATTCGCGCACCCGCTTCAGCACATCCTGGCAGCCGGGGCGGGGAGCCGTGCCCTTGTCGTTCGTCTGGACACCGGGGTCAAGGAGGGGGATAAGGGCAGCCCAGGGGGAAACGATGGCCAGGAGGGCGCCGGCGCCGAGCTTCATGGCCAGTTCGCCGCGTTCCAGGGAGACTTCCGGCTTGGCCAAGCTTCCCCGGATCAGGATCGGAGTGCGCAGGCTGAGGGGGCTGAAGTCCTTGGGCAGAGCCACCACCCGCAGTTGCAGGCGTTCCTGGTCGAGCCGTATCTGACCGTCCATGGACAGGGTGGAGTCCGGCGTGTCCAGCACGGCCGCCTCGGTGTGGATGATGCCGTCCTTGGCGCGAAAGCGGGCCGCCCCGCAGCTTACCGGCAGGCTTTCGTCGCCTTTTATCGCCATGCCCAGGGCCTGGGCGACGTCGAGCCCCGCGGCTTCCACCGCGAGATGGGACAGACGGCCGTGGCGCAGCTGAAGACTGGCCTCGCCGTCCATGCCGGCAAGAATCTCCGCAATGGAGCGGCCGCGGCCGGTGGCCTTGAGGCGTCCCTGCAAGCTTCCCGAGATATAGGGCGGGTTGCCCGGCTTGCGGCCCTGGCGAACCCACTGGGCCAGGTTCACGCCCTGCCAGCCCAGGTCGGCGCGCCACTCGGCCCGGGAGGCGCGGCCGTCCAGGCTGAGCTCGCCTTCCAGGCTGCCGTCTGCCGCGCTGGCCCGCACATCCTTCAGGCTGAGGACGCCGTCGGCAAGAATCAGGCGCAGGCTGAGCGGAGCGATGGGCCGGGCAAAGACGCGGCCCAGTTCCAGGCGGCTGACGGCGATCCGCAGGTCGGCATCCATGCGCCTCAGGGCGGGCAGGTCGAAGGACTTGTCGGGCAACACCCCGCCGGCCGGCCCGGTGCCGGTCTCTGCCCCGCTGCCGCCGATGCTGGGGGCAAGGTCGGCGAGAAGGACGCGCCGCCCGCTCACTTCCCCGGTAAGGCGGGGGATTTGCGTGCGGGTGTCGTAAACCAGATTTCCCGCCAGCTGGCTGCCGCCCACCACGGCGCGCTCCACTTTTGCATGCCAGCGGCGGTCGCCCTTCTGCAGCCGGCCATGGATGCGGAAGGCCCCCGTGGCCGGCAGGGTCAGCCCGAGCGGTTCGCCCACGCTGGCCAGCGAAGGCCCCGCAGCGTGGAAGCTGCCTTGCAGGCCGCCCAGCCTGAGCACGTCGGTGGCCGTGCCGCTGAAGCCCAGGCGATTGCTGCCTACCCTGGCCTCCAGGGTCATCGGCAGAGGCCTGCTGCCGTCGCTCACCAGCGGCAGGATGCCGCCCGCCGTCAAGCGGCCCGCAAGGGAGATTTCCCGATAGCTGCCTGCGAAGTCCGCCTGCAATCCCGTGCGGGCTTGCCCGGGGGCTTGGCCCTCCCCGGCGGCAGTGCCTTCCCGGGTGTTCAGATTCACTCCCAGCTTGAGCGAGAGCCTGTCATCCTGATAGTCCACCCGTCCCTGGCGCATTTCCAGGTGGCCGAATGCCGGCAATCCGCGCTGCCGTTCCGGCTGTTGCGCCGCCTTGTCGCCCAGGGGCCAGGAGCCGCGGCCCCCGGCCTCGCGCCGCACCACGATCTGTATGCGATCGGCTTCGAGGCTGCGCACGGCCAGGGGCGCGCCGCGCCACGCGTGCCACAAATCCGTGTAAGCCAGATGCAGGCGCAGCCCGCTGCCGTCGAGAAAGTAGGGGTCTTGGGTCCAGGGCGCGGCGGCGATGCGCAGATGCGGGCTTTCCACCCGCACGCCGCCGATGAAATGAAAGCGGGTTCCGACAGGCGCCACGCTCACCGGACGGTCGAGCATCTTGCCAAGCACACGCGACAGCGGTTCGGCCAGAAACGGCCAACCCGCCAAATCCAGGGCCAGCAGCGCAAGCAGGGCGGCCGTGATGCCCGTCAGGACACGGTAGCCGGGGGGCATCTTCCTCAGGATCGCCATCGTGCAGGGGAGGTTGAATGTGGGCCGGGAGCGGGTTTTCTATGAGGTTTGTGCGCGGAAATGCGCGTGGCGCTTTAACGGAAGACAGGATGGCCGGCCAAAAGTTGCCCCCGCGCAAGCAGGCCCCTCCGTTTCGGCGACCATCATTGCGGCGCCACCAAGTAAAACGGCCCCCATTTCTGGGAGCCGTTGAAAGCCTGGTGGCCAGGGGCGGAATCGAACCGTCGACACGCGGATTTTCAATCCGCTGCTCTACCAACTGAGCTACCTGGCCGCTGTCTGTTTCGAGACAAAAAGAATGACCGGCGGGGCCGGTCAGGGGTGCAATTAAACCCGTTCTCGGCTTGTTCGTCAAGCCGGTTCAGCATTGCAGGCCGTTGGTGACGCACACGTAGCGCTTGGCGATGGACACGCCGACCCATATCCAGAACAGCAGGAAGAAAGCCAGAAAGGGGATGTGCGCATCGACGATGAAGCGCGGTGTGATGAAGCGCACGGCGCGGATCACCGGCGAAGTGATGGTCTTGAGGATGCCGTAGAACATGTTCTGTTCGCGCTTGGCGCCTGCGAGCATGGCCAGCAGGCCCTGTCCCAGCAGGGAATAGCCTGCGATTTCGACCAGCAGGCGCACGATGGAAAGAATGAGCAGTTCTGTTTGTGCCATGTGTTCTCCGGATTTTGCGTATTGTAACTTGCCCTCGAAGGCGACCTGGCCGAAAATCGTGGCTTCCAAGCCACCCAAGGACAAAATGAACTACGACCAATGGCGCTGGGAAGCGCGCGCCTGGCTGATGGAGATGCTGGGGCGCAAGCCGGCGGCCGTCGACGCCTACGAGCGGGCTTATGCGGCGGCACCGGGCAACATGCGGCTCGCGCATCTCATCGGCTTCATGTACGCGCAGCAGAACGATTTCGCCAAGGCGGAGAGCTGGCTCGCGCGCGTATGCGAGCGCGAGCCAAGCAATGGCGATGCCTGGTTCAATCTCGGCTTCATTCACGACAAGGGACGCGCCTGGCAGAAGGCGATCGACGCCTTCAGAAAGTCGGTTGAACTGGTGCCGAACCAGGACCGCGCCTGGTACGGCATGGGCATGGCTTACGCGCACCTCGGCAAGCATGAGGAAGCGGCCAGGGCGCTGGAGGAGGCCGCGCGCCTGCAGCCCATGAACGGCCACGCCTGGTATGCGCTGGGCATGGCCTACCATCACCTGCACGACCCCGATCAGGTCAAGCGCACCGCCGAACAGCTGGCGCAGTTCGACCCGCAGCGGGCCAAGGTGTTCATCCGCGAAACCGAGCGCCCGGACCTGCATCATCTGGTCGAGCATATCGGCTGAATCGGCGACCCGACAAACAACAAGGCCCGCGAGATGCGGGCCTTAGTTGTTTGTGCTCCCCTGCGTGGCAGGGGAGCGGCGGACACACCGCTCAGGTGGCCTGGGTGCTGATGTCGCCTTCCAGGTTCGGGTAACGAACGTGGTCGACCAGTTCCTGGACTTCCTGCGACGGCGCCGGGGAGATCAGCGAACCGATGATCACGCCCAGGAAGCCGACGGGGATGCCGAACACGCCGGCCGCGATGGGCTTGATGCCCCACCATTCGTTGGCAGCGACGCCGCCGAAGAAGTCATAGGTGATGACCATGTAGTAGATGCAGATACCGAGGCCGGCCAGCATGCCCAGGATGGCGCCGAGCTTGTTGGCGCGCTTCCAGAACACGCCCAGCACCAGGGCCGGGAAGAAGGCCGAGGCCGCCAGCGAGAACGCCGCACCCACCAGGAACAGGATGTTCCCCGGCTTGAGCGATGCGGTGTACGCAGCGATGGCCGCCACCACCAGCAGCAGCGTCTTGGCGACGGTCAGGCGGCGCACCGTGGAAGCGTGCGGGTCGAGCATCTTGTAGTACACATCGTGCGACAGCGCGTTGGCGATGGTCAGCAGCAGGCCGTCCGCGGTGGACAGCGCCGCGGCCAGACCGCCCGCCGCCACCAGGCCGGAGATCACGTACGGCAGGCCGGCGATTTCCGGCGTGGCCAGCACGATGAGGTCGCCGCCGATGGTGATTTCGGCCAGCTGCACGATGCCGTCGGCATTGATGTCGACGATCTTCATCAGGGTCGCATCCACCGCTGCCCAGTTGGATACCCAGGCAGGCAGGGCGGCAAAGCTGGAACCGACGAGGTTGGAATACACCTCGAACTTGGCCAGCACGGCCAGCGCCGGTGCGGTGAAGTACAGCAGGAAGATGAAGAACAGCGACCAAAACACCGATTTGCGCGCTTCACGCACCGAGGGGGTGGTGTAGTAGCGCATCAGGATGTGCGGCAGCGAAGCGGTGCCGACCATCAGGCACAGCACCAGGGCCATGAAGTTGCGGCGCTTCTTGTCGGACTCCGCTTCGTCCTCGGCCTTGGCGGCGGCAATTTCTTCCGCCGTGGCGCCCGGATTTTCCTTCATCAGCTTCTTCTCGGCGCCCTTGCCGGCAAAAGCGGTGGCGTGCGCGGAAACTGGGCCGCTCGCTTTCTTGTGGCCGTCGGCGGCCTTGGTCCACTTTTCCTTGAGAGCGGCGACATCCGCCGGGAAGTCGGCCGGGTTGCCGGCGGCGGTGCGCTCGGCGGCGAGGAAGGCGCCACCCTCGCCGGCGGCCACGGCTGCATCCAGCGCCGCGAGCTTGCCTTCGAATTCAGCCTGCTTGGCCTTGTGCGCGGCACGGGCCGAAGCCTCGGCCGCGCCCTTGACGGTGGCGGAGTCGTTGAGTTCATTCTCCAGCGCGGTCACTTCCTGCAGCGCCTTGCCATAGGCGATCTGCGGGATGGGGTTGCCGGTATGGGAAACGGACAGCCACACCACCGGGATCATGTAGGCGATGATCAGGATGATGTACTGCGCCACCTGTGTCCAGGTCACCGCGCGCATGCCGCCCAGGAAGGAACACACCAGGATGCCGCCGAGGCCGAGCCACACGCCGTACTGGAATTCGATTCCGGTGAAACGGGCGGTAATGATGCCCACGCCGTAGATCTGCGCCACCACGTACACGAAGGAGGCGAGGATGGCGGCGATCACGCCGATCAGACGCGGGATGTTGCCGCCGTAGCGCGCGCCGAGGAAGTCCGGAATGGTGAACTGGCCGAACTTGCGCAGGTAGGGCGCGAGGAACAGCGCCACCAGCACATAGCCGCCGGTCCAGCCCATCACGAAGGCGAGGCCGTCATAGCCGGAAAGATAAAGCGTGCCGGCCATGCCGATGAAGGATGCGGCCGACATCCAGTCCGCGCCCGTGGCCATGCCGTTGAAGATGGCCGGCACGCGCCGTCCGGCAACGTAGTATTCCGCCACGTCGGCGGTCTTCGACATGATGCCGATGCCCGCGTACAGGGCAATGGTGGCGAACAGGAAGATGTAGCCGAGGATGCGGTTGGGCACCCCCATCTGCTCGAGGATGGCCAGCACGATGACAAAGGCGATGAAGCCGCCGGTGTAGAAGGTGTAATACTTCTTGAGCTGGTTGAAGAACTGGGATTGGGTCAGTGCGGTCATGCTCAGTCCTCCCCTTCGTGGACGCCGTAGTCCTTGTCCATCTGGTTCATGCTGCGGGCGTAAAACCAGATCACCAGCACATAAATGATGAGCGCACCCTGCGCCCCCATGTAAAAGCCGAGGGGAAAGCCCAGGATGACGATTTCGTTGAGTTCTCGCGCGAACCAGATTGCCACGAATGTGGCCACGAACCAGATGGCAAGAAGAATGGCGGTAAGCCGCAGGTTCTTGGACCAGTACTCCCGATGCTTGTCGGTAAGTTGCATGGTTCCTCCGTGATAGTGAGGGTTGATCTTGTAATTAATGTGCAACACAACTATGTGCACGCGCGAAGTTTGCGCTTTGCCCGAAAAATCGACAAACAGCTTATCAGAATATTCTAATTGCTCAGCCGCCCAGCCATTTGCGGGCATGGGTCAGGCTTTCCATATCCTTGAATGTGCGCAGATTCTGGCGCGCGGCGGCTTCCAGCAAAATCAGCCACAATTGCGCGGTGGCGGCGGCATCGGCCACCGCGCTGTGGCGGGCATAGTTCTGGATGGAAAGCGCCGCCAGCCAGTCGTCCAGGGAGCGGCAGTCTTTTGCCAGATCGGGAAACAGCAGGGGCGCGATCACAGCGGCGTCCAGCCAGCGGCCGGGGAAGTCCCGGCCCAGTTCCTTCTGCATGGCAACCTGCAGCGCGGTGCGGTCGAATCCGGCATGAAAGGCCACGAAGGGACCACCGGCGGCGAACTCGGCGAAATCCAGCAGGGCATCGCGGGCGGCCAGGCCGGAAAGCTGCTGGCTGTGGGTGAGACCATGCACCAGAATGTTTTCGTGAGAAGTGGCCGCTGACTGCAAGAGGCCGACCTCGAAGCCTGCACCCAGATTGACCCGGCCATCGCGGATTTCCACCGCGCCGATGGACAGGAGCGGATCGGCCTGCGGATTGAGCCCGCCGGTCTCGACATCCACCACCACCCAGCGCAGCGCCGCCAGTGGCGCGCGCGGATCCGTTGCCGGCAGGGACCCTAGCGCAGCCAGCCGCGCGGCCTGGGCTTCGGACAATTCGATGCGCGGCTTGCGCGAAAAGGGCCAGATCACCTTTCGTAATCCAATGCCAGCCGCGCCTGCAGCTTGCGCGCCTGGCGGAAGGCCTCCTTCAGGATGCGGCGGTCCAGCACCGAGAGCATGTCCGGGTTCAGGTAATTGTCCGGCGCTTCGCCCCTGCGCTCCTGTTCGTGCTGGTGGCGCAGGCGCAGGAGCTGGATGAAATGGAAGGCCTGCACCCAGCTGCCGATTTCCTCATCCGGAATGCGCAGAGCCTGTCCTGCCCGCTTGAGCCGCTGCGCGGTGCCGGTGGCCGGCTGCCCGCCGGCCAGTGCGTAAATCCGCGCCCCGTCCACGAAGGGCATGGAGCCGTTGAGCTTGAGGTCCAGGGTATGGGGATGCTTTTCGTCATCGGACAACACGAAATCCCGCACCAGGCCCAGCGGCGGCACGTTGCGCAGCGCGTTCTGGGCCATCTGCTTGAGGAAGCGCGGATTGCCGCGGATTTTGGGAGCGAGCCACGCGCGCAGTTCGAGCGCGAGGTTTTCGTCGCCGTAGAGCGGACGAAAATCGAAAAAGATGCTGGCGTTGAGCAGTTCCTCCGGGCCGCCGGCATCGATCCAGCGCGAAAACTGCGCGCGCCACTCGTCGGCAGTCAGGCACCATTTGGGATTGCCGGCCATGATGAAGCCCTTGCACAGCGGGAAGCCGCAGTCGTCCAGGCTCTGGTTGATGCGGCGTGCCATGGCGACAAGTCTGTTGCGTACCGACTCGACGTCTGCCTCGGGCGGCACGGTGAAAATCAGCGCATTGTCCTGGTCTGTGGCCAGCGTCTGCTCCATGCGGCCTTCGGAACCCAGCGCCATCCAGCACCAGCTTGCCCTGGGCAAATCCGTGGCGGGCGTTTCCAGATCGATGACCCGGCGGGTGAGGTGGTCGTTCAGCGTGGCGAGCAGTTCGGTGAGGGTTTCAGCTTCCATGCCCTGCGCCAGCAGGCTGTGCGCGAGCGCCGCAATGTCACGGCCCGCAAGCTTGAGCGCTTCGATATCCTGTGCATTGGCAATCGCGTTGGTAACCCCCTGCACGCTCATGCGCTTGATCGCGAACAAGTCCTTTTCCGAAATCACGCCGGCGAGCTTGCCGCCCTCCACCAACAGCAGATGGTGGATGCCGTGGCGCGCCATGGCCAGCAGCGCCTCGCGCGCCGTGGCGCCGGCCGGCAGCGTGATGGGGTCCGCGGTCATCGCCCGTTCGATCGGCGCATGCAGAGGCAGTCCGGGCAGGGTCACGCGCGACAGCACGTCTTTCAGGGTGAGAATGCCAAGCGGGCGGCGGCCTTCGTCGGTCACCGCCACCGAGCCCACGCGCGCCTCGTGCATGGCCTGCAAGGCCGTGCTGAGCGGCGTGCCGGCCGTCACGCTGACCGGAGGACGCGCGCGCAGCGAGGCCAGGCTGCGCTCCAGCCGCGCATCCTCGTCCTGGCGCAGGGCGTATTCCGACTGCACCGCCCTTTGCGACTGTTCCAGCAGGCTGGCGATGCGGCGCGTGCAGAAGTCGCGGAATATCGCGCTCCGGTCCAGCAGCGCATGGAAATCCCCGGCAGGCAGCAGGTAGCAGAAGCTGTCTTCCGCCGCGCGGAACTGGTTGGCCACGGCGCGCCCCGACAGCAGGGCGCCGAGCGGAAAGCATTCGCCCGCCAGCAGCCGGATCACGCTGTCCTCGGCCGCGCCGCCGGCTTCCACCGAACCCTGCTTCACCACGTAGAACCATTGCGGCACGCCGGCGTCCGGCTCCAGCACCGTCGCGCCGGCGGGGTAATACGCCAGCTGCAGACGGCCCGCCATCCATTCGACATGGGGCGGATCCATCTCGGAAAACGGCACATGGCGGCGCAGGTCCTGAACCGTGGCAGCCAGCAGGGAGGGGGCGATCGCGGTCGTCGTCATGCCGATAGGCTAGCGCGCGGCCGCAAAAAATCAAAACCGGCAGACGTTCCGGAACGGCGAACGCCGCAGCCGCTCATGGATTTGAACGGCCAATCTGCTAGGCTTGGTATTGAGGACGCCTGGTGGTCGATGAGGTGCGGGCGGCCGAGGCCGCGGCAAAACAATAACAGGCATGGAATAAAAGCAGAGTGAAGGCAATAACAGGGGCTGACAACAGCGCCGTCAAGCGGTCTGGGCGCATCATCCGCACCGGCTTCATCGCGGTGATGGCGCTGATTGCCGGCATTTCCCTGCTTGCCGTGCTGGCGCTGCAACAATCGAAGCTTGCGCTGGACAAGATCGCCCATAACGACCAGCTGGCCATGGAGCTGGCGTCCCGCATGCTGCAGGCCGCGCGCGAGCGCTCGATCGTGCTGTACCGCATCGTCACCACCGAAGATCCGTTCGAACGCGACGCGCTGATGCTGCGCTTCGACGAACTGGGCACCCGGTTCAGTATGGCGCGCACTCGGCTGCGCATGCTCGAACTGGATGCGCGCGCCCGGGCGCTATTGGAAGAGCAGGGCCGGCAGATCGCCGAAACCGTGCCCAGGCAGCGCGAAGTGCTGGATCTCGCCGTGTCCGAACGGCGCGAGGACGCCACCCGGCATCTGGTCGAAAAGGCCCTGCCCGCCCAGGATGCCGTGATGGCCACCCTCAACGGACTCCTGGCGCACCAGGCTTCCGAAAGCCAGCGCAAGGCCCGGGAGCTGTGGAAAATGCAGGGTCTCGCGGCCTGGCTGCTGGCTGCCATCGGCGCCGCCGCCACGCTGCTGGCTGCCTTCATCGCGCGCCATGTGCGCTTAGGCATGGACGGCCTGGTCGGCGAAATCTCGGCTTCGACGCGCAATCTGGAAGAAGTCAACCGGCAGTTGCAGTTCCAGAAGCTCGCCACCGACCAGCACAACATCGTCAGCATCGCCGACATCCACGGCAACATCACCTATGTCAACGACAGGTTTTGCGAGATCAGCCAGTACCGCCGCGAGGAACTGCTCGGGCGCAACCATCGGATACTGAAATCGGGCGTGCATCCTGACGGTTTCTACGCGGAAATGTGGGATGCCATTGCGGGTGGGCGCATCTGGCACGGCGAAATCTGCAACCGCAAGAAAGACGGCAATCGCTACTGGGTTTCCACCACCATCGCGCCCTTTTTGGACGATGCGGGACAGCCCTACCAGTACGTGTCGGTGCGCACCGACATCAGCGACATCAAGGAGGCGCAACAGATCCTGCAGCGCGGCCGCGACGAACTGGAACGGCTCGTGCAGGAGCGGACCCTGGAACTGGCGGAGCGGGAAAGCGTGCTGCACAACATCACCCATTTCGCCCATGACGCGGTCATCATGCTCGACCCTGCCGGCAGGATCACCTTCTGGAACCCGGCCGCGGAGGGGATTTTCGGCTATCCCGCCGACGAAATCCTTGGCCGCAGCCTGGAGGCCGTGCTGGTGCCGGGCCGTCAGGCGAATGCCTGCCTGAGGGATTTTGCCGAGTTCCAGCAATCCGGCAAGGGGGCTTTCATGGGGAATGCGATCGAATTGATGGCGCGGCGCAAGGACGGCGTGGAAGTGTTCGTCGAAATTTCCCTGTCCGCGGTCAAGATCAAGGACGGCTGGCACGCCGTCGGCATCGCCCGGGACATCACCGTGCGCAAACAGGCGGAACAGCGGCTGGAGCTGCTGGCCGCGACCGATCCGCTGACCGGGGCCAGCAACCGCCGCCGTTTTGGCGAGGCGCTGCGCGTGGAGATTGCCCGCAGCCGGCGCTATGGCGTGCCACTGTCCCTCATCGTGCTGGACGTCGATCATTTCAAGCGCATCAATGACAGCCTGGGCCACCCGGCGGGCGACCGGGTGCTGGTGGAGCTCGCGAAACTGATTGCGGGAAATGTCCGCGAAATGGACGTGTTCGCCCGCCTGGGTGGCGAGGAGTTCGCCATTCTGGCGCCGAATTGCGATGCGAACTGCGCCCGGCCGTTTGCGGAAAAGCTTCGCAGGGTGGTGGAGGCGCACGCTTTCCCGGACATAGGCAGGCTGACCTGCAGTTTCGGCCTGGCCGAATACCGGGACGCCGACGATCCGGACACGCTGATCGAGCGCGCGGACGATGCGCTCTATCGCGCCAAGGACGAGGGGCGCAACCGCGTCGTCATGGCGGCACCTGCCGGCTAGGCCAGCACTTGAGGTCGAGTATCTGATCCCAGCCCGGCCTGGGGCCGATGCGGTCTGCAAGAAATTCGACCAGCGCCCGCACGCGGTGCGGCACGTAGCGATTGCTGGGGAAGATGGCGTAGATGCCGAGCGCAGGCGTGGGAAACTTGCGCAGCAGGATTTCCAGCCTGCCTTCGCGCACCGCCTGCTCGGCGATGAAGGTCGGCGTGTAGGTGATGCCCAGACCGCGTATCGCGGCGTCGAGCAGGGCGTCGCCGTTGTTGGCCGCGAGCCGGCCCGAAACCGGGAACAGCCTGGTCTCGCCGTCGATGACGAAGGCCCAGCTGGAGCGTGCGGCCAGCAGGTAGCCGAAGCACTCGTGCCTGGCCAGGTCGCGCGGATGGCGGGGGCGGCCATGCCTCGCCAGATAATCCGGCGATGCGGCGACGAGGCCCTGGCTTGCGCCGATCTTGCGCGCCACGTCGCCGGGCTCCAGCCGGTCGGCGATGCGGATGGCGAGATCGAAGCCGCCTTCGATCAGGTTGGCGCGGCGGTCGTTGAAATCCAGTTCGATGGAAATTTCCGGATTGGCCGCCATGAACTCGCCGAACATCGGCATCAGCTGGCGCAAACCAAACGAGAAGGGCAGGGTGACGCGGATGTGCCCGCGCGGCGCCTGGGTTTCTGCCGACAGCCCGGCTTCCGCGGCCTCGACCAGGCCGAGGATCTCGCGGCATTGTTCCAGGTAGCTCGCCCCCGCCGATGTGAGGGAAAGCCTGCGCGTGCTGCGCGCGATCAGCATGGTGCCCAGATGCGCCTCCAGTGCCGCCACCTGGCGCGTGACCACCGAGCGCGCCACGTTCAACTGCTGCGCCACCGCCGAGAAACTGCCCAGTTCCGCGACCTTCACGAACAGCCGCATGCCTTCCAGCCTATCCATCGCTTCCTCCTGATTGTTGCAATATTGACAACAATATTTTTCATATTGTCATCTATTTCGCGCGAACAGGATTGCCTATAGTCTGTCCATCGAAGCAGACGCCCCGGGAACGAAGCATGCCAGCGAGTATTCGCTACACCCGCACCGCCATTACCCTGCACTGGCTGGTGGCCGTCGCCATCGTCGCGACCTTCGGCCTCGGCCTGTACATGCAGGATCTGCCCCTTTCGCCCGACAAGCTGAGGCTGTATGCCTGGCACAAGTGGACGGGAGTGACGATCTTCCTGCTGGTGCTCGCCCGCATCGTCTGGCACCTCGGGCATCGCCCGCCGGCGCCACCTGCGGGCATGCCGGCCTGGCAGCGACAGGCGGCGGAAGGCGTGCACCTGCTGCTGTATGGGTTGATGCTGGCGGTGCCGGTCTCGGGCTGGCTGATGAGTTCGGCAAAGGGCGTGCCCACCGTGTGGTTCGGCGTGCTGCCGCTGCCGGACCTGGTGGGCAAGAACAAGGAACTGGGCGATTGGCTGGCGACGGTGCACAAGACGCTGAATTTCAGCATGGCCGGCCTGGTGCTGGTTCATGCGGGCGCCGCGCTCAAGCATCACCTGATCGACCGTGACGAGGTGCTGGTGCGCATGCTGCCCTTGCTCAGGAAACCGTGACTGGAGGGATTCGATGAAATTCGCACAAGGTGCCGTCCTGTTTGCCGCAGCGCTGCTTGCCATGCCTGCCGCGCATGCGATCGAATTCAACCAGCTGCAAGCGGACAAGAGCACGGTGTCCTTCGTGTACAAACAGATGAACGTGCCGGTCGAAGGCGGCTTCAAGCGCTTCAGGGGCGAACTGAGCTTCGACCCGGCCAGACCCGAAGCCGCCAGAACCACGATCGAGATCGAGCTGGCCGGCATCGACACCGGCTTTGCCGAGGGCGACGAGGAGGTGCGGGGACGGCTGTGGTTCGACACCAGGAAGCATCCCGTCGCGCGCTTCGTGTCCACTGCGGTCAGGCCGTTGGGCGGCAACCGCTATGAGGTGGCCGGCAGGATGAGCATCAAGGGCCGCACCCTGGAGGTAAAGACGCCCGCCAGTTTCCGCCAGGCCGGCAACAGCGGCGTGTTCGAGGGCACCTTCGTTTTGAAGCGCGCCGACTACGGCATCGGCGAGGGCATGTGGGCCGATTTTGGCACCGTGGCCAACGAAGTGCAGATCAAATTTCGCATGACGGCTGTTGCCGCCGCCGGCAGGAAGTAAATCCCTTCACTTTTTCAGGAGAACCCGCATGAAAAAACTTGCAGTCGTCATCGCTATCGCTTCCATTGCCGGCAGCGCCTTGGCCGCGCCGGAAACCTACAACATCGACCCCGCGCATACCGCGCCGCGCTTCGAATACAGCCACTTCGGCTACTCCACCCAGGTGCACCGGTTTGATAAAACCAGCGGCAGGATCGTGTATGACAGCGAAGCGCAAACCGGCTCGGTCGAGGTCAGCATCGACGCCAGATCGGTGAACACCGGCCATGCCCTGTTCAACGAGCACATCCAGGGCGAGGATTTCTTCTTTACCGAGAAATACCCGACCATCACTTTCAAGTCCACGAAAGTGAAGTTCAAGGACGGCAAGCCGGCGGCGGTGGAGGGCGAGCTCACCATCAAGGG
>JAJZPR010000053.1 GCA_021847835.1 Pseudomonadota bacterium
TGAGGCGGCGCGCTTTGGCATCAACGCCGACGAAATCCTTGAGGTGGTGCAGGCCGGCATCGGCGGCAAGGCGGTTTCCACCCTGATCGACGGCGTGAAGCGCTTCGACATCCAGGTGTGGCTCGCAGCCGATTTCCGCAATAGCGTGGAAGCCATCAACAACATCCCGATCCGCACCCAGAGCGGTGCACTGGTGCCGCTCTCCAGGGTTGCCACAGTAGAGTTGGACGAAGGTTATTCTTTCGTGCGGCGCGAGCAGTTGCAACGTTATGCCGTCATCCAGATGGATGTAAAAGGGCGCGACGTGGACAGCTTCGTGAAGGAGGCAGAGGCCAGGATCAAGGGCGAAGTGAAAATTCCAGCGGGCTACTGGATCGAGTGGGGCGGCGCCTTCGAGAACCAGCAGCGCGCCATGGCCAAGCTGGCGCTGATCGTGCCGCTCACCATCGGACTCATCTTCATCCTGCTCTACACCGCGTTCAACTCGCTCACCTATGCCACGCTGATCATCGCCAATGTGCCGTTTGCCACCATCGGCGGTGTGATCGGTTTGTTCATCACCGGACAGTATCTTTCCGTGCCATCGGCGATAGGCTTCATTGCGGTGTTCGGTGTTGCCATGCTGAACGGCATTGTGCTGGTGTCGTTTCTCAATGATCAGCGTCAGCAAGGTCTCTCGATCAGGGAGGCGGTCAAGCAAGGCGCTGCGCTGCGGTTGAGGCCGGTGTTGATGACAGCATCCATTGCCATCTTCGGCCTGGTGCCGATGCTGCTTTCCAGCGGTGTGGGGGCGGAAACCCAGCGGCCGTTGGCGACGGTGGTGGTGGGAGGGTTGTTCACCTCGACGGCGTTGACCCTACTGTTGTTGCCGCTGATGTACGAGTGGGTGGAGAACCGCCGCGAACGCAAACAAGCGAAGTAAACCGGAAACGTGCGGCCTGAAGAGGCCGCACGCAATCACCAGACAGGAGAAAACGCATGAAAGAAATCAAGGCTTACATCCACAACCACCGTATTGGCGACGTGATTCGCGCCCTCAAGGACTCGGGGCAATGCAATGCGAACGCCGGCTGCCGCAATCTTGCCGTCATTCCCGTGCAAAGCCTGCTGAAGGCGGTGGATGCCAGGGAACAGCACTACTCCATCGAACTGGCCGAAGAGGTCATTTACGAATCCAAGCTGGAATTGATCTGCGAAGACCATCAGGTGGACGAACTGGTGGGCATCATCGCGCGTACCGCCCGCACCGGCCAGGCCGATCCAGGGTGGATATTCGTGATCGACGTTGTCAGGGCAATCCCTGTCGGGGCAATGTAATGAGCGAATCTGGTTTCAGGTTATGTCCTGTGCCCACGTCCTGAATTCAGTAAGCGAAACCGGATTTTTATCTCAATCAACCATTGAAGGAGTAAATCATGGGATTCCTTGAACGCATGCTCGGTAATTTGATGGGCGGCAAAATCGGAGGCCACCACGGCGGCTATCAAGGCGGTCATCACGGCGGTTCCAAACATGGCGGCTACGGCGGTAATCCAGGATCTCCGCAGGGCACGGGCCCAGGTGGCGGCAATCCCTGCCCTAAATGCGGCAGCGCCAATGCGAGCGATGCGCGCTTCTGCCAGCAATGCGGTGCCTCCCTGTCGCCCGCCAGATGTTCCGGTTGCGGCGCGGGGCTGCCGGCGGGCACCAAGTTTTGCGGCCAGTGCGGCAAACCCCAGCAGTAATGCAACGTATACCCCCTGTAATCGGTTGCCCCCAAGGAGCGCAGCATGGCTGAAAAACTTGAACTGGACTTGTCCCTGGTCTTGCCGGATATCCCCGATGAGCGCGACGCCTGCGTGTACATTGGCACATTGACACATCCTGTCCAGTAGGATAGGATAAGTAACCATGAAAAAGGCCACAGTTCATTCATCGCACCCGGACATCGTAAAACGCCTCAAACGAGCGGAGGGGCACTTGCGAACCATTGTCGAAATGATGGAAGCGAACCGCTCTTGTCTGGAAATTGCGCAGCAGTTGCATGCCGTCGAAAAAGCAGTGGGTGCGGCGAAGAAGGCGCTTGTTCATGATCACATCGACCATTGCCTGGAACACGCTATCAGCCCGGCCACGCCCGGCGCTTCGACGGCACTCGATGAATTCAAGGAAATTACAAAGTATCTGTAATGCGCAGCCCACATCGAAAAACCATATCGCTGCTAATGCTCATCATCTTTTTTGTGATGAGCTTTGGCGCTTATGGTTTCAACTCAAAGTGGGTCGCCCACGAACTGGATCACGATCGTCACGCGCCCACCGTGCCGATCGATCACGATCACGCGCCGCAGCTTGATGCCGAGGACAACCCTGCCCCCGAGCCATTAAGCGACGCCGAACATAAACTGCTGCACGCCTTGAGCCACTGCGAGCAATTCACCAGTTCGGCTTTCAACGGACTGGGGGAACCGCCCGCCCGGATGGCCCCCTTACTGCCGAGTTTGCTCACTCTGCTCCCGTCAGAGCTTGAGTCCCCGTTCCGTCCCCCCCGAAGCACATCCCTCATTTAACTCCGCTTAGCTTGCGGGGTTCGGCAGATTTTTCTTATTCCGCGGCTCGATGAGTGCGTGGTCACGTTTGTCGCGCCGTCAGGCGCTATTCGAGGTCGATTATGAATAAATGGAATTTACGTTCCCAGTTATGTGCTTGCGCCGTAGCGGTGGCATGTGCATTTACGGCCACTGCCCAAGCGGCCGAGCGGTCGGTCAAATTCACCGTTCCCAACAGCCAGATTCGGGCACTGGGCATTCAAACTGCGCCATTACAGAGTCAAACCGACTCGGTAATAGCGAGTTTCCCTGCCCAGGTCATTGTTCCGCCAAAGGCGGAGCAGGTTGTCAGCTCGCCAGTGGCCGGCCTGGTGGCGCAATTGCTGGTTCAGCAGAACCAGGTCGTGCGTTCAGGTGACCCGCTGGTGCGTCTCGTCAGCCCGGAACTCGGCCAGTTGCAATTGCAGTTGCTGCAAGCCATCGCCCGCGCCACGCTTGCACGACAAGCGGCGCGCCGCGAACAAGCTTTGTTCGATGAAGGCATCATCCCGCAACGCCGGGTGCAGGAAACCCAGGCCGGATTGAAGGAAGCCGAAGCCGCACTTAACCAGGCCAAGGCGGCGCTGCGTCTAAGCGGTATGCCGGCCGCGACGATCGAGCGCATTGCAGCTTCCGGCAAGCCGCAAGACAGTATCACGCTGACCGCGATGCAGGTCGGGATCGTGACCGAAATTGCGGTCAAGCCTAGTCAACGGGTTGAGGCTGCAACCGCGTTGTTGCATGTGGCCCAAACCGATTCCCTGTGGCTCGATATTCAGCTTCCGGTGTCGGAAAGCGTGAATTGGCCGGCCGGTACGAAGGTCAAGGTGGCGGGACGGGGCATCGCGGCGCGCATCTTGAGCGCCAGCCCAACCGTCTCGTCCAGCAGTCAGACGGTGGTACTGCGTGCGGCAGTCGAGGGCAAGACCGGCCGGATTCGGCCTGGCGAGTTTGTGACAGTCGAGTTGCCTGTCGCGGCCACCCAAGACGGTTGGGATGTGCCGCTGTCCGCCGTAGCCCATGACGGCAACCAGGCCTACCTGTTTGTCCGCACCGCGGACGGTTTTGAAGCCAGGCCGGTGAAGGTCGCCGCAAGCGCCGGGCAGCGCGTGCGCGTGCAAGGTCCGCTTAAAGCCGGCGAACAGATCGCCGTCAGCAGCGTGGTCGCGCTCAAGGGCGCATGGCTCAATCCGAAGGAGAGCAAATAATGCTATCCCGCCTTGTCCAGTTCTCTTTATCGCAGCGCCTGTTCATCCTGCTGGCGACACTGATTGTCGCCGGTGCGGGATGGGTTGCCTACCTCGGGTTGCCGATTGACGCATTCCCCGATGTGTCGAGCACCCAGGTCAAAATCATCATGAAGGCCCCCGGCATGACGCCGGAGGAAGTCGAAACCCGCATCGCGGTGCCGATCGAAGTGGAAATGCTCGGCATTCCGAAAACCAGAATCCTGCGCTCGATCACCAAGTACGGCCTGGTTGATGTAACCATCGACTTCGAGGACGGCACCGACATCTATTGGGCGCGCCAGCAGGTAAGCGAACGCCTGGGCGGCCTGACGGGAAGTCTGCCGGACGGCATCGCCGGCGGCATGGCGCCGATCACGACCCCGTTGGGGGAAATGTTCATGTTCACCGTCGAAGGCGAGGGGCTGTCTCTGGCCGAGCGGCGCAGCCTGCTCGATTGGGTCATCCGGCCGGCGCTGCGCACGGTGCCCGGCGTCGCCGACGTGAATGCGTTGGGCGGCGTGGTTCGGGCATACGAAGTCGTGCCCGATCCGATCAAGCTGGCCGCCAGCGGCGTGACCTTGGCGCAGTTCAAGGAGGCGATCAGCGCCAACAACCGCAACGACGGCGCAGGACGGCTCGGCGAAGGCGACGAAGTGCTGCTCGTGCGCAGCGAAGGCAGCATTACCAGCTTGGACGATTTGCGGGCAGTCGTAGTCGCAATGAAGGACGGTGCGCCGGTCCGCGTCGGCAATTTGGCCGAGGTCAAGATCGGCACAGTGACGCGCTATGGCGTGGTGACGCAAAGCGGCCGGGGCGAAGCCGTCGAAGGACTGGTGCTGGGGCTGCGCGGTGCCAACGCGCAAAAAGTCGTCGAAGGCGTGCGCAAGAAACTGGATGAACTGCAACCGACGCTTCCAAAAGGCGTAGAGATCAAGACTTTCTATGATCGCGCCTCACTCGTCACCAAGGCGGTAGGTGCGGTCTCGTCCGCGCTGCTCGAAGCGACCGTTCTGGTCATCGTGTTGCTGGGGCTGTTCCTGGGTAATCTCCGCGCGGCATTGACGGTCGCCCTGGTGCTGCCCCTGGCGGCGTTGATCACCTTCATCCTGATGCGCGCCTTTGGCATGTCGGCGAACCTGATGAGCCTGGGCGGCCTGGCCATCGCCATCGGCATGCTGGTCGATGCCGCCGTGGTGGTGGTCGAAAACATCGTGCAGCGCCTGGCGACCGACCCCACCGCCGGCAAGCTGCCGCGGCTGCACACGGTCTATCGCGCGGTGCGCGAGGTCGCCGTGCCGGTCACGTCCGGGATATTGATCATCATCACGGTGTTCCTGCCCTTGCTCACCTTGCAGGACCTTGAAGGGAAATTCTTCGTGCCGGTGGCGCTCACCATCGTGTTCGCCCTGGCAGGTTCGCTGGTGTTGTCGCTGACCGTCATTCCGGTGCTGGCGTCGTACCTGCTGCGCGAAGTCAAGCACGAAGACCCGTGGTTGCCGCGCAAGCTGCTGGCGCTCTACGAGCCGGCGCTTGCCTGGGGCCTACGCCGGCAGCGCGTCGTCGCCGCGGTGGCGGTGGCGATGCTGCTGGCGGCCGGTGTGATCTACACCCAGGTCGGCAAGACCTTCATGCCGACGATGGACGAGGGAGACCTGATCGTCGGCATCGAGAAACTACCCTCGGTCAGCCTGGAACAAAGCGCCGCGCTCGATCTGAAGATTCACCAAGCCATCATGAAAGCCATTCCGGAGGTGACCGGCGTCGTCGCACGCGCCGGTTCAGATGAAATCGGCCTCGACCCGATGGGGCTCAATCAAACCGACACCTATCTGCTGTTGAAGCCGCAAGGCGAATGGCGTATGAAGAGCAAGGAAGCGCTGATGGACGAAGTGCGCAAGGTGCTCGACCCCATGCCCGGCATCAAGTACAGCTTCACGCAACCGATCGAAATGCGCGTGTCGGAAATGATCATCGGCGTGCGCGGCGATCTTGCGGTCAAAATCTTCGGTCCCGACCTCGGCAAGCTCAATGAGTATGCGAGCCGGGTTGAAGCGCTCCTCAAGACGGTCCCCGGCAATCAGGACGTGTACACGGTCCAGAACGACGGCGTGCAGTACTTGAGGGTTGCGGTAGACCGCTTGCAGGCTGGCCGTCTGGGCTTGAGCGTCGAAGAGATCCAGGACGCGCTGCGCACGCAGATCGAGGGTCAGCGCGCCGGCATCGTCATCGAGGGCAACCGCCGCACGCCGATCGTATTGCGTGGCGCTGAATCGGTTCGCATGTCGCCGGCCGAGTTTGGAGCCATGCGGATCACGACCAGGGACGGCAGCACGGTGCCATTGACCAGCGTCGCCATGCTGGAACGGGCGGAGGGGCCGGTCAAGATTGATCGCGAGATGGGCAGCCGCTACAGCGTGGTCATCGCCAACGTCGGCGGCCGCGATCTGGTCGGTTTCGTCGAGGAGGCCAAGGCGCTCGTTGCACAGAAATTACCTCTACTCACCGGCTACCGCATCACCTGGGGCGGACAGTTCGAGAACCAGCAGCGCGCGGCGGCCCGGCTAACTGTCGTCGTTCCGGTCGCGCTTGGGCTCATCTTCGTGCTACTGTTTTCGACCTTCCGCTCGGTCCGCCAGGCGTTGCTCATCCTGAGCAACGTTCCGTTTGCCCTGGTCGGCGGCATCGTTGCCTTGTGGGTCACCGGCGAATATCTGTCGGTCCCGGCATCGGTCGGTTTCATCGCGCTGCTTGGCATCGCGGTCCTGAACGGTGTCGTGCTGGTCAGTTATTTCAATCAATTGCAAAGCGAGGGGATGAGCCTGAGCGAAGTCGTAGTTCAGGGGGCGAAGCGACGATTGCGGCCAGTGCTGATGACCGCCGCCATTACGGCGTTCGGGCTGATCCCGCTGCTGTTTGCAACGGGGCCCGGCTCTGAAATCCAACGCCCGCTCGCCATAGTCGTGATCGGCGGCCTGATTACCGCCACGGCGCTGACGCTGATGCTGCTCCCAATCCTGTATTTACGCTTTGCTTTTCCGAAACGAGAGGTATCCCATGTCTGAACTTTGTTTAACACTGCTGTGTCCGCCAGCGATCGAGGAAAAACTGCTCGATCTGCTGCTCATGTCACCCAACATCGTGACGGTCTTCACCAGCACGGCTACAGCCGCGCACGGCCTGGCCCACGAGAATCTGGATGAAACGGAACAGGTAATGGGCCGGGCGCGAGCCACGGAGGTGCAGGTGATCTTTGCAGCGGCCGACAAAGCGGCGCTGCTCGAAGCCATTCGCCGGCAATTTGCCGGCGCGGGCCTGCGCTACTGGGTGACGCCGGTCATTGAAGCAGGAGAGATCGCATGATGATTCGATTGCTCCTGATCAGCCTGTTGACCGTCTCTGGTACCGCGCAGGCGGTACAGCCTGTGAATCCGCCGGGACTCTTACCAACCGAAATTGCCCGCCCGCTGCTCGAACAGGACCCTGCCGTTGCCGCCGCGCGCGCCGGCCTGGACGTGGCGCTGCAGGAGGCGGGCATCCTCGATAAATCACCGTATGAATGGACTGTGCGGACCACGGGACAACAGCGGAGATTGGAAAACGGTCCCCGCTACAACGAATGGAACGTAGGCATAGAGCGGACAATCCGGCTTCCCGGCAAAGCTGCTGCCGATCGCAATATCGGCAAGGCAACTGTCGAAGAGTCCCAGGCGCGCTATGGCGAGGCATTGCGCGAATCGGCGCGCGAGCTGATGGCCTTGTGGGTAGAATGGCTGGCGGCGGAACGCACCCGTGAACTGGCCGAGAGCAGCCTTCAGGCCACACAGGCCAGTCTTGCGGCCGTGGAAAAACGCGCCCGCGCCGGCGACGCCTCGAAATTGGACGTGAGCATCGCCCGCGCCGAACTGGCCGAACAAAGACGCTTGGACAATGACGCGAAGACACAGGCCACTGCGGCTTGGGCGCGTCTATCCACACGCTTTCCTGGGGTGAAGCGTCAGGTCATAGCGCTACCCATGCCATTGCCGATCGGGGAGAATGCGGCGTTTTGGCGCGACCACATCCTCGCTCAAAGCGATGAATTGAAGATCATCCAAACGCAAATGCAAAAGGCTCAAGCTCATGCAGAGCGGGCGCATGCGGACAAGACCCCCGATCCGACGCTAGGGGCCTACACGGCCTCGGAGGTCGGTGGCCGCGAACGCTTTTCCGGAGTCATGATCAGCATTCCCATTCCAGGAGGCGTACGTGACTCGCGCAGTGCCAAGGCGATTGCTGCAGTTGCGGTGTCGCGCCAGGAAGTCGAACTCAAGAAGCGCCAGCTTGAGACGGAGGTTGCGAGCGCCGTCGCGACCGCACGGGGCGCCTATGCCAGCCTGCAAATCGCCAACGAAGGCGCGGCGGCCATGCAGGAGAACGCCGGGCTGATGCAGCGAGCCTATGCGCTCGGGGAAGCCGAGCTGCAGGCGTTGCTGCTGGCGCGTCGCCAAGCGACTGCTGCGATGAACAATGCGCTGCAAGCGCAAGTCACGGCCCTGAAAGCCTATTACGGGCTGCTCGTCGACGCTCACTTGATTTGGGAGTTGGAACATGACTAGAACATTGGCGATTGCCTTCGCGCTGCAACGGTTCAGGCCTCTTTGCGCCCCCGCTGGCTTGCACTCCTTGCGCTCTTGTTGCTCCCCCTTCTGGCGACCAGCGTGCTCGCACATGGCGGCGCGGAGCTGCCGGCGGGCGCCAAGTTTTGCGGCCAATGCGGCAAACCCCGGCAGTAAGGCAGTGCAGACTTCCGCTGCAATAAATATTTCCAAGGAGCGGCATCATGGCTGAAAAACTTAAACTGGACTTGTCCCTGGTCTTGCCGAATGTCGCCGATGAGCGCGACGCCTGCGTGGGGCGGCTGACTAGATTGCTGCAGGCCGAAGGGTTGGGAAAAGCACACCTGATCCACGAGGACGGTAGCGCCCGCCTGTGCCTGCACTATGACCCGCAGCGGTTCAGCGTGAGCCGGGTGCGCAAGCTGGTAAAAGCGGCCGGCGCCAAGCTCGGCAACCGCTTCCACCACGAGAGCCTGCGCATCGACGGCCGAAGCCCTGCAATATTGCGCATTTACCGTTATCGGAAACAAGAAAAATGAAAGTTCAAACAATGAATGTGAACAGCGCAGCGGCAGCCGAACAGGCGAGCGCCTCAAGCCTGCGGGTGCTGATGACACGCACTCGCTGGATCGAAGCCGGACGTATTTTGCTTACCGGCCTGGTAGCGCTGCTGTTTTGGCGGCAATGGGTACCGCTACAAATCCTGTGGCTGGCCGTCGCGATCGGTTTGTATCCGCTGGTAAAAACCGGCTTGATCGACCTGATACGCGAACGCAAAGTCGGCACCGAGATTTTCGTGACCGTTGCCACATTGGTCGCGGTGTTTGGCGGCGAGACGGTTGCTGGCGCCGTGCTGATGGTGATTATTCTCATAGCGGAATTCATCGCCGACTTGAATATGGATCGCGCCCGGGCTTCCATCAAGACCCTGATCGGTTCAGTGCCGCAAGTCGCGCTGATGCGCGGCGCGGACGGTGAACGCGTGGTTCCGATCGAGCAATTGCGCACCGGCGATGTCGTGCTGGTGCGTGCCGGTGAAAAAATTCCGGTGGACGGCAGTATCGTAGGCGGTGCCGCATCGATCGATGAAGCGCCCATCACCGGCGAAAGCCTTCCCAAGGACAAGAGTATCGGCGCGAGCGTTTTTGCCGGCACCATCGTCTCATCTGGTGCACTCGATATTCAGACAGAAAAAGTCGGCAGCGACACCACCTTTGCACGCATTATCGGACTGGTGGAAAACGCCGAAGCGGCGCAGGCGCCCGTGCAAAAACTCGCCGATAAAGTGGCGTCGTGGCTGATCCCCGTGGTTTTTATATTCCTCATCGTGGTTTATATGGTCACGGGCGATGTGCGAACTATCGTCACGCTGCTGATTTTTACCTCGCCTGCCGAACTGGGACTGGCGACGCCATTGGTGATGATCGCTGCCATTGCGCGTGCCGCTCGAAGCGGCATTTTGGTCAAGGGCGGTCTGTATCTGGAATCGCTGGCCAAAGCGGATGTGATGGTCTTCGACAAAACCGGTACGCTGACCGCGAACAAGTCTGAAGTCGTTCGAGTGGAGGCACGCGATTCGCGATTTTCTGAAATGGAACTGTTGAGTTTGGCTGCCGCCGCCGACCGCCGTTCGGCGCATCCGCTGGCCAAAGCCGTTGTGGATTACGCAACGCTGAAACAGATCGCCGTGCCGGAGCCGTACCAATATGAGCAGGTACAAGGTCGGGGCGTGATAGCAACCGTCTCGGGTCGCGCCGTGCTGGTCGGCAATGCCGCACTGCTGCGTGAAAATGGCGTAACACTTGCCACGGCAATTGAAGACGTCGGCCAAACGCAGGTTCATGTAGCAGTTGATGGGCAATTTGCAGGGGTAATTTTTATCGCCGATTTGTTACGGCCTGGTGCGCGTGAAGCGCTGGAGAAGTTGAAACGGACTGGCGTCAAGCGCATCGTGATGTTGACCGGCGACAACGAGGCAACCGCACGCGCGGTGGCCACGGAATTAGGCGTAGACGAGGTGCGCGCCAACTTGATGCCGGAAGACAAAGTAACAGCGATCGAAGAGATAAAAAAGCAAGGGCATCGTGTAGCAATGATAGGTGACGGCATCAACGATGCGCCCGCATTGGCCCGCGCCGATGTGGGGATTGCGATGGGCGGCGGCGGCACCCAGGCCGCGCTGGAAGCGGCCGATATTGTTTTGATGACGGATGATTTATCTAAAATCGTCAGTGCCCGCGCCATTGCCCGACGCGCTTATCGCACGATTCAAGAGAATTTATTTGTGGGCGTCGGTGTAGTCCATGTGCTGGGTATCACGGCGGCGCTGATGGGCTGGATTGGCCCCATCGAAGCCGCCTTTCTGCATCTGGGACCGGATGTTCTGGTGTTTTTGAACTCCGCCAAATTGCTGCGCGTTCGGATTGATGGGGTCTGAATCTCAATAACGCAATTCTGCACGCCCCCATCGCCTCCGCTGTAATCAATGGGTTCCAAGGAGCAGCATCATGACTGAAAAACTTAAACTGGACTTGTCCCTGGTCTTGCCGGATATCCCCGACGAGCGCGACGCCTGCGTGGGGCGATTGACTGAATTGCTGCAGGCCGAAGGGTTGGAAAAGGTACACCTGGCCCGCGAGGACGGCAGCGCCCGCCTTTGCCTGCATTACGATCCGCAGCGGTTCAGCGTGAGCCGGGTGCGCGAGCTGGCGCAAGCGGCCGGTGCGAAAATCGGAAATCGCTATCAACACGAGAGCCTGCGCATCGACGGCATGGACTGCCCCACCTGCGCCACCGTGATCGAGCATGCCCTGCAACGCACGGACGGCGTGCTGGAGGCCTCGGTGAGCTACGCGGCAGAACGGCTGCGCCTGGAATTCGACAGCGAAAAAATCGCGCGCCCGGCGATCCTCCGGCGCATCCAGGCGCTCGGCTATGCCGTGCTGGAGGAGGGCCGCGAGGCCGGATGGTTCGCCGAGCATCGCGAACTCATTTTGAGCGGCATTGCCGGCCTGCTGTTGCTGGCGGGCTGGCTGGCGGGTCTCGCCGGCGCGCCGCGCAATCTATCACTCGGCCTGTTGCTGGGTGCGTACGCCGCGGGCGGTTTCTACACCCTGCGCGATGCCTGGCAGAGTTTGCGCAGCCGCCGCTTCGACATCGACACCCTGATGATTGTCGCGGCGGCCGGGGCGGCGGCGCTTGGCGCCTGGGAAGAAGGCGCGCTGCTGCTGTTTCTGTTCAGCCTGGGGCATGCGCTGGAACACATGGCCATGGACCGGGCTAGAGCCGCCATCGAGGCGCTGGCGGAACTGGCGCCCAAGGCCGCTATCGTGCAGCGTGATGCGGCTGAGATCGAGGTACGGGTGGAGGAACTGCTGCGCGGCGACCGGGTGATCGTCAGGCCCGGCCAGCGCATCCCGGCCGACGGCCAGGTGGCGTCGGGCAGTTCGGCGGT